>NZ_JAAMFN010000019.1 GCF_013376095.1 Arthrobacter sp. SDTb3-6 | reverse complement strand
GGTCCTGCCGGCCCCCACACACAAAAGGGTGGAAAACCACCCGCAGACATGCAAAACACACCGGTAAAACCGGCCACATGAACACGGGATTTCGTTCCCCCGATCACCGGGGCAACTCGAAAAACAATACACGCTGTTTCAGCCCTGCGCAAATCCGGTGGAGCCCTGAGCGCTCACCGGCCGGACCGACCACGTGCCCACCGCCTTTGCCTTGGCCGTTGGCACGGGGCGCCGCAGCTTTCAGGCCCCGGTCCCCCCTATACAAGTGTCCCTATATAAGGGGATGGATATAAGGGTCTGGCAGCCACATCCATGGAGAAGGCCCCATTCACACAGTGAGTGCCAGGGTGGACTGTCCGCCATGCGTTGGGGTGCACACGCGGTCCAGGCGGTCGGACCGGACCGGCCCGGGCAAGGCTAGGGGACAGGTCGGACGGGCCGGTTAAACGAAGAAGTCCCCGGCTGGGATCTTTCGATCCTGCCGGGGACTTTCCCTTGACGTGCGCGAGGGGGGATTTGAACCCCCACGCCCTTTCGGACACTGGCACCTGAAGCCAGCGCGTCTGCCGTTCCGCCACTCGCGCGTCTCTTGCCTTCCCACCGTTTCCCTTTCGGGTTTCAGTGGAACAGCGAGATCAAGCATATAGGACACTTTGCCAAATTCCTAAACGGGCCACACCATGGGCCCGTTTCAGCTCCTGTCCCTCCCCGTCAGTCCAGTCATTTTTCCCTAAAACACGAGGATTTCGCCATCAAGTTCCTGGATCGCGAAGGCTCCCCCCGGGGTATGAATTCCACCCCAAAGGTGGCCGCCAATAGGGTTTTTCCTAGCCGCGCCCAGTAGTATCGACGTTGTGGATCGTTGCCCGAGACGCGGGCTAGCGCGCCTTGGGGCGTACTTCACGCCGTAATTGCGGCACGCCGGGACGGCCACGGACCGAATAAGACCCGGTGGCCGCCAAACGCCACATTCACAAGGAGAGGGGGAGACAGTATGGGATTGTTTGACAATGTTGAAAAGGGCATTGAGAAGGCAGTTCGAGGCGCCTTCTCCCGCGGTTCGAAGTCGCTGCAGCCCGTGGAGGTGGCCAGTGCACTTCGCCGTGAACTTGACGACAAGGCCATGACGCTTGATGCGGGCCGTACCTTGGCCCCTAACGTCTTCAACATCCAGCTGGGCGATTCCGACTTTGAACGTGCACGGTCGTGGGGTGTGTCCCTCGCCGAAGAACTCTGCGATGTAATCATCAACCATTCCCGCAGCCAGGACTATGTATTGCAGGGCCCGGTACGTGTGACCTTTAACCATGCGGCTCAGTTGCGGCCCGGACACTTCGAGGTGGCCTCCGCCACCGAAAGGGACGACCACCAGTCACGTTCTTCCGTGCAGCGCCCGGTCGTTCCTTCGGCTCCCGCACATGCACCCGCCCAGCCCCGCCAGGCGCCCACACCCATGTACAAGCGCCAGGGAGCTGCCGTGGCGAACCCGCCGCAGGATGCTGCGCCCTCGGGCCAGCCGGTCCTGGACATCGACGGCCAGCGGTACTCGCTCAACGCCAGCTCCATCACCCTGGGACGGTCCTCGGAGGCCGACATTCTCATTGACGACACCGGGGTCTCCCGCAAGCACCTGGAGATCCGCACCCGGGGCGGCGTCAGCACCGCCGTCGACCTGGGGTCAACCAACGGCAGCTTCGTCAATGGCCACCGGGTCCACGGCAGCGCCGACCTGACCGACGGGACAGTCATCACCATGGGCCGGACCCAGATCACCTTCCGCATCCTCCCGGCGCGGAGCGGGGGCCGCCCGTGAATGACTTGAGCCTGACAGTCACCGTTTTGCGCTTCGGTTTCCTGATCCTGATGTGGATCATGGTTTTCAGTGTTGTCGCCGCCATGCGGCGCGACCTGGTGATCGGGCGCAAGGCCAAGGTCGGCGCCCCCACGGCACGCCAGGCACGCAAGCATCCGGAACTGGTTGACGAGGCCGCCCCTGCCAAGGCGCAGGCGCGCGAGCTGGTGGTGACCGAGGGGCCGCTGACCGGCACCACACTGCAGCTTTCCGGCACGCCGATCCTGCTGGGCCGCGCCCAGGAGGCAACGCTGGTCCTGGAGGATGACTATGCCTCGGGCCGCCATGCCCGGCTTTTCCCGCAGGGCACGCGCTGGTTCATCGAAGACCTGGGCTCCACCAATGGCACCTACCTCGGCGGCACGCAGTTGACCCGGGCACTGCCCGTGGAACCCGGCGTTCCGGTTCGCATCGGCAAAACGGTCATCGAATTGAGGCCGTAGGCATGGCCGAACACCCCCTGATCCTGCGCTATGCGGCACGGTCGCACATGGGGCTGGTCCGGGCAAAGAACGACGATTCCGCCTATGCCGGCAAACACCTGGCCGTGGTGGCCGACGGCATGGGCGGGCACGCCGGCGGTGACGTTGCCAGCGCCTCGACCGTCCTGGACCTGATCCACCTGGACCGCGACGGCTACGAAGGGGACGACGCCGGAACCCACCTGGCCGATGAGATCCAGACCGCCAACTCCCTGCTGTCGGAACTGGTCCACGTCAATCCAAAACTGGCCGGCATGGGCACCACCGTCACCGCCCTGCTGCTCTCCGGGCAGCGCCTGGCCTATGCGCACATCGGCGATTCGCGCGCGTACCGGTTCAAGAACGGCGTTTTTGAACAAATGAGCACGGACCACACGTTTGTGCAGCGCATGATCGACGAGGGCCGCATGACCGAAGCCGAAGCCGAGGTCCACCCCCACAAGAACGTGCTGATGCGCGTGCTGGGGGACGTCGATGCCTCCCCCGAACTGGATTTGAAGTTCTACGACGTCGAACCCGGGGAACGTTGGCTGCTCTGTTCCGATGGGCTGAACTTTGTCCGCCACGAAATGGTGGAGGAGGTGGTCCGGCACACCAGCAGCCTCGCCCACTGCGCGGAAACCCTCATCGACCTGACCCTGGCCGCCGGATCCCCGGACAACGTCACGGTTGTGGTCTTTGACGTGGCCGAGGCGACCCCGGAAGACACGGCCACCGCCGCGCTGGACACCGTTGCCGGGGCCTGGGACGACGACGGCGAAACAGACGCGGCGCCCGATGACGCCGCGCCGGCCAACGGCTCCGGTGACGACGCTGTCGACGGTGACGGTTCAGGGACAGTGGCAGGGGAGCCCTCCGGCCAGGAGGATGACGGGGAACCCACGGCCGGGCTCGATGCCCACATACGCGCCGCCGTCGTACGCCGTGAACTCGAACAACGCCCGCACGAATTGGTCGGTGCGGCGCTGACAGCGAATGCCGAGGGGAAGATTCCCCTCCTGGCCCACCATCCTGCCGTCCAGCGGGCCGCGACCGTCCTCACCCACAAGCCGGTCGACGCCGCGCTTCAGGAGGATGACACCGAGCAGTCCCTGCCCCGCGTCCGCTACCGCCGGTGGTTGTTTTCCCTGCTGGGCGTCGTGGCAACCATTGTGGTCGTGGCCGGCGCCTGGACCGCCGTTGCCTGGACGCAGACCCAGTATTTTGTTGGCTCCTCCCACGGAAACGTGGCCATTTTCCAGGGCGTATCCCAAAACCTTGGCCCCTTTGCCCTGTCGCATTTGGAACGCGAGACGAGCGTTTCGGTCCAATCGCTGCCCGAGTATTCGCAGCAGCTGGTGGCCCAGACCGTCCCCGCGGCCTCACTCAGCGCCGCCGAACAAATCATCGTCGACCTGAGGCTGGGCACGGGCACGGGCACCCCGCCGTGCGCCCGGGCTACAGCCACGCCGTCGCCCGGCGCGACGGCGGGCGCCACGGCACCGCACGCTTCGGCGAAGCCCACCGCGAAGGCAACGGCCAAGGCAACGGCCCGCCCCACCGCCACGCACGCTCCGGCGAAGGCCACCGCCCGTGGCACCGCCAAGCCGTCCGGAACAGCGTCGCCGTCGGCCACCCCAACCTGCACCCCCGGAGGCGGACAATGAGCCAATTGATGACGGTGTCCAAGCCACGCCGCAACATAGAGCTGCTTTTGCTGCTCCTGGCCCTCGCCATGGGCATCATGGCCAACGCCCTGGTGAACCTGAACCTGGGCCGGACCTTTGACAGGGACTTCTATATCCAGGCGGCGGTGCTGGCCGGGCTTTCGCTGGCGGTGCACATCTCCCTGCGCTTCCGGGCAAAATATGCCGACCCGGTTATATTGCCCGTTGTGGTGGCACTCAACGGCCTGGGTCTGGCCATGATCCACCGGCTTGACATTGTCTCCGGGGACAACGCCGGAGAACGCCAATGGCTTTGGACGGGCCTCGCCGTGGCGGCGGCCATCGCCGTGCTCTGGACCCTCAAGGACCACCGCATCCTGCGCCGCTACACCTATATTTCGCTGGTCCTCTCGGTGGTCCTGCTCCTGCTGCCCCTCGTGCCGGGCATTTCCGCCGGCGACGTCAACGGCGCCACCGTGTGGATCAAGCTGGGCCCGTTCACCTTCCAGCCCGGGGAAATTGCGAAGATCACCCTGGCCATATTCTTCGCCGGGTATCTTTCCTCCAACCGCGACCTGATCCTGCTGGCAGGGAAGAAGATCGGCCGCCTGCAGCTGCCGCGGCTCCGCGACCTGGGCCCCATGCTCGTGGCCTGGATTGCCAGTGTGGGCGTCCTGGTCTTCCAACACGACCTGGGCACCTCGGTGCTGTTCTTCGGTCTTTTCATGGTCTTGATCTACGTGGCCACCAGCCGTATTGGCTGGGTAGTGATCGGCATTGTCCTCATGGCCGTCGGTGGATTTGCCGCATACAAGATCTTCAGCCATGTCACCCGGCGGATCGACACGTGGATCAATGCCCTCGATCCCCAATACATCGGTGCCAGCGGCGGCAGCTTCCAGGTGGTTGAAGGCCTGTTCGGCATGGCCAACGGGGGGCTGCTGGGCACGGGCCTGGGCGAAGGCTCCCCGGACACCGTGCCGCTGGCCAACAGCGACATGATCATAGCCAGCATCGGTGAGGAACTGGGCCTGGTGGGCCTGTTCGCCGTTGTCTGCCTGTATGCACTGATCATTGCCCGCGGCTTCCGTGCCGCCTTGGGCACGCGGGATTCCTTCGGCAAGCTTCTTGCCGTGGGCCTGGCGTTTTCCTTCGCGTTGCAGTGCTTCGTGATCATCGGCGGCGTGACCCGGCTCATCCCGCTGACCGGGCTGACCACCCCGTTCCTGGCGGCCGGGGGGTCCTCCCTGCTCGCCAACTGGATCATCGTTGCCTTGATCCTGCGGATCTCCGACGCCGCCCGCCGGCCGGCCGAATCATCCGCCACCCCCGATGACCAGCGCCGGAAGGAGGTGCCTGCATCATGAACCAGGCCATTCGCAACTCCTGGATTGTCGCCATTGCACTGTTCATCCTTCTCTTTGGCTCCATCTCCTATGTCCAGTTCTTTGACGCCGATTCGCTCAATGCCAACCCCAGCAACAACCGCCAGCTGCTCAAGACCTTTTGCAGCGACCGGGGGCCGATCCTGGTGGGCGGGCACCCGATTGCCGAGTCCGTCGCCACCGATTCTGACTGCAAGTACCAGCGCCAATACAACGATCCCCAGCTCTATGCCGGCCTGACGGGCTTCTACAGCAAATATGCCGGCCAGTACGGGCTGGAATCGGCCATGCGCGACGAACTCGCCGGCACCACGAATGCAGCGCTGTTCGACCGCATTTCGCAGGCTTTCACCGGTGCCCGCCCGCAGGGCCAGTCGGTGGCGCTGACCATTGACCCGGCCATCCAAAAAATGGCGTATGACATGATCCCCAACGGCATTGCCGGGTCCATCGTGGTCATGAACCCCAAGACCGGGGCCATTGTCGCCATGGTCTCCAAACCGTCCTATGACACCAATGTCATGGCCAGCCACGACCAAAAGTCGGTGGATGCGGCCTATGCGAAACTGGTCAACGTGCCGGGAATCGACTTGTTCGGTTCCGCGGCCTACAAGCAGACGTACGCACCCGGTTCAGTGTTCAAGCTCGTGGATACGGCCGCCGCACTGTCTTCCGGAAAATACAACAAGGACACCGTGCTGCCCAACCCGGCCGCCATGAAGTTCCCCGGCATCTCCTATACGCTGCCCAATTACCTCTATGGCCAGTGCGACACCCGGGACAAGGCGAGTTTTGCCTTTGCCCTCGAAAACTCGTGCAATACGCCGTTCGCCAGCATTGCCCTGGATCTGGGGCAGGACGCCATCACGGCACAGGCGGACAAGTTCGGCTTCAATGACAATTCCCTGACGTTCCCCGACGCCGTCACGGCCAGCCGGTTCCCCGGTTCAACGGCCGCCCTGGACAAGCCCGCGCTGGCCCGCAGCGCCATCGGCCAGCAGGACGTGACGGCCACGCCGCTGCAGATCGCCATGATGACGGCGGCCATCGCCAACGGCGGCACGCAGATGAAGCCCAACCTGGTCCAGGCAGTCCGGACGCCGGACCTGCGGACGGTGGAAAGCCTCAAGCCGGAGGTCCTGCGCCAGTCCACCACCCCCGAAATCGCGTCGCAGATCACCCAATGGATGGTTGACGTGGTGGACCAGGGGATCGCAGGGGCGGCCGCCGTTCCGGGCGTGGAGGTCGCCGGCAAAACCGGCACCGCGGAGGTCGGAAACACTGGATTGAACAACGCCTGGTTTACCGGTTTCGCGCCGGCGAATGATCCGCAATATGTCGTGACCATTATGATGCCCAATGTTGACGTCGCCACCGGCGCAGCACTAACAAGTCCCAACGCAAGCAAACTCTTCAAGGCGGTGTTGAAAAAGTGAGGCCTACTTCAGGAATCACCTTAGGCGGCAGATTCCAACTCACCTCACGCATTGCCATCGGCGGCATGGGCGAAGTTTGGAAGGCCCAGGACCTGGTCCTGGGCCGGCTCGTAGCCATCAAAATCCTCAAGGATGAATACACCGGCGACCCCGGCTTCCGTGCCCGTTTCCGGGCCGAGGCCAAGCACACGGCGCTGCTGAACCATGTGGGGATTGCGAACGTCTTTGACTACGGTGAAGAGGACGGCTCCGCCTACCTGGTCATGGAACTGGTGCCGGGGGAGCCGCTGTCCGCCCTGATTGAGCGCGAACACGTGCTGTCCGCGGACTGGACGCTGTCCATGATCGCCCAGACGGCGCGCGCGCTTTCCGTGGCACACGCCCAGGGCCTGGTCCACCGCGACGTCAAGCCGGGCAACCTGCTCATCACGCCCGAGGGACGGGTAAAGATCACCGACTTCGGCATTGCCCGCCTGGCCGACCAGGTGCCCCTGACCCAGACCGGCCAGGTCATGGGCACCGCCCAGTACCTGGCCCCCGAACAGGCCACCGGCCAGGTGGCCACCGGCTCCAGCGACATCTACTCGCTGGGCGTCATCGGCTACGAGTGCATCACCGGGCACCGCCCGTTTTCCGGGGAGTCGCAGATTGCCATCGCCCTGGCCCAGGTCAACGACGCTCCGCCGCCGCTGCCGGACACGCTGCCCACCCCGGTGCGCGCTCTGCTGATGTCCATGCTGGCCAAGGATCCAGCGAACCGGCCCGCGAATGCCCTGAAGCTGGCCGAAGCTGCCGAAGCCATCCGGGCCGGCAACATCCAGGCTGCCCACGCGGCCGTTCCCGGCATGCTGTTGTTTGAGTCGGCCACGGGACCCATCACGGCGCCGGTGGACATCAACGCCACGGCACCCACCTCCGTGGTGGGCAACGTTTCGGCGCCAAGCACGACGGCGCTGCCAACCGTGGCGGCGACCACCGTCCCCGCCGGTCCGCCGACCCGGGCGGAGGCCTTGGGGGCCCAGCGCGCCTGGGACGCCGAGCCGGAAGACAGTTCACTGATGGGCGACTTCGACTCCGAGGAGGCACCTGCGGAACCCGCCCGGCGCGGCCGGAGCCCCTGGACCTGGCCCGCCGTTGCGTTGATCGCCCTGCTGCTGTTTGCTGTGGCGGCCCTGCTGTTGCAAAGCCTGGGGGTGTTCGACGGAAAGCCCGCCGCCACGCAGTCCGGCTTGCCGACGGTGACGTCGGCGCCCGTGCAGACAACGCCGTCGGAAACGCCTTCCCCGACGCCCACACCCGAGCCCACCACCCAGGCACCCCAAACCGTGGACATTCAGCCGGACGCGTTCCTGGGCAAGCCGTTTGCCGAGGTGAGGGATGTCCTGATCAACGACGGCCTGCAAGTCACGCGCGTTGACGCCTACGACCCGGCGACCGCCGCGGGCATGGTGAGCGACATCAGCCCCAGTGGATCCGCCGTGCCGGCAGGGAGCACAGTCACTGTCACGGTTTCCAAGGGACCGAACCCGGCGGACTTTGCCACCGTGCCGTCCTTCCAGGGCCAGAGCGGGGACGCGTATGACAAGGCGCTGACGGACGCCGGGTTCAAGCCCGCGCGGGCCTCGGAGGAATCCGCCACCGTGCCCGCGGGCAACGTGGTGCGGGTTGTCCCCACGGCCGGCTCAACGGAGCCCAAGGGCACCATCGTGACCTACTACGTCTCTACGGGCCCCGGTACAACGGCTCCGGCCAATCCGCCGGCCGCCGACGCCACCGTGCCCGCACCCACGCCGACACCGTAGCCCCCGCCCAGCCCTGACCGCCAGCACGCCGACCCACTGAAAGGACACTGACACCATGAATGTTCCCCGCGTCGTCAGTGGGCGGTACGAGATTGGCGAGCTCCTGGGCAGGGGCGGCATGGCCGACGTCTACATGGCCCGCGACATCCGCCTGGGACGCACGGTGGCCATCAAGCTGCTGCGCGGGGACGTGGCCCGTGATGCGCAGCTCAAGGCCCGCTTCCGGCGCGAGGCGCAGGCGGTGGCGGGGCTGAACCACCCCTCGATCGTTGCCGTCTATGACACCGGGGAGCACTCCAGCGCCGATGCCCTGGGCGACGCCGCCAAACTGCCCTACATTGTCATGGAATACGTCAGCCGCAAGACGCTGCGGGACCTGGTGCGGGCGGACGACATCACCGTCGACCAGGCCATCGACTTCACGCTGGGAGTGCTGTCCGCGCTGGAATACAGCCACCGGGCCGGCATTGTGCACCGTGACATCAAGCCCGCCAACGTCATGGTCGTGGAGGATTCCGAGGGGCGTCCCGGCGGCGTGAAGGTCATGGACTTTGGCATTGCCCGGACCATCTCCGACTCGGCCGCCACCATGACCCAGACGCAGACCGTCATGGGCACCGCCCAGTACCTGTCCCCCGAACAGGCCCGCGGCGAGTCCGTGGACGCCCGCAGCGACCTGTATTCGGCGGCGTGCCTTTTTTACGAGATGCTCGCCGGCCGGCCTCCTTTTCAGGGGGATTCGCCCGTGTCCGTGGCCTACCAGCACGTCCGTGAGGTCCCGTCCGCGCCGAGCACCTTCAACCCGGAGGTGTCCCCGGCCCTGGACAGCGTGCTGCTGAAGGCGCTGCAAAAGGACCGTGAGGACCGCTTCCAGGACGCCGCGTCGTTCCGGCGCGCCCTGCGAGCGGCCCGCACCGGTGTGGTGCTGGCTGCCCCGGCGGCGCCCGCCGCCACCGACCCGCTGGCCACCGTCCCCGAACCCGAACCCGTCGCCGTGCCGGTGGCGGCGGTCGCCGTCGCGGCTCCGCTGGAAATGCCCATGGGGTTGGACGACGACGGCGGACCGGCCACGCGTGCCATGGCGAAGGTGCTCGCCGGGGGTCCCTTGACAACGGACGGTGGCAGCGAAATGCCCACCGAACCCGAGCGCGCCGTCAGGCACCGCCGTAGGGCCTGGGTGGTGACCTTGTTTGTGTTCCTGGTGATCATCCTGGGCGGGGGCGCGTTCCTGGGCTACAACCTGATGCACGCCAAGCCGCCGGCCGTCGCGCAGGTGACCATCCCGGACGTGACCAAGATGAACCAGATCGACGCCACCACCAAGCTGCTGGAAGTCGGGCTGGACCCGCAGCCGGCCACCGAATTTTCAAAGACCGTGGAGGCCGGCGACGTGATTGGCACGGACCCACCCGCCGGCGGCCTGCTGGACCCGCACTCCGCCATCGTGCTGCTGGTTTCCAAAGGTCCGTCGGAAGTGAAGATCCCGACGGACCTGGCGGGACGGACCGAGTCCGAGGTGCGCGACGAATTGTCCGCACTGGGCCTCCAATTCGGCCCCAACGAATTTGTGGACGATCCCCAAATCCAGGCGAACCTGGTGGTGACCACCGACCCCAAACCGGGCGAAGTTGTCCCCGTGGGACAAAGGATCACGCTGAAGATTTCCAGCGGTGACGTCTCCATGCCGTCCCTGTTCGGCCTCACACAGGATCCCGCCAAGGTCAGGCAGGCCGTCAAGGACGCCCTCGCCAAGGTTTCGCCGCTGCTCCAAGTCGAGTTTCAGGAGCAGGTCAACACGGCCGTCGCCCCGGGGATGGTCACGGGCCAGTCGGAAAACGCCGGCACCGAGATTCCGCAGCGGAGCCTCATCGTGGTGACCCTCTCAAAGGCGCCGCCGAAGCCCGCCGCAACACCAACGCCCACGCCCACGGCGCCGCAGCCCACCGCGACCCCGGCCCCCACGACTACGCCACAGCCCAATTAAGATCCGGGGACCCGCCGCGTGGCCGGCAGGCGGCAGTGCGTCAGTTGTTGATCAGGGGGCTCAGGGTGGCGGCCAGCGCCGCGGCACCGTTCAGGCCCACGGATTCGAGCCAGTTTCCCACCATCTGGTAGCCGCCCTCGGTGAGGACGGATTCCGGGTGGAACTGGACGCCGCACAGGGGCGCCGTGGTATGCGCCAGGCCCATGACCACGCCGTCTTCCGTTTCGGCCGTGACTTCCAGGACGTCCGGGATGCTGTCCCGGACGGCAGCCAGGGAGTGGTAGCGGGTGGCCGTGACCGGGCTGGGGAGGCCGGCGAACACATTCCTGCCCTGGTGGAATACGGCGCTGGTCTTGCCGTGCATGAGCTGTTCGGCGTGCGTGACCGCCCCGCCGTAGGCCTCGGCAAGGGCCTGGTGGCCCAGGCAGACACCGAACATCGGCTTGGCGTTTTCACCGCACCAGCGGATCAACCCGATGCAGATGCCGGCCTCGGCCGGCGTGCCGGGGCCGGGGGAGACCAGCACGCCGTCGCGCACGGAGGCGAGCTCCACCGCCTCGGCCAGCGTGACGTCGTCGTTCCTCACCACCGTGGTTTCGGCACCCAGCTGCTGCAGGTAACCGACGAGCGTGTATACGAAGCTGTCGTAGTTGTCGATCACCAAAATGCGCGTGGTCATGGCCGGGAGGTACCACCAATCGTTGAATCGTTGAGCGGGTTGAACTGGTTCAGCCACGGGAAGACAAACTGCATCAGAAGCAGCACGGCCGCGGCGATGAGCACTGCCGATGTGAGAATGCGGAGCCAGAGGGGCCCGGGCAGGTGGCGGAAGATCCATCCGTACATGGTTACTGCCCCCTGGCCTTGTTCGCGGCAACCACGGCGGCGATGGCTTCCGGCGGGCCCGCACTGGCCGGCTGCCAGGATTCCATGACCGCGTAGGCAATGATGCGCTCGGCGGAGCCGAATCGGGGGTTGCAACTGGTCATGGTCATGAAACGCTCGGTGGGCTTGGCACCGGGCCGGGTGGGCACGGGTGCAAGGACGTCGATACGGTCGGGCAACACAATTTCATTATTGCGGAACACATAGGTGTAGTACCCGTCCTTGGTCTGCACATAGATTTTGTCGCCGGGAACCAGGGTGTGAATGGCGTCGAGTACGGCGCCGTGCGTCTGCCGGTGGCCGGCGACGGAAAAATTGCCGACGGCGCCGGGCATCGCCGAGTCCACATAGCGGCCCAGGCCCAGGGTGTTCAGTTGTTCAGGGGCGGTGCCGTCCACCAGCGGCCGGCTGTAGTCACTGCCGAATCGGGGGATGTAGACCACCCCAAAGACGGTCCCGGGGACGTTGACGTCCGCCATCACCACGGGTTTCCCGTAGTCCTTGGGTGCAGTGCCCGGCGCAGGCGCGGGTGCGGGCGCCACAGGACCCTGCATATCGTGGACAAACCTGGTGACAGCCTGCTGCTGGGTGTTGTCCGCCTGGAGGTTGGTCCACCACAGTTCCCACACCACGAAGAGCAACAGGACCACCCCGACGGTAACGAGCAGCTCGCCCACCACCAGGACCACTGTCCGCCCAACACCGCGGCGGGGACGGACGTGCCCTGTCGATCGAACCACGGGCGGCATTCTCCTTGGAAGGTGGTGGCCGGCCCCTTCGCAATCGGGGGCGCGGCAATAGCGGCTAGAATTACGTCAAGAATAGCGGCAGTTCAGCGCCTTGGAACAATCCATCCATCCACACCGCGCGCAATGGACGGCCGACCAGCCACGCAGCAAGGCAGCTGCCAGTTCACCAAGCCGAGGAGTGCCACCGTGCCCGAGTCCAAACCGCGCCGCCGCCCCACCAAGGGTCCTGCCCAAACGCCGTCGTCGAAGGCGCAGCAGCCGAACGCGGCATGGTTCCTGCCGGTCATGGTCACCTTGATGCTGGTGGGCCTGTTCTGGATCATCGTCTACTACATTTCAGACGGCAAATACCCCATCCCGGACATCAACAACTGGAACATCGGCATTGGGTTTGCCATTGCCCTGGCCGGCTTCATGATGACCACCCGGTGGCGCAGCTAGGGTCTATTCCGCAACGTCGCCGGCGTCGCCGTAGTCCCCGGTGACATATTCACCCTTCGCATCCGCGGCGCCATGCCCCGGCACACCCCCGGCGGTGCCGTAGTCGGCTTCCACAAACCGTCCTGACGCGTCGTCCGGTCCGGCGTCCTCAATGCCGGAGCGCCCGTAGTCCCCCTCGACGTAGCGGCCCTGGCCGTCGGCGGCGTGGTGGCCTGGCTCCCGGCCGGCCTTGCCGTAGGCACCTTCCACGTAGCGCCCGCGGTCCTCCGTCGGATCGGTGCCGTTATTTTGCTGTCCCTGGCTGCCTGCGTTTTCCCCGAACATTGCTCAACCCAACTTCCCACAGTGTGCTCTCGGCTGCCGCACCGGCGGCCTGGATCCTTCCCTGTGCACTTTCAGTCTAGGCTTGACGCCCCGCGGGGAACAGGGCCGTTGCGGGCAGGGACCTGGAACGGCAAGGGCCCCCGCGGGGGAGGCGGGGGCCCTTGCTTCCTTCAACGCGGCAACCGCTGGGGGCATGGCTGCCACATTGTCTCCACCGCACCGGGGCGTTGGAGCATTCCTTTCCCGCCGGGTGCCCGGTGCAAGGCCGGGCAGCTGGCAGGCAGCACGTCCTGCATCCGCCGGACCATGGGGGACATGTGCCGGATGGGGCGTGCTTCTTCAGGGTAATGGGGACCACACCGGTGATTCTCGAGTGGTGACCACTCTATTTTTGCCGGGTTTCGCCTGTTATCCCCCGCGTCCCTAGCGCCTGGCGTCCTGCCTGGTGCCCCGGCCTTCCCGGACCAGCTCCGCCAGCTGTTCCCGGGACTGCAGGTCCAGCTTGATGAACGTGCGGTACAGGTGTCCCTCGACGGTGCGCAGCGAGACGCCCAGGTGCTCGGCTATGAAATTGTTGGATTTGCCCTCGGCCACGAGTTGGGCGATCTCATGTTCCCGCCGGGTCATTTGGGGCAGGCCGTTGCTTTTGAAGACCGGGGTCACAAGTCCGGGCAGGTTGTCCCGCAGCGACGCAGCACGGGTGCCGGTCTTCCGCCCGCGTTGGACCTTGCCTTCCTCGTCAAAGCCACGCTGGGCCCGGGTTGCCAGTTCTGCGGCCACCAGCTCAAAGCCGTGCCCCAAGGCGGTGGTGCTGGCCTGGTCCAGAAGGGCCGGGTCCCCGGACAGCAGGGCCTGCGCCCACTCCCGGAAGAAGTCCCGGCAGCCGGATTCCATGGCTTCGGCCACTTCCACCATCCTGTGCGGCGCCGAAGTTTCCCCGATCCGGACCAGCAGGGTCAGCACGGTCATTTCCGTTCCCGCGTAACCCTGCTCCTGGCACTCTTTCCGCAGCTCCATCAACCGGCGGGTTCCCTCCTCCGCATTGCCCGCCAGGGCTTGCGCCGCGGCCGCGTAGGCGGCGCCCTCCACGTGGTAGAACCTGCTCCCCCTCCGGTCCAACGACTCGAGTTGTTTCAGCCGGTCCCTGGCGCCGGCTGCGTCGCCCCGCAAGGCCAGGCAGTAGGAAAGCAGCCCGAGTGCGGTGTGCAGGACCAACCACGGGTCATAGTCGTCCAGGGCGGCCACTGCGGGGCGCAGGGCCGCCAGGGCCTCATCCACGCGGCCAACCCTGCAGTGCGCCATGGCCGCGCCCAGGTCCCGCAGCCCGCCGGCGAAGAGCATGAGGTCCGGATTGGTAAAAACAGACGGTTCCAGTGCCTGCCGCACCACGTTCCAATTGCCGTCGTAGATGTACGTCGCCACCGCGCGGGCATAGGCCAGGAGGGCAATGTCGGGCCGCGGGAAGCCGTCGGGGCTTTCCAGCTCCTCGATGACTTCGCCGGCGAGGCTGGTGGCCGAGGTCAGCCGCCCGGTGGTGGTGAGGACTTCACACAGCATGGACTTCAGCAGCGTCTGGTCAATCCTGTTGCTGCACAGGGGGTGGGACAGCAGGGCACGGATGCGCCGGGACGCCTCGTCCGCACGGCCCAGGGTCAGTTCCTTCATGGCCTCCAGGATCAGGACGTCAATGGTGGCGCGGGTGGCTGATCCCGACAGGAGCACCGGCCCATATTTTTGTTCGTAGGCGGCGACCCCGGCATCAAACCGGGATTCATAGTCGTCATCGGCAAAGTAGGCGAGATGGACGGCCCGGAGGGCGGCAGCGCCGACGTCGGGCGTCAGGGACAGCTCCAGGCTCTTGGCGGCCAGCGTACGGGCCTGGTCAGGCCAGTTACGGTTCAAGTGGGCAATGGACCGCTGGGCCAGCAGGGCGGCAGTGTGCTTGGCAGAGACGTGCAGGCTGCTGAAGTGCATGGCGTCGTTGATGCGCAACAGGTGGTTGGACATGACGGCGGCCGAGACAATCTGCGCATCGTCAACCGGCAGCCCGCAGTCAAGGGACCACCGGGTGAAATTGATGACCATGTCCGGTCCGGAGTCCGGTCCCGGGACAATGACCTTGGACACCTCCTCCAGGATCCGCCGGCTGCGGCCCACCGGAATCATGTGCCGGATGGGGCTGGCCGTGGCGGGGCGGGACAGCCCCATGGTCAGGGTGCCTCCGGGGGAGATCTCCACCATGCCGCGCTGCTGGATGTCATCGATGGTTTCCGTCTCCGCCAGGTCCAGCAGGACGTCCAGCGGCAGCGGGCCGGCCAGCGCCAGGATTTCGACCAGGCGCCGCGACGCGGCGTCCAGCTGGTCGAGGTCCATCTGCAGGAAATCGCTTGATTCGGCGCCAAGCCTGTCGGCAGGATGGTCCAGGACCCAGATCCCGTCCACCTGCTGCAGGGAGCCTTCTTCCAGGGCGCCCGCCACCAGGCCCTTGAGCACCAGCGGGTTCCCTGCCGAGCGGCTGGAGAGGTAGTCCGCAGCAGCGCTGGACACGACGCCGCCCAGCACGTCAGCGATAAAGTTTTGTACGTCCGCCGATTTCAGCGGGGCCAGTTCAAAGCGGGCCAGGTGGCCGTCCCGCCACAGTTCACGAAGGTGGGTGTGGTGGCCGCCGGTATGGTCCACAAGAATAAGCTTCACGTCTGTGGACATGACCACCTGCGTGATGACCGCAGCGCTTTGCGCGTCGAGGTATTCACCGTTGTCCACCAGGAGGAACACCTTGTTCCCGGTGGCAAGGTCCGCCTGGACCTGGTCCGTCAGGCCCTGCAGCACCGGGTAAAAGTCGCTGCTGCGAACCAGGTTCTGGCCGACACGAGCATTGACGGCACCGAAGGGAACGGTTGAAAGGGCGTGGCTGGGAGACAGCCTGATGGTGGTGCACCCGGCACCCAGGGCATCCATGACACGTCCGAGCATCCAGGTCTTTCCCGCACCGTGCGGCCCGACGATCAGGACGCCCCTGGACGAATTATCCATAAGTTGCACAACAATGTCATCGACGTCAGCACGGCGCGCCATGCTCCCCCTCCCCGTGCCGCTTCCGCGTCAAACCACGGAAACGGCAAGACCCATATGCCGCCGGCTCAATCCCCGGCCGCATGCCCCGCCCCCATTCTAGGTACGCCCCAGCTGTTAGTCGATAGCCCGGCCACGCCCCGTGGAACCTCCCGTCGGGGGCCGGGATGCGTTCCTCACAAGTTTTCCCCAAAGTTCTCCACAATGTGGGTATCTTTCCACAGGGCGTAGAAAACTTATCCACTGGCCTTGACAACTTCATCGAACTGTCCACAGCCCGTCTTCTAAAACAGTGTTATCTCCAGTTGTTCACAAAGTTATCCACAGACGTGGATAACTTTGCCCGGACTTCCGCTTGAATCCCACAAAATTCCCGCAGGAAAGTAATCCACAGCTGTGGAATTACATGTGTGTAACTTGTACCCAGTGTGAACAACACTGTGGAAAAGAGTCTGTTCGACGAATTTTCAACTACTAGAACTACAGCTCTGTAAGTTATGCCCATGTGTGGACAGAACTGTGGACAAGTAGGGAGGCGTGGGACGATGGCAGCATGGAAATCACCGGCCCGCTCGAATCCCAACAGTTTTCCCCACAGGAACCGAGCCAGGACGACATCGACGAATACCGCCGTCTCAGTGCCGAGCAGGCAGCGGGCGTGGCGGTGGTGAGCACTGTATGGAAGGGCCGCGACTATGCCGCAACCGTAAGCGCCTACCTGTCAGTGTCCTACGACCCACCGACAATGTTGGTCAGCCTCTACGAGGGCTCAAGGATTGCGCAGGCCGTGGCAGCGTCGGGCCAATGGGCGCTGACGATTCTCACCACGGACCAGCGCCGGCAGGCCAATTGGCTGGCCAGTCCGGGAACGCCCGTTGAAGGCCTGCTGGCACAGGTGCCCTTCCGGCGCGGCCCGGCCACGGGCTGTGCCGTCCTGGACGGCGGACTGGCGTATTTTGAGGCCGCCACCACGGCCGTGCATGAGGCGGCAACGCACCTGTTGGTGGTGGGGGAGGTGGTGTCCATGGGCAGCGACGCCCAATGGCATCCGGGCATCTCGCCCCTGCTTCACTATGCCGGCGACTACCGAAGCCTCAAGGCACAGTAGGCGGGCCAAGGGCCCTGCCGGCGTGGCCGGAGGGCTAGGAAATGATAAAGGAGGGGAACGTCGACACCTTGTACACGGTCAGCACCGCCATGAGCAGCACAACGGCGGCCATGCCGCCCCATTGGATGAGCGAACGGTTCCTGGCCGGTGCGTAGGAAACGACGGCGGCGCACAGGGCCCCGGCGATGAGGCCGCCCAGATGGGCCTGCCAGGCGATGCCGGGGATGAAAAACCCCAGGGCCGCGTTGATGACAAGCAGGACAACGATGGACCGCAGGTCCCCGCCCCGCTTCCGCTGCACCACAAACAAGGCACCAAACAGGCCAAAAATGGCACCGGAGGCACCCACCACGGTGGTGTCCACGGGAGTCATCAACAACACGCCGACGGAACCTGCCAGCGCGCTGATGACGTAGATGGCCAGGAAACGTGCCCGCCCAAACGCCGGCTCCAGCGCCTGGCCCAAAATCCACAGCGCATACATGTTGAAGGCGATGTGCATGATGTTGGTGGAGTGCAGGAACGCCGACGTGAGCATGCGCCAGGGCTCGCTCTCCGTCAGGAACGGTGCGTAGGCGAAGGTCTGGAACACGAAGCTGTTGGGCAGGACCAGGTCCAGCACATAGGCCACAACGCAGATGGCCATCATGGTCAGCGTCACCACGGGGCGTCCGGTCCGCACGGCCCCGCCAAAGATCGTCCGGCGGACCGGCATGGCCTTGGCCGTTTCCCGTACGCAGTCCACGCACTGGATGCCGACGGCGGCACTGCGCTGGCAGTCGGGGCAGGTGGGCCGCCCGCACCGTTGGCAGCTCACATAGGAGACCCGCTCGGGGTGCCGGGGGCACACTGGTGCACCGGCAGGGGCGCCCGGGTGCTGCTGGCTCATGGCTGGATCCTTATACGCGGGAAGAAAAATCTGTGGCCGCCGGCGCAGCGGCCGGGAGGGGCCCAACGGGTCCTCCCAGCCCAACCGCCGGCGGCCGGATGATGCGGGTGCCTAGACGTTTTCCACCGTGATGGAGTTGATGACAACGTCTTCGCGCGGCTTGTCGCCGGGGCCCGTTGCCACGCCTTCGATGGCGTCGACCACTGCCTTGGACTCGGCGTCGACCACTTCACCGAAGATGGTGTGCTTGCCCTGGAGCCAGCCGGTGGGAATGGTGGTGATGAAGAATTGTGAACCGTTGGTTCCGCGCCCGCCCTGGATGCCCGCGTTGGCCATGGCCAGCTTGTAGGGCTCGTTGAAGTTCAGCTCGGGGTGGATTTCGTCGTCGAACTGGTAGCCGGGTCCGCCCACGCCACGGCCCAGGGGATCGCCGCCCTGGATCATGAAGTCCTTGATGATGCGGTGGAAGATGGTCCCGTTGTACAAGGGGGCGTTCGACTTTTCGTTGGTGGCGGGGTGCGTCCACTCGATTTCCCCCGTGGCCAGGCCAACGAAGTTCTTGACAGTCTTGGGGGCGTGGTTTCCGAAGAGGTTCACCACGATGTCGCCCAGGCTGGTGCTGATAGTTGCTTTTGCGGTTGGGGTAGCAGTCATGGCGTCATTCTGCCATGCGAAACTGTCAATTATCCCCATGCACCGGTGCATTCCGCGCCGGGCGAACTGTCCGGGGATAGCACGCGGGGTCTCTCCGACGTAGGCTAACAAATGAAGACGGACGACACCTGGAGGAAAAACGTGAAGACAGTGGACCGCTTGACCCAGGGCCTGGAAGGCTCGCTGAACGCCGGAGTGGACAGTGCCCGTGACTGGGCCGGCCCGCGGGTGGAAAGTGCCAAGGAGTGGACCGCCCCCCGTGTTGAGGCCGCGTGGGGATGGGCGGCACCCCGCATCGAAAAAGGCTTTGAGAACGCCTCTCCGAAGGTGCAGGGCGGCATCCGCAAGGCAGCCCGTTACACGGCCGACGGCGTGGCCACCGTGACGCCCAGGATCCAGGAAGGCCTGGAGAAGCTGGCCCCGAAGATCTCGGACGTCGTTGACGAAGCCGCCCCGCGCATGCACGAAGCCCTTGACAACGCCGCCCCCGCCATCTCTGCAGCCCGGGACAAGGTGGTGGGCGAATTCATTCCGAAGTTCTCCGAGAAACTCGGGGAAGCGGCGGAGTCCCTGTCCGCGGCGCTGGAAAATGCCAGGACCCCGGAGCAGGTCGGCGTCGTGGTGGCGAAGCTGGGCGGCAGCAAGAAAGCCATCAAGAACGCTGAAAAGGCCGCGGCAAAGGCCGCCAAGGTTGCCGCGGCGGAACTGAAGAAGAACCGGAAAAAGGGCGGCAAGGGCTGGATTGTGCTCGGCATCGTCGCTGCGGCCACCGCTGCCGGCGTAGCCGCATGGAAAGCGTCCAAGCCGGTGCCGGACCCGTGGAAGACCCCCGTCACCGTGGCGCCCACGGCCCCGGTGGCGCCCGCCGTCGTGCCTGCACAGGAGGCCGAAGTGCCGGCTCCCGTGCCCGCGGACGACGCCGTTGCCAAGGACGCGTCGACGCCCGCCACTGCCGAAGGGGCACAGGCCGGGGAGGCGCAGGGCGACTCGGCCCCCGCAACCGGCAAGCACCAGGCCGCGGACGAGGCCAAGGACACCACTCCCAAGCCCAAGGCACCCAACAAGTAACGCACCGCGTCCGGCCGTCCCCTGGCCGGGGCCCGGACAAAGGGGTCCGCTGCCGTTTCGGCGCGGGCCCCTTTACTTGTTGGCGCCCTTGGTGGTTCTAAACCCGCCCCGGCCCTGCTGCAGGACCACCACGGCCAGACCGGCAATGATCAGCGCCAGCCCGGCATAGGTCCCGCCCGGAAGCGTTTCACCCAGGAACCAGCCCGCCAACAGTGCGGCACCGGGAATCTCCAAGAGGATCATCATCGAAACCACCAAGGGCGAAATGGTGGCCAGCAGGTGGTTGAAAATCGTGTGGCCGATGATCTGGGCCGCAACGGTCACCCCGAGGATCCCCCACCAGGCT
Organism: Arthrobacter sp. SDTb3-6; assembly: GCF_013376095.1. GTDB lineage: Bacteria > Actinomycetota > Actinomycetes > Actinomycetales > Micrococcaceae > Specibacter. The sequence goes on along the minus strand of NZ_JAAMFN010000019.1, from coordinate 66,993 downwards.
TCCGGCGGCAGGCTCACCAGGGGCTGCCCGGCCACCAGGCACAGGGCAAGCAGCAAGAGCGACGCGATGGAATAGCACAGCCCCGCATACAGGGTGGTCGACATGCTTTTCCGCGCCTTCGAGCCGGCAAGGGTGTAGATGGCGGCCAATGCTCCCCCTGCCAGGGCCAGAAGGTCACCGGCCAGTGCCGTTCCGGACACCCCGATGTCAAAGCCGGTAATCGCCACCACCCCGAGCAGGGAGATGCCCAGGCCAAGGATGATGCCCCGTGCCGGGCGGCGCCCCCGAACCCATTGAAACAGGGCAATCCACGCCGCCTGCAGGCACACGAGCGCCGTGGCCCCGGCAACGCTGGTGAGCTTGACCGAGGTGACGAAGCAGGCGAAGTGCAGGGCCAGGGCAATGGCCGCGGTGCCGGTCCATTTCAATTCCTGGCCCGTGAGGTTCCGCACGGCACTGCGGTTGCGCAGGAGAACCGGGGCGGCCATGGTGGCTGCACCCAGGGCATTGCGCCAAAAGGCGATGGTGAGGGCCGGCGCGTCCGTGGCGGCCATGATGGGACCTGACGCTGAAACGCCGAGGATGCCGAGAACGGCCAGGAGCAAAATCACTTCTCAACAGTAGGGCACGCACGGGGGCCGGGGCACGCACCAGGCCACGCCGGGGACAGGGACAAAAACACCCCGGCCGCCAGGGCCGGGGTGTTTTTTCATGGTGGAGGCACGGGGACTCGAACCCCGAACCCCCTGCTTGCAAAGCAGGTGCGCTACCAATTGCGCCATGCCCCCATGGGGTGGTCCAACACTTTGAAGCTTAGTTGACGGTGTCCGTCGCCTTGCTCCAGGTTGCCTTGGCAACCTTGGTTTCATGCCATTTCTTGTTCAGGAGGGCGGCAGCGCCGAGAGCTGCGGCAATGACCAACAACTTCTTCACAACACACCTGCCTTTTGCAAGAACCGGAATGGTTCCGTGGGCGCACCAGGACTTGAACCTGGGACCTCTTCGTTATCAGCGAAGCGCTCTAACCGCCTGAGCTATGCGCCCTCATCGGCCCTCACCGGGCCGAGACAAAACTTTACCCCACACCTTCCCAAAGTCCCAAATCGGCGGGTCCGGCCTGCTGCCAGGCCCGCCAATTCAAGGAATTCCAGGGGTTTTAGACGCTTCCTAGTCGTCCGTCAGCGTGACGCCGATGCCGCCAACCAGGGTTGCCGAGATGTTGTAGAGCACGGCCGAAAGCATGGACAGTGCTGTCAAAAGCACCACATTGACGACGGCGATGATGGTCGCGTAGGAGGCGACCTGCCCCAGTGACGCAAACTTCATCAAGTCGAAGGCGGAACCGCCCTCAGAGCCCTGGATGTCCGTCATGAGGGAATTGACCTTGTCGAACAGGCCAATCACGTCCAGGACGGACCAAAGCACGATGGACGCAACCACGGTGATGATGCCCAGCGCCACCGACAGCAGGAATGCCATCTTCAGCACGGACCACGGCTCGACCTTGCTGACCAGCAGGCGTGCGCGGCGGGCCTTGGCCTTGGGTGCGGGCTTGACGAGTGGCGGCCGTGCCGGTGCCGGCCGCTTGGCAACGGGCGGCGCGGCCTTGGTTGCCGTTGACGCAGACTTGGTGGCCCCGACACTTCCGGGACGCTGCGTTGGGCGGGCCGGTGCACTTACCCTGGGGGCGGTACCTGGCCGCTGATTCGGGTTATTCGTGCTCAATCGGTACCTCCATTTGATGCGTCATGGTCGCTTAACGGTACTTCATCAGTCTGGACGTTTGCTTCAAAAGCTCCGCCGGCAGCCGCATCCACGGCCTTTTCGACGTCCGCGCCGCCTTCTTCGACATCATCCTCAAGATCGTCTTCGTGGTCCAGTCCGCGTTCGCTGTTGCGCGCCACCTCGATGATCCGGTCGTTCTTGTCCGGCTTGGCAAAAATGACGCCCATGGTGTCGCGGCCCTTGGCCGGCACCTCGGAGACATTGGAGCGCACCACCTTGCCGCCGCCCATGACCACCAGGACTTCATCATCTTCCTGGACAATCAGGGCCCCCACGAGGTCGCCGCGGTCCTCAACCAGCTTGGCGACCTTGATGCCGAGCCCGCCACGGCCCTGAAGGCGGTATTCATCCACGGCGGTGCGCTTGGCGTAGCCGCCCTCGGTGACGATGAACACGAATGAATCGTCCGTGACCACATTGGCGGCCAGCAGTTCGTCCCGGTCGCGGAACTTCATGCCGGTGACACCGGAGGTGGCCCGGCCCATGGGGCGCAGGGCCTCGTCGGTGGCCGTGAAACGGATGGACTGGCCCTTTCGGGACACCAGGAGCAGGTCATCGGTGTCGGAGACCAGCTGGGCGGAGACCAGTTCGTCGTCGTCGCGCAGGTTGATGGCGATGACGCCGGCGGAACGGTTCGTGTCGTAGTCTTCCAGCCGCGTCTTCTTGACCAGGCCGTTGCGGGTTGCCAGCACAAGGTACGGCGACTGCTGGTAGTCCTTGAGTTCCATGACCTGGGCGATCTTCTCGTCCGGCTGGAACGCCAGCAGGTTCGCCACATGCTGGCCCTTGGCGTCGCGTCCGGCCTCGGCCAGCTCGTATGCCTTCGCGCGGTAGACGCGGCCCAGGTTGGTGAAGAACAGCAGCCAGTGGTGGGTGGTGGTCACAAAGAAGTGCTCGACGACGTCGTCGCCGCGGAGCTGTGCACCCTTGATTCCCTTGCCGCCGCGGTGCTGTGTGCGGTAGTTGTCGCTGCGGGTGCGCTTGACGTAGCCGCCGCGCGTGATGGTGACCACCATTTCCTCTTCGGGAATGAGGTCCTCCATGCTCATGTTGGGGTCATAGCCCATCATGATCTCGGTGCGGCGGTCGTCGCCGTACCGGGCGGTGATGTCGGCGAGTTCATCGCTGACGATGCCGCGCTGAACCTCGGGGTCGGCCAGGATCCGGTTGAATTCGGTGATCATGGTTTCTAGCACGTCGGCTCGGTCCTGGATCTTTTGGTGCTCCAGGGCTGCCAGCTTGCGCAGCTGCATGTCCAGAATGGCCTTGGCCTGGATCTCGTCGATCTCCAGTAGTGCCATCAGGCCGTCGCGGGCTTCCTCCGAGGTGGAGGAACGGCGGATCAAGGCGATGACCTCGTCGAGGGCGTTGAGTGCCTTGAGCAGCGCACGTTGGATGTGGGCCTCTTCTTCGGCCTTGCGCAGGCGGAAGCGGGTGCGGCGGACAATGACGTCCATCTGGTGGGTGACCCAGTGGCGGATGAACGCGTCCAGGGGAAGGGTGCGCGGCACCCCGTCGACAATGGCCAGCATGTTGGCGCCGAAATTTTCCTGCAGTTGCGTGTGCTTGTAGAGGTTGTTCAGCACCACCTTGGCGACGGCGTCGCGCTTGAGGACAATGACCAGGCGCTGGCCCGTGCGTCCGGACGTTTCGTCGCGAAGGTCGGCGATGCCGGAGATCTTCCCGTCCTTGACGAGTTCGGCGATCTTGATGGCCAGGTTGTCCGGGTTGGCCTGGTACGGCAGTTCGGTGACGACCAGGCAGGTGCGTCCCTGGATTTCCTCGACGTTGACCACGGCACGCATCGTGATGGACCCGCGTCCGGTCCGGTAGGCATCCTCGATGCCCTTGCGTCCCAGGATCTGGGCACCGGTGGGAAAGTCGGGGCCCTTGATGCGGGCGATCAGCGCTTCCAGAAGTTCCTCGCGGCCCACCGTGGGGTTGGCCAGGTACCACTGGACGCCGTCCGCGACTTCGCGCAGGTTGTGCGGCGGGATGTTGGTTGCCATGCCCACGGCGATGCCGGAGGAGCCGTTGACCAGCAGGTTCGGGAACCGGGACGGCAGGATGGTCGGTTCCTGGTTCTTGCCGTCGTAGTTGTCCATGAAATCAACGGTTTCCTCGTCGATGTCACGGACCATCTCCATGGCCAGCGGGGCCATCTTGGTTTCCGTGTAACGGGGCGCGGCCGCGCCGTCGTTGCCCGGCGAGCCGAAGTTTCCCTGGCCCAGTGCCAGCGGGTAGCGCATGGTCCAGTCCTGGATCAGTCGCACCAGGGCGTCGTAGATGGCCGAGTCGCCGTGCGGGTGGTACTGGCCCATGACCTCGCCCACCACGCGGGCGCACTTGTTGAAGGAGCGCTCGGGACGGTAGCCGCCGTCGAACATGGCATAGAGCACGCGGCGGTGGACGGGCTTGAGCCCGTCGCGGACGTCGGGGAGCGCCCGGCCCACGATGACCGCCATGGCGTAGTCCAGGTAGGACCGCTTCATCTCTTCCTGCAGGTCGATCTGCTCGACCTTGTCGTGGCTGTCCAGGACTTCGCCCGTCAGGACGGCCTCGGAGGAGTTGTCGTTGTTCCCTGCACCCGGATTTTCGGGGGTTTCGTCACTCATAGTCTGTTATATTCCATTCGCAATATATGTCTGATTCGTAATATTCAAGTGCGGGAACATGTTGGTTCCCGAAGGCTCAAATATCGAGGAACCGGACGTCCTTGGCGTTTTGCTGAATAAAGTTTCGCCGCGACTCAACGTCTTCGCCCATAAGGATGGAGAAGATCTGGTCCGCCTCGGCCGCGTCGTCCATGGTGACCTGAAGCAGGGTGCGGTGGGCCGGGTCCATGGTGGTGTCCCACAGCTCCGTGTAGTCCATCTCGCCCAGGCCCTTGTAACGCTGGATGCCGTTGTCCTTGGGAATGCGGCGCCCGGCAGCGGCACCGGCAGCCAGTGCCGCGTCCCGCTCCTTGTCGCTGTAGACATAGTCGTGGGGGGCGTTGGACCACTTGATGCGGTACAGGGGCGGCTGCGCCAGGTACACATAGCCGCTCTCGATCAGGGGCCGCATGTAGCGGAACAGCAGGGTCAGCAGCAGCGTGGTGATGTGCTGGCCGTCCACGTCGGCATCGGCCATGAGCACAATCTTGTGGTACCGGGCCTTGTCGATGTCAAAGTCCTCACCGATCCCGGCGCCAAACGCCGTGATCATGGCCTGGACCTCGGCATTGCCCAACGCGCGGTCAAGGCGTGCCCGCTCCACGTTCAGGATCTTGCCGCGGAGGGGAAGGATGGCCTGCGTTGTTGGGTTCCGTCCGCGTACGGCCGAGCCGCCGGCGGAGTCACCCTCGACGATGTAGATCTCGGACAGGGCGGGGTCCTTCGACTGGCAGTCCTTGAGCTTGCCGGGCATTCCGCCGGATTCCAGCAGCCCTTTGCGGCGGGTGTTTTCGCGCGCCTTGCGGGCCGCCATGCGGGCCTGCGAAGCCTGGATGGCCTTGCGGATGATGTCACGGGCAGGGCCGGGGTTGCGTTCGAGCCAGTCGCCCAGGCCGTCGGTGACCACGCGCTGGACGAATCCCTTGACCTCGGAGTTGCCGAGCTTGGTCTTGGTCTGCCCTTCAAACTGCGGCTCCGAAAGCTTGACGGAGATGACCGCAGTCAGGCCCTCACGGATGTCGTCGCCGGTCAGGTTGTCATCCTTTTCCTTGATGATGCTTTTTTCCCGCGCGTAGCGGTTCATCAGGGACGTCATGGCGGCGCGGAAACCTTCTTCATGGGTTCCGCCCTCGTGGGTGTTGATGGTGTTGGCGTAGGTATGGACGCTTTCGGAGAAGGAGGTGGTCCACTGCAGAGCCAGTTCCACCGCCATGTGCCGGGCGATGTCCTCGGTTTCAAAGGCGATGACGTCCTCATGCACGGGTTCGTACTTTTTGGAGGAGTTGAGGTACTTCACGTAGTCCAGCAGACCGTCAACGTATCGGTACACCACCTCGCGCTTGCCGGTGGCAACGTCCTTCCCTTCGGGAATCGCGTCCAGGTCCGGGTCCTCGTCGACAACATCCGCCACCCGCTCATCGGTGAGCGTGATCTTCAAGCCCTTGTTGAGGAAGGCCATCTGCTGGAAGCGGGCACGCAGGGTTTCAAAGTCAAACTCGACGGATTCGAAGATTTCCGGATCCGGGTAGAACGTCTGGGTGGTGCCGGTCTCGGTGGTGGCCTCGCCCATCACCAAAGTGCCCTGCGGCTTGCCGCCGTCGGCAAAGCTCATGCGCCACACATGTCCCTGGCGGCGGATTTCCGTCTCCACCCGGCGGGAGAGCGCGTTGACCACGGAGATGCCCACACCGTGCAGGCCGCCGGAAACGGCATAGCCGCCGCCGCCAAACTTGCCCCCGGCGTGCAGGATCGTCATGACCACCTCAACAGTGGGCTTGTGTTCGGTCGGGTGCATGTCCACCGGAATGCCGCGGCCGTTGTCCACCACCCGGACGCCGCCGTCGGCGGTCAACGTGATTTCAATGTGGTCGCAGTAGCCGGCCAGGGCCTCGTCCACCGAGTTGTCCACCACCTCGTACACCAGGTGGTGGAGGCCGCGCAGCCCCGTGGACCCGATGTACATGCCAGGACGCTTCCGGACTGCTTCAAGGCCTTCGAGCACCGTGATGTCGCTGGCATCGTAATGGGGCTTGTTGTTGTCCGGGGATGCCTGGACTTCGACGGGTGCCACGGTTGCGGGCGCCTCCACGGCAACAGTCTCCACGGTGCCCGGGTTCTCCGGATTGTTCTCAGTCACAGGCGCGTTCGACCCCTTTAGATAGTTCGCTGGATTGCCGCCGAGGGATGTGGCACGGAAGACGGATGGCCCGTGCACCCTATTGCCCTCGGAAAGCTGGTCTTTACCGCTCCAACGGGTGCCACAAAACGTACCGTGGCGCCGCGGAGAGGCGGTCCTTGTTCCAATTCTACCTTGTGGGAGCGCCCAACCCGGCACAAACCTACCCTGGGACGCACGAAATACGCCCTGGAATCGAATGATTCCTCCGTGGATGAGGGGATATACGCCCGAAGGGGTTTCAATCGCCCTGCAGGGCCACTGGCAATTCCGGGACAATCCCGGAACCGGAGTGCCTGCGGCTATCCGTACGTGTCCCGCGGGCCCCGGCCCTTGACGTTGCGGTACCCCTTGCGCCAGCTGGGCGCCGCCGGGCCCAGGACAAGCAGCTTCGTAACGACGCCGGTGCCGAGTTCGGCATCAAACTTGGCCAGGAGTGAGGAGGAAAGCAGCCGCAGCTGCGTCGCCCAGCTGGTCGAGTCGCAGCGCACGTGCAGTGTCGTGACCTCAAAGCTTTCCGGCTGGCAGTGCGCGGCAATGTCAGGCCCGACCAGCGTGTCCCACTGCGCCATGACGGATCCCACCGCCAGCGGCGAGCTCCACCCGCGGTCTGAGACCAGCCGCCTGACCACCCGCCCCAGTCCCTGCGGGTCGCGGCCGCCGTCGAGCGAGTCCAGGAACGGTGCACGCTTGGACCGGGGCACGGATTTGGCTCCCAGGCGGCTGCGCGGGATCCTCAGTTCGCCGCGGCCCTTGGCGATGGCGCGCATCCTGTTCAGGGCCGCCTGCGCAGCATCCACCTCGGTGACATGGTCATTGGCCTGCTCCTCCAAGCGGCTTTTGCGTCCCGTTGCGTCGTCGCTGCCGCGGCTTTTTCCGGAACCCTCATTCACCATGGGGCACGGCGTCCCGGTTCGGGATGACTCCGCCGGGGATGACCTGGACCTGGGCCCCGGCCAGCTCCGCCGGAATGTCACCGGCGACGGCAGCGGTGACCAACACCTGTTCCGCACCGCCCACCATGGATGCCAGCTTGCGCCGGCGTTGGGCGTCAAGTTCGGCAAAGACGTCGTCAAGGATCAGGATGGGCTGGTTTCCGGGGATGGGCGAGTCTGCGTCCAGGACGTAAAAGGAGGCCAGCCGCAGGGAAAGCGCCACGGACCACGATTCCCCGTGCGACGCATAGCCGCGGGCCGGTGCCTGCCCCAGCAGCAATTCCAGCTCATCGCGGTGCGGACCCACGAGGGACATTCCCCGTTCCAGTTCCCGGGTGCGCGAGGCCGCCAGGGCCTGGATGTACCGGGCCGTGAGTTCCTCCACCGTACACAGGGAAAGGTCCTCCTCCCCGCCGGCATCGTACGGCGCTTCATCGTCGCCGGACGGATCCAGGCTGCTGCGGTAAACGGCGCGCAGCAGCTTCGAGCCGTCGGTCAGCCGGGCGTAGGACTCGGCCAGGTGCGGGCGCAGCAGGTCGACCAGTTCAAGCCGTGCCGCGAGCAGCTTCGCGGCAGCGGAGGCCAGGTGCGCATCCCACACGTCGAGGGTGGCCAGGTGTCCTTCGGTGACGCCGCTGCGGGAAAAATGCGCCGCCCGGGCGGACTTCAGGAGTGCATTGCGCTGCTTGAGGACCTTGTCGTAGTCCTGCCGGGTGGCGGCGTGCCGTGGCCTGAGGACCACCAGGAGTTCATCCAAAAAACGACGCCGGTTGGCCGGGTCCCCCTTGACCAGGGCCAGGTCCTCGGGGGCGAAAAGGACACTGCGGCAAATGCCTAACACGTCCCGGGCCCTGATGGGGTTGGCCCGGTTGATGCGTGCGCGGTTGGCCCGGGCGGCATTGATTTCCACCTCGATAACGACCTTTTGGGCACCCCGGACCAGCTGGGCGCGGACCAATGCCTGCTCGGCGCCGAAGCGCAGGAGCGGTCCGTCCGAGCTGACCCGGTGCGATGACAGGGTCGAGAGGTAGCCGATGGCCTCCACGAGATTGGTTTTGCCCAATCCGTTGGAACCGACCAGGACCGTCACCCCGGGCGCAAGCGCGAGGTCCACCTGGGCATAGCTGCGGAAATCGGTCAGTGAAAGTTGTTCAAGAAACACGCGTGCGGCTTGGGTGGTTCAGGAACCCGCCGGCTTGGTGGCGTGGCCGCCAAACTGGTGTCGCAGGGCCGAGACCATCTTCATGGCAGGGGAATTGTCTTCGCGGGAGGAGAACCGTGCAAACAGTGCGGCGGTGATGGCAGGCGCGGGCACTGCGTTGGCGATGGCTTCCTCCACAGTCCACCGGCCTTCGCCGGAATCCTCAACGTAGTCACCGATTGATTCCAGGCCGGGATCCTCATCCAGCGCCTTGACCATCAGGTCCAGCAGCCACGACCGGACCACTGTGCCTTTTTGCCAAGCGCGGAACGTGCCGGGAAGGTCGGTGATGATTTCCTTCTTGGCCAGCAGCTCATACCCTTCGGCATAGGCCTGCATGAGGCCGTATTCAATGCCGTTGTGCACCATTTTCGCGTAGTGTCCCGCACCCACGGCGCCCACGTGGACAAAGCTGTCCGCCCGGTCGCCTTCCGGCCGGAGGGCATCGAGCAGGGGCATCGCCCATTCCACGTGTTCAGCGGAACCGCCGGCCATCAGGCCGTAGCCATTTTTCAGTCCCCAGACGCCGCCGGACACGCCCACGTCCATGAAGCCGATGTTTTTTTCGTCCAGTTGGGTGTGGTGGCGTTGGTCCTCGGTGAACCGGGAGTTGCCGCCGTCGACGATCAGGTCGCCGGCCTCCATGTGCGAGGCGAGCTCGCGAATGACCGAATCCGTGATGTCGCCGGAGGGGACCATGACCCAGATCAGTCGCGGTGCCGGTACGGCCGCCACCAGGGCGGCCAGGTCCGCCACGTCCGTGACGTCGGCGTTGCGGTCGTATCCGGTGACCTCGATCCCCGCCCCACGCAGGCGTTCCCGCATGTTGAAGCCCATTTTTCCAAGTCCGACAAGTCCGACGTGCACGGCATTTCTCATTTCTGCTTGGGTGGCGTCCCGGTGTGGGTGGCGCGGGCGGGAGGGGAACTGGTTACTGGTTGGGCAGCCTCACGGGCATGACCAGGTACCGGTAGTCGTCGCGGTTTTCGCCGTCGATGTCGTCCTGGGCGGTGAGCATGGCAGGTTTGGGTGCCGAGGTGAAGGAAAAACGCACGTACTTGCTGTCAAAGGCGTTCAGGCCTTCGCTGAGGTAATGCGGGTTGAAGGCGACCGTGATTTCGTCCCCGACCAGGGAGGCTTCCAGGTTTTCGGAAGCCTGGGCATCCTCGCCTGTGCCTGCATCGAGTGTCAGTTGGCCGTCGGTGAAGATCAGCCGGACAGGCGTGTTGCGTTCAGCGACGAGGGAAACACGGCGGACTGCCTCAGCCAGCGCCGTGGTTTCCACGGTGGCGTGGATGGGCGTGTTTTCCGGGAAGAGGGAACGGATCTTGGGGTAGTCGCCGTCAACCAGCAGGGAGGTGGTGCGGCGTCCGCCGCTCTCAAAGCCGATCAATTCGCTGTTGTCTGACAAGGCGATGTTGAGCGTGCCCGAACCACCGAGGGTTTTGGCGACCTCGTTGAGTGTCTTTGCCTTCACCAGCGCACCGGTGGAGATTCCCGGGTTTGTCGGGCTCCAGTGGACTTCGCGCAGGGCGAGCCTGTAGCGGTCGGTGGCGAGCAAGGTGATCAGATCACCTTCAATTTCCATCTTCACGCCGGTGAGGATGGGGAGGGTGTCGTCCTTGCTGGAGGCAATGATCACCTGGGAAACGGCCTGGGCGAAGGCTTCTCCGTCCACGGTTCCGCTTAATTCCGGCAGGGCCGGCAGTTCCGGGTAGTCGTTGACCGGCATGGTGGCCAGGTGGAAACGGCTGCTGCGGCAGGTCAGGGTGACCTTGGAACCGTCGGTTTCGACATCGACAGGAGCGGACGGGAGGCTGCGGCAAATGTCGGCGAGGAGCCGGCCTGACACCAGGATCGTGCCTTCTTCGGCGATGTCGGCGGCGATTTCCAGGCGGGCTGAAATTTCGTAGTCGAAACTGGCCAGGCTCAAGGTGCCGGCTTCGGCCTTGAGGAGGAGCCCCGAGAGCACCGGAACCGGAGGCCTTGGCGACAGGGAACGTGCGGCCCAGCTGACTGCTTCGGTCAGAACATCGCGTTCGACTCGGAACTTCACGGAAGGGTGCCGCCTTTCATGGTGCGAAAAGTGTTGGGTGCCGGGTTGGCCGCTGTGGAATTACATGCTTGCAGACAGCTTAGCGCTTCGGACAGGCGATTCCGGCATTGCCCTGGCCCCGGTGCATCCCGGGTTGGGCAGAATCGGAAAATGTTGTTTGAAACGAAGAATTCTTGGGATTCGTAGTGTTAATAAGTCCTGTGGATACTGTGGATAACCCTGTCTTGCTGCGCGATTGCGGCGATCTGCCCTGTGCACAATGTGTGAGGATTTTCCGCTTTCGCTTGTGGGCGTCGGTGGAGAACTTTCCGCGCCAAATATGGGATCCACAGGGGACCCTGTAGTTATCCGCAAGGGACGGGCGGTTGTGCACTTAACTATCCACAGACTTATGTACAGCTGTTAATTACTGAAAATTTTCTCCCGCTGCGCGGGTTTCAGCCTTCGCGCTGTTGCTGCTTGATCTTGTTGGTCAGCTCGGTCACCTGGTTGTAGATGGCCCGCCGCTCTGCCATGAGTTCGCGAATTTTCCGGTCGGCGTGGATCACCGTGGTATGGTCGCGGCCGCCGAACTCCTGGCCAATCTTCGGCAGGGACATGTCCGTCAATTCCCGGCACAGGTACATGGCAATCTGCCGGGCGGTGACCAGGGTGCGGGTGCGGGACTTGCTGCACAGTTCTTCCATGGAAATGTTGAAGTAGGCGGCTGTCTGCCCCAGGATGGCCGTCGAGGTGATCTCCTGCGCGCCGTCGTCAGTGATCAGGTCCTTCAGGACCATCTCGGCCAGGCCCACGTCCACCGGCTGGCGGTTCAGGCTGGCGAAGGCAGTGACCCGAATCAATGCCCCCTCCAACTCGCGGATGTTGGTGGAGATCTTCGACGCGATGTACTCGAGGGCGTCGTCGGGGGCGGACAGGCCTTCTCCGATGGCCTTTTTTCGCAGGATCGCAATGCGGGTCTCCAGTTCCGGCGGCTGGACGTCGGTGAGCAGGCCCCACTCAAACCGTGAACGCATGCGCTCTTCAAACCCCTGCAACCGCTTGGGCGGAAGGTCAGAGGTGATGACCACCTGCTTGTTGTGGTTGTGCAGGGCGTTGAAGGTGTGGAAGAACTCTTCCTGCGTGGCGTCCTTGTTGGCAAGGAACTGGATGTCATCGATCAGCAGGATGTCCACGTTGCGGTACAGCTGCTTGAAGCTGGCACCCTCGTCGTCGCGGATGGAGTTGATGAAGTCGTTGGTGAATTCCTCGGAATTGACGTACCGGACACGGATGCCCGTGTAAAGGCGGCGGGCGTAGTGGCCAATGGCGTGGAGGAGGTGGGTCTTGCCCAGTCCCGAATCACCATAGATGAACAGCGGGTTGTAGGCCTTGGCCGGCGCTTCGGCCACCGCCACGGCCGCGGCGTGGGCGAAGCGGTTGGATGAGCCAATCACGAAGGAGTCAAAGATGTACTTGGGATTGAGGCGGCCAAATTCCTGTGAGGTGCTGGGGAGCATTGGGGAGGGCTTGGAAGCGTTTTCCCCGGGTTCATTACGTTCAATCCGGTTGCTGCGCTCAACATGTTCGTTGCGTTCGGGGCGGACGGGGGCAGGTGCTGCGGGGGTTTCCTCCACCTTGTCCAGCGGCACCAGGTCGGCATTGACACTGAAAGCGCAGCTGATCTCCTCCGGGAATACCTGCCGCAGTGCATCAACCAACGCCTTGCTCAGCTGGTTTTGGAGCACTTCGCGGGTCAACTCGTTGGGGACCGCCACCAGCAGCGTGTTTCCGATGAGACCCTGGGGCTGGGTGTGGACCACAAAGCCCCTCTGCCGGGGAGACACCCGTTCATCCTGTTCCAGGATTCGGATGACGCGCCGCCAGGAACTGCCGACGTCGTTGATCTCCTCAGTGTTGGTTCCCTCAGTGCTCATTGGTTGCCTTAGTGCTCATTGCTGGTTCCACCTCACTGCCGGCAGGATGCCCCGCCGGATTGTTATCTGTTCACACCCGCGTCTGAGTGACTTCGCTTACATTGCCGGGCCATGGCCGCCCGGTGCGGGGGAACGCCGTGCCCCGTCATCCACAGAGTTATTCACAGCCGTGGATAACTTGCCACGGGCCTAGCCTAAGGGATGAAAAGCCTTGAAGATAGCTGGGGGAACCGCCTGTGGATAAATATCACACGGCGGGGGCTGCGGGGCAGCGGTGTGCACAGTTTTTCCACGGGTTATCCACGGCTGGGTGCACAGGACCCCGCAGCCCGTGGGCAATGTCGGGCCATCACCGTGGAAAACGCGGCGGACTGCAGGCCGGCGCAGTTTGACTAGCGGGACGGCAATGACCTAACGTTGTGAAGTCCCATGTGTCTGCTTTGCGCATCTGCGCAGCTCCTTGAAGAAGGGGGTCAAGCGGGCATCCATATACTTAGCGTCGGCCTGTTCTTCCCCTTACTTAGCTTCGGGCAAGGCGCATCTTTAGATTGTCTTGGAGTAACTACCGTGAGCAAGCGGACTTTTCAGCCGAACAACCGCCGTCGTGCCAAGAAGCACGGCTTCCGCCTTCGCATGCGTACCCGTGCCGGCCGTGCCATCCTGGCTGCGCGCCGTGGCAAGGGCCGCGCCGAGCTGTCGGCATAAACCAATAACTGCTTGACGATCCGTCGAGCCTTAACGAAGCAGCGGTTGATCGCAGGGTGCTGGCCACCAGAAACAGAATGCGGACTTCCGCTGCCTTCTCACATACTGTACGTTCCGGCGTCCGCAACGGACGCCGGAACGTAGTGTTGTATGTGGTGTCCACCGCGTCCGGTGAGCCCAGCCAGGTTGGGTTCATCGTTTCGAAGGCCGTTGGGAACGCTGTGACCCGGAACCTCGTTAAGAGGAGACTAAGGGAAATAGCCGCTGAGACTGTTCGCCGCCATCCATGTGGGCTCAACGTTGTGGTGAGGGCCTTGCCGCCCGCCGCAGCTGCCACGTGGGGCGAACTCGTCAACGACTACCACAAGGCATTTTCCAAGGTGGCGCCCCGGCTTGCCGGGCAGCCAATGGAACAGCCGGCGGCCGGACAACGATGCCGCAGTGGACAAGGCCTGAAGGATTGAAGGAGAAGATGTCCGTGACCCAAGCCAGTCTTGACCGTCGCACATTGGACCTGCCCGCCGTCGTCGGACGGTTTCTTTGGCATCTTCCCCGCAACATCCTGATTGTTGTGCTGAAAACCTACCGGCGTTTCATCTCACCCGCTTATGGGCAGGTGTGCCGGTTTTTTCCATCCTGTTCGGCTTACGCCCTCGAGGCAGTGACCGTCCATGGCGCAGTCAAGGGCAGTTGGTATGCAGCCCGGCGCGTAGCCCGGTGCCATCCCTGGAACGCCGGCGGCCTTGATCCGGTCCCTTCCCCGGTCCATGTCCATTGGGATGAGCCGTCTTCGGTCCCCCTCATTGTCCAACTGAACCATCCGGATTATTTCCTGGCGGCTCAAGCGGAGACACAAAGCCGCACGTCGGCTTCAGGAGAATAGAAAAGAAATATGGATTTCCTCCAGACGATTCTGACGCCCTTTGAGTGGCTAGTGTCCATGATCATGGTGCTCTTCCATGATGGGCTGACGTTCCTCGGGCTGCCTGCCGCGTCCGGTATCACCTGGACCCTTTCCATCATCGGCCTGGTGCTGGTGATCCGTGCCGCGCTGATTCCTGTCTTCGTCAAGCAGATCAAGGCGCAGCGCGGAATGCAGGCGTTGCAGCCGGACATGAAAAAGCTGCAGGCCAAGTACAAGGGCAAGACGGACCAGCTCTCCCGCCAGGCCATGGCGCAGGAGCAGATGGCGCTGTACAAGGAGCACGGCACCAACCCGTTCTCTGCCTGCCTGCCCATGCTGATCCAGATGCCGTTCTTCTTCTCGCTGTTCCGCGTCCTCTCCGGAGTGTCCAAGGCCAACGCCAACGGCACCGGCATTGGGGCCATGAGCCCGCACCAGGTTGCCCAGTTCGACCACGCCACCATCTTTGGCGCCCCGCTCTCGGCGGCATTCCTGCCCCAGCTCCAGGGTGGCGACCTGAGGGTCTCCGTGGTGGTGCTGTCGCTGATCATGATCATTGCCATGATTGCCTCGCAGTTCATCACGCAGAAGCAGATCATGACCAAGAACATGTCTGAAGAAGCCATGCAGGGCCCGTTCATGAAGCAGCAGAAGATGATGCTGTACGTGCTGCCCCTGGTCTTTGGCATCGGCGGCGTGAACTTCCCCATCGGTGTCCTGATCTACTGGACGACCACGAACATTTGGACCATGGGCCAGCAGTTCTTCGTGATCCGCCGGATGCCCACGCCGGGATCGCCCGCCTACAAGGAGTACCAGAAGCGCAGGGAGGCCAAGGGCCTGCCGCTGCTGGGCGCCTCCAAGAAGGCCGTGGTTCCCGAAGTTGAAGAACTCCCCGATCCCAAGGGACAGCGCAACCAGCCACAACGGAAGAACAGGAAGAAGAAATAATGCCTGCTGAAACTGAGATTGCCGCCGAAGAAGTTCCCGTCCAGGACGGCACCGCCGGAGCAACCCGCCTCGAAGAAGAGGGCGACATTGCCGCGGACTATCTGGAGGAACTGCTGGACATCGCCGACATAGACGGTGACATTGACATTGAGGTCCGCAACGGACGCACCTACATTTCCATCATCTCCGATGAGGAATCCGATGCCCTGAACAGCCTCGTGGGCCGCGACGGGGAGGTGCTGGATGCGCTCCAGGAACTCACCCGGCTGAGTGTCCTTTCTGCTACGGACAGCCGTTCGCGCCTGATCCTGGACATCGCCGGGTACCGTGAACAGCGCAACGCCGAGCTGTTGGACATTGCCAAGGACGCGGCGGAAAAGATCAAGGATGGCAGCCCTTCCGTTGCCCTCGCACCCATGGGCGCCTACGAACGGAAGATTGTCCACGACGCCGTCGCCGGGCTGGGCCTAGAGTCCGAGTCGGAGGGCGAAGGCGCTGACCGCCACATCGTCGTCACGACCGCGCAGTAATTCACACGTCATCGAAACCAATATGGTCCCGTTCACCTGCCCCAGGGCAAGTGGACGGGACCGCTTGCGAGGGGACACCCGTTGTGGAAGATCTGACTGCTGAAGAAGCCGTTGCCGCCGAACAGATTTTTGGTCGCCGGCTTGGGCTGGCGAAGCGCTATGTGGAGCACCTGGCCACTTCCGGCATTGAACGCGGACTGATCGGCCCGAGGGAGGTTCCCCGGCTGTGGAGCCGGCATGTGCTCAACTGTGCCGTCGTGGCCGAGTTGATTGACGACGGCGCCAAGGTCGCCGATGTGGGGAGCGGCGCCGGCCTGCCGGGCCTTTGCCTGGCCATCGCCCGTCCTGACCTGTACCTGACGCTGATCGAGCCCCTGGAGCGCCGGGTGGTGTGGCTGGAGGAAGTTGTCACCGACCTCGGGCTGGACAACGTGGAGATCATTCGTGCCAGGGCTGAGCAGGCCGTGGACAAGGTGGAGTGCGAGGTGGTCACGGCCCGGGCGGTTTCGGCCCTGAACACCCTGGCGCCGCTGACCATTCCGCTGCTTGGCGGGCAGGGTGAACTGTTGGCCATCAAGGGGCGCAGCGCGGGGGAAGAGATCGCCAAGGCCGCCAAGGTGATCAAGAAGCTGGGCGGAGTGCAGACCGACGTGCTGGTTGCCGGCGCGGCGATACTTGCCGAACCAACAACGGTGGTCCGCGTGAAGGTGGAGCGACGCTGATCCGCCGTGGTCACTGGCGGAACCGATAGTCTAGTGAGTGGCAAGCCCAGCCAGAGGAAAGTGAGAGTGTCAGCGTGACGAGCAGCGAAGCAGCTTCGCAACGGATACCACCCTTTATGTCATTGGGGTCGGCGCGATCTGATGCGTCCGCCGGCATTGGTGCACGGAACGGCACGGCAACGAAAAATCAACTTAAATCAGTTGATAAGACCAATGATCTTCATGTTTCACGTGAAACGGCCGGCAAGGCATCGTCATCCCTCGACAACGACTTTGATGACAGCAGCCCCATTGCGAGCCAGCTGGCCAGTGAGACCAAGCGGCGTGAACGGCTGTTCGGACGAAAACTGCCGCGGCCGGCCAGGACGCGCATCATGACGGTCGCCAACCAAAAGGGCGGGGTTGGCAAGACCACTACAACCGTCAACATTGCTGCGGCCCTTGCTTCGGCAGGATTGCACGTCCTCGTGATTGACATTGATCCCCAAGGAAACGCGTCCACGGCATTGGGCGTGCCACACCACGCGGACATTGACAGCATTTATGATGTGTTGATCAATGATTTCAGCATGGCGGATGTGGTTGCGTCATGCCCTGACATCGACAATTTGTACTGTGCACCGGCCACGATTCATCTGGCCGGGGCCGAAATTGAGCTTGTTTCGCTGGTGGCGCGCGAACAGCGTTTGCGGAGGGCCATTGACGAATACGTCAAGCACCGCGAACAGGCCGGCGAGCCGCGACTGGACTTCATCTTCATTGATTGTCCGCCGAGCCTGGGCCTGCTGACAGTCAATGCCTTCTGCGCCGCCAATGAAGTCATGATCCCCATTCAGTGCGAATATTATGCACTGGAGGGTTTGAGTCAGTTGTTGAAGAACATCGAAATGATCCAAAAGCACCTCAATTCGGATCTGGTGGTTTCAACAATTCTGTTGACCATGTACGATGGCCGCACGAATTTGGCTGCCCACGTGGCAGCTGACGTGCGTCAGCACTTCCCGAACCAGGTCCTGCAGGCACTGATCCCCCGTTCCGTGCGAATTTCTGAGGCGCCGAGCTACCAGCAGACAGTCATGACCTACGATCCGTCGTCAACCGGCGCGTTGTCCTACCTTGAAGCCGCAGCCGAGATTGCCGAACGCTAGACTTCTCCTAGAAGGACACCGAAACGGGGCGTTCTTCCCAAGTAATTATGCAATTCAAGTGGTCCGCAGCATCCAGGGGCTCATTATATGGAGGAAAATTCGATGACCGACAAGCGTAGGGGCCTTGGTCGCGGCTTAGGGGCCTTGATTCCCAACTCGAACCCGGACGATCCTGGTTCCTCCCCCCTGCCGAGCCGTCCAGTCGACCTGTTTTTTCCGGAACCCAAGGGGCGCAGAACGCCGGCGTCACGTTCCGTCAAGGCGACGCCTGAGACAGCCGTGAAGGCGGAATTGGTCGAGGTTCCGGGTGCACGGTTCATGGAACTTGCCGTGGGGGACATCCATCCCAACCGAAAGCAGCCCCGGACGGTCTTCGATGAAGACGACATGGCCGAGTTGGTCCATTCCGTCAAGGAAATTGGCATCCTGCAGCCCATCGTGGTTCGCAAGTCGCCTGAAAAGGGCGACCAGTCCTATGAATTGGTCATGGGTGAGCGCCGGTGGCGCGCTTCGCAGACTGCCGGCCTCGAAACCATTCCGGTTATCGTCAGGGAAACGACTGACGACAACCTTTTGCGGGATGCACTCCTCGAGAACCTGCACCGGAGCCAGCTCAATCCCCTGGAAGAGGCAGCCGCATACCAACAGCTTCTGGAAGACTTCGGCACGACGCATGAGCAGCTGGCTGACAGGATCGGCCGCTCCCGGCCCCAGGTATCCAATACACTGCGCCTGTTGAAACTTCCACCGATTGTGCAACGTCGTGTGGCTGCAGGAGTCCTTTCGGCCGGACACGCCCGGGCCCTGCTCTCCTTGCCAAGTAGCGAGGCAATGGAGTCGCTGGCGCAAAAGATCGTTGCCGAAGGAATGTCCGTACGCGCCACTGAAGAAGCCGTTCAGCTGTTTCAGGCGCCCGTCCAGGACAATAAGGCACGCTTGACGAAGCCTAGCCCGCGTCACGAACGTCTCGATTTCCTGGCGAGTTCCCTGTCCGACCGCCTGGATACGAACGTAAAAATTTCCCTTGGCGCTCGGAAGGGTAAAGTCAGCATTGAATTTGCCTCCGTGGAGGATCTGAACAGGATCATGGATGTCCTGACGCCTGGATCGAATTAGGGCCGGAACCGTAGGGGAGCGGTGGTGTTTCACGTGAAACATCACCGCTTCGTTGGTTCCATTGGTTCTCCTGGATTGATCCTTAGAAATTTTTGCCATTACCCGTATTTGTGGAAGTGGGCAGAAGTGGCGGCCTTGTGGCCCGGTCGTTCGTGTTTCACGTGAAACACCGGCGCTGCGCCGGGTTCCGCGGCGTCCACGCCATAGCTGACAGGACGCCTTGGACAAGATGCAGATGACCTTATTGGTGTCGTGAACGTGTTTGTATCACCGAACGGGATCTTGAATAGATGGACCGTGACGGTGTACCAAGGTTGGCCATGGCGTGGCATGGGGTGTCCATCTTGTAGCTCCGGCCTGTTGCGAGTGGCACGGGGCGCCTGGGGCTCCGTCTTCTTCAAGTCGTTGTACACCACGATGGAGTTGTCGTTGGGCCAACGAGCGAGGTCTTCGGCGACCGGCAGCTTGAAGCCGTATCTAGCTGACAGCGGGCCGCCGTGACTTGCTACGTCCAACGGACAGGGAAGACGTCCCTCGGTGTACCGGCGATCCGCGGAGTCCTAGTGGGTGGCCTGCACACCAACGGGACCGGGACCAGGCTGCCGGCGCCCCACTTTGCAGGATGCCGCAGCCGGCCTTCCCGCAAGGCCGACGCCGGCGGTGGCTTTCATCCTGCACCGTCTCCTGCGCCCGGATACTCGGACTCACGGTCCCGGCCCCGACACAGTACGGTCCCCTGGCATGCAGCAAAATCCTCCATATGAACCGCCCAAATGCCGGAGGCATCTTGATTCGGGGTTTACTTCATGCCGATTCCGCCGCCTGCTGGAGGCGCTGTATGGGTCAGGGAGGCCCTGTCGGGGGTTGTGCCCGCCTCGGGGTCCAGGATGGGTGTGGCGGGGCCCTGGAGGGCGTCACAAGCCCGCTGGTGGATGGTGTCCTTGGAGCCGCAGGGGGAGGCATGTACAACGGACGGGGACAAGGGCTTCTTAATGCCTCGTACGATCATGTACGGGCGCTTGCCAGGTAGTGGAGGACGGCATGTAGGCATACGGACAGTGGCAGCAGGGCATTGGGATGACCTTGGACAGAATGGGGCGGCCTAACGGTTGCCTCCAAAGCATTCGTCTAGCGGCGTCCGCGGCCGACGGAAAAATTAAGCTACTGGAGTTCCCGTCCATGGACGATCCAGCAAACCGAAGCCATACCGGACCGGCAAAGCCAACTCGAATGGTTGCAATCAGGAGACCGCGGACTGACTTAGGGAAGGACATGGCCATGAGCCAATCACCAGCTCGAGTCCAATGACAGCCGGGGACCGCGATCAGCCCGATCGTACGGAAGGGTTGGAGATTGTCCACTGCCAATTGGCGTTGTCCGAGGCGTGTGGGAATGAGTAGCGCCTGACAAGGAACGCCGTTCAGCTGGCCAGGGTTGCGTACAGGGCGGGCGGGAACCTGGCCGGTATGTCGCGTTTAGCTACTCGGTGTGCGCCGTGGGCATGCTCTTTTGGCTGCTGTTCCGGCGTTGTCCTCGGTGCCGGGAATGTGCCGCCGTGCCAATGCCGTCACCGGATTCTCCGGACATCATTCACCTAACCCGGATGAGAACCCAGGGGCAGCCGTACGTCTGTCGATGCACGCCGCACCATGGGCGTCCCTCGGGGGTTAGCTGCCGGCTGTATAGCGGCGGGCGCTGGGCGTTCAGCCGCGATGCGTGCGGGGCCTGGATGTGGACTGCTGGTTGTGTCGACCGTTTGGGAAAGGTGGGTCGTGGACGGCGAGGTCGGATTATCGGATTGCGCGCCTAGGGACAGGGTGGTTGCGGCGTAGTGCACAGCGTGTGAATCCATTGCTTGCGTTTCACGTGAAACGGGGGCGGAACCTTGGAAAAGGAACTCAGGCTGCGGATGAGCTACTGCCTAGCACAAGGACTGCACGGTCCACCTTCTTCGGGTGGACGATGCGATATCCCGGCTGTGGACGATGGGCACAATGCTGCAGCTGACCAACGTCTCGGGCGAGGTCATCTCGACGCCAACCGGCCATAGGGCCGGCCCCGCCAAGTAATAGTGGTAGGGCGGATCGGATTCACTGAAGGTGATCCATGGAGGGGCCTAAGTTATTTACCGCTATCGCTATTCCCCCGGAAGGTGTCCAAGCGGGGGTTGGCGATGCCGCTCGGTGGATTGTCCGCTAGGACAGTTGGGAAATTGCTGATTTGGACGCACGGTGTCAGGCGCATCGCCTGGAATGGTGGGGCTGGTGGCTAGCAGTGGTTTTACGCAGGGGCGGGAGGGTGTGCAGCGTGGATGTTTGGATGACTAGACACCGGCCGGAGTGGTTGATCCCGGGCAGGGTTTTTCCTTTCTGGACGGAAACAGTGGGCGGTTGTTTCCGGATTCGGTGATGGAGAACTGGTTCCCGTCATGGTGGCGTCGTCCTTCGGCTCCGGCACCTGTCGTTGGTTCGGTGTTGGCGCTGTAGGTTTTGCAGGGCTGCCGGACCGGGGAACCGCCGAAGCGCTTCCCTACGATCTGCGCTGGACGGCCGCGTGCGGGTAGGGGCCGACACGGTGTTCCACCCTGGCACACTGAGGCACTGGCGCACGCGGCCGTCCGCTTCGAAGGACCCGCATCAGATCATGGACGCGATCGCCGAAGTCATTGCCTGGAGCGTACTGTTGAAGGGCAGGCGCCGGCGCGCGGTGGACTCAACCGTCATGAATCATGCGTGCTCGCCCGGCAGGACACGATCACCCAACTGTCCGCCCGGATCCGAAGTTCCGGCCGCGATGTCCCCGGCAGGCGGGACTTCAATGCCGCCAAGGCGCGGAGGTAGGGCTGCACCCGCACCGGCGCTCCCTATATGGCCTGGTGGGATCGCCAGGACACCAAAGACTGGCTGGTCTCGGCGTTGGTCACCGAAGCCCTGGCCCCGCTGGCCGCTGTCGTACCGGAAGCACTGCGGGGAAAGCAGCTGGTGACGACGCCCTGCTGGCCCTGGTTGCCGGGCAGGCCGAGGATTCGAAGGGACCGACGGGTGCTGGCGGACGCCCGCAAGGTCGGCGCGGATCGGATGATCGCCACTGTGGACCCCGATACGCAGCACGCGCATAAGACCCGGTCCCGGCAGCAGGACGGATACAAGCCCCACCTCGCGAACGAGCCCTAGAACGGACTGTCGCTTGCAGCAGCGTGGGCGTCATGGCCGATTCGTCGTACTGTGCCGGGGAAATGCTCGCCGTCCTCGCCCGCACAATGTCAGCCGGGCCATCACGGCCAAACGGCCGGTCGCCTTCGGTGTCGACTGCACGGGCTGTCCTTCCAGGGCCTGCTACACGACCTGGCCACGCGGACGCAAGCTGGTCCTCCCCGAAGACGAAGCACTCCAGCGCGACCACCGCCGACGTGCCGGTGACCCGGCCATCAAGAACGATTAGCGTACACGCCGGCCCATGGTCGAACCGCCCGTCGACTGGCTCACCCCTGGCAACCGCCGTGTTCAACACCGCGGCATATCAGCCCCAACAACGGCCGGTTCCAACTACGGAGACCCGACCCGAATCTGCGACGCCTGCCCACACTCGGGCTGACTCCGATGAAGGACCATGGGCGATCGGATGAACCCTCCATCCGGGCCCGGCCCTCCCGACACCTGACCACGCCCCACAGCCGTGGGCACAATGAACCAAATGACAGGAACAGCCCTGTACCGATACCGTCAGCCGGCCCAAACACTCTGCCTGACTGGCAGCGAGGGAGTTCCTGCCACGCCACAACCACGTTGTTCAGCAGTCTCCCAGAGCTGGCGCGGCGAAGACGTTTGATGAGCGGCTGATCCGGAACGGGCCTGCACGATGCCATCGGCGGCACGGCAGACGGCGGTACGGCGGCACGGGGGACCGGGTCGGCAGGACGTGGGGCTGCCCCAGCGGGCCGAGATGGTGCCGGTCCGCATCGTGGGGGATGACGGGGCCGGCATGCGCTGAGGGGAGGCCACAGGGGTCGTCGGCGCTTTTGTGAGGGTGGTGGGCACCGGTTCAAGCGCCTGCGGTCCCTGCACCTGTGCGTCCAAGGCCAAGGCGGAGCGGACGAACGGATGGATTCTTCTGGCGCGGGCTCATGATCGGGAGGGACGTTGTCGGCCAGGCGACTCGAACGACCTGTCCGGTGGGTGGGTTGCGCTGGGTCGACTCCCGATACACACGTGTCCGCCACTGCTCCGCAGCTGGGCCGGTATTCGTGGACTGGGCGGTGCTACGCCTGAAGTGGGCGGTGGTCCCGGGCCGGGCCGCGATAGGTCCGCTGCGGCTGGCCGCCCGGACCCCGTAAAGCGCCAGGGGGGCGTGCCGGCCGAGGTGCGGCTTCGTATGCGCCCATTTCAATAAGTCCTGGCACGGTTACCCCCGCGTTCTACTGGCAGCTGCGGGTTGCCGCTGACCCAGCTCGGGACTACCGCACCGCCGAGGACAGTAAAACACCACGGTGCGCTGTTGAAAGGCAACGCGCCCTTTCGGTTTACCATCGAGCGTCGGGGTCACGCCCAGCACCGGTACCAACGGGCCAGCCGAGGCAACACTGTAATGGCCACCGCCGCCAAGCTGGCCAGGACAGTGAGTACCTGGCTTGTATGCTTTGGACACGTGGATCGGGGACGGCTACTGCACGGCGACTGCCATCCGGCTGGCACCACTGCACACCTGCACCGCCGTGTGCAGCAATGAGTAATACCGCGCGGCCACACCCACCCCTGGGAAGCCGCCGGGCGGGTGGGCCTCCGGTGCTGTCTTGCAGACAAAGGGTGTGTGGCACTCCGGCCGCAAAAAGCCTGTCGCGGTAGAACTTCAACCACTAAAATTGACGACGAAACTGCCGCTGACTGCCCCCTGATCCGCCACCAGGGCATGGGACGTTCCTGGAAGAGGCTCAGAACGTGGCCTTGACCGGCCGCTTGCATGGGCCCAGTTCGTTCCGCCGCTGGGATGACCCAGGCCTCCCAGGCCGGGCACCGGCGGGTTCCTTTTTGGCTTCGCCACCAGCTGGGCAGCGCGCCTGGCCCGCGCCCTCAACCGGGGTGAACTCGCGGCGGAGCCGGCAAAACAACGCAGCCAGGGTCCCTGATGGAATAGGCACTGGGCCTGGTCCGGTTTCGCAAGGAATCAGTGGACCTCATCTTTGCGCCTGTCTTCTCCCACTGGTGGCCGGCGAAACTGGTCTCGGACAGCAACCACGTGTTCAGCGGCTGCAAGGCCGGCTCGAGGCACGAACACGACAGCAGCCAAGCGCCCTGAAGACGTGTGCACATCGCAAGGTGGCCCTCTTTTGAGCTGGCGGGGAGAGCCGTGGTGGTCAGGCGCCACAACTATTGGTTTCACGTGAAACGGCCGCCCCGGCCACCGATGGAGTTCACGCGGCCGAAAGACTATGGAGACGGGGGCACCCCGCCATATCCGGCCAGCCCGGACGATGACGAAGTGCCTTGGCGACGTCAAGTCAGCGCACCGTTTACTCACACCAGAGCGGCTTCGACGTACTGACACCGGCGTGGAGGCCGCGAATTTCCCATGACCAACGTCTACGGACGGACCCTGCAGAGCTGGGCCGCACCAGGTGGCACCCTCCCACAACTTGGGACTTGGCCGAAATTCAAGGGCCAGCCGGCAATGGTCGGAACCGGCCGCGAAACCTCATGTCCAAGGTGCGGCGTGTGGCCGTGACGCCCATTCGCCTCAACTGTTCCTGTGCCGAGTGGGACCGCTCGGTCTGACCGGCCATCGAAGGCCTGGTGCTCGGCACCGAGTGGAGCTGTCCATAGTCGAATACCTCGGGCGGGTATGGCGGGCAAAAGCAGACGACGTCGTGGGCTTCTGGGACGCCGTGGATTGGTGCCCCGAATTAGTTCCGGCGTAACTTCAAGCAGCAGGGCCGGCATTTCAGTGCGAGATTGTCAGCGTCTTCAGCGCCATTTGGCAGCTGTTGCGTTTTTGGCTTAATACTTGGGGACAAGCCCACGGCGTTGAATATCCCGAGTTGAGTACCCGAAAGGCGAAGTGCCATGATGCCGTTGACCGTGAAAGGGATCCGGTCTTAATCCGCGGCGGCCCGGCATGGCGACGAAATGCTGACACGTGGGCGAAATGGCGGCTGTGAGGATTTTACAGCCGGTGCCGCGGCTGTCATGCGTGACCAGGCCGCTGGTCCGGCCACCGGATCCGGTGAATCCCTCGGGCGGACGTTTCACGTGAAACCCCGGCCCAGCAGCCCTGTCTTCACCTCTTGGGACACTTCCAAGGCGAAACCGTTGCACGATTTTTGACGCTAACGATTGATCTGGCAGAAGCCGTTAAATGGCTGTGGACCGGACAAGAGTCCGGTCCACAACCGCCCAGCGTAGTTGCGAGTTACTGCAGGTAGTCGCTGAATTCCTTTTCGAAGTACTGGCGGGGCCGGGCGCCGATGACGGTGCTCTTCACCTCGCCGCCCTGGAAGAGATACACGGCAGGGATGGAGGTGATGCCATACTTGGCGGAGATCGCCGGGTTGGCGTCCACATCCACCTTGATGACCTCAACCTTGTCCGCGTAATCGACTGACATCTCGTCAAGGATGGGTCCGAGTTTCCGGCAGGGTCCGCACCACTCGGCCCAGAAATCGACGATTACGGGCTTTTCCGACTTGAGGACATCCGCATCAAAACTTGCGTCCGTCGTGCTCTTTGCATTGCTCATGACGATCTACTTTCTCTTAGGAATCCTGCTCGGCAAGGTAATGTTCCACGTCCAGGGCGGCCACACAGCCGGAACCTGAGGCGGTGATTGCCTGGCGGTAGGTGGGGTCCACGACGTCGCCGGCGGCGAACACCCCGGGGATGGAGGTTTTTGACGAACGGCCAGCCACGGCGATGGTGCCGGCAGGAGTCAGTTCCAGGACATCCTTCACGAGGTCCACACGCGGATCGTTGCCTATGGCAACGAAAACGCCGGTGACGGCCAGGTTGCTCTCCTCGCCCGTGACCAGGTTGCGCAAGGTGGCACCCGTCACCTTGTCACCACCCTCAATGCTGGCGACCTCAGAGTTCCAGACGAACTTGATCTTGGGGTGGTTCAGGGCACGGTCCTGCATGATCTTGGAAGCGCGCAGCGTGTCGCGGCGGTGCACCACCGTCACGGAATCGGCGAACTTTGTCAGGAAGATGGCTTCCTCCATGGCGGAGTCGCCGCCGCCGATGACCGCAATGTCCTGGCCCTTGAAGAAGAATCCGTCGCAGGTGGCGCAGGAACTGACGCCGTGGCCCACCAGGCGCTTCTCGCCCTCCACGCCCAGCTCGCGGTAGGCGGAGCCGGTGGAGAGGATCACGGTGCGTGCCTTGAACTCCTGGCCGTCGGCCAGGACCACGGACTTGACCGCGCCCTCCAGTGAAACGGAGGCAACGTCGTCGTACATGACCTCGGTGCCGAAGCGCTCGGCCTGCTTGCCGAAGTTCTCCATCAGGTCCGGGCCCATGATGCCGTCGGGGAAACCGGGGAAGTTTTCCACGTCGGTGGTGTTCATCAGTTCACCGCCGGCGGTGACCGAACCGGCGATCATCAGCGGCTTGAGGTCGGCGCGGGCCGTGTAGATGGCAGCCGTGTAGCCGGCCGGGCCGGAGCCGACGATGATGACGTCGCGGACATCGCTGGCGGGGGTAGCTTGCGTGGTCACGGGTACGTGTTCCTCTTCCTGAATGGGCCAGCCACTGGAGGCTGTTGGTGGTTCGTCTTGCACAACTTGAACGGGCACTGGAATATTCCGTCCGGGCCGCCGTTGCGGGCCCGTGCGGGTTACTTGACGCTGATCTCGGCGATCTTCAGCCCGTACGGGTACACCTTGAACGGCTGCAGCCGGGGCAGCTGCGTGAAGTCGATGATGACGTATTTGGCCTTCACGCCGGCGGCTGCCTTGAGGGTGAAATCAGGGGCGCTGAAGGAGCCGCTGCCAATTTTGGTGGCACCGGCCAGGGATGGCTGACTGTTCGTCAAGACGTTGAACTGGCCGCCGGAACCACCAATCTGGTTGATGGTCACCTCGCTGATGGTCGATTCCTGCTTCAGCTCAATGGCGAGGTCAATGGTGTCAGCGGCGCCGGCAAAGGTGTCGTTGGAGAACTCAACTGTGGGCCAATAGGTGCCCCTGTTGCCGTCGATGGCGTCCGGCAGGCGCGGGATGAACATGTCGTTGTAGTGCGTCTGTCCCGGCAGGTAGGCCGTGATGTCCGTCAGGCCCGTGACGGCCGGGGGCACGGCGGCGGGTGCCGGTGCCTTGGACGTGGCAGGTTTCTGTGCAGCGGTGGTGCCCTGGCCGGCGGTGGTCTTGCCACCTTCCGCCACGGGAGCCCCGTTGAACAGGCTGCCGATGTGGGAAATGGCGAAGATCAGGCCCACCACAATCAGCACCGAAACGATGATGCCCGTCAGCCAGCGGCCGCCTGAACGCGGCGCATTGGCGTCGTCTTCCTCGTCTTCGTCGTCTTCCTCGTCCGTCTCGTAGCCCTGCGACTCGTAGCTGTCGCTGGCTGCAAGGGCGGCCGCCGGGAACGTGCCGGCCTTCTTGGGCAGGCTGGCGTTCCCGGTGGCGTCGGCGTTCTCCACGTCGTAGTCGTCATCGTTCCACAGGGTGACCTTGGGCGTAGCCGTGGTGGCGGCCGGCGCCGGCGGGGCCGGCGGGGCCGCGGCCGGATGGGCGGCGGTGGGCTGCTCCGACGTTGCCGGTTCAGGGGCTGGCCGGGCCGGGGGCGCGTTCCGCACGGCCGGCGGCGTATTCCGCACCGCGGGGGACGGGTGGGCGGGTGTGACGGGCGTGTTGTCCTCATAGACGTACGCGCCGGCCGCGGGTGCGGTGTCCCGGGCGGAGCCGAAGATTTCGGTGCCCAGGGTGTCGGTGAAGAAGGGCTCCCGGTAGACGCCGTCGTTGTCCCCGCCGGTGGACGGTTCGGTGGGAACCACCAGGTCAAGGAGGTCGGCCGGGGCGGTCCTGGCGGCGATGAGGTAGGTGGAGTTGTCCTGGCTGCCGAGGTCGAGGATTGACACCTTGGACACGCGTTCCCCCGTGGCCACCTCGCGCGCGCTCTGCGTCAGGTTTTGTGAATTGGACTCGGCGGAAACCAGGATGCTCACCGGCCGGTTCAAAACCTGGTCCAGACCGTCCAGGATGACGTCTTCCTCGGCCGAGGCCAGGATGCGGCCGGTGATCTTGTAGCGGCCACCAAGGATGGAGCCCACATCAATGGGTTGTGGCACCGAGTACTCCTCGTAAGTCTTCAGGGCGTCCCGGACAATCTGCCCGGGCCGTAATTGCACTGATTCTATCGGACGGGACTGGGATTTTACGCGTATCGGGCGGCTTTGCAAGCACCCGGTGTCCGCACGGCCTACCCCTGCGGGGAAATCCGGGAACGCACCTTGGCAAGAATCGGGCCCACCACGTCGTCGATTTCATGCACGCGCAGCACCTTGAGCATGAGGAAGTAGACCACCGCCATGACGGGCCCAACCACTGCCAGTGTCACGAACGACGCGGTGATGGAGGTCCACATGAAGCCGTCCGGGGACGAGCTGCCAAACACCCGCAGGGCCAGCTCGCCGGCCACCCCGGCCACGAGGGCAGCGGCCAGGAAGCGCATGTACGCCTGCAAGATCCGGCCTCCGCCGTAGTTGCCCAGCCGCCGCTTGAGGTAATGGTGGCTCAGGAAAGGGCCAATGAAGTTGTTCAGGGTGTAGCTGACGGCCAGGCCGTAAATGATCAGCCGCGGCGGCAGGGCCGCGGCGCCGAGGACCATTGCCACGCTGGTGGCCACCACGATGCACTGGATGATGAACGGGGTCCGGGCATCCTCGAGCGCGTACAGCACGCGGTTGAGGATGAAGTAGACGCTGAAGAACGGCGCGCCGATGGCCAGGATGGCCAGGGTGATCGCTATCTGGCGTCCGGAAATTTGGCTGTTGCCGCCAAAGAGCATGCCCAGCGGCCCGGACAGCACGATCAGGGCGATGCTGGCAAAGACGGTGGCCACCCCGGTGGTCCGCAGCGCCGCGGAAAGCGAGCTGCGGAGTCCGGAGAAGTCGTGGGCGGCCGCGGCCCGGGCCATCGCGGTGAACATGACCGTGGCAATGGACAGGGCAATGATGGAGTGCGGCATGATATACAGCTCGGTGGCCCGGTTGAACTCGTAAATGCCGGGGATGCCGCCCGCGCCGGAAGCGGCGCCGTCGGGCTTGCTGCCGGCGGATATGGTGGCCACACGCAGGACCACCAGATAGCTCAGCTGGCCAATGACCATGGTCCCCATGGTCCAGCCCGCAATCTTGGCCGTCAGTCCAAGCCCGGTGCCGCGCAGGCCGAACCTGGGCCGCAGCTCCAGGCCGAGCCGCTTGACCGGGATGAGCAGCACTGCTGACTGGACCACGATCCCCAACGTCGCGGTGCCCGCCAGCAGCAGCGTCTCGGTGGTGGTCCAGTTGTCCACGGTGTGCTGGTGGGTCCGGGAACTGCCGGCCACCAGGATGAACGCCAGCAGTCCCGCAATGGCCACCACGTTGTTCACCACGGGTGCCCAGGCATAGACCCTGAAGGCGTTGTGGGCGTTGAGGATCTGGCCCAGCAGCGAGTACAGCCCGTAGAAGAAGATCTGCGGCAGCAGGAACAGCCCGAAGGTGATGGCAAGCCGCAGCTGCCCGCCGGAGAATGAGGTGAACGCCTCCATGATCGGGGCCACCAGGGCCGTGACAATCACGGTCAGCGCCAGCAGGCCGGTGACCCCCAGTGTCAGCAGCCGCGAAATGAATTCGCTGCCCCGGTCCGGCTGCCTGCTTGCCTTGGCGATCTGCGGAATCAACACGGCGTTGAACACACCGCCGGCCACCAGCAGGAAGATGATGTTGGGCAGGTAGTTGGATCCTTCAAAGACGTCGGCCACGGTGGTGTCGGCGATCGCGATGCCCAGCACCACGCCCTTGACCAGGCCCAGGATGCGGGAAATGAGCGTGCCCACGGCCATCGAGGCGCTGGACCGTGCCGTTGTCGAACGCTGCGGCGCCCCGCCTGCCGGCGGTCGGCCGGACGGGACCCCGGTAATCCGCCGGACCGTTGCCTGGGCGGTGCCGCGGACGGGAGCGTTCGACGGCGGAAATGCGGGTTTGGCGGGGATTCTCACCCGTGGTTCGTTAGACATCGTTCCCCATCATCTCACCCGAGCCCGCATGGACCCTGGCAGGGCCGGCGGCGGCACCGCCGGAGCGGGCTAAAAGTGTGCGGGCAGCAGCTCACGGGCCAGGTCCGTGATCCGGCGCTCGTTGGGAAAGGACAGCTTGCGGCCCAGCTCGGCAACGGGCACCCAGGCGACGTCCACGGCCTCGTGGTCTGGATCGTTTTCAATGGTCAGCGAGCCGCCCGTGGCACGCAGCAGGAAGTGGTGGACGGTCTTGTGGACGCGGTGGCCGCTGACAGTGAACCAGTAGTCAATGCTGCCCAGCGGGGCCAGGACGTCCCCGGCGATCCCGGTTTCCTCCTCGATTTCACGCACCGCCGCCTCGGCATAGTTTTCCCTGCCCTCCGGGTGGCCCTTCGGCAGGCACCACTCAAGACGGCCGCCACGGTTGATGCGGGCAATGATCGCCACGCGCAGGCCGCCGTCATGGCTGTCCACCACCACGCCGCCGGCGGAAATCTCCTCCACCGTCGGCAGCTGGCTGGCCGGTGCCGGTGCCGCGGGCGTTGCCGACGGACCCAGTGCCGATGGCAGTGGGCTCCTCTTTGGCGCGCGCGGTACGGGGTGGACCATGGAGTCCACTCTAGCTATCTTTGTGTGGCGATGATGACAGGCAAGGAGCCCGCATTTGGCGATGGTGCGCCGGCGCCGGCGCCCGTGACGTCCCTGGTGGGCCCGCCGCGGGAGAAGCAAAAAGTCTGGCATCCTTAAGTAACTATGCAGATGGCGCCAAATACCTCTAATTTAGACCCGGTGGTCCTTGAACTGGGACACCTCTTTGCCGACGCCGGTTATGAGCTTTCGCTGGTGGGCGGCCCCGTCCGCGACCTGTTCCTTGGCAGGGCTTCGCCCGACCTGGACTTCACCACCAACGCCACGCCGGAGGAAATTCTGGCGGTGGCGCAAAAGTGGGCTGATTCGCACTGGGAAATGGGCCGGGAATTCGGCACCATCGGCTTCCGCAAGCGCAAGCGCGGCGGCGGGGTGCTGCTCATCGAGGTGACCACTTACCGGGCCGAGGCCTACGACCCGGAGTCGCGCAAGCCCGCCGTCGCCTTTGGCACGTCCCTGCTGGAGGACCTGTCCCGCCGTGATTTCACCACCAACGCGATGGCCCTGCGCCTGCCGTCCCTGGAGCTCGTGGACCCGCACGGCGGCGCCGCCGACCTGGCCGCCGGGATCCTGCGCACGCCCGGCACTCCCGAACAGTCGTTTTCCGACGACCCGCTGCGCATGATGCGCGCCGCGCGCTTCGCCTCCCAGCTGGGCCTGTCCATCCATCCCGAAGTGCACCGGGCCATGACGGAGATGGCGGGGCGCATCGGCATCATTTCCGCTGAACGCGTCCGTGACGAGCTGGTGAAGCTGGTGTGCGGGGCCCACCCGCGGGCCGGCGTGGACATCCTGGTGGAGACGGGCCTGGCCGCATTGGTGCTGCCCGAGGTGCCTGCCCTGCAGCTGGAAACCGACGAGCACCACCGGCACAAGGACGTCTACCAGCACTCGCTGCAGGTGCTGGAGCAGGCCGCGGCGCTGGAGACCGGCCCCGACGGCCCCGTGCCCGGCCCGGACTTTGTGCTGCGCTTTGCCGCGCTGATGCACGACGTCGGCAAACCCAAGACCCGCCGTTTTGAGCCCGGCGGTGCCGTCAGCTTCCGCCACCACGACCTCGCCGGTGCCAAGCTGACAGCCAAACGCATGCGGGCCCTGCGCTTTGACAACGACTCCATCAAGGCTGTCTCGCGGCTCGTGGAGCTGCACATGCGCTTCTACGGCTACGGTGACGCCGGCTGGACCGATTCCGCCGTGCGCCGCTACGTGACCGACGCCGGGCCCCTCCTGGAACGCCTGCACCGGCTGACGCGCTCCGACGTCACCACCCGCAACCAGCGCAAGGCGGACCGGCTGTCCTTCGCCTACGACGACCTGGAGCAGCGCATCGCCGTCCTGGCCGAAAAGGAGGAACTGGACGCGATCCGCCCGGACCTCGACGGCGGCGCCATCATGGCACTGCTGGGCCTCAAGCCCGGCCCCGTGGTGGGACGGGCCTACAAATTCCTGCTGGACCAACGCATGGAGCACGGCCCGCGGACCGCACAGGAGTCCGAGGCCGCCCTGCGCGACTGGTGGGCCGCCCAGCCCGAATCCCAGGCACTGGAACCCGAAACACAGGGGAACCGGAGCCACGAGCCCGAACAGAACAGGACCCACCCATGAACAACGCCACCGCAGTTGAGCCGGCCGGCTCCACCCCGCTGACCCACATCCCGGTCCCCGGCGGCCCCAAGCTGTGGCTCCTGCGGCACGGGGAAACCGAATGGTCCCGCAGCGGGCAATACACAGGGCTGACCGACCTTCCGCTCACGCCCGACGGCGAGGACCAGGCCCGTTCCGCGCGGCCCGCCCTGGCCGCAACCGAATTTGACCTGGTGCTGACCTCGCCGCTGCAACGGGCGCGTCGCACCGCCGAGCTGGCCGGCTTCCCGGACGCCGAGGTGGAACCGAACGCCGTCGAATGGGACTACGGCGATTACGAAGGCATCAACAGCGCCGTGGTCCGCGCCGAAAACCCGGGCTACCTGATCTGGGACAGCGGCGTGCCCAACGGTGAAACCCTGGCGCAGGTTGCCGCCCGCGCCGACGCCATCGTCGACCGGGTCCGGGCCCCGCTGCCCGACGGCACCCTGGCCGCCAACGTGCTGCTCGTGGCACACGGCCATTTCCTGCGCGTCCTGTCCGCCCGCTGGCTCGGCCTGGCCCCGGGCGAGGGCCGCCACTTTGTGCTGGGCACCGCCAAGGTCTGCACGCTGGGCTGGGACAAGCGGACCCCCGCCGTGGAGCAGTGGGGGCTGTAGCGCGGCCCGTCGCCCTGTATTCGACGGGCACCCGGGTGCTGGCAGCCGCCGCATGGGCCTTTTGTGCCTTCTTTGCGCTGAACCTGGTGCTGACCGGCACGGGGGCGTCCATCTGGCACTTCCTGCCGGCCCTGGTGCTGGTTGCCTGGGCCGTCCACGTGCTGCTGTGGCGGCCCCGGCTGCTGGTGCACCCGGACGGGCTCACCGTGGTCAACGTCCTGCGCAGCCACCGGGTCCCCTTTAGCGCCCTCAAGGCCGTCCGCGTGGGCCAAGGCGTAGTCCTGGACACCACGGCCGGCCGGATTGCCAGTTGGGGCGCGCCGGGTGCGGGCCGGCTGGGACCGCGCCTGGGCGGGCGCCCCGGCAGCAGCGCGCGCGTCCACATGCCCGCGCGCACGCAGGCAGCCGTCGACGCCGCCTGGACCGCCTGGGAACACTCTGCCGACGACCGGAAGCACGACGCCGGCGCCCCGTCCGCGGCGAACGCCACCGGGTTGGTGGCGGCACGCTGGGACGTGGGGGCCGGCGTCGTGGGCCTGGTTCTGTTGGCAGTATTTGTGGTGGCCGTGGCCACCTGAGCGGTGTTGCTAGGCCTTCCAGCCCACCTTGGTCCAGTCGATCGATTGGAACTGTGCGGCACCGTAGTTGACCAGCCCGTTCGTGACGGCGTAGGTGTTCGGCGTCGGGGTCAGCGGGATGACGGGTGTGTAGGCAAAAATGGCCTTGTCGATCTCGTTGGCCAGCTCGATCCGCTTGGCCGGGTCAAGCTCCGCGTTGGCCTTCTGCCACATCGCGCCGAGCTTTTCGTCGGTGATGCCCGTGAAGTTCTGGCCCGAATCCACGGGGTAGAAGATCGATTCCGTCGAGGAGATCGGGAAGGGCGTGCCGGACCAGGCGAATCCGGTCATCTCAAAGTTGGACTTGAGCACGTAGTCGGAGAAGAACTTCGCCGAGGGGACGGTGTTGTTCTTCAGCGTGATGCCCACGACCCTGAGGTTGGCCTGCAGCTGCTTGAAGATCTGTTCGGAGACGGGGTTGTTGGCATCGAGGGTGTACGTCAGTTC
The DNA here is from genome assembly GCF_013376095.1 of Arthrobacter sp. SDTb3-6. Classification (GTDB taxonomy): domain Bacteria; phylum Actinomycetota; class Actinomycetes; order Actinomycetales; family Micrococcaceae; genus Specibacter. The sequence goes on along the minus strand of NZ_JAAMFN010000019.1, from coordinate 33,032 downwards.
CAGTTTCCTGCCGTCCTTCGCCTGGACGCCGTCGGAACCCTTCACATAGCCGGCCTCCTTGAGCAGCTCCTCGGACTTGGCGGTGTCAAAGCCGATGGCCGCGGTGGCATCGTCTTCGTAGCCCTTCTGGCCCGGCATGTAGATGTAGCTGTTCTGGCTCGTCACCGGCGCACCGATGGGGCTCAGGCGGCTGGCGGAGATCGTCTTCCGGTCAATGGCACGGGCCACGGCCTGGCGGACCTTGACGTCGGCCAGGGGGCCGGTGGAGCCGTTCATCGTGACGTGGTTCCAGGTCAGGCCGCCCGTCTGCTGGATGGCGCCGTCGGTGCGCTTCTTGGCGGTGTCGTAGTTGTTCTTGTTCGTGCCGATGCTGAAGGCGTCCAGTTCCTTGTTGGCGTAGGCCTGGGCCAGCCCGTCGCGGGTGACGACCTTCATGATGATCTTGTCCAGCTTGGGCTTTTCCCCCCACCACTTCGGGTTGGGCGTCAAGGTGACAACCTGGCCGTTGGTGTCAACGTTGGAGACCTTGAACGGGCCGTCGGAGGGCAGCGGCTTGGTCTTGTAGCCGGCATTGAAGGCCTTGGGGTCCGAGGCAATGGCGGCGGGCAGGATGCTGGCGGTGGCCATCCCGGCCGTGCTGCCGCCGAGAATGGAGGGCCAGTCGGCGTTCTTGTTCTTGAAGGTGATCTTGAAGTTTTGGTCGGTGTCTTCCCGGGTGACCGATGCAATGTCCTTGTAGACGTTGTCGGAGACTGTCTGGTACGCCTTGTTGGCGCCGCTGGAAGCCTTCACCGTGGCGGCGAAGTCCTTGTATGTGATGGGGGTGCCGTCCTCCCAAACGGCCTTCGGGTTCAGCTTCACCTCCACCACCTGCGGGTCCTGGCTAAGCAGTTTCACCTCCGTGGCGTAGTCGGGATTGACCTCCCACCCGCCGTCGGCCGTGACGCGCACCGGTCCGCCCGTGGTGGGATCCATGATTTGGCCGGTGGAGACGTTGTTGCCATCCGCCTGGAGTGTGTTCCAGTTGTCGGGCAGCTGGTCGATGGCCAGCGTCAGGGTGCCGCCGTCCTTGACCGCCGCGTAGTCCGCCTTGGTCCAGTCGACGGTGGGCAGCATTGCGGTTTCGGCCGCGCCCTTGCTGTTGTTGATGGGGGGTTTCGCCCCGCCCCCGCCGCCTGCGCTGCAGCCGGTGACGGCCAGGGCCAGGCTCAGGACGCCGGCTCCCACCATCTTTTTGATGTGTTTCATTTCTTTCCTCCATAAGGTGGCCGGGGGCGGCGGTTGGTTTATCGCCGGACCGTGATGGCCGTGGTGCGTGATGTCAGGACATGAGGTCGATGCGTTCTGCGTGGTGGCAGGCAACGGAGCTGCCCTCTACCTGGCGCCGCGGGGGATCCAGCGTGCGGCACGTCTCCTGCGCCGGGGGGTCCATGACCTGGTACAACGGGCAGCGGGTGCGGAAGTTGCAGCCGCTGATGTCCGCGGTGGGGCTGGGGAGGTCGCCTTCGAGGATGATGCGGCGGCGGCTGCGCTCCAGTGCGGGGTCGGGCACGGGAACGGCGGAGAGCAGCGCCCGAGTATATGGGTGCTGGGGATGTTCAAAGAGGTCTTCCGACGCCCCGCTTTCCACGATGCGGCCCAGGTACATGACCGCCACGGTGTCGGCGATTTGGCGGACCACGGCCAGGTCGTGGGCCACAAAGAGATAGGACAGGCCCAGCTTTTCCTGCAGGTCCTCCAGCAGGTTGATGACGCCGGCCTGGATCGAGACATCCAGGGCCGAGACGGGCTCGTCCAGGACCATGATCTTCGGATCCGTCACGAGGGCCCGGGCTATGCCGATGCGCTGGCGCTGGCCGCCGGAGAACTCGTGCGGATAGCGGGATGCCATGGAGGGCTCCAGCCCCACCAGGTCCAGGACTTCCCGGACCCTCTTCAGCCGTTCCCTGGCCGGGACCCCGTGGACCGTGAGCGGCTCGGCCACGATGTCCTGGATGGGAAGGCGCGGGTCCAGGGACGCCATGGGGTCCTGGAAGACCACCTGGATGTCACTGCGCAGCGCCCGGCGCTCCCTCCCACCCATGGTGGCGACGTCCCGGCCGTTGACGGTGATCCGGCCGGCCTGCGGCTTGGCCAGTTCCAGGATTTCCATGATGGTGGTGGACTTGCCACAGCCGGATTCGCCGACCAGGCCCAGGGTCTGGCCGGAACGGAGGTCGAAGCTGACACCGTCCACGGCCCGCACGGTGCCGATGACCTGCTTGAAAACCGAACCCCTGGTCAACGGGAAGTGACGGACCAGCCCGTCCACGCCCAGCACTCTTTCCGGGGTGACGGCGGCGCGTACCGCCGGCGCGACGGCCTCCGGAACCGGATACAGCCCGTCGCGCTTGAGTGTGCCGGAGGCAATTTCACCCACGCGCAGGCAGGCCGAGGCGTTGAGCGGATTGCCGCTGACGGCGGCCAGCGGCGGTTCCGTGGTGCGGCAGGCGTCGATCGCCGCGGGGCAGCGGGGGGCGAACGGACAGCCCGGGGCAAGGTTGGCCAGCTGCGGCGGGCGGCCCTCCAGCGGCACCAGCCGCGTGTGGCCGGCCGTGGCAAGGTTCGGCATGGAGCGCAACAGCCCGATTGTGTAGGGCATGGACGGCCGGTGGAACACCTGGTCCACGGTTCCTGTCTCCACGATCCGCCCGGCATACATGACGGCAATCCGGTCCGCGTTGCCGGCCACGACGCCCAGGTCGTGGGTGATCAGGACCACGGCGGCGCCGGTGAGGTCCTTTGCCTTTTGGAGCACCTCCAGGATCTGTGCCTGGATGGTGACGTCCAGCGCCGTCGTCGGTTCGTCGGCGATGATCAGGCGCGGGTTGTTGGCGATGGCGATAGCGATCATGGCACGCTGGCGCATGCCGCCGGAAAACTCGTGCGGGAATGCCTGGGCGCGGCGCTCCGGGTTCGGGATGCCCACCACTTTCAGCAGTTCCACGGCGCGGGCCTTCGCCGCCTGCCCGGACAGCTTCCTGTCGTGGAGCTGCAGGGCCTCGGCGATCTGTGCGCCGATCGTGTAGACGGGGGTCAGTGCGGACAGCGGGTCCTGGAAGATGATGGAGATGCCTTCGCCGCGCAATCTGGACAGTTCCCTGTCGCTGCGGCCGAGCAGGGACCGGCCCTCAAACAGGATGTCGCCGCTGACCTGGGCGGAGGACGGCAGCAGGCCCATCACCGCCAGCGACGAGACGGACTTGCCCGAACCGGATTCACCTACGATGCCCAGAAACTCGCCCTTGTCCACGTGGTAGTTGACGCCGCGGACAGCGGTGACGGCGCCGCCGGGCTGCGGGAAGGTGACGCTGAGATCGCGCACCTCCAGCAGGTGGCCGGCCGTGCCAGGGAAGGGGGTGCGCTCAGCCACGGTTGACTCCGGAGGTTGGGTCCACGGCGTCGCGCAAGGCATCGCCCACCAGGCTGGCGGAAAGCACCGTGAAGACGAGGATGGCCGCAGGGAAGACGAACAGCCAGGGGCGGGTGGCCGCGGCGCCCTGCCCCGCGGCCAGCAGGGTGCCCAGGGAGACGTCGGGAGCCTGGATGCCGAAGCCGAAGAAGCTCAGGGTTGTTTCACTCAGGATGGCACCGCCCACGCCCAGGGTGGCGTCGATGATCAGCAGCGAGGAAACGTTGGGCAGCACGTGGCGGCGGATGATGGTCCAGGTGTCCACGCCCATGAAGCGGGCCGCCTTGATGAAGTCGCGTTCGCGCAGGGACAGCGTCTGGGCACGGATCACCCGCGCCATGATCATCCAGCCGAAGCCGGCCAGCAGGAAGATCAGCGCCACCCAGGACAGGGACTTGAAGATGGGGCTGAGCAGGATGAACAGGAACAGGCTGGGCAGCACCAGCAGCAGGTCGATGAACCAGACGATGGCCCGGTCCCACCAGCCGCCAAGATATCCGGCCACGGCGCCGACAATGCCGGCAACCAGGGCGGCCAGCGGGCCCACCAGCAGGCCGATCACAAGGGACTTGCGCAGGCCCGTGATGGTTTGGGCGTAGATGTCCTCGCCGATGTCGCTGGTGCCAAACCAGTGCAGCGCGGTTGGGGGGGACCCCATGTTGTAGATGTCAAGGTCGGTGGCGTTCCACGCGTTGGGCACGAGGCCGAAAATCGCCCACAGGATGATGGCGCCCAGGCCTACGATCCCCACCCAGAAACGGGGCGTGCTGCGCAGGCGGGACAGGACCAGGCGGAAACGCGAGACCGGCTTCTTCGAGCGGACGACGACGGACGACTCGGCGGCGGGGTTGGCAACGGGAACTTCTTCAAGCATGGACATGTTTATACCCGCACCCTCGGGTCAAGGGCGGCGTACACCACATCGGAGAGGGTTCCGGCGATCAGCACCAGGATGGCATTGAACAAGATGGCGCCGGTAAAGGCGTTGATGTCACTTTCGCTGATTGCCTGGACCAGCATCTCGCCCATGCCGTGCCAGCTGAACACGAGTTCGGTCACGGCCGCTCCGGCCAGGACGGTGGCAAAGGAGTAGGCAAAGTAGGTGGACATGGGAATCAGGGCCACGCGCACGCCGTGCCGGATCAGTGCGGAACCGCGGGTGCGGCCCTTGGAGCGGGCCGTACGGATGTAGTCAGCGGACAGGACGTCCAGCATGGCGCTGCGCTGGTACCGCGAGTAGCCGGCCGCGCCCATGAGGGCCAGGGAGATGGTGGGCAGCAGCAGGTGCGCCGCCCGGTCCCAGACGTGGGCCCACCAGCCGCCGTCCAGCCCGGGTGTATATTCGCCGGTGAAACTGACCAGCTGCATGCCGGTGGCGGTGTTGAGCATCGTGGCCAGGATCATCAGCAGGATGCCCAGCACGAACGACGGCGTCGCCAGGATGGTGAACGACACGTAGGAGATGGCCTGGTCGCTGAACTTGTACTGGCGCACTGCGCCCCACACACCGACCACGACACCCACGAGCGCCGCGATGATGGTGCCCAGGATCAGCAGCCGCAGGCTGGTGCCGGCGCGTGCGGCCATTTCACTGACCACCGAGGTGTTGTGGACGGTGTCACCGAGGGAACCGTGTGTGACCAGGTTGACCAGCCAGGTCCACAACCGCTCAATGACGGGCGTGTGGGGGTTGACGCCCAGGCCGTCAAGGATCGAGTTGATGGTTGCATCCGACGGGCGGGGGTTGCGCCCCAGGTAGCGTCCCGCCGGGTTGAGGATGATGCTTGCCAGGACGTAGGCGCTCATGGTGGCGATTGCGGAAAGAATCGCATAGTTGATGAAGCGCTTGACAATGAAGCCGGTCATGCGGCGGCTTCACTACGTGTGGCCAGGGCCGTCGCGCCAAGACGACGGGCCATCTGCGGCGTGGGTGGATGCAGTCGCAAAGAATCATCCTTAGTACTTGTCGGCTGCATTGGCCAGGGTTGGCGGCCGGAGTGCCCCGAATGGATTGCAGTTCCAGTGAGGACAACTCCAGGACGTTTCCCTGACGCCTTCACGCTGCCAATGTACCGTGGATCACAGGCGGGTGCTTGGCCGGCAGGCGGCACCGGCCCCCAACGCGTACCGGCCGGTAACATCCAAGGGATGCCGGACGGGGCAAAATCCGCCGAACCACGGGCCTCGCCGCCGGCCCGCGCGGCTGGAACGTAACAAAAATGTTATGGAACACATCGCGCGTGTCGCGGGCCGCCGGGGACCCCCGCGGCGCCTGTGGCGCCGCATAAACGGTCTTCCCCTGCAGTTGTTGCGGGCCGGATATGCAGCCGCCAATAAATTTATTCAAATAATACTTGCGGCGGACTGGTCAATTCCCCGCAGCATGAGGTAAGTTATAAACTAGTTCCGATGAGTTCCCTCGGAATGTCCGCGTGCACGAGGAAAGGAGTCCATCATGTTTACAACGATCAAGTCTGAAATTTTAGGCGGTCATCTGGCCTCCACCGGGCACGCCGGCAAGGCGTCGTAACCTTTCACGAGGTTTCGCACGCATCCGGGTCGGCCTGCGGGGGCCACCCGAGACCGGTCACCCCACCCGGGAAAGCGGCCCATGGCCGCGTGTTTTCCTGGCTCGGGCCGTGGCCACCGCCGGACATTGTCCGGTATTGACGCACAAAACCATTCGCGCCTTTTTGTGCTCTCATATTGCCGTTTTTCGCGAAGGAAAATAATGGCTTTATTTGTCGCGCCACAAATAGTTTTATCCGTTCTACGACCGTATTTGGGAAGGAGGTGACCAAAGGTGAATCCAAGGCCGCAGTTCTCAGCCCTCAAACGGGTCTTTTTTACGCCCGTGGACCAGCAGAAGTTCAACGCCATGCGGGACCGGCAGCAACGTGAAATCCTGCGCATGGACCTCTTCAACATCCGGTAGCCCGGCCAGCCGGCGCGGGCTGTTTCATTGTCACCGCTCGGCTCCCGCCAGCCGGTAGGCTCATGCCATGGCGGATTCCCAGGCGCCGGGGCGCCAGCGCCGGCACGGCACAGTTGTTCCCTCCCGCAGCGACCCGCTCCTGCGCTCCATGACCGAAGTGGTCGGCGGGCCGCTGGGCCGGCGCACCGCGCCGGGGCGCACCAACCCGGGATTCTTTACGGTCGAACGCGTCCTGGTCCTGATGGCCGCCGTTTCAGCCCTGCTTGCGGTCGTGTCCAAGGGGCACTGCCGCCAGGCCGGCTGGACCACGCCGGACCAATATTCCACCGTGTGCTGGTCCGAGTTCCCGAATTCCCTGGGGTCCCACGGCCTGGCGCACCTCTTTCCCTTTTTCACGCCCGGCACCACCTTCGACCAGCCGCCGCTGACGGCCTTCATCGCCGGCGCCACCGCCTGGCTGACCGGCGGCGTGGCCGGGGCGGCCCGGCCACTTGCCTTCTTTGACATCAACGCTGCGCTCATTGCCGCCGTCTGGATTTTTACGGTGGTGGTGGCCGCCCGCACGGCCGGGCGGCGCCCCTGGGACGCCGCGGTCATCGCTGCCAGCCCGCTGCTGTGGCTGGCGGCGTACGTGAGCTGGGACTTTTGGGCTGCCGCCCTCGTGGGACTGGGCCTCTACCTGTTTGCACGGCGGCGGTCCGTCTGGGCCGGCTTTGTCGTGGGCCTGGCCGCCATGGCAGCGCCCTACGCCATCCTGGTCCTGCTCGCCCTGGTGGTGCTGGGGGTGCGCAACCGCCAGGCCACCGCGCTGCTGGAGACCCTCGCCGCGGGCGCCGTGGGCTGGCTGCTGGTCCTGGCCCCCGTCATGGTGTCCGACCCGTCCGGGTGGGGCGCCTACACGGCCTCGGCGCTGACCGGCCCCGCCTCGCCGTCGTCACTTTATGGCGGCTGGAACCTGATCGCCGCCCGCATGGGGCTGCCGCCCCTGGGGGACGACGCCGTCAACGTGCTGGCGGCCGTCCTCGTGGCGCTGCTGGTCCTGGCGGTCGCGGCGGTGGGACTCTACGCCCCGCGGCGCCCCAGGGTGTCCCAGCTGGCCGCCGCCGCCGTTGCGGGGTTCCTGGTGGTGGACAAGTTCACCGAGCCGTGGCACGCGGTGTGGCTGCTGCCGCTGCTGGCGCTCGCGCTGCCCCGCTGGCGGCCGGTGCTTCTGTGGCAGGCCGCAGCCGTCTGCCACTTCATTGCCCTGCTGCTCTTCCAAGGCAAGGTCCTGGGCGGGATCAGCGACCAGCATGCCATCGACATGCCGTACTTTGTGCTTGCCGCGGCGCTGGCCGGGGCGGCGAACTGCGTGGTGGCGGGGCTGCTGGTCCGGGACATGTGGCACCCGCGGCATGATGTGGTCCGCCGCGGCGGCGTCGACGACCCGCAAGGCGGGATCCTCCTGGACGCGGCCCTCCCCGACCCGCCGCCGAAGGAGCCTGCCCGTGGTTGACGTAGCTGTGGTGGGTTCGGGCCCCAACGGCCTGGCCGCCGCCGTCACGATGGCGCGCGCGGGGCTCTCCGTGACGGTCTTCGAGGCCGCCCACACCTGGGGCGGGGGGGCGCGCACGGCCGAACTGACGCTGCCCGGCTTCAGCCATGACGTCTGCTCCGCAGTCCACCCCATGGCACTGGCCTCCCCGTTCTTCCGGGCCTTTGGGCTGGAGCGCCGCATAGAACTGCTGGTGCCGGAGATCTCCTACGGCCACCCGCTCGACGGCGGACGCGCGGGGCTGGCCTACCGGGACCTGGAGCGCACCGTGGCCTCCCTGGGTGCGGACGGACCTGCCTGGCGCCGGCTCATGGAACCCCTGGTGCAAAGGCTCGACGGCGTCATTGACGTCAGCCTGCACGGGCTGGTCAGGGTTCCCCGGGACCCTCCGGCCGCCATGCGCCTGGCACTCGCCACCCTGGAACAGGGGACGCGGGCCTGGCGGATGCGGTTTCGTGAAGAGGTGGCACCGGCCCTGCTGACAGGGGCTGCCGCCCACGCGATCGGCCGGCTTCCCAGCCTGGCCGGTGCCGGTGCCGGGCTGGTGCTTGCCGCGCTGGGGCACGCCGGCGGCTGGCCCGTGCCCCGGGGCGGTTCGCAGGCCATTGCCGACGCACTCGTTGCCGATCTCAGGGCGCACGGCGGGCACGTGGCGGTGGACAGGCCGGTGGCGGACCTTGCGGCCCTTCGCGCCGAAACAGGGGCCAGGGCGGTCATCTGCAACCTCACGCCCCGGTCCCTGGCATCGTTGGCGGCCGATGAATTGCCCATCCGATATATACGTAAACTGGAATCCTTCCGCTACGGGCCAGGCGTGTGCAAGGTGGACTTTGCCTTGTCCGGACCCGTCCCGTGGAGCAATGCCGCCTTGGCCGGTGCACCGACGGTCCACCTGGGCGGCACGCGCGCGGAGATGGCCCGGGCGGAAAACCAGGTCCTCGCCGGCGGCCATCCGGACCGCCCCTACGTGCTGGTGGCCCAGCCCGGAACGGTGGACCCCACCAGGGCGCCGGCGGGAGCGCGCACGCTGTGGGCCTACACGCACGTGCCCGCCGGTTCCACGCTGGGGCGTGCCGAGGCCGTCACGGCCCAGCTGGAGCGGTTTGCCCCCGGCTTCCGCGACCTGGTGCTGGCTGTCCACACAACCACGGCCGCGGACCTTGAGGCATACAACCCCAATTGCATTGGCGGGGACATCAGCTCCGGTGCCGTCACGATGGCCCAGCTGCTGCGCAGGCCGGTTGTGGCGCCCGAGCCCTGGAGGACCCCGGCACCGGGTGTGTATCTGGCGTCCGCGTCCACGGCCCCCGGGCCCGCCGTGCATGGCATGGCGGGCTGGCTGGCCGCGCGCTCAGCACTCCGGCACAGTTTTTCGCTGCCCGCCCCGGACTTGTCGCCGCGGTGAGCCGCCGGGTCAGTTGGCGGCGGTGAAACGCTGGCGGACGTGTTTGGGCGTCTCAAGCTCGTCCAGCATGGCAAGGGCGAAGTCCTGCGTGGAGATGGTCCCGCCCGCCGGCGAGTCGGCGCCCACGACATAGCTGCCGGTCCGCTCGCCCGGTGCGATCTCCGGTGCCGGGGCCATGACGGTCCAGTTGACGTCTTCCGGCAGGGCCTTGATTGCCTCCAGTGCCGTGGCGGCCGTCAGGGCCTCGGCCCGGTAGGCCTCGGGGAAATCAGGCAGGTCCAGCAGGCGCTTGCCGTCCATCAGCAGGGTCCCGGCCCCGCCCACCACCATGGTGCGCGTGCTGCCCACATTGGCCATGGCCGTGGCCGTTGCGTCGAGCCACAGCTGGTGGTCGGCGCCCGTGCGGCTCGGGCCGGTGGCGAGGACCACGGCGTCGTTCGTCTTCGCGACGGCGGCGACAGCCCCGGCGTCGGCCTGGTCTGCGGCGAGGGGGGTGGCGGAGGGGACCCCGGGCACGGGGCCGCCCGAGCGGGAGATGGCCGTGACTTCGTGGCCGCGCCGCACTGCCTCCGCGGCGATCTGCGAGCCAACCATTCCGGTGGCGCCAAATATTGCAATCTTCATGGAGTGCTCCTTCGGGAAACGCTGTTGGTGTCCGGCGTGGACTGATGAAACAATAGTATTCAAAAGAAACTGCTGTCTTCAACGAAACTGGGTTACCCCGTGGATACCAAACAGGACGCCTTCGTCGGCAATGTCTTGGACCCGGCCTGTCCGTCGCGCATGGTTTTTGCACGGATTGGCGACAAATGGGCCTCGCTGGTCATCCAGGTGCTCGCCGACGGCCCGTTGCGGTTCTCGGAACTGCGCCAGCGCGTGCAGGTGGTGACGCCGAAGGTGCTCACGCAGGTGCTCCGTTCGCTGGAACGGGACGGACTGCTCACGCGCACCGTCTTCGCCCAGGTGCCGCCGCGCGTGGACTATGAACTGACGGCGCTGGGCCGAACCCTGCTCGGCCCGCTCGCCGTCCTGCGGGAGTGGGCCGAGCACAATGTGTCCGCCATGCTGGCGGCCAGGGACGACTATGACGAGCGGGAAGACGCCGCTGCCCTCGTGCAGCCCGGCCGCCCGGCCGGACGGGTAGGCTAAAAACATGCAGCCCACGTCCAGCGGCCGGCGGCGCGCGCCCGTCATGGAGGACGTGGCCGAGCGTGCCGGCGTCTCCCACCAGACTGTCTCCCGCGTTCTCAACCAAAGCCCGAATGTCAGCGAAAAAACCCGTGAGAAGGTCAACCGGGCCATCGCAGAACTTGGCTACCGACGGAACACGGCGGCACGGTCGCTGGTGACCCGCCGGTCCCAGACCATTGGCCTGCTGGCCAGCGAAATGAGCGAATACGGCCCCTCCAACACCCTTCTGGCCGTCCAGCAGGCGGCGCGGGATGCCGGCTATTATGTCAGCATCGCCGGCATCCGTGAAGTCACCCCGGCCACCATTGCGGATGCCCTGGCCCGCTTCCTTGACCAGGGCGTGGACGGGCTCGTGGTTCAGGTCCCGCACGCCGGCATCCTCGAAACGCTCCACGAACTGGATCTCGGCGTCCCGGTGGTGGCCATCGGCGCGGCCGGCATGAACGGCTGCAGCGGCGCCATGGTGGACCAGGAGGCGGGCGCCCGAAGCGCTGTGCAGCACCTCGTGGACCTCGGGCACAGCAGGATCGCTCATCTGGCGGGGCCGGACGGCTGGATCGACTCCATCGCCCGCGTGGCGGGCTGGCACGGTGTGCTCAGCGCCGCCGGACTGCCCGACGGGCCCCTCATGGCCGGCGACTGGACGGCCGCATCCGGGTACAGCGCCGGCCTCGAACTGGCCAAGGACCGCACCGTCACGGCCGTGTTTGCGGGGAACGACCAAATGGCCCTGGGCCTGCTGAGGGCCCTGGCTGAAGCCGGGGTCCGCGTTCCGGGGGACGTGTCCGTGGTGGGTTTCGACGACCTGCCCGAGGGCGCCTACCTGGTTCCGCCCCTGACCACGGTCCGCCAGGGGTTCGAAGAACTTGGCAGGCGCTGCATCGACGCCTTGCTGGCGCGAATTGTCGACGGTGAAGGCGCCCGCACCGAGGTGGTGGCGCCCGTCCTTGTGGTGCGCGACTCCACTGCCCCCCGCGCTTATGGCGGGGCCGCCCACCCTGGGTGAGGGCCCGGCGTCGACCTTAAACGCCAATGCGGCCCCGCCTCAAGGGCGGGGCCGCATCCGTGTGCCTACTTGGTGGCGGCCTTGGCCCGCCGCTTGTTGAATACGTCAAAGGCCACTGCAGCCAGCAGCACCAGGCCCTTGATCAGCTGCTGGTATTCGGTCCCGACGCCCAGGATGGACATGCCATTGTTCAGGATGCCGATGATCAGGCCGCCGATGATGGCGCCGACCACGGTGCCGATGCCGCCGGTGACTGCCGCGCCGCCGATGAAGACGGCCGCGATGGCGTCCAGTTCAAAGCCGTCGCCCGCCTTGGGGTTGGCCAGGTTCAGCTGGGCCGTGAACACCAGCCCGGCCAGGGCGGAGAGCACGCCCATGTTGATGAACAAGGTGAAGGAAACGCGCCTGGTGTTCACGCCGGAGAGCTCGGCGGCGTGGGCGTTGCCGCCGATCGCATAGATATGCCGGCCCCAGACAGAGTTGGCCATGACGGCGGAATAGCCCACCATCAGCACACCCATGACAATGAGGACAATGGGCGTGCCGCGGTAGCTGGCCAGCAAGTAGGTGATGAGCAGGACCAGGGCCGAGGTGAAGACCAGCTTGAGCAGGAACCATGGGAACGGCTCGTCCTCCAGGAAGTGCTTCCTGCGGCTGGCACGGCCCCTGATGTCCGCGTAGACCATGGCGGCCGTCGCCAGGACGCCGATGATGACTGTCAGGGGCTCCAGGAGTGACGCGCCGCCGCCCAGGTCGGGAAGAAAGCCGCTGCCCAGCGCACGGAATTCGTCCGGGAAAGGCGAAATTTGCTGGTTCTGCAGGGCTATCTGGGTCAGGCCGCGGAACGTGAGCATGCCGGCCAGGGTGACAATGAAGGACGGGATGCCGAAGTAGGCAATCCAAAAGCCCTGCCACATGCCCACCACGGCGCCAAGGATCAGGCAGGCGATGATGGCCAGCCACCAGGGCATGTGCCATTGGGTGATCATCACCCCGGCCATGGCACCGACAAACGCGACGACGGATCCGACGGAAAGGTCGATGTGCCCGGCAATGATGACCATGACCATGCCGACGGCCAGGATCAGGATGTAGCTGTTTTGCACGATCAGGTTTGAGACGTTGATGGGCGCGAGCGTGATGCCGTTGGTGGTGATCTGGAAGAAGATGATGATCACAATCAGGGCGATGAAGAGCCCGATCTGGCGGAGCTGGCCCGTCAGGTACTGCAGGGCGGAGCTAAGTGCAGTCATTCTGCGTCCTGGTCCTTTGCTTGGGTCATGAACTGCATGAGATGCTCGGCGGTGGCGGACTCTCGCGGGACGTCGGCCGTGATGCGGCCCTCCGCCAGCGTGTAGATCCGGTCGCAGATGCCCAGCAGTTCGGGCAGTTCTGAGGAAATGACGACGATGCCTTTGCCTTCGTCGGCGAGCTTGTTGATGATGGTGTAAATCTCGTACTTGGCGCCGACGTCGATGCCGCGCGTGGGCTCATCGAGGATCAGGACGTCCGGGTCGGCGAACATCCACTTCGAAAGCACCACCTTTTGCTGGTTTCCGCCGGAAAGCTTGCCCGTGACGGCAGCCACGTTGGGGGCCTTGATGTTCATGCTCTTGCGGAAACCGTCCGCCACCAGGCGCTCCCGGTTGCCGTCCACCCAGCCCCAGCGCGAGAGTTTTTGCAGGGCGGCGCCGGAAACGTTGCGCATGATGTTGTCCAGCAGGTTCAGCCCGTAGCGCTTGCGGTCCTCCGTGGCGTAGGCGATGCCGTGCCTGATGGCGGCGGCCACGGAGTTGGTCTGGATTTCAACGCCCTCCTTGTAGACGCGGCCGCTGATCTTGGCGCCGTAGCTGTGCCCGAAGATGCTCATGGCCAGCTCCGTCCGGCCGGCGCCCATCAAGCCGGCGATGCCCACGATTTCCCCGGCATGGACGGCGAGGCTGACGCCCTTGACCACCTGCCGCGACTGGTCCACGGGGTGGTGAACGGTCCAGTCCTCAACCCGCAGCAGTTCGGCGCCGATCCTGGGCGTGTGCTCCGGATACCGGTTGTCCAGGTCGCGGCCCACCATGCCCTTGATGATGCGCTCCTCGGAAATGTCGTCGGCGTGCATGTCCAGGGTCTCGATGGTCCGGCCGTCCCGGATGATGGTCACCTTGTCCGCCACGGCCTTGATCTCGTTGAGCTTGTGGCTGATCATGATGGAGGTGATGCCCTGCTGCTGGAAGTGCTTGATGAGGTTGAGCAGGTTGGCGGAATCACCGTCGTTCAAGGCGGCGGTGGGTTCGTCCAGGATCAGCAGCTTGACCTGCTTGGAGAGCGCCTTGGCGATCTCCACGAGCTGTTGTTTGCCGACCCCCAGATCCGCGACCTTGGTGGTGGGATGGTCGTTGAGCCCCACCCTGGCCAGCAGTTTGGACGCCTCCAGGTTGGTCTTGTTCCAGTCCACGAACCCCCTGGTGGAGATCTCATTGCCCAGAAAGATGTTCTCGGCGATGGACAGGTAGGGGCTGAGGGCCAGCTCCTGGTGGATGATGACAATGCCGGCGGCCTCGGAGGACTTGATGTCCTTGAACTCGCACAGCTTGTCCTCAAAGTAGATGTCGCCGTCAAAGCTGCCGGAGGGGTAGACGCCGGAGAGCACCTTCATGAGGGTTGACTTTCCTGCGCCGTTCTCACCGCAGATGGCGTGGACCTGGCCGCGCTGGACCTCCAGGGAAACGTCCTGCAGGGCCTTGACCCCAGGGAACGTCTTGGTGATGGTGCGCATGTCAAGGATCGTCGATGTCACGCCGGCCGCCTACTTGAGGTCTGCGGCCGTGTAGTAGCCGCTGTCAACAAGCTCCTTGCTGTAGTTGTCCTTGGTGACGACCACGGGCTGGAGCAGGAAGGTCGGGACAACCTTGACCTTGTTGTTGTAGCTGGTGGTGTCGTTGACCTCCGGGGTCTTGCCCTTGAGCAGGTCGTCCGCCATGGCCACGGCCTGGTCGCCGAGCTTGCGGGTGTCCTTGTAGATCGTGGAGTACTGCTGGCCGGCAATGATGGACTTCACCGACGCGGCCTCGGCGTCCTGGCCGGTGATGATGGGCAGGGCGTTGCTCGCATAGCCGGCGGACTGCAGTGCGGAGATGATGCCGATGGACAGGCCGTCATACGGGGAGAGGATGCCGTCAACCTTGGCCCCGGAAGAATACGTGCTCGCGATCAGGTTCTGCATGCGCTTCTGGGCCGTGGCCGGGTCCCAGCGCAGGGTCGCGATCTGCGTGAAGCCGGTCTGGCCGCTCTTGACCACCAGGGTGCCGTTGTCGATGTACTTCTTCAGCGTCTTCATGGCGCCGTTGTAGAAGAAGGTGGCATTGTTGTCATCCGGGCTCCCGGCGAAGAGTTCAATGTTGAACGGGCCCTTCCTGCCGGTTTCCTTCCCTGCCTTGTCCAGGATGCCCAGGCCCGTCAGCAGCGAGGTGGCCTGCTCGACGCCGACCTTCTCGTTGTCGAAGGTGGTGTAGTAGTCAACGTTCTTGTTGCCGTTGATCAGCCGGTCGTACGCAATGACCTTGATGCCGGCCTTGGCGGCGTTGTCGAGCTGGTCGCTCAGGGCCGTGCCGTCGATCGAGGCAATGATGAGGACCTTCGCGCCCTTGGTGATCATGTTGCTCACCTGCTGGACCTGCTG
The DNA here is from genome assembly GCF_013376095.1 of Arthrobacter sp. SDTb3-6. Lineage (GTDB taxonomy): Bacteria > Actinomycetota > Actinomycetes > Actinomycetales > Micrococcaceae > Specibacter. The sequence continues at coordinate 17,837 of NZ_JAAMFN010000019.1, read as the reverse complement.
GGGGATCTTGTCGTCGCCGTACTCAAGGTCGGTCTTGTAGCCAAGCTTCTCCAGCGATGCCTTGATGGCGTCGCCGTCCTTGATCCAGCGTTCGGAGGTCTTGGTGGGCATCGCGATGCCGATCAGGGCCCCGCTGTTGTCCGCCGTTCCGGCGCCCGCCGCGGCATCGCCGCCGCGTGTTCCACAGCCGGTGGCACCGAGTGCCAGGCCCAGGGCCACGGCCCCCACAATCAAGCTCTTGAATTTCATGGGTGGTTCCTTCTTGTCGTATGGGGTCGGGGTCCCGGGCCCCGTGGTCGCCGGGGAGTCCGGGGAAGAATCCCAAAATGGGCCGTGGCAGCCAACCGTTCCGATTGTGAGCGCTAACACGTGGGCTAAAGTGTAATCCCTCACATGCCGTGGATGTCAAGTGGCGGACGAAGCGGCACGCGGCGGTGGAGCGGCGGTTGACACGATCAATTGTTAGCGCTCACAATGAAGACCGTCCCAAACCCCTGCAATCGTTCCGAGAGGCAGCCATGACCAACGTTCCACTCCCGCCCGCACACTACGTGGTGGGCGTCGATTTCGGAACCCTGTCCGGCCGTGTCGTGGTGGTCCGCGTCCACGACGGCGCCGAGGTCGGCAGCGGGACCTTTGACTACCCGCATGCCGTGCTGGCGGACGCGCTCCCCGGCTCCCGTGTCCCGCTGGGCATCGACTGGGCACTGCAGGTTCCGGACGACTACCGGCAGGTGCTCCGGCATGCAGTACCCGCCGCACTCCGCGACGCCGGGATCGACCCGGCCGACGTCGTCGGGATCGGCACGGACTTCACGGCCTGCACCATGGTCCCCACGCTGGCCGACGGCACGCCGTTGAATGAAGTCCCCGCCTATGCGGACCGCCCTCACGCCTATGTGAAGCTGTGGCGCCACCACGCCGCCCAGCCGCAGGCGGACCGGATCAACCGGCTGGCCGCAGGGCGCGGCGAAGGCTGGCTGGCGCGTTACGGGGGGCTGGTTTCCTCCGAGTGGGAGTTCGCCAAGGGCCTGCAGCTGCTCGAGGAGGACCCCGAGCTCTATGCGGCCATGGACCACTGGGTGGAAGCGGCGGACTGGATCGTCTGGCAGCTGACCGGCCGCTATGTCCGCAATGCCTGCACCGCCGGGTACAAGGGCATGTACCAGGACGGGCAGTACCCGTCCGCGGACTTCCTGGCCGCCCTCAACCCCGCCTTTGCCGGCTTTGTGGCCGAGAAGGTGGAGCACCGGATCGGCCGCCTCGGCGAGGCCGCGGGCACACTCAGTGCCGAAGCCGCTGCCTGGACCGGGCTGCCCGAAGGCATCGCCGTGGCCGTGGGCAACGTGGACGCCCACGTGACCGCCCCGGCGGCCCGCGCAGTGGCCCCCGGTGTGATGACGGCCATCATGGGCACCTCCACGTGCCACGTCATGAACGGCGCCGGCCTGCGTGAGGTCCCGGGCATGTGCGGCGCCGTCGACGGCGGCATCCTCGACGGACTGTGGGGCTATGAGGCCGGCCAGTCCGGCGTCGGCGACATCTTCGGCTGGTTTGTGAACAACGGCGTGCCGCCACGGTACCACGACGACGCCGCGGCGCGCGGCCTGGGCCTGCACGAGCACCTCACGGAATTGGCCGCAGAACAGGCAATCGGCCAGCACGGGCTGATCGCCCTGGACTGGCACAGCGGCAACCGCTCCGTGCTGGTGGACCACGAACTGTCGGGGCTGGTCGTGGGCCAGACGCTGGCCACCAAGCCGGAGGACACGTACCGTGCCCTGCTGGAGGCCACGGCCTTCGGCACCCGCACCATCATCGAGGCGTTCAACGCCTCGGGCGTGCCCGTGACCGGGTTTGTTGCCGCGGGCGGACTGCCCAAAAACCGGCTTTTGATGCAGATCTACGCGGACGTGACCGGCCTGCCGGTGCAGACCATCGGATCAACCCAGGCGCCGGCGCTGGGATCGGCCATCCACGCCGCCGTCGCGGCGGGGGCCTACCCCGATGTCCAGTCGGCAGCCGACGCCATGGGTGCCACGCCGGCCGACGTTTACCAGCCGATCGCCGAAAACGTGGCTGCCTATGACGGGCTGTTTACCGAATACACCGCCTTGCACGACTACTTTGGCCGCGGCACCAACCGTGTCATGCACCGCCTCAAGGCCATCCAGCGCCGGGTTTCCGGCCCGGGTGCCGCGGCCCCGGCGGCAGCCACTGGAGCGGCGGTGCCGGCATGAGCCCACGCAGTCAAACAGTGGCCGCCGTCCGGGCCGAAGTCTGCGCCATGCATGCCGAGCTGGTGCGCTACGGCCTGGTGGTGTGGACGGCCGGGAACGTCTCCGCCCGGGTTCCGGGGGAGGAGCTGATGGTCATCAAGCCTTCGGGCCTGGCCTATACGGAGCTGACCCCGGAATCCATGGTCGTCACCGACCTTTTCGGGACCCCCGTGGCAGGGGACTGGGGCAACCCCACGCTCGCCCCGTCGTCGGACACGGCGGCGCACGCCTACGTCTACCGGCACATGCCGGAGGTGGGCGGGGTGGTGCACACACACTCCACCTATGCCACGGCGTGGGCGGCCCGTGGGGAGGCGGTTCCGTGCGTGCTGACCATGATGGGCGATGAATTTGGCGGCGACATCCCCGTGGGTCCGTTTGCGCTGATCGGGGACGATTCCATCGGCCGGGGGATTGTCGAGACGCTGCGGGGGTCGAAATCGCCCGCCGTGCTGATGAAAAACCACGGCCCGTTCACCATCGGCGTCGATGCCCGCGCCGCGGTCAAGGCCGCTGCCATGTGCGAGGAGGTCGCCAAGACCGTGCACGTCTCGCGCCAGCTCGGCGAGCCCCTGCCCATTGACGCGGGGCTCATCGCGGCCCTGCACCACCGCTACCAGAATGTCTACGGCCAATAGCCCCTTCAGCCTTAAGGAAATCATGACGAAGAATCCCGCAGCGTCGCTCTCCCTGGAACAGTACGAAGTCTGGTTCCTGACCGGCAGCCAGCACCTTTACGGCGAGGTGGTGCTGGCACAGGTGGCCTCGCAGTCCCGGGAAATCGCGGACGCGCTCACTGCCTCCGGCGTCCCCGTGAAGCTGGTTTGGAAGCCGGTCCTGACTGATTCGGACGCGATCCGCCGCACCGCCCTGGAAGCGAATTCCGCTGACAACGTGATCGGCGTGACCGCCTGGATGCACACCTTCTCCCCGGCCAAGATGTGGATCCAGGGCCTGGACGCGCTCCGCAAGCCGTTGCTGCACCTGCACACGCAGGCCAATGTGGAGCTGCCCTGGGCGGACATTGACTTTGACTTCATGAACCTGAACCAGGCCGCACACGGCGACCGGGAATTCGGGTACATCCAGGCCCGGCTGGGCATCCCGCGCAAAACCGTGGTGGGGCATGTTTCCAGTCCCGCGGTGCAGCGGCAGGTCGCCGTCTGGCAGCGCGCCGCTGCCGGCTGGGCCGCCGTCCGCGGGCTGAAGCTGACCCGCTTTGGCGACAACATGCGCAACGTGGCGGTCACGGAAGGCGACAAGACCGAGGCCGAGCTGCGCCTGGGGGTCTCCGTGAACACGTGGAGTGTCAACGAGCTGGCCGACGCCGTCCATGCGGCCCCGGAGGCCGGTGTCGACGCGCTGGTGGCCGAGTACCAAGAGCTCTACGACGTGGCCGAAGAGCTGCGGCCCGGCGCGCGCCGGCACGACTCGCTGCGCTACGGTGCCCGGATTGAACTGGGCCTGCGCTCCTTCCTGGAGGCGAACGGCTCGGCCGCGTTTACGACGTCGTTCGAGGACCTGGGTGCGCTGCGCCAGCTTCCCGGGCTGGCCGTGCAGCGGCTCATGGCCGACGGCTACGGCTTTGGCGCCGAAGGCGACTGGAAGACGGCCATCCTGGTCCGCGCCGCGAAGGTCATGGGCGCGGGCCTGCCGGGCGGGGCCTCCCTGATGGAGGACTACACCTATCATTTGGTGCCGGGGGCCGAGCGGATCCTGGGGGCGCACATGCTGGAGGTCTGCCCCTCGCTGACCACCTCCAAGGCCCGCCTGGAGATCCACCCGCTGGGCATCGGCGGCAAGGAGGACCCCGTCCGCCTGGTTTTTGACACGGATCCGGGCGACGGCGTGGTGGTGGCCCTCTCCGACATGCGCGACCGTTTCCGCCTGGTCGCCAATGCCGTCGAGGTGGTGCCGTTGGAGCAGCCGCTGCCGAACCTCCCCGTGGCCCGTGCCCTGTGGTCCCCGAAGCCGGACTTCGCCACCTCGGCCGCCGCCTGGCTGACGGCCGGCGCGGCCCACCACACGGTGCTGTCCACGCAGCTTGGCGTCGAGGCGTTTGAGGACTTTGCCGAGATGGCCCGGACGGAACTGCTGGCCATTGACGACGCCACCACGCTGCGCGGTTTCAAGAAGGAAATCCAATGGAACCAGGCGTACTACAAGCTGGCTGGCGGACTGTGAATGGATCCGGCTACCTGATCACGTCCGGCGGCTACACGGCCCGGATCGTGCCGCGGGGCGCCGCACTGTGCGAGCTCCGGCACCGGGGCCGGGACCTGGTGGTCCCGTTCGCCCCCGGCGCCCCCGTCCCTGACTTCCGCGGCATCATCGCCGCCCCGTGGCCAAACCGGGTGGCGGACGGCACCTACCGTTGGGACGGCGCCGGCTACCGCCTGCCCCTCAACGAGCCCGGGCGCGGAACGGCCCTGCACGGGCTGGTCCACGACGTTGAGTGGGCCCTGGAGACGCACGACGACGACCGGCTTGCCCTCCGCTGTTCCGTGGCGCCCTCGGAGGGGTACCCCTCCGCGCTGGAGGTCCGGGCCGGGTACGTGCTGGATGCCGACGGACTGCACTGCACGGTCACGGCCATTAACGTTGGCGCGGCGGCCGCACCTTACGGAGTGTGCCCGCACCCGTACCTGGTGGCGGGAGACGCGCCGCTGGACGAATGGACGCTCTCCCTGCCGGCGTCGTCCTTCCTGGCCGTGACGGCCGACCGGCTGCTGCCGCTCGGGCTGGAATCCGTGGCAGGGCACGAATTCGATTTCCGCGAGCCGCGTGCCATCGGCGCCACGCAGATTGACCACGCCTTCACCAACATGGCCGCCGACGTTTCCGGTGCGTCCCGGCTGCTGCTCAGCGACCCCTCCGGCACGTACGTGGGGGTGCAGTGGGATGGGGCCTGCCCGTGGCTGCAAATCCACACGGCGGACAAGCCGGCCGGGCAGCCCGGCCGCCGGGGCCTGGCCGTGGAGCCCATGACCTGCCCGCCGGATGCCTTCAATTCGGGCACGGACCTCATCCGGTTGGAACCGGGCGGGATGCATACGGCAGGCTGGAGCATTTTCGGCGGGTGAGCCGGCGTACCTTTCATCTTGTAGCATCGGAAGCCAAAGTCATTGGTGTGCTGCCATGGATGAAGTGAGGGACGTATGCGGGCCACCGTAAAGGACGTTGCCGCCCGCGCGGGGGTGTCGCCCAAGACCGTCTCCAACGTGGTCAACGGGCTGGTCCCTGTCAGTGAAGGCACCCGCGCCAGGGTGGAAGCGGCGCTCGCGGAGCTGGACTACGTGCCGAACCTGTCCGCCCGGGGCCTGCGCAACGGCCGCACCGGCGTCATTGCGCTGGCCCTGCCGGACCTCGCCACCCCCTATTCGGCCGAGCTGGCCCACCATGTGGTGGAGGTGGCCCACGGGCAGGGCTGGAACGTCCAGATCGAGGAAACCGGAAAGGACCCGCACCGGGAATTTGAACTGGTCTCCAGGGCCCGCGCCAACCTGGTCGACGGGCTGATCCTCAACCCGGTGGCACTGGATGAAAGCGCCATCCGGGTGGGTGGGAACCTGCCGCCCATGGTGCTGCTGGGTGAAGTGTCCCAGCAGCGCGTGGACCAGGTGGTGGTGGACAACATCGCCGCCGCCCGTGACATGACCCTTGCCCTGGCCGGGGGAGGACGACGCCGGATAGCCGTGTTGGGTGCCAACGGCACCAGCCGCTCGGCAACAGCCGAGGTGCGCACCCGGGGGTACCGGGACGCCCTGGCCCGGCTGGGCATCCCCGCCGACCCGGCGCTGGAAATCGCCTGCGACGAATGGACCCCCGGCGGCAGTGCCGCCGCCCTGAGGGCTTTTTTGGCCGGGCATGAATTGCCTGAGGCGCTCTTTTGTTTCACCGACTCCCTGGCCATCGGCGCGCTCAGCGTGCTGGCCAAGGCCGGCCACCGCGTGCCGGGAGACATCCTCGTGGCAGGCTTTGACGACGTGGCGGACGGGCAGTATGCCGTCCCGGCCCTGACCACGATCGGCGTGGACAAGCGGGCCATGGCCCAGAACGCAGTGCGCCTGCTCACCGAACGCATGGCCGAGCGGCGCAAGGGGCCGGTCCAGGTCGAGCTGCCGTACCGCCTGGTCATCCGGGCCAGCACGGGCCAGCTCCACGGCCCGGTGGCCTGACTTCCCTGGCCGGCCCCTTCGGGGCGGGCCGCGCTGCCTCTTGCGGCACACGCGCATTCGGAGGGGAAGAAATTTTTGTGCGCGCTCACAAATATCCCTTGCACCGCGTTTTACAACGATGTAATCTGTGTTGTGGATCACCAAATGCGGTTTCCCTTACCAACTTTCCCGGTCCGGCCACCCAAGGCCCGGCCGGTCCCCGCAAGACCACGTTTTTTGCGCGAACAAAGGAGTGAGCGATGCACCAGGCGCGTGAACAATCCAGTTCCCTTCCCTCCAGGCGGCAACTGCTGCGAGGCGGAGCCATGGCCCTGTCCGGCGTGGCCGCGGCCGGCCTGCTGTCCGGCTGCGGCGGCACGGCCTCGGCGGCCGGCGTTGAGCAGCTGCGGTTCTGGCACCTGCTTTCGGGCGGGGACGGCATCAAGATGCAGGCCATGATCGACGCCGCAAACGCCGCACAGTCCGCCTACAAGGTGACGCCCACCGTGCTGGCCTGGGGTGCTCCGTACTACACGAAGCTCGCCATGGCCTCCGCCGGTGGACGGCCCCCCGAAGTGGCCATCATGCATGCGGCCCGCATGCCCGGATATGCCCCGGGCGGCCTCCTGGACGCCTGGGACCTGGACCTGTTGGCCGGGCACGGTGTCACGAAGGACGACTTTGCCCCGCGCATTTGGGAGGGCAGCCAGCTGGATGGCAAGGTCTTTTCCATTCCCCTGGACTCCCACCCCTTCATCCTGATGTACAACACCAAGGTGGCCGGCACGGCCGGACTGCTCGGTGCGGACGGCCAGCTCGAGACAATCACCAGCGGCGACCGCTTCAAGGAAGCGGCGCTGGAAATGGGGAAGGTGACCGGCAGGCACGGCCTGTCCTACGGCTACCTCAGCGACGGCGCCCAAATGTGGCGCATGTTCTACACGTTTTACCGCCAGCACGGCGCCACCATGGAGCTGCCCCAGGGCCAAAAGGCCAAGGTGGACCGCGACGTGGCCGTGGACGTGCTCGAATACATCCACTCCCTCCTGGACGGCAGGATTGCCACGGCCAGCGGCGACGGCGGCACGGCCATCGCCGAGTTTGCCAGCCAGGGCTCCGGCATGCTGGCCAGCGGCGTATGGGAGCTGCCCACCATGCAGACGGCCAAGGTCCCCTTTGACGCCATGCCGATCCCCACACTCTTCGGCACGCCGGCCGCCTACGCGGACTCCCACGCCTTTGTCCTGCCGCACCAGAACAACCTGGATGCGAGGAAGCGGGCGGACGTGTATGCGTTTGTGGCCCAAATCCTCAAGGGTTCGCTGAACTGGGCCAAGGCCGGCCACATCCCGGCCTTCCAGCCCGTGGTGCGCTCCGGGGCATACAAGGCGCTGCTGCCCCAGGCCCACTACGCCGGCGCCGCGGACATCATCAACTACGACCCCCGGGCCTGGTTCACCGGCTCCGGTTCGGATTTCCAGAACTATTTTGCCGAGAACATCCAAAACGTGTTCCTCGGGCGCACCCGGGCCAAGGACGGCTGGGATTCCTTCGTGCGCCGCCTGGACACCCTGCTGTCCATGCCGAACCCGGTATAGGCGGCGGCAATGAAAATGCAGGTCATGTTTGGGAGAGTAATTCTTGCGGCAAGGGAGCCACGGCAATGAGCACAAGCATCGAATCCTGGCAGGGCGCTTCCGCGGCGCCTGCTGAAAACCGGCACGAGTCGCGGAAACGGCGCGACAGGATCCACGGCTGGGCCTTCATGGCACCGTTTCTGGCGTTCTTCGGCCTGTTCCTCATCTGGCCCCTGATCCACGGCGCCGTCATGAGCTTCACCGGAAAGTCCCTGACCGGTGCCAACAGCTCCTTCCTGGGGCTGGCCAACTATGCCGAGGCACTCGGGGATGCCGACATGTGGCACGCACTCGGCAACACCGTGTACTTCACCGTGATCAGCACCGTTCCGCTGGTGGTGGTGGCCCTGGCCATGGCGGCGCTGGTCAACATGGGCCTGCCGGCCCAGTGGCTGTGGCGGCTGTCCTTCTTCGCCCCGTTCCTGCTGGCCTCCACCGTGGTCTCGCTGTTCTTCGTATGGATGTTCAACCCCCAGCTGGGCCTCATCAACGATGTGCTCGGCAAGGTTGGCATTGCCCCCGTCGACTGGCTGAACAACCCGGACGTGGCCATGTGGTCAATCGTTGCCGCCACCTTGTGGTGGACGGTGGGCTTCAATTTCCTGCTGTACCTGGCGGCCATGCAAAACATCCCCGCGGCCCACTATGAGGCGGCGCAGCTCGACGGTGCCGGCGGGTGGCGGCAGTTCTTTTCCATCACCCTCCCGCAGCTCAACCAGACCACGGCCATGATCGTGATCCTTCAGGTGTTGGCCTCGCTGAAAATCTTTGACCAGGTGTACCAGATGACCGGGGGAGGCCCCGGCGGTGCCACCCGTTCGATCGTCGAGTACATCTTTGAGGCCGGGTTCACCGGCTACAGGCTGGGCTATTCGGCAGCCATCTCCTACATCTTCTTTGGCCTGATCGTGGTTGTTTCGATCGCCCAGTTCGCCATCACCCGCAAGAGGAGCGCATAAGACATGGCCACCACCCTCACAGCACCGGTCCGCCCAGGCCGCCTGTCCGCCGTCGCACCCGTCGGGAAGCGCAGGCGGCACCTTTCCCCCGGCCGCATCGTGGCCACTGTCATCGTCGCCGTCCTGGCCGTCACGTGGCTGGTGCCCTTTGCCTGGGCCACTGTCACGGCCCTCAAGAGCGAGACGGAGGCCGCGGCGACACCCGTCACCCTGGTGCCGAAATCAGGGTTCACGCCCGACGCCTTCACCAAGGTGCTCCAGCAGGGCAACATTCCGGCCTGGACCTGGAATTCGCTGTTTACCTCTGCCGCCATCACTGCCGTCACGCTGGTGATTTCGGCGCTGGCCGCTTATGCACTGTCGCGGATCGACTTCAAGGGCCGCAAGGTGCTCATGACCATCATCGTGGCCTCGCTCATTGTGCCGCCGCCGGTGCTGATCATCCCGCTGTTTTACCAGATGGTTTCCTTCCACATGATCGACAGCTACTGGGGCATCATCCTGCCCCAGGTCATTGCACCCGCCATGGTGTTTGTGCTCAAGAAGTTCTTCGACCAAATCCCGCGCGAACTCGAGGACGCCGCCCTGGTGGACGGTGCGGGGCGGATCCGGATCTTCCTGCAGGTGGTCCTGCCGCTGTCACGTCCCATCCTGGCCGCCGTGGCCATCTTCGTCTTCATCGGGGCCTGGAACAACTTCCTTTGGCCGTTCATCGTCACCAACGACAGCGCCATGCTGACCCTTCCCGTGGGACTGCAGACCATCAAGAGCGCCTACGGCATCCAATACGCGCAGAACATGGCCTCCGCCCTGCTCGCCGCGCTGCCCCTGATCCTGGTGTTCCTGTTTTTCCAGCGCCAGATCATCAAGGGCATTTCCACCACCGGCCTCGCCGGAACCTGACCCCTGACCCCATTTTTCGCACCAACAACAAGTACCAGGAGAACAAGCCACATGTCCCGTGCACGGATCAGCATTGACCGCGACTTCACCATTTCCGAGGTGCCCCACCGCCTCTTCGGATCGTTCGTGGAGCATATGGGCCGGTGCGTCTACAGCGGCATTTACGAACCCGGCCACGCCCAGGCGGACAGCCAGGGCTTCCGCCAGGACGTCCTGGCCCTGACCCGCGAACTCGGTGCCACCGTGATCCGCTACCCCGGCGGCAACTTTGTCTCCGGCTACAACTGGGAAGACGGGATCGGCCCGGTGGCGGGGCGCCCCCGCCGTCTCGACGGCGCCTGGCACACCCTCGAGACCAACGCCTTCGGCCTCCACGAATTTGTTGACTGGTCCAAAAAAGCCGGCACCGAAATCATGGAGGCCATCAACCTTGGCACCCGCGGCGTGGAAGCGGCCCGGGAGATCGTCGAATACGCCAACCACCCGGGCGGCACCTACTGGTCTGACCTGCGCGCGAAGAACGGGCACAAGGACCCCTTCGACATCAAGCTCTGGTGCCTGGGCAACGAAATGGACGGGCCCTGGCAGATCGGGCACAAGACCGCCGGGGAGTACGGGCGACTGGCCCAGGAGGCCGGCAAGGCCATGCGCCTGGTCGACCCCGGCATCGAGCTCGTGGCCTGCGGCAGCTCGTCGTCGGCCATGCCCACCTTCGGCGCGTGGGAGCAGACGGTGCTCACCCACGCCTACAACGAGGTGGACTATGTTTCACTCCATGCCTACTACCAGGAGCACGATGGCGACGCCGCCAGTTTCCTGGCCAGCGCCGTTGACATGGACTACTTCATCGAGTCCGTCGTGGCCACGGCCGACTCGGTCCGGGCCAAGGGCAAGCACAAGAAACACATCAACCTGTCCTTTGACGAATGGAACGTCTGGTACCAGCGCGGTCTGGACTCCGAGGACCAGCCGGAACGTGTCAACGCCGCCGGCTGGCGCGAGCACCCACGCGTCATTGAGGACAAGTACAACGTCACCGATGCGGTGGTGGTGGGCACCTTGCTGAATTCACTGTTGCGGCACGGCGACCGGGTCAAGATCGCCAACCAGGCCCAGCTGGTCAACGTGATCGCCCCGATCCTGGCCGAGCCCAACGGCCCGGCCTGGCGCCAGACCATTTTCCATCCCTTTGCCCGGATGGCGGAGCTCGCCAAGGGTCAGGTCCTGCGCACGCACGTGGTTTCAGACAAGGTGGAGACCGCCCAATTTGGCGGCGCGGACCTCGTCGACGTCAGTGCCACCTGGAACGAGGAGATGGGGCGGATCGCCCTGTTTTTCGCCAACCGCGGGCTCGAGGAGGCTGCGGACGTTGACGTGGCCCTGCGCGGCTTCGACGCCAGGCGGGCCACCCGCGCCGAGGTGCTGCGGGTCCCCGAGGGCGGGGACCGCTTCACAAGGAACACGTTGGAGGCCCCGGACCAGGTTGGCCTGGTCCCGCTGGAGGGGGTCCAGGCGGCCGGGGACGGGCTGAAGTTAACGCTGCCCGCGCTCTCCTGGGCCGTCGTCGAACTTGAGGTGCGAAAGAACTAGCCCGCCGTCAGGGAGGAAAGCCCTAGCCGCGGCGGTCCAGGGTGCCGATGGTCTTGCCTTGGGCATCCTTGACGGTCAGGACGTTGCCGTCGATGCTGCCGGAGGCGGCCTTGGACAGCCAGCCGTCAATGCCGTCGCAGGTGATCTGGGTCTTGCCCAGCTGGGGGAACGTCAGCTCGCCGGAGGCCAGCATCCACTGCCCGGACAGGCGGTTGCAGCCGTCGCTGCCCTGCAGGTAACCGGCGGTGTCACCGTTCTGCTCGGCCCCCAGGGACAGCTCCAGGTAGGGCTGCTTGTCCACGTGGTAACCGTTGCCCCACGTGCCCACCGGGCCGGTTGCGGCGCCGCAGGAGGAGAGGACAAAGGCAAGGGCCAGGCCGCCGGCCAGGGCGAGGACGCGTTTCATGAAGGGGTGTCTCCGTTTCACATGCTGAAGAATCGTAGTTTCCCCCATGCTATTGCATGGGCGGGCGTCCCCGCGCGCGGCGGTGGCACCGTGACGGGGGCCGCTACCGTGCGCCGGCCGCGGCCAGGGCGGGCACTGCGGCGGCCAGCACGCCGTCGCGCATGGTGGCCACGGCGTCGGTCAGGGGGACGAATTCGGTGTCGTGGGTGACCATGACGGTGGCCACCTGGAACTCGTCCGTCACCTGGCGCAGCAGGCGCACAATCGATTCGCTGCGCTCGTGGTCCAGGGCCGCCGTCGGCTCATCCACGAGCAGCACCGACGGTGACGCCATCAGCGCGCGCGCAATGTTGACGCGCTGGCGCTGCCCGCCGGAGAGCTGGTGGGGGCGTTTCTTGGCGGAGCCCTCCAGCCCCGTGATCTCGAGAAGTTCCGCGGCCCGGGCCGCGGCTGCACGCGGGGATTTCCCGCGCAGGTGGTCGCCGATGACCAGCTGTTCGGCCGCCGTGAGCGAGGCGAGCAGGTTGGGCTGCTGGAAGATGATGCCCACCTTGTCCCGGCGCAGCGTGGCCAGGGCCTTGTCGGACAGGACGGTGGCGTCCTCGCCGGCAATCCTGACCAGACCCGAGGTGGGCCTGACCAGCGTGGCGGCCACCGCCAGCAGGCTCGACTTGCCGGAACCGGACGGGCCCACCAGCGAGACAAACTCGCCGGCCTCCACGTCCATGGTGACGCGGTCCAGGGCGGTCACGGTGCCGTCGCCGTCCGGGTACTCCAGGGTCACGTTGGTCAGGGACAGGGCGGGGGCGTTCAGGGCAGACATGGGGATTCCTTCGGTTTTTGGGGGAGGGTAGGGGTATGGTCCGGCCGCCGGGGCCGGACAGCTGGCGCCGGGGCCGGACAGCTGGCGTCGGTGACGGTCAGCTGCCGCCGAGGGCAATGAGGGCGTCGATCTTCGTCACCTTGCGGACGGCCAGGGCCGCGCCGGCCAGGCCCAGGGCGACGATGCCGAGCATCGGCAGCACGGTGGTGGCCGGGGTGAGGAGGAACGGGGCGGCCTGGGCGGCGAAGAAGCCGCCGGCCACGCTCACGAGGCCGCCGAGCAGGGCGCCGGCCAGCAGCACCAGCGCCGCCTGCGTCAGCGCGTCCCTCAGCAGGTAGGTACCGGAGGCGCCCATGGCCTTCAGGACGGCGATGTCGCGGGTGCGCTGCACGGTCCAGACGGTCAGGAAGGCCACGATCACCAGCGCGGAGATGCCGTACAGGAACGCCTGCATCATCAGCAGCGAGCCGTTCTCGCTCTTGTAGCCGCCCAGGCCCTGGAAGGCGCCGCTGCGGGTGGTGCTGACGGTCCCGGCTGCCGCGTTGGCGGCGCCGGCGTCAACGGAAGTGCCGCCGTCGTACGTCACGGCAACCACCGTGGCAAGCTGCGCCGGGTCGCTGAGGTGGGCCAGCCTGGTCCAGGTGGGCAGGGAGGTCCACACCACCGAGGTGTGCGAGTACCACTGGTCGGGCACCACGGCGGAGACCTTCAGGGTGCTCCCGCCCAGGGACACGGCGTCGCCCACGGCCAGATGGAGGTCCTTCGCCACCTTCCCGCCAATGATGGCGGTGGAGTCGCTGAGGCCCGACGGCGCGATCCCGGCCTTGGCGCCTCCCCCGCCGACACCGAAGACGGCCACGTTGGTGGTCCCCTTCGCGTCCCCGGCGCCCTGCAGGCGGGTCTGCCTGATGCCCAGCGGCACGGCCGAGGCAACGCCGGGCTGCCGGGCCCAGGCGTTGACCTGCCCTTGCGTGACCTGGCTTTCGGTGAAGGACACCGTGGGATCGTTGGCGCCGGGCGCGCCGAACACCAGCTGGTCCACGGGGGCGTGGGTTGGCTTGCCGAGGTCGGCGATCGAGGAGGTGGACTGGTTGCCCAGCCCGGCGGTGAGGCCGGAGAGCAGCACCAGCAGCAGGGTGATCAAGGCAACCACCCCGCCCATCAGGGCAAAGCGGCCCTTGGCAAAGCGGATGTCTCGGATGGCGAGGAACATGTGTGGATCTTCTTTCCTGGGTGGGCCCTCGGTGCGGGCCATGTTTTTGCGTTAGTTCCACTGTCCTTTCATTCGGCGCGGCTTCCATCGCAGGCTTGGATGGTCTGCGCGGGCCCGAAGGTTGAACGGGCACTCAACCATTTGGTTGATCCGGGCCCGCGGCGCCACGGCCTAAGCTGGTGGCATGCCTGCCCCGGATGATGCACCCGCGACGAGTGCCGCGATCCTGCGCTTCCTGCGCGTGGCCCTGCACGTGGGCTTTGCCGTCCTGCTGGCCGTGGCCGCCGGCCGGCTTTTTGCCGTGCCACTGGAGGGGTCCGTGCGCTCCCTCCTGCTCGGCCTGGCGGCCCTCCTTGCCGCCGTCTACCTGCTGGGGACGGCGGCGGAAAAACGCTTCTCCGCCGGCCGTGCCGCCGCCAACCCGCGCCGCTGGGCCTCCCTGTGGCTGGCCATCGTGACGGTGCTGTGGGCGGCGTTGCTGGTGGGTTCGGCGGAATTTTCCTGGCTGGCCTTCCCGCTGTTCTTCCTCCACCTGCACCTGCTGCCGCGCTGGGCCGGAATCACGGTGGTCATTGTCATGACGGCCGGTGTCATCACGGCCCAGTGGCTGGCCACCGGCGCCGCCTACCCGCCGCTGGCCGCCGTCTTGGGGCCGCTGTTTGGCGCGGGCTTTGCCGTGGTGACCTCCAAGGCCTACCGGATGCTCTACCAGGAAGGCGAAAGCCAGCGCCGCGCGGCTGATGAACTCCGCCGCACCCGCGCCGAACTGGCCGCGAGCCAGCATGAGGCTGGCGTCCTGGCCGAGCGCGCGCGGCTGGCCCGGGAAATCCATGACACCCTGGCCCAGGGCTTCTCCTCGATCGTGCTGGTGGCCCGCGCAGCAGGCCGTTCGCTGGGCTCCGGAGACCTGGAATCCGCACGGGAAAGCATCGGCATGATGGAGGCCACGGCGTCGGAAAACCTGGCCGAGGCCCGCAGTTTTGTCCGCGGCCTCGCCTCCCCGGCACTCGAGGGCACGTCCCTCGGGGAGACGTTGGCCCGACTGTGCGAAAAGACGCAGTTGGAGGCGGCCGCGCGCGGCGTGAACCTCACATGCACCTTCCGCGTCGACGGCGAGCCCGTGGACCTCCCGCAGCCGTACCGGGTCACGCTGCTGCGTGCCACCCAGGCGAGCCTCGCCAATGTCTGGCTGCACGCCCGGGCGGGCACCGCCGTCGTCAGCCTGGCCTACCTGGACACCGAGGTGGCCCTGGACGTGTACGACGACGGACGGGGCTTTGGCCCCTCATCGGCGGCCGGCGCCGTGGGTGGGCGCGCGGACGGGAGCGGGTTCGGGCTGGAGTCGCTGCGGCAGCGGGTGGCGGCACAAAACGGCTCCCTCGAGATAGAGTCGGCACCGGGTGAAGGCACCGTGGTGGCCGTCCGGCTGCCGCTGGCCGGGACGGCGGCCCGGTCGACGGGAAATGAGGGTGTGGCGTGAGTGAAATTCGGATCCTGCTGGTGGACGACCATCCCGTGGTGCGGGCCGGGCTGCGCGCCATGCTGACTGGTTTCGAGGGCTTCACGGTCGTGGCCGAGGCGCCGGAAGGTGGCGCCGCGATCAAGGAAATCCAGCGGCTGCAGACCCTCGGGGAGACGCTTGACGTGGTGCTCATGGACCTGCAGATGGGTGCCGGCATGGACGGGGTCACCGCCACGAAGGCCATCAAGGAACTGCCCGACGCGCCGCCCGTGCTGATCCTGACCACCTACGACACCGACGCGGACATCCTGGCGGCGGTGGAGGCCGGGGCCAGCGGCTACATGCTCAAGGACGCCCCGCCGGAACAGATCCGCGCCGCCGTCCAGCAGGCGGCGGCCGGCCAGACGGCGCTCGCGCCGGCGGTGGCGGCCCGGCTGATGGGGCGCATCCGGAACCCGGAGCCGGTGCTGTCCGCCCGGGAGGTCCAGCTGCTGGAACTGCTGGCCACGGGCATGGGCAACAAGGCCATGGCCAGGCAGTTGTTCATCTCCGAGGCCACCGTCAAGACCCACCTGGTGCACATCTACGACAAGCTGGGCGTGGACAACCGCACGGCCGCGATCTCCGTGGCGGCCCAGCGCCGGATCATCCGCGCCGGCGGGTAGCGCACTTCCGGGGGCCCGGGGCCTCGGTGGGCTTGCGGGCTGTGGGTGGCGCTGGACGAATCTGTGCGACACGCCGACGTGCCATGTGCGCTTATGGTGCGGTGTGTGACTTTGCGATTATACTGTCCCGTTTTGCCGATTCGGCGTAAGCTCGGGCCTAACGATTGCGATGAAGCAGGGGGACCTGTAAGTGGCGTTTCCTGAAGGCCGGTCACGGCCGATCCGATTAAGCCTGGCGGTTGCGTGCACGCTGCTGGCCTCGGGCGGCTTCGTGGGTGCCGGCTACGCGGAGAATTCCGTGGCTGACGCCCCCGCCTGGTCTTCCTTGCAATCAGCCCCCCGGCTTTCGACCGGCCCGCCGGAAACAGTCCCGGAACCTGCAGCTTTTCCCGGCCTTGCCGCCTATGCTGCCAAGAGTGCGGGCCTGAGGATTTCCTTTGCAGACACTTTGATCGCGTCGCGCGCGGCCGCGGCCGTGCCGGTCTTTGATTTGACGAGCCCCGGTGAAAGCGGCGCCTGGCCGGCCGAGGTGGCCGCGGCCCTGCGCGGCGGCCATGAATTGCCGCCCGGCCTCATTTCGCAGGTCCGCCGCGGGATCGTGCGGGCCGCCTTTGAGGGCCTGGGCCACAGCTATGTCTGGGGCGGGACGAGCTTTTCGTCCGGCTGGGACTGTTCGGGCTTCGTACAGTGGGCCTACGCCCAGGCCGGCATTGCCCTTCCGCGCACCGAGCAGTGGGTGCCCATGGTCCAGACCAACAACCCCCAGCCCGGGGACGTCGTGGTGCAGAACCCGGACGGGCCACGCCACTGGTCGCATATCGGCATTTACATTGGCGGCGGCCTGATGATCAGCGCACTCAATCCGTCCGTGGGAACCATCATGCACACGCCGGCGTCGACGAGCAATTCCTCGAGCTACTTCACCATGCCCGGCTTTGCTTCCCTGGATGAAAAGGCTGCCATGGCCATTACAGCTGAGTTTGCCGGTGCTGGCTGGAGGGCGGCCCCGGCGTCCAACACCGCCGGGACGCCAAGCCCCGCCGCAAGCCCGAAGCCGGCTCCCAGCGCGGCAGCAACGTCTCCACGGACAGCGGCCAAGCCAATGGCACAAACGCCCGCGGCACGGCCGAGCGCCACAACGACACCGAGCGCCACCCAGTCGCCGACGCCGGGCGCGACAGCGTCGCCAACGCCTACCCCTACGCCTACCCAGACCCCGTTGCCCGAGCCGACGTCGAGCCCGACGGCGTCGCCAATCCCGATGCCGACGCCCACGCCGTCGCCAACCCCCACGCCGTCGCCAACCCCCACGCCGTCGCCAACGCCTGCCCCGTCGCCATCGCCGAGCCCCACGCCGACGTCGCCAACACCAAGCACCACCCCGTCGCCGTCCCCGACTCTCTCCCCAACGCCGACGCCAACTCCCACCCCGTCACCGACACCCACCCCGACGCTGTCGGTGACGTCCACGCCGTCGACCGAGCCGACGTCGGGCACCACCCTGTCGCCATCGGCCGACGTGTCCACCACCCCGGTGGATTGAGCTGGTTTCCGTAACTTAATGTGTCGCACGGTTTCGCGCCTGGCCCCTGACCGGTCGCGTCCGCACTGCGCCGCCACGGTACTGTGGGCAAAGCATGTCCCATCCACCTGACCCCTGAAAGACGGTCCGTGAGCGCCGCAAACCCCGATAACAACTTCCACTCCCGACTGCATCTCGCAGGGGCCAAGGACCGGGTTTTG
>NZ_JAAMFN010000018.1 GCF_013376095.1 Arthrobacter sp. SDTb3-6 | reverse complement strand
CGCCACCGGCTGCGGCACTGCCAGCCGGCCGCCCGCCACTGCTTGAACACGCACTCAGTGCCAACATCGGCACCACGACGGCAACCACCGCCACCTTCCGCCACGGGATCTTCCTCACTTGCGGTCTCCTTCATTGCTGTTGCGCAGGGCACCGTGGCCCGTTTGCGGGCCGGGGCCACAGGAACCGGCCTGACAAAAAAGCGCGGCCGCCACACCGAACAAACGGGTGCAGCGGCCGCGCTTCGGGGCTGAATTACAGTGCCGCGTACACTTCGCGCAGCAGGGCGGCGGTCTCAGACGGCGTCTTGCCGACCTTGACGCCGGCAGCCTCAAGGGCTTCCTTCTTGGCCTGTGCTGTTCCCGCGGAGCCGGAGACGATGGCGCCTGCGTGGCCCATGGTCTTGCCCTCGGGGGCGGTGAAGCCTGCCACGTAGCCGACAACGGGCTTGGTGACGTTGGCCTTGATGTACTCGGCTGCACGCTCTTCAGCGTCACCGCCGATCTCACCGATCATGACGATGGCCTTGGTCTCCGGGTCCGCCTCGAACGCGGCCAGGGCGTCGATGTGGGTGGTGCCGATGACGGGGTCGCCACCGATGCCGATGGCGGTGGAGAAGCCCAGGTCACGCAGTTCGTACATCATCTGGTAGGTCAGGGTTCCGGACTTGGACACCAGGCCGATGGGGCCCTTGCCGGTGATGTTGTTCGGCGTGATGCCGACCAGTGCCTCGCCGGGGGTGATGATGCCGGGGCAGTTCGGGCCGATGATGCGGGTGGCCTGCTTGCCGTCGGCGTCAACCTTGGACTGGGCCAGGGCCCAGAACTCGGCCGAGTCCTGCACGGGCACGCCTTCGGTGATGACGACGACCAGCGGCACGGCGGCCTCGATGGCCTCGACCACGGCGTCCTTGGTGAACGCCGGGGGGACGAACACGATGGAGACGTCGGCGCCGGTCTCGGCAACGGCTTCCTTCACGGTGCCGAACACGGGCAGTTCAACCTCGCCGTGGAGGACCGTGGTGCCGGCCTTGCGTGCGTTCACGCCGCCAACAACCTGGGTGCCGGCCTTGAGCATCAGGGCGGTGTGCTTGGTGCCCTCGCCGCCGGTGATGCCCTGGACGATGACCTTGGAGTCTTTGTTCAAGAAGATAGACATGTATTTTTCCTTAGATCTCGTGCGGCGAGCTCAGCGAGCTGCGTTGGCGAGCTCGGCGGCCTTGTCGGCGCCCTCGTCCATCGTGGCGGCCAGGGTGACCAACGGGTGGTTGGCCTCGTTGAGGATGCGGCGGCCTTCTTCAACGTTGTTGCCGTCGAGGCGGACGACCAGCGGCTTGTTGGCAGCCGCGCCCAGCTCGGCGAGAGCGCCGACAATGCCCTTGGCAACGGCGTCACAGGCGGTGATGCCGCCGAAGACGTTGACAAAAACGCTCTTGACCTGCGGGTCGTTGAGGATGACGTCCAGGCCGTTGGCCATGACCTCGGCGGACGCTCCACCGCCAATGTCCAGGAAGTTGGCGGGCTTGACGTTGCCGTGGTTCTCGCCGGCGTACGCAACGACGTCCAGGGTGGACATGACCAGGCCGGCGCCGTTTCCGATGACGCCGACTTCGCCGTCGAGCTTGACGTAGTTCAGGCCGGCGGCCTTCGCCTTGGCCTCAAGCGGGTCGGCCGCAGCGGCGTCCTCAAGCTCGAGGTGGTGCGGGTGGCGGAAGTCGGCGTTCTCGTCGAGGGAGACCTTGCCGTCCAGGGCCAGGATGTCGCCGGCGCCGGTGCGCACCAGCGGGTTGACCTCAACGAGCGTCGCGTCTTCCTTCTTGAAGACGTCCCACAGCTTGATGATGGTGGCGGCCACCTTCGGGGCGATTTCCGCGGGGAAGCCCGCGGTGGCGACAATCTCGTCGGCCTTGGCCGCATCGATGCCGACGGCCGGGTCGACGGCAACCTTGGCCAGGGCCTCGGGGCGCTCCACGGCCAGCTCTTCAATTTCCATGCCGCCTTCCACCGAGCACATGGCCAGGTAGTTGCGGTTGGCGCGGTCCAGCAGCACGGAGAAGTAGAACTCCTCGGCGATGTCTGCGCCCTGGGCGATCATGACCGTGTTGACGGTGTGGCCCTTGATGTCCATGCCGAGAATGGCGGTGGCGTGCTCGAACGCCTCATCGGCGGTCTTGGCTACCTTGACGCCGCCGGCCTTGCCGCGGCCACCGACCTTCACCTGCGCCTTGACAACGGTGACGCCGCCAATCTTCTCGGCTGCTGCCTTTGCTTCTTCAGGGGTGTGCGCCACGATGCCGGCCAACACGGGAACGCCGTGAGCCTCAAACATGTCGCGCGCCTGGTATTCAAACAGGTCCACGGGTTTGTGTCCTTCTACGTCGAAGTAGTGATCATGGGGTGCAAAACCCCTTCCACACACTACCGCTTTGCCGCACAAGCACATATTTTTACTTGACACCACAGGGAACGGGGGTTATTCCGCTCACAAAAACCCACTGCCGCCGATCCCCTTCAAGTCCGACGCCTGGTCCCCGGCGCGGTTGCCTCAGCCGGCCGGGGCCCGGTGCCCGGGGCCGAGGAGTTCGTAGCTGCCGGAAGCGACGAAGAACCCGAGTCCGGTGGCCAGGTTGGCGCACGCCACGCCGTCGTCCAAGGCGGCGCAACGGTAGCCGTCCGCCTCCATCGCCCGTCCCTGTCCCAGGACCGGGACCGTGGACATCGCCTCGCTGGGGGTTCCGTCGGGGCCAAAGGAGGCCTCGGCGGCGGTGACACCGGCCCGGCAGCCGCCGTACGTCACCCGGTCCGGCGTCAGCAGGGCAGTGCCGCCGAGGTAGCCGATGAACGTTCCGGCGCACTTGTCTGTGACATCGGCGGGCGCGGGGTCCGGGTAGCTGGCCAATTCGCAGTTGACCACGGGAATCGTCGGGGCCTTGGCGTTGGCGCCGTCGTCGTAGTTGTTTGGTTCCCAGGGCTGGTCCAGGTTTCCGGCACGGGAGGTGGTGAAGACGCAGGCCACGTTGCGGGAGTCGGTCACGAACTGCGGCAGGGTGCCGGCGGACGGCGCCCCGGTGGGCTGGTCCACGGGGGCGGCCTTGAGCCGGTCAACGTAGCTGGGCGGGCCGGCGGACGTGGTGGCGGGATGCGCGGGGCCGGCGGAGGGCACGGTGATGCAGCCGGCGAGCGCCACGGCGGACGCAGCGCAGCCCAGGGCCGCAAGGACGGCCCGGACCACCGTCCGGTCGCCGGCCCTGCTCAGTGCTCCACCTTTGTCAGCGGCGCGTACCGGAGCAGCAGCCGCTTTTCGCCGATGCTGAACTGGACGGTGGCCACCATTTTGTCGCCCGCGCCCTGCACGGCGGAGACCGTGCCGTTGCCGAATGCGGTGTGGTTGACCTTGTCCCCCACGCTGACGGTGATGACTTCCTTTTGCGGCTGGACGCGGCCGGCGGCGGCCCGGGCGGAAATGCTGGGCGGCAGCTGGCCGGTGTCACGCCCGCCCACGGCAGAGCCGGCGCCCCAGAAGGAGCCCGAATACCGGCTGCTGCCAAAGCCGCCCCCGGACGGCGGGGCCATGCGCGCCACGCCTTCGCGCTTCCAGTCGATCAGCTCCGCCGGCACTTCCTCGATGAATTGGCTCGGCGGGTTGTACTGGCTCTGCCCCCACAGGCTGCGGACCTCGGAGCGGGTCAGGTACAGCCGCTTGCGGGCGCGGGTCAGGCCCACGTAGGCCAGGCGCCGTTCCTCGGCCAGTTCCTTCGGGTCGGTGGCCGAGCGCGAGTGCGGGAAGATCCCGTGCTCCATGCCCGTGAGGAAAACCACCGGGAATTCCAGTCCCTTGGCCGTGTGCAGGGTCATGAGCGTCACCACGCCCAGCCGCTTGGCCTCGGCCACGGCCGCCGCGGCCTCCGCCTCGGAGCCGCCGGGCGCGTCCGGGATCTGGTCGGCGTCGGCCACAAGGGACACCTGCTCGAGGAACTCCCCGAGCGTCCCTTCCGGGTTGTCCTTTTCAAATTCACGCACGACGGCGAGCAGTTCCGCCAGGTTTTCCACACGCGACTCGTCCTGCGGGTCCGTTGAGCTGCGCAGCGTCTCCAGGTAGCCGGACTGCTCCAGCACGGCTTCCAGGGCAGTGGCCGGACCGGAGTCGACGGCCACCTCGCCAAGGTCGCCCATCATCTTGGCAAAGCCGGTCACTGCGTTCAGCGATCGGGTGGCGAGACCCGGGGCTTCACCTGCGCGGGCCAGCGCGGCGGAGAAGGAGATCCGTTCCCGCCCGGCCAGGGCGGCGAGGGCGCCTTCGGCGCGGTCGCCGATCCCGCGCTTGGGTTCGTTGAGGATCCGGCGCAGGTTGACGTCGTCGTCCGGGTTGACCAGGGCACGCAGGTAGGCCAGCGCGTCCTTGATTTCCTTGCGTTCGTAGAAGCGGGTGCCGCCCACCACGCGGTATGGCAGGCCGGTGCGCACCAGGATGTCCTCGATGGCGCGCGACTGGGCGTTGGTGCGGTAGAAGATGGCAACGTCGCCGGGGCGGATGTCGGTTTCATCCTGGAGCCTGTCGATTTCCTCGGCGATGAAGCGGGCTTCCTCATGCTCGGATTCGGCCACGTAGCCGATGATCTTTTCGCCGTCGCCTTCGGCGGTCCACAGCCGTTTCTCACGCCGGTTGGGGTTGCGGGAGATGACGGCGTTGGCGGCGCTGAGGATGTTTTGGGTGGAACGGTAGTTTTGCTCCAGCTTGATGGTGGCGGCGCTGGGATAGTCCTTCTCAAATTCCACGATGTTGCGGATGTCCGCGCCGCGGAAGGCATAGATGGATTGGTCGGAGTCGCCCACCACCGTCAGCTCGGCCGGTTCGATCCCGGTGTCCGGGCCTGCCGACACCCCGGAGTCCTCGCCCACGATTTCGCGCACCAGGGCGTACTGGGCGTGGTTGGTGTCCTGGTATTCGTCCACCAGCACGTGCCGGAAGCGGCGGCGGTAGGAGTCGGCCACGCCCGGGAACGCACGGAACATGTACACGGTTTCGGCAATGAGATCGTCAAAGTCCATGGCGTTGGCCTGCCGCAGCCGCTGCGTGTAGCCGTTGTACACCTCGGCCACGGCGGCGGCAAAGGGGTCCTTGAAATTGGTGTTCAACGCGTTCTCATCGGCATCGGTGAGCTCGTTCTTCAGGGCCGAGATCTTGTGCATGATGGCCTTGGGCGCAAACTTCTTCGGGTCCAGTTCCAGCCCCTTGGCCACCAGGGTGATGAGCCGCAGGGAGTCGGCGGAGTCGTAGATTGAGAAGTTGGAATTCAGCCCGACGGTCTTGGCCTCGCGGCGCAGTATCCGCACGCAGGAGGAGTGGAACGTGGAAATCCACATGCTGTTCGCGGCGTCGCCAATGAGCGCGTGGATGCGTTCGCGCATCTCCGCTGCGGCCTTGTTGGTGAAGGTGATGGCCAGGATCTGCCCCGGGTGGGCCCGTCCGGTGGCCAGCAGGTAGGCGATCCGGTGGCTGAGCACACGGGTCTTGCCCGAGCCGGCGCCGGCCACAATGAGCAACGGCGACCCGGCGTGGACCACGGCCTCCTCCTGCTGGGGGTTCATGCCCTCCAGCAGTGCGGCAGGGTCCGGCCAGCGGCTCCCCGCGCCGGTGCCGAAATCCTGGCCGGCGCCTCCTGCGGCAGCATCGAAACCGGCGCCGCCCCGGGCAAACCCGGGCAGCGCATGCTCCGGCACGGCACCTTCCGGCAGGCCCTGTTCGGGTGCGTCGGCGCCGGGGTCGTCGGCGTCGGAGGGCTCCCAGCCCGGGAAGGCTGCAGGCAGGGGCGGCAGGAACCCGGCGGCCCGTGCCGCGGCAGGTTTGGGCTTTTTGGCGTAAGGGTCAAACAACATGTCCATGGTGCGGTCCAGTCTAGTTGGCCACCCTGACAGCGGGCACGGCACGGCGGCCCGCTGTGCACAACGCCGCGGCGGGCGCCACCAGCCTTGGCCCCGCCGTGAAGGCCGTCAGTCCGGCAGCGCCCCGTCCGCGAGCGCGGCGGAAATCGCAGCCACCGCCCCGGCGGGCCCGGCCACAAACCAGTCCAGCCCGTTGACCCGCACGACGCCGGTCTGCCCGCCGGCCGCCCGCACGATCCCCTTACCGGGGAGCCAGTCCCAGGCCGGGCAGCTGTGCTGGAACCAGACGCCCAGTTCCGCCTGGGCCACGCGGCCCAGGTCGCAGGAGCCGGAGCCGAGCATCCGCAACGTTGCCGGCAGCTGGGCGGCCTCCTGCCACGGCCCGGCCGCCCGCGCCTCCGCCAGCCAGCCCGGGTGGATGTAGGTCACCCCGCCAAGCATGGAGACGTCCTGCCGGGCGTCCACCGCAACGGCCCGGCCGTTCAGCGTTGCCGGCTGCAGCGCCCCGCCCAGCCACAGCTTGTCCTCTTGGGGCTGGAAGACGGCCCCGAGCAGCACCTCGGCGTCGGCGAGGGCGTGGCGCGGCGGTTCCCCGGCACCCAGGGGGGCCTGCGTGCCCGGGGAGGTCCCGGCGTCGTGCGCCCCGTCGGCCAGGGCCAGGGCCGAGCACCAGTACGTGGAGCCGCTGAAGAAGTTCCAGGTGCCGTCCACGGGGTCGATCACCCAGGTGCGCCCGGACGTGCCCGCATGCGCGGCGCCTTCCTCGCCCAGGATCGAATCCTGCGGACGGCAGCGCAGCAGCTGCTCCACGACGTAGCCTTCGGCGGCGGTGTCGGCGGCCGTGACGACGTCGGCCACGCCGGTCTTTTCAATGGCCGTGCCGCGGAGGGCGTCAAGCCCGCGGCTGCGCATCGCCAGGGCCAGCAGGCCGGCATTGCGCACCAGGGCCGCTGCAAGGTCGGCGTCGGTCAGGCTGGGGTCCAGGTTTTCGGCCATGCACCCACCCTAGTGCGTGCCCCGCCCCGGAGCCGGAAAAGTGCTGCAGCGAACTGGGCGATAATGGAGGCATGGCAAAAACTCCCGCCCAACGCGCCAAAAAACACGGTGCGGCGGCCACTCCACCCAGTGCCGCCGTCGTCAATGCCGGCACGCGGCGTTCCCCGGCGAAGGCCCAGGGCAATGCAAACCTGATCGTGATCGCCGGCGCCGTGGCCAGCCTGTTCCTGTTTTGGTACTTCCACCTGCTGACGCTGAACCAGATGACGGACCTCTCCGGCGGCCTGGCCATGCCCGACTCCATGGTGTTCGGCTTCAATACCTCCCACATTGAGGCGCTGCGCTCGGCCATGAATGACGACGCACTGGGGCAGCTGCAGTTTGTGCACAAGACCGCCGGCACGCTGTTCCCGCTGGTGTTTGGGCTGTCCGCCGTGACGCTCATGGCCATCAACGTCGCCAAAAAGTGGCTGCGGCGCCTGCTGTGGGTGTTCCCCGTGCTGTTTGCCGGCATCCAGCTGTGGGCCAATGTGGCCATCGACGACATGCTCGGCGCGAAGGTGCTCGACGCCGGTTCGGTCACCCTGGCCTCGGTGCTGGTGGTTGCGTCGTGGGTCCTGCTCGTGGTGTCCCTGGCGGGGATGGGCGTGGCGTTGTCTGCCGGGCGCCGGAAGAAGGCTGTTCCGGAGCCGGACGCGGCGGCCTGATTTTCGGCACCGTGTGGTGTCCGGCTGCCGGTGATTTTTTGCTTGATATCCCGTTCCGCTAGGCTGGTTGACGCGCCTCTGTAGTCCAATGGATAAGACGGCCCTCTCCTAAAGGGCAAATCCGGGTTCGATCCCCGGCGGGGGCACTCCAAGACCACCTCCCATAAAGTGCTGCGCCGGCCGGGCTGGGAGGATGGAGCATGACCGTCGCCAAAACCATTGTCCTGTTCATCCTGGCCGCCGCCGCGGAAATTGGCGGCGCATGGCTGGTGTGGCAGGCGGTGCGCGAAGGCAGGGCCTGGTGGTGGGCAGGGCTAGGCGTCGTGGCCCTGGGCGCCTACGGATTCATTGCCGCCCTGCAGCCGGATGCAAATTTTGGCCGGGTCCTGGCAGCGTACGGGGGTGTGTTCATTGCCGGTTCGCTGGCATGGGGCATGGCCTTCGACAAGTTCTCCCCGGACCGCTGGGACGTCACCGGCGCCATCGTCTGCCTGGCCGGGATGTCCATCATCATGTTCGCCCCGCGGGCCGGCTGACACCTCCGGCCCCGAACCGGCCCGCTAGGATCAGAGGGATGAAAACCGTTCTGAGGGTGTCCGCCGTGTGTGTCTACGACCCGGACGGGCGCCTGCTGACGGTGCGCAAGTCCGGCACGGGCAAGTTCATGCACCCCGGCGGCAAGCCCGAGCCGGGCGAGGGCGCGGCCGAGGCGGCGTCGCGGGAACTGGCCGAGGAAACCGGCCTCTCGGTGGCCCCGGAGGACCTTGGGCTCCTGGGCGTCTGGACCGGGGCGGCCGCCAACGAGCCGGACACCGACATCGAGGCCACGGTCTTCACCGCGCCCGGCACCTGGGACGCGGCCGGCGTCGCGGCGGCAGCCGAGATTGCCGAACTGCGCTGGCTGGATGTGGGCCGCATGGCCGACTACGACGACCTCGCCCCGCTCCTGACCGAGTTCGTCCTCCCCCGCCCCGCCCCCTAACCATCCGTGTTGCACAAAGTGGACCGAAAAGACGCCTTCCGCGTGGTTTTTGTCCAGGAAGTGCAACACAGGCCGGAGGTGTCAGGCGTCCTCGGGGATCGCGGCATCCGCCACGGCGGCCACGGCCTGGGCGAACTGGGTGTCGTGCAGTTCGGCATAGCGCCCGCCCTTGGCGATCAGTTCCTCGTGCGTGCCCCGTTCCACGACCTGCCCGGCCTCGACCACCAGGATGGCGTCGGCGGAGCGGATGGTGGAGAGCCGGTGTGCAATGACGATGGCGGTGCGCCCCTCCAGCGCCTCCCCCAGGGCGGCCTGCACGGCGGCCTCGTTCGTGGAGTCCAGCGCCGCCGTCGCCTCGTCGAGGATCACGACGGCGGGCTGGACCAGCAGGAGCCGGGCGATGGTCAGGCGCTGGCGCTCCCCGCCGGAGAGCCGGTAGCCGCGCTCCCCCACCACGGTGTCCAGGCCGTCCGGCAAGGCCTCCGCAAACGCGGACAGCCGGGCCCGGCGCAGCACGTCCCAGATCTCGGCGTCGGTGGCGTCCGGCTTGGCCAGGTGCAGGTTGGAGCGGATGGACTCGTGGAACAGGTGGCCGTCCTGCGTCACCATGCCGATGGCTGCGCGGAGCCCGTCAAAGGACAGGTCCCGCACGTCGGTGCCGCCCAGGCGCACGGCCCCGGAGTCGACGTCGTACAGGCGGGACAACAGCTGGGCGATGGTGGACTTCCCGGCGCCGGAGGAACCCACCAGCGCAATGGTCTGGCCCGGTTCGGCGCGGAAGGAAATCCCGTGCAGCACCTCCTCGCCGCCGCGCGTGTCCAGCACGGCCACGTCCTCCAGGGAGGCCAGTGAGACCTTGTCCGCGGACGGGTAGGCAAAGCGGACGTCGTCGAACTCCACGCCGAGGGGCCCGGCCGGCACCGGCACGGTCACCTCCTTTTCGGCGATCAGCGGCTTCAGGTCCAGGATTTCAAACACGCGGTCAAAGCTGACCAGGGCGCTCATGATGTCCACGCGCGCGTTGGCGAGGGCGGTGAGCGGGGCGTAGAGCCGGGTCAGCAGCAGAGCCAGCACCACCACGTCGCCGGCGTTGAGCGCGCCCCCGATGGCCAGCGAGCCGCCCAGCCCGTACACGAGGGCCAGCGCCAGGGAGGAGACCAGCATCAGGGCGGAGAAGAAGACGAACTGCATGACGGCGGTGCGCACGCCGATGTCGCGGACCCGGTTGGCGCGGGAGGCAAACTCGCGCGATTCGTCGGCGGGGCGGCCAAACAGCTTGACCAGCGTGGCGCCCGGGGCGGAGAACCGTTCGGTCATCTGCGTGCTCATGTCCGCATTCAGGTTGGCGGCCTCGCGGCGCATGCCGGCCAGGCGGCTGCCGAAGCGGCGGGCCGGCATCAGGAAGATGGGCAGCAGCACCAGGGCCAGCAGCGTCACCAGCCACGAGGTGTTGAGCATGACGATCAGCGTCAACACCAGCTGCACCGAGTTGGAGACGATGCCGGACAGGGTGCCGGAAAACGCCTGCTGGGCGCCGATGACGTCGTTGTTGAGCCGGCTGACCAGCGCCCCGGTGCGGGTCCGGGTGAAGAACGCGATGGGCATGCGCTGCACGTGGTCAAACACGGCGGTGCGCAGGTCCAGGATGACGCCCTCCCCCAGGTTCGCCGAAATCCACCGGATCACCAGCGACAGCCCGGCGTCGAGCACGGCCACCAGGGCAATGAGCAGCGCCAGGTTGACCACCACGTCCAGGGCGGCCTTGGCCACGATGGCATTGACCACCCGCCCGGCCAGCACGGGGGTGGCCACGGCGAGGGCGGCGGAGACCACCGACAGCACCACGAAGACCAGCAGCTTGCGGCCGTACGGCTTGGCAAAGGCCACCGTCCGGCGCAGCGTGTCCTTGGAAATGCCGCCATTGCTTTTGTCCGATCGCATGGTGCTCCACAGGGAGCTCCAGGCGGCGCCTTCCATACTCATGCAGGTTCCTTAATAGAGGTGTGGGCAAGCTACCAGCTTAAGCGGTCCGGGGGCGGGTGGAAATTCCCGGTTCCCGTTTTTCGCCCGGCTTTCCCGGGCACGACGCCCGGGCTGCCGCGCCCGGGTGCCCCGGCCCCGGCCCGGCGTGCTCCACCCCGGCCCGCCGGCTCCTAGTGCATTGACGCAAGGTGAGTCAAATCACTGCATCCATCTGCGCGTAATATACTGTTATATTCCCTCTTCGCCCCGGCCCGCCCGGTGGTAGCCTCCATAGGACGGGCAGCCCGCTGCCCTTTTGTTGCGTGGGCATTTTCCCGCGGGAACCTCCGCTTTGACCTTGAAGGAACACAGGACAATGAATCGTCGTACTTTTGGACTTGTCGGCATGCTCGCAGCGGCCTCGATCGCACTTGCCGCCTGCGGCGGCGGCGCCGGCACCAGTGGCCCTTCAGCCACCCCCGGCGCCGGCGGGGACACGTCCCTGAGCAGCGTGAAGAATGCCGGCCAGATCGTGTTCGCCACCGAGGGCACCTACAAGCCGTTCAGCTACCACCAGGGCGGCGCAGGCGAGCTGACCGGCTACGACGTGGAGGTGGCCAAGGCCGTGGCAGGCAAGCTGGGCGTGAAGGCCAAGTTTGAGGAGACCCAGTGGGATTCCATCTTTGCCGGACTGGAGGCCAGGCGCTTTGACGCCGTCGCCAACCAGGTCACGGCCACCCCGGAGCGCAAGGCCAAGTACGAGCTCTCCACCCCGTACACCGTGTCCCGGGGCGTGATCGTCACGAAGTCGGACAACACCGCCATCACTTCCTTCTCCGACCTCAAGGGCAAGACCACGGCACAGTCCCTGACCAGCAACTGGTACACGCTGGCCAAGGACAGCGGCGCCAACGTCGAGCCGGTGGAAGGCTGGGCCCAGTCCGTGTCGCTGCTGAAGGACGGCCGCGTCGACGCCATTGTCAATGACAAGCTGACCTTCCTGGACTACCAGGTCACCAACCCGGGCTCCGGCCTGAAGATCGCCGCCAACACCAAGGATTCCTCCGATTCGGTGTTCGCCTTCCACAAGGGCGCCAAGGCCCTGGACGCCGCCGTCGACAAGGCGCTGAAGGAACTGGCCGCCGACGGCACCCTGTCCAAGCTGAGCGAAAAGTACTTCGGCCAGGACGTTTCGAAGTAGCCGCCGGACGCAAGGGGGTTGGTCATGGACTTGTTTTGGAGCTCGCTCGGGCCGATGGTCCTGGGCGCCGTCCAGGGCACCATCCCGCTGGCCGTCGCATCCTTCGCCATCGGCCTGGTGCTGGCCCTGCTGGTGGCCATGCTGCGGATCAGCCGCAACAGGATCGCCAACGGCGTGGGCCGGTTTTACGTCTCGGTCATCCGCGGCACGCCCCTGCTGGTGCAGCTGTTCGTGATCTTTTACGGGCTCCCGGCCGTGGGCGTGAAGCTCGACCCCTGGCCCAGCGCCATCATCGCGTTCTCCCTCAATGTGGGCGGCTACGCCGCGGAGGTGATCCGGGCAGCCATCCTGTCCGTCCCGCAGGGGCAGTGGGAGGCCGGGCACATGATCGGCATGTCGCGCGGGCAGACCCTGCTGCGCATCATCCTGCCGCAGGCCGCCCGGGTCTCGGTCCCGCCGCTGTCCAACACGTTCATCTCGCTGGTGAAGGACACCTCGATGGCCTCGCTGATCCTGGTCACGGAGATGTTCCGGGTGGCCCAGCAGGTGGCCGCCTTCAGCCAGGAATTCATGCTGCTGTACCTAGAGGCTGCGCTCATTTACTGGGTGATCTGCCTGATCCTGTCCACGGCCCAAACGCAGCTGGAAAAGAGGTTGGACCGCTATGTCGCCCACTGACGCCCCCGTCCTGCAGGTCCGCGGGCTGAGCAAGTCCTTTGGTTCCAACCAGGTGCTGCGCGGCATTGACCTGGATGTGCCCCGGGGCAAGGTCGTGGCCCTGATCGGCCCTTCCGGCTCCGGCAAGACCACCATCCTGCGTTCCCTCAACGGCCTGGAAACGCCCGACGCCGGAACGGTCACCGTCGGCGCCCGCGGCGCCACCGGCGTCGGCGCGCCGGGGAACGGCGGGGACACCGGCACCGTGCCGCAACTCCCCGCGCTGACGCTGGACTTCGGCGCGAAGGCCTCCCCCAGGGAAGTTGCGGCGCTGCGCGACCGCAGCGCCATGGTGTTCCAGCATTACAACCTGTTTCCGCACATGACCGTGCTGCAGAACATCATCGAGGGGCCGGTCCGGGTGCAGCGGCGGCCCCGCGCTGAGGCTGTGGCGGAGGCGGAGGGGCTGCTGGGCCGGGTGGGCCTGCTCGAGAAGAAGGACGCCCACCCGTTTGAGCTTTCCGGCGGGCAGCAGCAGCGCGTGGGCATTGTGCGGGCGCTGGCGCTGAAGCCGCAGCTGTTGCTCTTTGACGAGCCCACGTCGGCCCTGGACCCGGAGCTGGTGGACGACGTGCTGCTCGTCATCAAGGAGCTGGCCGAGGAGGGCTGGACCATGGTGATCGTCACGCACGAGCTCGCCTTTGCCCGGCAAACCGCCGACGAGGTGGTGTTCATGGACGGCGGCGTGGTGGTGGAACGCGGCCCGGCCAGCCAGGTCCTGCGCAACCCCCGTGAACAGCGCACCCAGGCGTTCGTGCGGCGCCTGCTGCACGAAATCTAGCCCGCACCCCCAACGCCCGGTTGCAACCGGGGCATTTTCCCCCGACGCCCGGTTGCAACCGGGCGTCAGTCGGCGATGCGGCCGGCGTGCGTGTAGATGTTCAGGGTCTGCCCGCGGCTGAACCCCACGAGCGTCAGCCCGGACTCCCGGGCCAATTCCACGGCCAGGGACGACGGCGCGCTCACCGCCGCGAGCACCGGCACCCCTGCCATCGCGGCCTTTTGGACGAGCTCAAACGACGCCCGGCCCGACACCTGAAGGACGGTGTCGGCCAGCGGCAGCTGCCGTTCCCGGAACGCGGCACCCACCACCTTGTCCACGGCGTTGTGCCGCCCCACGTCCTCGCGCAGCAACAACAGCTCGCCGTCGGGGGCGAAAAGCCCGGCCGCATGGACGCCGCCGGTCTTGTCAAAGATCTTCTGCTGGTCCCGCAGCTCGTCCGGCAGGGAGGCGAGCACCTCGGCCTTCACCAGCGGCTGGTCCACCGGGGAGGTGACGGGGTGGTGTGAGGACTTGCGCACCGCATCGATGGAGGCGGTGCCGCAGATCCCGCACGCGCTGGTGGTCGTCACATTGCGCCGGGCACCCAGCTCCGGCAGCGCAACGTCGGGGCGCAGCTGCGCCTCCACAACGTTGAAGGTCTGCTGCCCGTTTTCGTCCTCCCCGGCGCAGAAGCGCAAGGAGATGAGCTCATCGGGATCGAAGATGATGCCCTCGGAGACCAGGAACCCTGCCACCAGGTCAAAGTCGTCGCCGGGCGTGCGCATAGTTACGGTGAAGGGTTCGTGGCCCAGCCGGATCTCCAGGGGCTCCTCCGCCGCCAGGGCTTCCTCGCGCACCACGCGCCGGTGCCCGGCCAAATCAATCCTTGTTGCCTTCACTCGGTGAATCAGGCGTCCCACGGGTCCTCCAATTGACTGTGCCCCTTATCTTTCAAGGGTAGATCCTCCCGCGGTAATGCACAGCACGGGAGGTCCCCGCCGGGATAGGCTGGCCAACGACAGAGACTTCACAGGCGAAAGGGATGCGGACATGGCCGGCAAGCTGCCCCAGGAAAACATCGATGAACAACAGCTCACCGTGGGCAGCGTGCAGAAAAAGGCCGTGGGCATCCCCGGCATCCTGCATGCCATGGAGGTTTCCCTCAACCAGATGGGCCCGCTGCGCACCGCCCAAACGCTGCTGAAGGTCAACCAGAAGGACGGCTTTGACTGCCCCGGCTGCGCCTGGCCCGAAGGCGACAAGCGCCATGCGGCGGAATTTTGTGAAAACGGGGCCAAGGCGGTGGCCGAGGAAGCCACGAAACGGCGCGTGCCGCCGTCGTTCTTCGCCAAGCATTCCGTCAACGAGCTGCGCGAGTGGGACGACTTCCGGCTGGGCCAGCAGGGCCGGCTGACCGACCCGATGTTCCTGGCCGAGGGCAGCGACCACTACGTGCCCGTCTCCTGGGACAGGGCGCTGGGGCTCCTCGCCGATGAGCTGAAGGCGCTGGCGGACCCCAATGAGGCGATTTTTTACACCTCGGGGCGTACTTCCAACGAGGCCGCGTTCCTGTACCAGCTCCTGGTCCGGGGGCTGGGCACCAACAACCTCCCGGACTGCTCCAACATGTGCCACGAATCCTCCGGGTCGGCCCTGACGGAAACCATCGGCATCGGCAAGGGCTCGGTGTCGCTGGAGGACATGTACCAGGCGGAGCTGATCATCATCGCCGGGCAGAATCCGGGCACCAACCACCCGCGCATGCTCTCGGCGCTGGAGAAGGCGAAGAAGAACGGCGCCGTCATTGTGGCCGTCAACCCGCTGCCGGAGGCCGGGCTCATGCGCTTTGAGAACCCGCAGACCGTGCGCGGGCTGGTGGGCGGCGGCACGGCGTTGGCTGACGACTTCCTGCAGATCAGGCTCGGCGGGGACCAGGCGCTGTTCCAGGGGCTCGGCAAGGTCCTGCTGGAGGAACAGCGCCGCCCCGGCTCCCCGCACGAGGGCCGCGTGTTCGACACTGCGTTCATCGACGCGCACACCACCGGGCTGGGCGGCTACCTGGCGCAGCTGGAGGCCGTCCCGTGGGAGGAAATCACCACCGCCACGGGCCTGACCGAGGAGCAGATCCGGGCCACCGGCGCGCGGCTGCTCGCCTCCAAGGCCACCGTGGTGTGCTGGGCCATGGGCCTGACCCAGCACAAGCACTCCGTGGCCACGCTGCGCGACGTCGTCAACGTGCTGCTGCTCCAGGGCAACATCGGCAAGCCCGGTGCCGGCGTGTGCCCCGTCCGTGGCCACTCCAACGTCCAGGGCGACAGGACCATGGGCATCTTCGAACGCATGCCCGCATCCTTCCACGACGCCCTGGACCGCGAGTTTTCCTTCGCCTCACCGCGCCCCAACGGCTACGACACCGTCGCCGCGATCGAGGCCATGCGCGACGGCAAGGCCCGCGTGTTCGTCGGCATGGGCGGGAACTTCGTGCGCGCCACCCCGGACTCCGCCGTCACCGAGGCTGCCCTGGCCCGGCTGTCCCTGACCGTGCAAATCTCCACCAAGCTGAACAAGTCCCACCTGCACACCGGCCGTCAGGCGCTGATCCTGCCCACGCTGGGCCGCACCGAGCGCGACACCCAGGCCGGCGGCGACCAGCGCGTCACCGTCGAGGACTCCATGAGCGCCGTCCACGCCTCGCGCGGGCGCCTGGCACCGGCGTCGGACAACCTGCTCTCCGAGGTCGCCATCACCGCCCGGCTCGCCCAGCTGCTCTTTTCCACGGACGACGGCGGCACCCGCCCGGGTGCCCCTGTGGCGGACTGGCGGGGCCTGGCCGCGGACTACTCGCGCATCCGGACCCACATCGCCAACGTGGTGCCCGGCTTTGAGGACTTTGAGGCAAAGATCAACCGGCCCGGCGGCTTTGTCCTGCCGCACGGACCCCGGGACTCGCGCACCTTCACGACGGACTCCGGCAAGGCCCACTTCACCGCCAACACGCTGGAATACCCGAAGGTGCCCGAGGGCCGGCTGCTGCTGCAGACCCTGCGTTCGCACGACCAGTACAACACCACCATCTACGGCAAGGACGACAGGTACCGCGGCATCAAGAACGGGCGCCGCGTGGTCTTTGTGAACCGGACCGACCTCGCCTCGATGGGCGTCGCCGACGGCGCAATGGTGGACCTGGTCTCGGAGTGGCAGGACGGTGTGGACCGCCGGGCGCCCGGATTCCGCGTCGTGGCCTACTCCACCCCCATGGGCTGCGCCGCCGCGTACTACCCCGAGACCAACGTCCTGGTGCCGCTGGATTCCACGGCGGACATCAGCGGCACGCCCACGTCCAAGTCGGTCGTCGTTCGGCTCGAGCCGGCAGCCGGCTAGGCGCAAGCACCCGGGTTTCGGCAGGCGCCAGCAGCGGGGGCTTGGACTTTGGCAGGCCAAGCCCCTGCCGGCGCGGGTGCCCCCGCCGGCAGGGGCTGCTGCTCTCAGGGGCTCGGGACCAGCGCCCCGATGAGCCCGAAGAGGTCCTTGGGGTCGTCGGGGTTCGCCACGAGATCGATCTCGTCAAAGTAGTCCGTGGCGGCGACGGCGTCGCGCACGTAGCGCAGGGCCGAGAAATCCTCGATGGCGAAGCCGACGGAATCGAAGACTTTCACCTGGCCGGCGGACGTGCGGCCGGCGGCCTGGCCGGTGAGCACCCGCCAGAATTCCGTGACGGGGAAATCGGCGGGCATCTGCTGGATTTCGCCCTCAATGCGGGTTTGGGGGTCGAATTCCACAAAGACGTCCACGCCGTCCCGGGCCAGGATGGCCGGGTCAAGCTCGGTCTTCCCGGGGCAGTCCCCGCCCATGGCGTTGATGTGCACGCCCGGTTCCACCATGTCCGCCGTGAGAATGACCGCCTTCGCCTTGTCCGCCGTGCACGTGGTGATGATGTCCGCGCCCCGGACGGCGTCGACCGCGGAGGAGGCCACGGTGATGTCCAGGCCGAGGGGAGCCATGTTGCGCACGTACTTTTCGACGGCGGCCGGGTCCGTGTCCCATACGGAAACCTGTCCGATGCCCAACACGCTGCGGAACGCCAGCGTCTGGAACTCCGACTGGCTGCCGGCGCCGATGAGGGCCAGCCGCTTCGAATCGGGGCGGGCCAGCTTCCTGGCCACCATGGCGGAGGTTGCCGCAGTGCGCAGTGCCGTCAGCAGGGTCATCTCCGACATGAACGTGGGGTAGCCGTTGCTGACATCGGCCAGGACGCCGAAGGCCGTGACGGTCTGGAAGCCGCGGGCAGGGTTGGACGGGTGCCCGTTCACGTACTTGAAGCCGTAGTTTTCATGGTCGCTGGCGGGCATCAGCTCAATCACGCCAAAGGGAGTGTGGCTGGCAACGCGGGGCTTTTTGTCGAATTCCTCCCAGCGGCGGAAATCGTCTTCGATGTAGCGCACCATTCCGGCCAAAATCTGCTCGGTGCCCTGGGCGGCCGCCCACCGGACCATGTTCCCCACATCCACAAAACGCGTCATTGCGATCCTCTCAAAGTCGTTGGTGCTTTCACTCTAGGAGCTGTCGATTTGCATGTTCAATGGACAATCCATGTACATACAGCAGGGAAACTACGCATAATGTCAGCACGGACCATACAATTTGTCCATGAACGCTTTGGACGCGCTGGACAGGCGGCTGCTCGCCGCGCTGCGTGAAAACGGGCGCGAGCCCGTAGCTGCGCTGGCCCGCCGGCTGGACGTCTCCCGGGCCACCGTCAACAGCAGGCTGGACCGGCTGGTGGCCTCGGGCACCATCGTCGGCTTTTCCGTGCGGGTGCGTGACGAGGCGGATGCCCTTTCCATCCGGGCCATCTCCCTGCTGGAAGTTGAAGGCCGTGCCACGGACAAGGTGATCAGGGCGCTCAAGGGCCTGCCCGAGATCAGGGCGCTGCACACCACCAACGGTGCGTGGGACCTGGTGGCCGAGCTCGCCGTCGACGACCTGGCGGCCTTTGACCGGGTGCTGGGCCGGATCCGCTCCATCGAAGGCATCGTGAACAGCGAAAGCAGCCTGCTGCTCAGCTCCGTGCTGCGCTGACGGCGGGCGCCGGCCGGCACCGCACCGGGCCGTGCGGGCCGCGCGGGCCGCGCGGGGGCGATCCGCTTTTCCTCACGGCGGCAGCATGGCCAGGACAATGATGCCGCCGACGCCGAACAGCAGCCAGGCGGCATAGTCCCCAATGTGGCCGGAGTGGACGCTGCGCATCATGTGCAAGGCGGGGCGCGCAGTCCGCAGCACGGCCAGGATTTGCCGGGGCAGGGCCGTGCCGTACAGCCCCAGAAGCGCCACGAGCGCTGCCGCACCGACGGACGCCAGGCACAGCACAATCCCCTCCACGCTCCAGCCTGCCGAGGCCGCCGGCGAAGCACCATAGCTTGTGGTTCCGTCCAGCACGGCCGCCACATAGCCGGCACGCCCGGCGAACCGCCCGGCTGCCAGCGCGGCCTGGTCCCCGAACCCCGGCAACAGCCCGACGATGGCGCCGGCAGCCAGCAGGGCGGTGAGGGGGATCCCCATGGTAACCGGAAGCCGGGTCATCCCCGTGGCCAGCTCGCGCTTTTCTTCGTCACCACTCATTGCGCCGGCTTCCTCCGCACCGGGCCCCCGCCCGATGCCCAGGAAAACCCGGGCCCCGACACGAAGCACGGCGCCGCCGGTGGCAGCCGCGACGAGCAGGAAAAGCACCGGCCCCCACCAGAGGCCGGCCCGGACCACGCCTTCCTCCGCCATCACCTTGCCCAGGCCAACGGCAAACGGGGGCATGCCGGCGAGCCCAAGCCCGGCCAGCATAAACACGATCCCGGTCAGCCGGGCGTCCCTGCCCTTGCCCTGCAGCGTGAACTCGTCCACGCTGCCAAAGCGGTTGAGGAGCACCCCGGCACAGAGGAACAGCACCGACTTCACGGCGGCATGGCCGACGACATAGACCGCAGTCCCCGCAGTGGCCACCGGATTCAGCGACCCGACAGCAATCAGGAACATCCCGGTGTGGGCGATGGTCGAAAACGCCAACAACCTTTTGAGGTGGCGTTGCAGCAGGCACATGACGCTTCCGACCACGGCCGTCACCACGCCAAGCACGACGAACAGCCGCTGGATGGTGCCCGCCTCAAGCGTGCCGCTGAACGCCACCCAATACAGCCGGGCCACACCATAGAGGCCCAGTTCCACCATGATGCCGGAAAACAGCACGCACACCGGTGTGGGGGCGACGGCATGCGCATCATCCAGCCAGAAATGAAATGGCACGGCGGCCGCCTTCACCAGGAAGCCGGTGGCCACCGCCACGAAGCCGACCACGACCAGCACGTCGGGCCCGCGGGCCGTCAGCGCCCGGGACAGCAACGCCAGGTTCAACTGTCCGGTTGCCGCATACAACATGCCGATGCCCATGAGCGAGATATAGGCCCCGAGTGAATTGATCACGCCAAAATTCAAGGCGCCGTGCACGGCCGTCGGGTCCTCTACCTTCACGGCCGTCAGGGCATAGGCCGCCACACCCATCAATTCGAAAAAAACGAACATGTTGAAAAGGTCCCCGGACAGCGAAAACCCCGTGAGCCCGGCCAGGAACAGCAGCATGAGCGCATGGAAGTTGACGTGGATGTTCTCGAAATAGCGCCACGAATAGGCCAGCGCACAAGTCATCAGGACTCCCGCCACGAGGGCCGCGCCGACGCCGACCTGGTCACCGACGAACACGATCCCGACACTGGCACCATGTTGGGGTCTCCAGCCACCCAGCCATGCGACGAGCCGGTGGTTCCCGGCCGCCGAAAGCAGCACGCCGTCCGCCGTGGCAACTGCAGCCGAAGTGGCTATGGCGACGACGTCAATCGTCGGGCGGTCCAGGCGGCGCCCCAGGGCCAGCAGAAGACAAGCCACGACGATGGGTGCCACGACGACGGCCGGGAGGAGCGCATTTGCCATTTGGTCGTGGGTCATCTCACCCCCGCAGGGACCGCAACTCGTCCGGGTCCACGGTGTCGTGGCGTTTGGCGATCTGCACCGCGAGGGCCAGCAGCATGGACGTCACGGTGGCTGAAACAACGATGTCGGTCAGGGTCAGGGCCTGGACCACGGGGTCCACGAGGGTCGCCGCGTAGCCTGCCTTTTCCGGAGCGGACTGGAAAATGGGGGCCGTGGCGCCACGCTGGTAGCCTACGGTCAAAAGCAGCACATAGGTGCCGGACTGGGCGACCGCCAGACACACCACGGCATGCACCAGGTTGCGGCTGCGGGCGATGCCGATGACGCCCAGGAACAAGATCGCGCCCGCGACCACGTACGGGTACATGCTCACGGCTGCGTCCCGTCGCCCGGTGCATGCCGCGTCCCCGGGGGAGGGCTGAGGAAGCGCTGGTCGAGGAAATGGGAGAGCAGGACCACAACGCTGCCGGCCACGGCCAGGCCCACCGCGGCATTGAGCAGCGGGACGGTGCCGGCTGAAACCAGTCGGGCCAGCGTACCGTGCGGAAGAATGTTGGCCAGCCACGATCCGCCAAATGCGAGCCCCGCCACGCCCACGGCCGCATAGGCAACAACGCCCGCTGCCTCGGCCTGCTCGAACAGGCCGATGGGGCGCAGCCGCGCAAAGACGCGGTAGCGGTCCCCGACATAGATCAGGTGGAGGGCAGTCGCCGCCACCACGCCACCCTGGAAACCGCCGCCGGGTGTCACTGCCCCGTGGGCGACCACGTCGATTCCGAGGACGAGGGTGAGGGGCACCGCCACGACCACGAGCATCCGGGTTGTGCCGAGCACGTGGCCGCCCTGCCGCCCATGCCGGTGCCGCTCGCCCGGCAGCGGCCGGAGCAGGACGGCCACCCCCACCACGGACGCCAGCAGTATGGTTTCCTCGCCAAGGGTGTCAAAGCCGCGCTGGTCGAAATTGACGGATGAGACGACATTGGCGGTGGAGTGGCGCAGTGCGGCCGCCACGGCCGCGTCGCGGTAGGGATGAAACCCGCCGCCAAATCCGGGCATGGACAGGAACGCCCAGGCCAACGCCCCGCCGACCGCGGCGATGCCGACGGCCAGGACCCAATAGCGGCCGCCGCGGCTCACCGCTGTCGCCGCCTGGCCGCCCGCAGGCTGTCGATCTTGCGGATGGCCAGCATGACGATGAGCGGGACGACGGCTGCACCGACCGCGACCTGGCTAAGTGCGACATCGGGGGCCTGCAAGGCCATGAACAAGGCGGCCAGCAGGATTCCGTAGACGGACAGCACCACGGCCTGCCTCGACGGGACCGGGGTAAACACGACAACTGCGGCGCCTGCCAAAACCAGGGTAAGGGCCACCGTGATCAAGATGTTCATTCAGGCGACTCCCCCGTGTCGGCGTGCAGTTCTTCCTCAATCACGCGCCCCACTGCCATCGAGAGCACCGGCCCGGAAAGGACAACCACCAGTCCGATGGCCAGGACCATGGCGGCACCCAACGATGGACCCTCCTGCACGGCGGCGGCCACGACGGCCGCCGGAACCACTCCGGTCGTGATGAGTGACAGGAAGTGCAGCCTGTCCAGGGGGCTCCGGGCAACCGCCATGGCGGTGATGGCGATGCAGAACAGCACGCCGGCAATTCCCAGCAGGACCACGATGACGACGTCAGCCATCGTCCCCGGCCCCCTGCCCGGCCCGGACGTCCTGGTGCAGCGTCCTGGTGAAGACCAACGTCCCGGTGGCGGACAATGTTGCCAGGACCAAGGGGACGATGAGGTACATGGGCTGGCCGGCCGCCTCAGCAATGGCGACCAGGACGAGGACGCCGACCACGCCGGCCAATTGCAGTCCGACCAACCGGCTGGCGCTGCTCCCGCGGGCGCAGAATAACAATGCCGGTCCCAGGCCCGCGACCAGAAGCACGATGGCGGCCACAATCCAGGCATTCATGGCGCCGCCGCCGTAATCGGAGCCGGGTGTTCCGGGAACAGTTCATGCACCAGGGTGCGGCCCGAACCCGGGTCGACGTCGAGCACCAAAGTTCCCGGCGTGGCGGAGACCAGGACGGCGGCTGCTGCGCGCCAGCCCTCTGCCCGGGCCGACCCTCCCGCCGGCCAGTCCAGGTTTCGACGCCGGCCGGCGGAGGCTGCGTTGCCGGCGCCCCGGACGATGAAGCCAAGCGTCGCGCCGATGTCCGCGGCGAGCGTCCGCGGCAGGCCTGCAAGCCAGCCGGGCACCTCCCGCGGAATGCGGATGCGAAGGCCGAGGGCCCGGCGGACCCGGCGGGCAAAAACCGCCCCTGCCAACCCTGCGGCCAGTGCGCCAACCAGTTCGGCCGCGCCGACTGTCGAGACCGTCAAAATCCAGAGCAGGACGCCGGCGCCCCACCAACACATGATTTCCATAACCGCGCCCATGACCACGCTCCGTTCGTTCCGGTGTTCGTTCCGGCCCGCGTGGACCCACCATAGCCCCGCGCATGTCCCACCTGTCAAGGCATCGGATGGACTCTTCCAAAGCACCCGCGCAATGCGTCCCGACGCCATTTCCACCGCGCCCGCAATGGTGGCCGGCGTTGCCATGGACGCATCAGCAGCGGCGCCATTGGCCGGGGGCATCACGGCAATGGGGCAATGGGCGTGGTGCGCTTCGGGCACGGATATCCATACTGCGGCGAACCCATGCGGGTTCCGCCCGACGTTTCCGCGGCAGCCTGCGGTTGTGCCGCCCCGTCAGCGTTTGTCCAGTTTTGTCTTGTCGTCCAGTTCCAGCCGGCTCACTTCAGGCAGGAGCGCCTTGACGAACCAGAACGAGAGCGCTGCAAAGAAGGCAAAGCCGGCGTAAACGAACCCGAGTCCGACGGCGGCACTCATGATGGGGAACAAGAGCGTGACGAGGAAGTTGAAGATCCAGTTGAAGGCGGCGGCAACGCCGAGGGCAAGGCCCCGCATCTTGTTGGGGAACACTTCCCCGAGCACCACCCACATGACCGGACCCCAGGTTGCCGCAAAGCAGACGACGAAGAGGTTGGCCCCCGCCAGTGCGATGGCTCCCCACGGCGCCGGCAAGGCGATCGACGTCCCGGACCCCGTGGCCTGGGCAAAGGAGACGGCCGCCGCGACCAGCCCAACAAACATGCCGACCGAACCGGCCAGCAGGAGCCGCTTCCGTCCGACCCTGTCGACAAAGAAGATGGCCACAAACGTCAGTGCCACGTTGATGCTGGCCGTGATGACGGAGGTGGTGAACGAGTCCTGCTGGCTGAAGCCCACGGACTGCCACAGGGTGGTGGAATAGTAGAAGATGGCGTTGATGCCCACGAGCTGCTGGAAGGCCGCCATGCCGATGCCGATCCACAGGATCGGGGCCAGTTCCAGCGCGGGTCCGCGAAGGTCACGGAAGGTGGAATGCCGTTCGTCCTCGATGCTCTCCTGGATGTCGGCCAGCCGCTGCTTCGGATTGGCCGCCCCGGTGACCCGGCGGATCACTTCGAGGGCCTCGTCCTTGCGGCCGGCACGGATCAGGTACTGCGGCGACTCGGGAATGCGCAGGGACAGCACGCCATAGACGACGGCCGGGATGACGCCCACCAGCAGCATCCAGCGCCAGGCGGGCACCCCCCACCACAATTGGCCGCCGGCCCCTCCGGCGCCCCTGGCCAGGGAAGCGTCCGACAGCAGGGCCAGAAAGATCCCGACCGTGATGGCCAGCTGTTGCAGCGAGCTGAGGGCCCCGCGCAGGCGCGCCGGGGCAATCTCCCCAATGTAGGCCGGTGCAATGACGGAGGCGATGCCGATGGCCAATCCGCCGATGACCCGCCACGCCATCAGGTCCCAATCCGCGAAGGCAAAGCCTGATCCAATGGAACTAGCCACAAACAGGCACGCGGCCAGGACCATGACCGGCTTGCGGCCCCACACATCGGCCAGCTGCCCGGCAAACCAAGCCCCGACGGCGCACCCCAGCAGCGTGATCGCCACCGTAAACCCCAGGACTGCCGGGTCAAGGCTGAACGTCTTCTGGATCGAATTCACGGCCCCGTTGATGACCGAAGTGTCGAAGCCGAACAACAACCCGCCGAGCGCTGCGGCAGCAGTGGCCAAATACACCTTGCGGCGCGTCGACGGGTCCACCGTGCCGCCTTGCAGTGCTTCCCCTTCTTGCGGATTCCCGTCGGTGGAATCCCCGCCGCGCAGGGAACCCGGGTGTCTGTGCGTGCCCATGACACACCCCGTTTCCGGCCCGTGCTGCGACCAAACGACTGCCACCAAGCCGGGCCACCACTTGGCCGACGCCGGGGTTGGCCCCCACAGCCACCCGGCCACGGTTCCGGGTCTCCACCCTGAGCTGGCTGCGGGGCACGCCGCAAGGCAAACCACTAACGCCATTGTGCGCCCGCCGGCTCCCGGGTGGCAAGGGTGGCGGACCCGCCGGGCGGGGGCCAGACTGGAACCATGGCAGGCACCCGTGGGACCGCAAAAAGACAGGACGTCACCATTGACGGCCACCGGTTGACGCTGACCAACCTGGACAAGGTCCTCTACCCGGAGACCGGCACCACCAAGGCCGATGTGCTGGACTACTACGAACAGGCCGCCCCGTACCTCATTGCCGCAGCCCACGGCCGTCCGGCGACGCGCAAACGTTGGGTCAACGGTGTGGGCACGGCGTCAAAACCCGGGCCCATGTTCTTCCAAAAGAACCTCGACGACGCCACCCCGGACTGGGTGCCGCGCGCCACCCAGCAGCACAAGGACCATGCCAACGACTACCCGCTGGTTGATGACCTGGCCACCCTGATGTGGCTGGGCCAGCTCGCCACCTTGGAAATCCATGTGCCGCAATGGCGCTTCGACCCCCGGGGCACACCGCTGAACCCCGACAGGCTGGTGCTGGACCTGGACCCGGGCGAAGGGGCGGGACTTGTCGAATGTGCCGAGGTGGCCCGGCTGGCCCGAACCGCCCTGGCCGGCAGGGGCATGGAACCGGTGCCCGTGACCAGCGGCAGCAAGGGCATCCACCTCTACGCGGCGCTCGACGGCACCCGGACATCCGGGGAGGTGTCCGACGTCGCGCATGAACTGGCCCGCTCCCTGGAGTCCGACCATGCCGGGCTGGTGGTTTCGCTAATGCGCAAGGACCTGCGCCGTGGGAAGGTGTTCGTGGACTGGAGCCAGAACAGCGCCAACAAGACCACCGTGGCCCCCTACTCACTGCGCGGGAGGGCGCGCCCCTGGGTCGCCGCCCCGCGCACCTGGCGGGAGCTGGCCAGCCCGGCACTGGCCCAGTTGGACTACAAGGAAGTGCTCCGCCGCCTCGCCAGGCGGGGCGATCCATTCGCTGCGGTATCCGGCGGCGCCCCCGGCGGGCAGGCCGGCCCCGGGCGCAGTGGGTAAAAGCGCCAGTGCCGGGCGCGGTGCGGGAACCTGCACCCCCGTGGGGCTCAGTCCCCCTTGCTGGCTGCCACCACCACCTGCAGCTTGCTGCGCAGGGTGCATTCGAGCAGTTCGTTCGCGGTGGCGTCCTGGCCGTACATTTCAGGCAGCCGCAGGCTGATCAACGTGTTCATGAGCATGCCGTGGGCCAGGAAGTCCCTGGCACCGTCGGTGTCCAGTCCCACTTCGTCGCGGAGCAGTTGGTACAGGCCCAGGAACCCCTCCCGGGCACGCGCCCCGATGAC
Organism: Arthrobacter sp. SDTb3-6; assembly: GCF_013376095.1. Classification (GTDB taxonomy): domain Bacteria; phylum Actinomycetota; class Actinomycetes; order Actinomycetales; family Micrococcaceae; genus Specibacter. Next base: position 61,782 of record NZ_JAAMFN010000018.1, on the reverse strand, counting down.
GGGTTCGTGCCCGGCCAGAAAGGACTGCATCAGGATCAGCAGCAGGCCGCGGTCCCGGATAAGGTCCGCGTACGCTGCGCCCAAAAGCGGCACCAGCTGTTCGGGCCGGCCGGAGCCGACGGCCGGGTCCAGCCCCGCCACCTGGCCGGCGAGGCGGCCGGCGTCGTAGTCCGCCATGACGGAGCGGAACTTCCCCGTCAGCTTCCCCAGTGCGCGTTCCAGCGCCTCGAGAAACAGGTTTTCCTTGGTGCCGAACATCCGCACCACGTACGGCTGGCTGATGCCGGCGGCCCTTGCCACCTGGTCCGTGGTGGCCCCGGCGTAGCCGCGTTCGGCAAAAACTGCCGTCGCGGCCTGGAGGATGAGCCCCCGGCGTTGTTCCGCCGGCAGCCGCACGGCCCGTCCGGCAGCTTCCTGGACTGATTTCTTGACCATGCTTGACATGTTATCAGCTGATTACTACCTTGGTCGTTTAAGTAATCATTCAATTACCTCAATTCGGAGGAAGCCTCCCATGAAACGTCCCGCCCCCCTCTGGCTGGCCATCGCGGCCGCATCCCTGCCCGTCTTCATGGCCACCCTGGACAACCTGGTGGTCACCAATGCGCTGCCTGTCATCCACGAGAAACTCGGTGCCGGGGTCGAGGAGCTGCAGTGGGTGGTCAACGCCTACGCGCTCAGCTTCGCCACCTTCATGCTGCTTGCCGTGGGTCTGGGCGACCGGTTCGGCCGCCGCCGTGCCTTTCTGGCCGGCCTGGCCGTCTTTACCCTTGCCTCCGCCGCCGCGGCACTGAGCACCGACCCATCCGCGCTCATTGCGGCCAGGGCCATGCAGGGGCTCGGGGCCGCCGCGCTGATGCCGTTGTCGCTGACGCTGCTGGCCGAATCCGTCAGCACCGCGCGGCGGCCCCTGGCCATCGGCATCTGGGGCGGAGTGTCCGGGCTGGGCGTCGCCGTGGGCCCGCTGGTGGGCGGCGCCGTGGTGGAGGGCCGGAACTGGCAGGCCATCTTCTGGCTGAACGTCCCCCTCGGCGCCATTGCCATTCCGCTGGTACTGCTGGGCCTGCCCAACAGCTTCGGCGCCCGGGTCCGCGCCGACGTGACGGGGCTGGCCCTCTCCGGCCTTGGCCTGCTGGGCCTGGTGTTCGGCATTGTGCGGGGCAACGCGGCCGGCTGGTCCAGCGCACAGGTGCTGTTGCCGCTCATTGGTGGCGGCCTCCTGCTCCTGGCCTTCGTCGCCCGGGAGTCCCGCACCGCCGCGCCACTGCTGCCCCTGCGCCTGTTCCGCGACCGCAGCTTTACGGTGGCCAACATTGTGGGGCTCACCTTCAGCTTCGGCATCTTCGGCTCGGTGTTCATCCTGATCCAGTTCCTGCAGGTGGTCCAGGGGTACAGCCCGCTCCAGGCCGGCGTGCTGACCATGCCGTGGACCCTGGCCCCGATGGTCGTCGCCCCGCTGGCCGGCCTGCTCGCGCCGCGGCTGGGGACCCGGACCCTCATGGTCACCGGACTGGTGCTGCTGGCCGGCGGCATGTTCTGGCTCGCCGCAACACTCAGCGCGGACATTGCCTACCTGCTCATGGTGCCCGGTTACCTGGCCGCCGGGATCGGCATGGGCCTGGTGTTCGCGCCCATGTCCACGGCGGTCCTGGCCAACATGCACCGCCACGACCACGCCAAGGCCTCCGGCGCCAATGCCACGCTCCGTGAAGTCGGCGTGGCCCTGGGCGTGGCTGTCCTGACCGCCGTGTTCACCGGCGCCGGCGGGCGGCTCACCCCCACGGGGTTTGTCAGTGCCGCCATCCCCGCCGTGTACGTGGGCGCCTCGGTCCTGGTCGTCGCGGCGGCCGCAGCCCTGTGGCTGCCGTCCCGGAACCGGGCCCGGGAGCTGGCCGCCGCAGTGGCCCGGGACGCGGACGACGCCGGCACGCCCGTGCCGCTTCCCTCCCCCGTCAGCGCCTGACCGGGCCGGCTCAAACGCCGGCCCAGGCACCGCCGTCCAGCCAGGCGAGGGTCTGCGGCCAAAAGGAGTCCCGGTAACGGCCGTGGAACAGCGCGAAATGGCCCAGCGACGGCTCCCCGTAGTGTTCCGGATCAAGGTGCAGCACCGTGGACGGGCTGTTGGGCGTATACGCCACGGCCCGTTCCATGGCGGCGGTGGTCGCGTAGGAGTCATCGCTGGGGGCGAGGGCCAGGATCGGCGCCGTGACGGCGGCCTGGTGCGCCAGCAGGGCGCTTCGCACGGGGCCGGCTGCCGCCGTCGTAAAGTCCTTGCGGCTGCGCGCCCAGTCCAGCGCCACCCCGGCCGGCAAATCTTCCATCAGGCCCAGCCGCTTCGCCGGAAAATAGCCAAGGATGCCCACCAGCGGCAGCATCAGCAGGGCCCGGCCCCAGTGCCCGATTTGGTGCCGCAGCCGCAGGTCCCGCCAATAGGCATGTTGCGCGCCCACGGTCAGGATGCGGCCCAGCCAGGCGGCATGCCCCGCCAGGCCCACGCCAAAGCCGCCGAAGCTGTGGCCCACAAAGTGCACCGGCAGCCCGTCCGCCTGCGCCAGTGCCCAGGCCAGGACTGCGTCAATGTCCAGCGACCCCCATTCAAACCAGCGCACGTGCTGCCCGCGCAGCGATCCGCCGCGGGAACCGCCGATCCCCCGGTAGTCGAAGGTGAGGGCCACATAGCCGTTTTCCGCGAGGTACGCCGCGTACCGGTGGTAGTAGGAGGCCTTCACGGCCGTGGCGCTGGCAATGACCACCGTCCCGCGCCGAGCAACGCCCGCGGGCACGGCAAACAGCTGCCCGGCCAGCACCCGTCCGTCCGCGCAGGTGAACGTTACGTCCACGGCAGCCCGAATGCGGTGAGGGGCTCCCCCATTTTCGCCCCGTGCGGCGGGACCACCATGACGCCGTCGGCCGCCGCCATCCCGCGCATCATGGCGGAGTCCGTGTTGGCGCACGGGGATGCCAGCCCGTACAGCAGCCGGTACGGCATCAGCCGGGTGGGTCCGTGGTACTCCTTGATGGGTGATCCGCACGCCACCTCGAACGTGGGCGGCAGGGGGCTGCTGCCCAGCCTGGCCAGCAGCGGTGCACCAATCGTCAGCAGGGCGATCATGGCCGCCAGCGGGTTGCCCGGCAGGCCCACCAGGAAGCGCCCGTCCGGGAATTCGGCGAGCAGGCTGGGGTGGCCGGGGCGCATGGCAATGCCGTCGACGTGGAAAGTCCCGCCCATGGCGGCGATGGCCGGGCGCAGGAAGTCCGCGCTGGAGCGGCCGGTGGCGCCCGTGGTGATGACGACGTCGGCCGGGTTCCCTTCGGAGTCGGCGAGGGCCTCCAGCGTGGCCGCCAGGTTGTCGGCCGCGCGGCGCAGCCCCACCACGGTGCCTCCCAGCAGTTCGACGACGCCGCCCAGCTGCGGGGTGAAGGCGTCCCGGACCTGGCCGGGTGCGGGGATGCCGTGCTGGACCACCTCGTCGCCGGTCAGCACCAGCTGCACCGCCGGGCGGCCCAGCACCGACAGTTCATCCAGGCCGCCCAGCGCGGCCAGGGCAAGGTGGGCAGGGTTCAGCACGGTGCCCGGCTTGACCAGCAGCTCCCCTTCGGCCGCCTCCTTGCCCGCAGGCCTGATGTGCTGGCCGTTTTTGGGTTCCCCCGGGCGGGCGGCGCCGCCGCGCACCAGGACCGGCAGGCCGTCGTCGTCCGTGGAAAGCAGGCCTGCCTCGCTGCGCAGGACGGCCTTGGCACCGGGCGGGACCAGGCCGCCGGTGACGATGGGCGAGGCCTGCCCGGGGGCGAGGCGGCGGCCCGGCCCGGCCAGGATCCAGGGCGGGCTGCCCGCCACGGCCCAGCCGTCCATGGCCGAGGAGGCATAGTGCGGCATGGGATGCAGGGCCACGATGCCGGCCGCCAGCTTCCGTCCGGCACCCTGCGCCAGCTCGACGTCGACGGCGGGCAGCGGCCGGGCCACCTCGTACGCGGCGGTCCGGGCCTCCTCCCAGGTGTGGGGCAGGGTGCGCGGCTGCGGTTCAGGCTGCGGCTCCGCGGCGGGCTGCAGTGCCGCAGGCTGCGGTTCCGGCTCCCCGGCGGACGGGGCCGCTTCGGCGTAGGCTGCCACCTGGCCCCCTATTCGGCGGCGGAAGCCGGCGCTTCGGCGGCGGCCAGCTTCTTGGCCAGGCCCAGCGCGGCAGCCATCGACTGTGCGGAATCCGCCTGGCCCGACCCGGCCGCCAGACCCGCTGCCAGCCCGGCCACAAAGGTGGTCAGCGGCGCCGCGGGGCGCACCACTGCATGCGCGGCCACGCCGGCCAGGTTCAGCACGGCATGGACGTCCACCTCAATGTCGGCGATCTCAAAGGCGGCCAGCAGTTTTGCCAGCCACGCGTCCAAAACCTCGTCGTTGTTCTCCATGTCCGTGCCCTTCCCGTCCGGGTTGCCCGGCCAGCTCAAAGCGGGGCGCCGATCCCGTGCAGGCGGGCGTCGTCCCAAGTGTCGATGTCCGCCGCCAGCCCCGCCGGCACGGCACATTCCTTGATGTTCACACTAGCAAGCAGCGAGAAGACCGACGCATTTTCCAGCCGGTGCGCCGCCCGGGCCTCCGCCACCGCGGCCTGCAGCGCCGCCAACGGATAAATGGCGGCCAACGGCTGGCGGCGCCCGCCGTCCACGGCCATCACCGCCTCCCAGGCGCCGCACCCGGCGGCGGCTTCGGCCAGCAGTTTTGCCAGCGGCCCGGCCTGCGGCATGTCACAGGCCAGCACCAGCACCCGGCCGCCGGTGCCGTCCAGGGCCGAGATGCCCGCGGCAATGCCGGCCGCCGGGCCGGAATACGGCGGGTCCTCCTGCACCAATTCCAACCGCCCGGACCGCCGGCCCGGACCCAGCCAGGCGGCCAGCTGCCCCACCGGGCCGACGACGGCGGTCCTCCCCCGTGCGTTCCCGGCGGACGTCGCGTCCACCACGGCCTGGGCGGCACGCAGGGTGTGCGCCAGCAGCGTTTCCCCGTCCACCAGCAGGCCGGCCTTCGCCACGCCGCCGAGGCGGCGTGAAAGCCCTCCGGCCAATATCACGGCCTGCACGGCTGCCCGCTTCCACTGTCCATGAACCCCATGCTAGCCCGCCCCGTTCCTACGAACGTCTGCACCGGCCCGGACAGGACCGTGCCGGATGCCAAGCCAGACGGCGGGCCGCGCACCGCGGGCACGGCTGCCGGCGGTGTTGTGACGGACGCCGGGCGCTGGGCCGCGGCTGCCTGCGTCGGCGGCCTGCCATTAAAAAGCACCGGCCCCGTCCTATGGACGGGGCCGGTGCTTGGAAGCTTTTCGGGACTAGTGGCCCATCGCGATGAACACGGGGGCCGAGCCGCCAACGTCGACCGACCAGACGACGGTGCTGCCGTGGAAGCCGCCGTGGACGGCCTGGCCGTTGCCGATGTAAACGGCAATGTGGGCCATGCCCAGGCCGCCGTCGGCGTAGTAGATCAGGTCACCGGGCTGTGCTTCAGCCTCGGAAACCGTGCGGCCGAGGGAGAGGTAGCCGGCCGGCCAGCCGTGGTAGTTGATCCCGGCCGCTGCCAGCGAGTTGGTGACCAGCATGGTGCAGTCCTGGGCCACGCCGAGCTGGGCCAGGGCCGCAGCGGCGATCGTGGCGCCAATGCCGCTCTTGGTGGCGGGCTGGGGGGCTGCTTCGGTGGTGGTGACCGTGGCGGCCGGAGCCGCTGCAGGGGCCTGGGCGGCGGGCACCTGGGCAACGTCGCTGCTCTGCGCGGCCACGGGGGGCGTAACAACAACGGGAGCCGGGGTTGAGGTCACCTTGGGGGTTGCGAAGGAGATCTTCACGGTCGACTTTGCAGTCACTGCCGAGGCAAGCTGCGTGTTCTGGCTAAGCGTGGTGCCACCGTCGGAGGCGCGCTCCACAGTGGGGGTGGCGGCATTTGCTGCAATGCCGGAAGTGAGGACCAGTCCGGAAGCTGCTGCGATTACAGCGGCCTGGCGTCCGACACCACCGACGTTGGAGCCGACGGCTTTCGTGATGACGGAGATCGGGCTGGTCTTAACAACCTCGGCGCGGTGACGCCCAAGGGCAGTGTTTGAAGACAAGAAGGATCCTCTCCCAAAGCCTGCGAGGTAAGCTGTCGGATTCGGATGGGAGTCACCCGGCCGCTCCACACCCGTTCCAGGAATTGTTTTCCATGGACGGACGCTTCGCGGCTTCACCCCTAGGACTTCCATAAAAGAAGCCCGATAATGGTTCCCCCGCCCCTGCCAGACGATTGATACGAACGGACCGTGAGCGGTGGCAGAGCTAGGCAATCCACTCACAGGCGCCAGCTTGATTCGAAGTTGGCGCGGTTACGACGGTACAACAGATTTTTTCCAATGTCACGTTCAGGTCACGGTCGTGTCTCTAAGTCGTGACCTGGCCCCCCTTGTGGAGGACTTAAAGCCATCCGGTCGGGTCAACGGTCTGGTCGTCGACCATGACCTCAAAGTGCAGGTGGCAGCCGGTGGAGGCCCCCGTGGTGCCGCTGAGCGCCACCTGCTGCCCGCGCTCCACTTCCTGGCCCACCTTCACGCCGATGGAGCTCAGGTGGTTGTACGACGTCGAGAGGCCGTTGCCGTGGTCGATGACCACGCGGTTCCCTCCGCCGTAGGGGTGCCAGCCGGTAAAGGCCACCGTGCCGCCGGCCGCGGCGAACACGGCCGTGGAGCACCAGACGGCATAGTCCTGCCCCGTGTGCATTTCCCCCATCGCCCCGGTCAGGGGGTTGAGGCGTGAGCCAAACGGCGAGGACGGCGTGAGCACCTTCAACGGCGCCGACAGCGTTCCCTTGGCAGCCTGCGGCGTGACGTTGGAGGCCTTGACCTTCAGCGTTTCCTTCAGTTGTCCATCCGGGTTGAGTGCACTGGCAATGGACGGCGCTTCAAAGGTAATCGGCACATCTGCCGCCGCGGTGACCAGTGACTGCGACGCGGCCGGTCCGGCCGGGGTGTCGCTGCCGGCCAGCTGAAGCGCCCCGCCGGCCGACGGCACGGTCACGGCGAGGGCCAGGCCGGTGGCGGCCAGTGCCATCCCGACTTTCTGGCCGGCCCCGCGTCCAATGCTGCTGCGGATCAGCCCGCCCAACGTGGGGTGGGGTGCTACGGCCGACCGCTCGGCCGCGAGCAGCTCCCGGCGGGTTGGCTGGGCAGTCGCTGCCGGTTCGGTACATGGTGGACCCGCCCGGCGGCGTCCGCGCTGCTTGACCTCTGACACTAAAAACCTCTCTGCGAAGCACCTGCGGAGTTAGCTGTCGGATTCGGATCAGAGAGTGCAATGGTTGATCCGGCCTGGCCCGCGGCACGCGCAATGCACCGGCTCCCGCCCCGTCCTGGGCATGGTGCCTGATGGGTTGCGGGTGGTGCGAGACCTGGCTTCACCCCAAGGCAGGCTTCTCGGCCTGCCGGTTGTGGTTCCCCCGTCCTTGCCTGAAACGGTTCATTCCCCCTCTGAAGGCAAGGCTCGGTGTCAGAGGTTGGTAACGCTTTGGTTACAGCGCCACGTAGTTACTATACGGTAAAAACGACAGCCGTGATAATTCCGTTATATTTGGCGGGCTGCGCGTCAAGCGCCTGACGCGTTCCGCCGCAGCCACGGCCGCAATCCGGCCGGCTGCGGCCCGCCGGTGCGGACCGGATACGTCCCGGGCCGCTTAGCTCATCGAGACAAAGACGTGGGAGGCGACCTCGGGCGGCAGCTCAAGCGCGCCGTCGATCCCGGGGACGCGCACCGAAATGTATTCGCCCACCTGGGCCAGGGAGATGGTGGCGCCGGGACGCAGCCCACCCTCGTCCAGCTGGGTCAGCAGCTCCGGCTCCACCTGGATGCGCTCGGAGAGCCGGTGGATGGTCACGGACTGTTCCGGGGAATAGGAGGCCATGGCGTCCACCAGCGTGACCAGGCCCGCGGCGAAGACGGGGGCCACGTTGCCGCCCAGTTCCTCCAGCCCGGGGATGGGGTTGCCGTAGGGCGATTCCTCCGGCTTGCCCAGCAGTTCGAACAGCCGCTGCTCGACCCGCTCGCTCATGACGTGCTCCCAGCGGCACGCCTCGTCGTGCACATAGGCCCAGTCCAGGCCGATGACGTCCGAGAGCAGCCTTTCGGCCAGGCGGTGCTTGCGCATGACGCGCGTGGCCTTGTCGCGCCCGGCGGGGGTCAGTTCCAAGTGGCGGTCACCGGAGACGATGACCAGGCCGTCGCGTTCCATCCGCCCGACGGTCTGGGAGACGGTGGGGCCGGAATGGTGCAGACGTTCGGCAATGCGGGCCCGCAGCGCCACGATGTTCTCTTCTTCGAGCTCCAGGATGGTGCGCAAATACATTTCCGTTGTGTCAATCAAATCTGTCACGTCAGATTCCTCCTGGGGTTGAGCGAGATTCCGGCAACAGGCCTTTTGTCTCTAACGTTATCCTGCTTAATACAAGGGCGGAAAACGTCCCCTTGTTCCCCTGCGCCACCCGTTTGTTGCCCGTCTCCGTGCAGCGGGGGAAACATTTCACCATGCGGCCCGCATTTCGGAATGGGCGGGGCCGTGCGGCAGAATTGGCCGCAGGCCCTTGGCGCCTTAAAATCCATCGCTTAATATTTGGAGCAGCCCGTGAGCGAATCCACGCCCCTCACCATCCCCGCCAACCTGCGTCCGGCCGACGGCCGCTTTGGCGCAGGCCCCTCGAAGGTCCGCCCCGAGCAGGTGTCCGCCCTGGCTGCCGCCGGCGCGTCCCTGCTGGGCACCTCCCACCGCCAGGCGCCCGTGAAGAACCTGGTGGGCGAGGTCCGCAGCGGCCTGTCCACCTTCTTCAACGCCCCCGACGGCTACGAGGTCATCCTGGGCGTCGGCGGGTCCACCGCATTCTGGGACGTGGCCTCGTTCGGGCTCGTGGAGAAGAGGGCCCAGCACCTTTCCTTCGGCGAATTCGGCTCCAAGTTTGCCTCCGCCACGAACAAGGCCCCGTTCCTTGAGGCCTCCTCGATCATCACCTCCGAGCCGGGCACGCGCCCCGAGGCGGCGGCCGAGTCCGGCGTCGACGTGTACGCCTGGCCGCAAAATGAAACCTCCACCGGCGTGGCCGCCCCCGTGAAGCGGGTTCCCGGGGCCGACGACGGCGCCCTGGTCCTGGTCGACGCCACCTCGGCCGCGGGCGGCCTGCACGTGGACGTCGCCGAGGCGGACGTCTACTACTTCGCCCCGCAAAAGAACTTTGCGTCCGACGGCGGCCTGTGGCTGGGCTTGTTCTCCCCCGCCGCGCTGGAGCGCGCAGCCCGCATTGGTGCAAGCGACCGCTGGGTGCCGGACTTCCTGAACCTCACCACGGCCATCGACAACTCGTTGAAGAACCAGACGTACAACACGCCGGCCCTGTCCACGCTCGTCACGCTCAACGAACAGGTCAAGTGGCTCAACGCCAGCGGCGGCCTGGACTTCGCCGCCCGGCGCACCGCCGAATCCGCGGGCCGGCTGTACTCCTGGGCCGAGCAGTCCGCCGTCGCCACCCCGTTCGTCGTCCGGGCCGAAGACCGCTCCAACGTCATCGTCACCATCGACTTTGACGAGTCGGTGGACGCCGCTGCCGTGGCCAAGGTGCTGCGTGCCAACGGGATCGTGGACACCGAGCCCTACCGCAAGCTGGGCCGCAACCAGCTGCGCATCGCCACCTTTGTCGCGATCGAGCCGGAGGACATCACCGCACTGACCCGGTGCATCGACTACGTCATCGAAAACCTCTAGCGGCCCCACCACCAAGCGCAGAAAAGGCGCCCCGGCTTGTTCGCGGGGCGCCTTTTCTGCGCCATGGGCCCTGAGGCGTTTACGTTCGACGGCGGCCGGGTTCCGTCAGGCGGGTTCCTCCCAGAACGCGTCCAGCGCTTCCTGGTCCGAGTAGTGGCCGCGGACCTCGCGGATCAGCCCGTCCTCCACACGCATCAACTGGCAGCCGGTGATGTCCAGGACCCGCCCGCCAACGTCGCCGGTGGCGTGCTGGACGGCCACGATGTACCGCCCGCCCACCGCCACATCCAGCAGTTCGGCCTTGAACGTGCCTCCGGAAAGCGGCCCCAGCTTCACCAGGAACTCGTCCCGGATGGCCGGCCACCCCACGTGGTCGCCGGCAATGGGCCCCTTCCCCGGCAGGTGCCACCGGGCATCCGGGGCAAAGCAGGACTCGGCCTTGGCCAGGTCGCGCTCGGCGACGGAATCATAGAAACGCCTCACCAGATCCACTGCTGCATCATCCATGCACACAGCTTGTTCCTGCGGCGGGGCCGGCGTCAACCACGGTTTTTCTGCCCGAAAGTCCGGACCGCCCCGCCGAAAGTACATGTATGGCGGCCTCCGCCGGGCGGGGGCCGCCATACATGTACATAGGCCAGCGAAAGGGAGCCCGCGGCCGGCGGCTCAGTCCTCCGGCGGGCCGTCAGCCTCCGCCGGGGACCCGGCGTCGTGCCCGGACTCCGCGTCCACATCCCCGTCAGGGTCCCCCGCGGCGTCGGCGCCAGCCTCGGTACCGGCGTCTTCGGTGCCGGCGTCGTCGGGCTGGGCGTCCTCGGGGCGGACCCGCTCGGCCCAGGGGACCCACGGCGGGGCGAGCAGGGAGCCATTGGTGGGGAGCAGCCCCACCTCGTTGACAGTGGCGTCCTTGGAACGGGAGACGCGGGCCAGCGTGGCGAACCACTGCCAGCCGACGTAGCCGGGCAGCAGGCATTCAAAAAGGTGCGTGACCGTCCGGACACCTTCGCTGCGCACGGCGGCATGCGCGCCGATGTTCTCCGGCGTCGCGATGTCCAGCACGGCATTGCGGGCCACGTCGATGGCCGTGGCCAGGAAGGCGTCGGGCTTGCCGACCCGCCAGACCGGGACGCCGGGGCGCGGGGCGTCGGCTGCCGGCGGCGCGGCCTGTGGCCCGCCAGTGGACGGCGTGGCTGGTTCGGTGGGAAGTTCGGTCATGGTGGGCACCGTTATGCGTCGAAGTTGTCGGCAACCTTGCGCAACGCTGCGGCAATCTTGCCCGCGTCGCCTTCCGGGTACTTGCCGTTGGTCAGGGATCCCACTGAATGTTCCAGCAAGGTCACCAGGTCCTGCACGATCGGGGCGAGGTCACGGGCCGGCATGCGCTTGGCCTTGGCCACGGACTGGCCCCGGTCCAGAAGCTTTGCGGCCATGGCCTGGGCACCCTTGCGGCCGTCGGCCACGCCAAATTCCATGCGCATGCCGGGCTTGATGTCACCGGCGTCGGCTGGCAGGGCGTTGGCGCGCAGAAAGACTTCCCGGCCGTCGTCGGCGGTCAGGATGCCGAAGCCCTTTTCATTGTCGTACCACTTCACTTTGCCGATCGGCACTTGCTTTACCTCGTATATTTCATCTGTCGGGATCACGCCGGGGACCTGCGCGGCGGAGGGCCGTGCGCACCCGTGGCCGTGAAATGTGCGGCCGGTGCAAACAGGTTCGGGGCGTGCTGGTCCATTCCCTTCAAGGTTACCGCGTCCTTAGAATGCCGGCGCGCTTTGTGCCGCCACTGTCCGCTGTTAGCGTTATGGCCATGAGCTCCCACAACACGGCACCTGCCTCCGACGGCCGGGGCTGGCAGGCCTTCAATCTCGCAGCCCTCGTGCTGGCATTGGCAGGGGTGGCCGCCCTGGCCATTTTGCTGCTGACGAAATGGGCCGGCGGGGAGCCTTGGACCGGCTACACGTGGGTTGCCATGCTTTGCCTGCCCGCCGCGTTCATCATGATGGGCGGCAGTGTCATCCATGCCGTGTCCAGGCGCCGGCGCCTTTAGCTTCCCCGCACCGGCGGTCCCGCGGCGGCTTTTCGCGGTAGCGTTGAGCTGATGTCCACCTTGCGGCTCCTGATTTCCGACCTTGCTGCCCGGCCCGATCCCTCGCTGCTGCGGCTGCTTTCGCTGCGCCCGGAGCTGATGGATCCCCCGGCCGCCGATTTCGCCGCCCTCGCCGCCCGTGCCTCCAGCCGGGCCGGGCTCTCACGCGCCCTGGACCGGCTGAACCAGCCGCAGCTGCAGGTCCTGACCGCACTGGTGGTCACGGCCGGTCCCGAGTCGGGCGCCACCGCCGAACAGCTGGCCGACGCCGTGGGCGGCGCCACGCCCGGGGATGTGGAGGCGCTCCTCGCGGAACTGCACGGGCTGGCCCTGGTGCTCCCTACACCCCGGGGGACGGACGACGCCGGCCCCCGGCTTTTCCTGCCCGTCACCTCGCTGCGTGAGGTGTTGGGCGCACACCCGGCCGGTCTGGGACGCAGCTATGCCGAACTGGCCGATTCCCTCCCCGGCTGCCGGGACCGGCTGGCCGGGATCGCGGCGGCCCTGCAGCTGCCCGGCACGACGGCCGGGCCCGCGGCTGCGCTGCACCGCCACCTCTGCTCTTACACGGACCCTGCCCGGTTGCTGGCGGGCGCACCGGATGGCACCGCGGAACTGCTGGCCAAGTTTGGCGCCGGCCCCCTGGGCCGGGTGGGGCATGCCCTGCGCGACCCCGGCGGCCCGGACAGCCCGTGTGACCCCGGAGAAGGAGGCGGGGCCGTCAACTGGCTGCTGGGGCACGGCCTGCTGGTTCCCGTCGACGACGACCACGTGGAGCTGCCCCGCGAGGTGGGCCTGCTGCTGCGGCACGGCAAGGTGGTGGCCCGCTTTGCACCCGAACCGCCCGGCACCCCCGTTGCGCAGGTCCGCACTGCGTTGCGCGACAACGCGGCCTTGGGAGCGGTCGCCGCCGTGCTGCGGACAATGGGCCGGCTGCTGGATTCCGTGGAAGGCGCGCCGCTGGCCACGTTGCGGGCCGGAGGGGTTGGCGTGCGGGCCGTGCGCGCCCTGGCCAGGGACCTCGAAATTGAAATGGCACAGTCGTACTTTTATCTGGAGTTGGCTGCCATGGCGAAGCTCATCACGCTGGATCCGGACACCTCGCTGTGGAAGGCCACGGCGTCGGGCTGGCGCCCGCGCGACCGCGCCGAGCAGTGGCTGTGGCTGGCCTCCGCCTGGCTCGACGCCGCCCGGCTGCCCTCGCTCGTGGGCACCGGCTCCCCTGCCGTCAACGTGCTGGCCGGCGAGGCGCACCGCGCGGACGCGCCGGCACTGCGCGCCACCTCCCTGCAGGTGCTCGCCACCCTGCACCGGGGCACTGCAGCGAACGCCCCAACGGCCCCGACGGAGCAGCAGGCTCCTGCACAGCCCGGCATGGTTCCGGCACCCACCCCGGAACAGGTCCTGGAGCATTACGCCTGGCACCACCCGCGCCCGGCCCGCCGGATCGCCAGGGCCCTGGCCGGTTTCCTGGCCGAGGCCGAGATCCTGGGCCTGACCGGGGCCTCCGCGCTGACGGAACTGGGCCTGGCCGTGATCGAGCGCGACTGGGACGGCGCCCTGGACCTGCTGGCCGCCGCCCTGCCGGACCCGGTGGAACATGTCCTGTTGCAGGGCGACCTCACCGCCGTGGCGCCGGGCTACCTCTCGCCGGCCCTCTCCGCGGAGCTGTCCCTGCTCGCCGAGCCGGAGGGCCGGGGCACGGCGGGCGTGTACCGCTTCACGCCCGCCTCGATCCGGCGGGCCCTGGCCGCCGGCCGCACCGGGGCCGGGATCATGGAGTTCCTGGCCGCGCACTCGGCCACGTCCGTGCCGCAGCCGCTGGCGTACCTCATTGCGGATGCCGACTCACGCCACGGCCGTTTCACGTTGGGCGCCGCCTCGGCCGTGGTGAGCACGGAGGATCCGGCGCTGATGGCGGAGCTGTTGGCCGGGGACCGGGCCGCCCGCCTGCAGCTCACGGCCGTCTCGCCCACCGTGGCCGTCTCTGCCCTGGCGCCGGCCGACCTGGCCCGGGAAATGCTCGACGCCGGGCACTCCCCTTCCCTGTCCGGGGACCTGGCCGCGGCGGAACCGGACCGGCCCGCCGGCAGGGCCTGGCGCGCCGCCCCTGCCGTACCGCACCAGGCATTGGCACCGTACGAGGCCGCCCGCCTGCTGGCCGCCGAATACGGGACGGATGCAGGCAGGACCGACGATGCACCCGACGCCGGGGACCCCGCCGCCCAAACCCCCGCCGCCGAAACCCCGGGGGACGGCGCGGCGGCCGCCCAACGGCGGGAGGCGGGGAACGGCGTCGGCCATCCCCGGGGTGCGGCAGAGGCACAGCTGGCCGTGCTGCGCAGCCGTCCGGCATGGACGCCGGGGCGGGGGGAGGCTGCGCCCGCCCTGGTCCGGGAGCAGCTGCAGCGCGCCATCCGGGACAGGGCCGATGTCTGGCTGACCACCGTCAGCGGCGAAGGCCGGCCTGAAAGGCTGCGCGTGCACCCGTCGACCGTCGCGGAGGGGCGGGTGCGGGCGTTCGACCCCGGGCGGGACAGCGAACGCGTTTTCAGCCTCCACAGGGTCATGGACGTGGAATTGATCGAAGGCACAGGGACGAAGGGCAGGGCATGAACGACGGGCCGTTGATAGTCCAAAGCGACAAGACCATCCTGCTGGAGACGGCGCACCCGCAGGCCACCGAGGCAAGGCACGCCATTGCGGCCTTTGCCGAGCTGGAGCGCGCGCCGGAACACATGCACAGCTACCGGATCACGCCGCTGGGCCTGTGGAACGCGCGGGCCGCCGGGCTGGACGCCGAGCAGGTCCTGGACACGCTGCTGAAGTACTCGCGCTTCCCCGTGCCGCATCCGCTGCTGATCGACATTGCGGAGGTCATGTCCCGGTACGGGCGGCTGCGCCTGGAAAAGGACCCCGTCCACGGGCTGGTCATGCGCACCACCGATTTTCCCGTGTTGGAGGAGGTGGTCCACGCCAAGAAGATCGGCCCTCTGCTGGGGCCGCGGATCGACCCGCTGACAGTGGTGGTGCACTCCTCCCAGCGCGGGGCGCTCAAGCAGCTGCTGCTCCGGGCCGGCTGGCCCGCGGAGGACCTGGCCGGCTACGTTGACGGCACCCCGCACCCCATTGCCCTGACCGCCGGGGATGCCGACGCCGTGCCGCCCAAGGACGGGGCGTGGTCGCTGCGCCCCTACCAAAACCTGGCCGTGGAGAACTTTTGCGCGGGCGGCTCGGGCGTGGTGGTGCTGCCCTGCGGGGCCGGGAAGACCATTGTGGGCGCCGCGGCCATGGCCGTCTCCGGCACCACCACCCTGATCCTGGTCACCAACACCGTCTCCGCCCGGCAGTGGAAAGCCGAGCTGCTGAAACGGACGTCCCTGACGGAGGCTGAGATTGGCGAATACTCCGGATCCGCCAAGGAGGTCCGGCCCGTCACCATCGCCACCTACCAGGTGCTGACGGTGCGCCGCGGCGGACTCCACCCGCACCTGGAACTGCTCAATGACAACGACTGGGGGCTGATCATCTATGACGAGGTCCACCTGCTCCCGGCCCCCATCTTCCGCATGACCGCCGACCTGCAGGCCCGCCGCCGGTTGGGCCTGACCGCCACGCTGGTGCGGGAGGACGGCCGCGAGGGCGAGGTGTTCTCGCTGATCGGGCCCAAGCGGTACGACGCCCCGTGGAAGGACATCGAGGCGCAGGGATACATTGCCCCGGCGGACTGCGTGGAGGTCCGGATCGACCTGCCGCAGGACGAACGCATGGCCTACGCCATGGCGGACGACGCCGACAAGTACCGCCTGTGCGCCTCCAGCGAGAGCAAGTCCGCCGTCGTGGAACGGCTGGCGGCCGAGCATGCAGGCGAGCAGCTGCTGGTGATCGGGCAGTACATCGACCAGCTCGACGAGATTGCCGAACGGCTCGGCGCGCCGCTGATCAAGGGTGAAACGTCGGTGCGGGAACGCGAGCGGCTGTTTGACGAGTTCCGGCGCGGGCTCATCCACACCCTCGTGGTTTCCAAAGTGGCCAACTTTTCCATCGACCTGCCCGAGGCGTCCGTGGCCATCCAGGTCTCGGGGTCCTTCGGCTCCCGGCAGGAGGAGGCGCAGCGGCTGGGCCGGCTCATGCGCCCCAAGGCCGACGGCCGCACAGCGCGCTTTTACACGCTGGTGGCGCGGGACACTGTCGACGCCGGCTTTGCCGCCAAGCGCCAGCGCTTCCTCGCCGAGCAAGGCTACGCGTACCGCATCATCGACGCCCCCTAACTCCAACCCCCGGTTGCAACCGGGCGTTGGGAAAAAACGCCCCGATTGCAACCGAGCGTCTGGGGTCGCGGAGTAGGATCACTTGCCACGGGGTTCACAGCAGCTGGAGGCGTCATGGATTACGAAGAATCGGTGGCCGCGCACTATGGCGGCGCCGACGTCCTGGAACGGCTGCTGGCCGTGGTGCGCAACGCCGGCGGCGATCCGGCGCACTTTGCGCCGGCGGAACTGCGCGGGACCGACCAGCTCCACATCGGCGGCCGCGCCGCCACCTCGCGGGTGGCGGAGCGGGCCGGAATCGAGGCCGGGACGCGTGTGCTGGACATCGGTTCCGGACTGGGCGGGGTGGCCCGCCACCTGGCCGGCGAATTTGGTGCCGACGTGCACGGCGTGGACCTCACGCCGGAGTTCGTGGCGGCCGCCAGAAGTCTCACCGAACGCACGGGGCTGGTCAGTTCCGTGCAGTTCACCCAAGGCAGCGCCCTGGACCTGCCGGTGGCGGACGGCTCCTTCGACGCCGCCGTGGTGATCCATGTGGGCATGAACATCCGCGACAAGGACCGGCTGTTGGCCGAGGCCGCCCGTGTCCTGCGCCCGGGCGGCGTCCTGGCCGTGTACGACATCATGCTGGCGGGCGGCGGGATCGAGGCCTACCCGCTGCCGTGGGCCGCCACCAGGGAGACATCGTTCCCGCAGCCGCCCCTGGCCTACAGCGATGCCATGGGCCAGGCGGGCCTCGAGGTGGACAGTGAGGCCAAGCCGCTCGCGGAGGGCATCGCCTTCCTGGAGCGGGCCCTCGATGGCGGCGCCCCGCTGGGGCTGGCAGGGCCGGCGCTGGGCAATCTTCTGGACGCCTTCCGCGCGGGCCTGCTGGCACCGGTGGAAATCTACGCCCATCGGCCCTGATCCGCGGCCTAAAACACTACGCGCAGTTCCGGCGAGCCGGTCCGCCTGCGCCGGGTCGCCCGCCAGGCAGCGCAGCCCCGAATCGGGGGTCCTTCCGGAGAGCCCGCTGGCAAAGTCAGCCCTACGCCGGACAGCCGGGTTTGCGAGCCCTGGCCGCCATGCCACCTTGGCTGCCCCGGCTGCGTAGCGGACGGCAGCGTCCGCCGGGGTAAGGCCCCGGTTTTCCTCCACCTGCACCTGGTTGGCGGCGTCCAACGCCCCAAGGTGGGGTACCGGCGTCGTCCAAGTTGGCGGTGCCGCAGCGTGGCGCGGACGCTGAGGATGTCTTCCCGGGCCCCGGCCAGGTGGGCTGCGACGTCGCGGAGCTCCATCGGCGCAGTCCGTGCCGGCGTGCCACAGCGCCTCCGGCAGGCTGTTGAGGAACCCGGCAATGCCGGACACGACGGCAAGGCAAAGGGCTGCTGAGGTGGCGCGTTGGGCTGCCGGAATGGCAGTGGCGGAAACGGGCTGGTTCCTTCCTAGGGTGAGTAGTGCTCCAGCCACAGGGAAACTGCCGGTTCGACCAGCCGCGCATAGCGTCCGGACCCACCGCCTGCAGGTTCGTTGGCCAATTGTTGTGAGACCACTCCCGCCACCACCGTGGTGAACAGCAGCACGGCTTCCTCCGTTGCCGCGGACGCGCGCAGCTCGTTGCGTGACACGGCCAGCTTGATTTGCGCCCGTAGCAGTGCCACCGTCTCCTGGCTGGGCACATAGGCCTGCGGCGAGGGCTCAAACCCCGGCACGGGCCGCCAGTTGACCAGCTGCGCCGCAACAGGATTGCCCACCGACCACTGCACGAACGCGCGGGCGCCGGCGCGCAGGGCGGCGACGGGCTGGTCCGGATGCTGGCTGCCGGCCGAGGCCACGGCGTCCCGGAGCCCGGCGGCGCTGCGTTCAAAAAGGGCGTCGTAGAGGTCGCGTTTCGAAGGAAAGTACTCGTACAGGGACGGCGGCTTCATGCCCACGCGGCGTGCCACTGCGGACAGCGACATCCCCGCCACGCCGTCACGGGCCATCAGCTCGACGGCGGCGCCCAGAATTTCCCCCATCGTGGTGTCCCTGCCCACCCGGCGACGATCCGGTACTTTTTCCATGTCTCCATTGTCCCCTAATGCCATTAGGGAAACAAGGGTGCCGGGCGCCAGTAGACGGTCCACCCAAACACCGTGTGTGGCGCCGTCCTGCCGCCCGGACCCGCGGGCCGCCCACGGGAGCCGCACCCGCCGTCGCACCAGGCACGGCGGGGGAAATTTTTCACCGTTCCATACTAGCCGCTGGGAACAAGCTGGGCGTATGCTGACAGAAACTACCCACAGAATAGTCAGTTTATTCCCAGCCAATGGTCGGAGACTTAAACGGTGAAGAAGACCGGACCTGAAGCAAAGCTGCTCGTTGTTGACGACGAGCCCAACATTCGCGAACTGCTCTCCACTTCCCTCCGGTTCGCCGGATTCGAAGTGGTGGCGGCCGCCAACGGCCGCGAGGCCCTGGCCGCGGCTGAAGAGCACAACCCAGACCTGGCGGTGCTGGACGTCATGCTGCCGGACATGGACGGGTTCACCGTCACGCGCCGCCTGCGCGCGGCCGGGCGGCACTTCCCCGTCCTGTTCCTGACGGCCCGGGACGACACCGAGGACAAGGTGACCGGCCTGACGGTCGGCGGCGACGACTACGTGACCAAGCCGTTCAGCCTGGACGAGGTGGTGGCGCGCATCCGCGCCGTACTGCGGCGCACCCAGCCCATGGAGGACGACGACGCCGTGTTGCGCGTTGCCGACCTGGAGCTCGACGACGACGCCCACGAGGTGCGCCGCGCCGGCAAGACCGTGGAGCTCTCCCCCACTGAATTCAAGCTGCTGCGCTACCTGATGCTCAACCCCAACCGGGTGCTCTCCAAGGCGCAGATCCTGGACCACGTCTGGGAGTATGACTTCAACGGTGACGCCTCCATTGTGGAGTCCTACATCTCCTACCTGCGCCGCAAGGTGGACACGGATTCCTCCCTGCCCGCCCTGATCCAGACCAAGCGCGGTGTGGGCTACGTGCTGCGGACAGCAGACAAGCGCTAGCCACCTTGATCACGTTGTGGAAGAACGCCTCCCTGCGTTCGCAGCTGGTGGCCATCATCAGCGCCCTGCTGGCGCTGTCGCTGCTGGCCTTGGGGGCCACAACGTTTTTGCTGCTGCGCTCCTTCCTGCAGGACCAGATGGATGCGCAGCTGACCACCTTTCAACGCTCGATTGCCGTCTACGGCACCTTGGATTCCTCAAGCACCGGCCACTCGCCGTTCGGCTTTGACTACTATGTGGGGTTCCACTATTCCGATTCGGACCTGGCGGACCAGAACCGTTCGGGCCAGGACAAGCCGGTCTATCCGAACTACACCCTGAAGCAGGCCACGGCCCTCAACGGCAAGAAGTTCACGGTGCCCAGCACCGACGGCGGCGCCCCCTGGCGGATCACGGTCGTCGCACCCACAAGCTTCAACTACGGCCCGGCGAACCTTTTGGGCAGCCGGCCTGAATACCAGGGCTATGTGGTGGTGGGCCTGCCCTACGAGAGCCTGAACACCACCATGGAGCGGCTGGCCATCGTCATCACCGGCGTCGCCATCCTGGCCATCACGCTGGGCACCATGATCGCGTACTGGACGGTCAGCCGCTCGTTCCGGCCGCTGAGCCGGGTGGAAAAGACGGCTGCCGCCATTGCCGCCGGCGATCTCTCCCGCCGCGTCGACATTGAAAACCCCTCCACGGAGGTGGGGCGGCTCTCCGGCTCCCTGAACACCATGCTGGCCCATATTGAGCATGCCTTTGCGGCCCGGACGGCGTCGGAACAACGCATGCGCCGCTTCGTGGCGGACGCCTCCCATGAACTGCGCACGCCGCTGGTGACCATCCGCGGCTTTTCCGAGCTGTACCGGCATGGCGCGCTCCAAACCCCGGACGACGTCGGCACGGCCATGGGCCGCATTGAGAGCGAAGCCAAGCGCATGGGCGAGCTCGTCGAGGACCTGCTCATGCTGGCCCGGCTGGACGAGCAGCGCCCGCTGCTGCCCAAGCCCGTGGACCTGCTGATCATCGGGCACGACGCCGTCCTGGACGCCCGTGCCTCGGCCAGGGACCGCGCCTTCACCGTCGTGGGGCTCGACGGCGGCACGGGGGCCGCCGCGCCCACCCTGGGCGACGAGGCCAAGCTGCGCCAGGTCGTGGCCAACCTCATGGGCAACGCCCTGCGCTATACCCCGGAGGGCTCGCCCGTGGAAATCATGGTCGGAACGCAACGGGCGGACGGTCACAAGGTGTCCGTCATCAAGGTCCGCGACCATGGCCCGGGCATCTCGGCCGAGGAGGCCCCCCGCATCTTTGAGCGGTTCTACCGCGCCGATTCCTCCCGCGACCGGAACACCGGCGGCAGCGGACTGGGCCTGGCCATCGTGGCCGCCATCGTCGCCTCGCACCATGGCACGGTCCGGGTGGACCCGACGCCGGGCGGCGGGGCCACCATGGTCATCGAACTCCCCTTTGCGGAACCGGACGACGCCGGCACCCCGGACGCGCCGTCGGCTGACCGTCCCGTCCCGCCCGAGCCCCTGCGGGCGCCCGGTTCCGGGCCCGGTACTGAGCCCCGTTCCGTGCCCAGTTCCGTGCCCCGGGAGGCCGGCCGCGCCCCCGGCCGCACGGCGCAGCAGGGTGATGCTTCCTCCACAGGGGCATCCGGCGGCTGAGGTGCCCACACATGCCTGAACTGCGGTGGCGCCCCTGCCGGCCGCGGCCCTAGCGTGGGAGGTCCAGGCAGCGTTCCACGCGGTGGAACCCCACGAGCAGGAGGACCCCATGGCCCAGTTCAACGTCAACAGCGACGACCTCGCCGTCAAAAGCACCGCGGTCAAGGGCTCGGTGGACCGCATCAGGATGGAGGTCGACGGCATGAAGCGCAACCTGATGGACCTGCAGGCCACCTGGAGCGGTGCGGCCGCCACCAACTTCCAGGCGCTGCTTCAGGAATGGCACACCACCCAGGTCAAGGTCGAGGCGTCACTGGAAAGCATCAACTCCGCCCTGTCCATGGCGGCCACCCAGTATGCCCAGGCGGAGGAGGCGAACGCGCGCATGTTCACGGTGCGCTGACCCGGCCGGCGGCAGGGGGCTGCCTCCGGCACGGCGGCAGCCCCGGCAGGAGGCGGGGCTACGCCTCCGTGGTGCCTTGGTGGAAGCGCACCTGCCAGCGGCCGTTCTCGTGCTGCCAGATGGAACTGCGCAGCGAGTTCCCCCTCGGGCCGGTGCTGCGGTAGGTCAGCAGGGCCGTGGCCGCGTCGAGCCGGTTGAGGGTCAGGACCTCAAGGCCTGCCTCCGCAGCTTCTCCGTCGCTGAACATGGCCAGGATTTCCTGGCGCGACCACCGGCGCCCGGACGAACCGATCTCCTCGAAATCCGGATGCAGGAGTTCTCCGGCACGTAGGGGGTCGGAGCGGACCGCCGGGTCCATTAGTTCCCGCTCCAGTTCCACCACGGTTTCCAGTGCGGCGGCAGGGTGGGGCGCGAAGGCGGGGTCCGGTTCGTCATCGAGCATGGAAAACAGCTCGGGCTGTGCGGGGGCCGTTGCCGGGGCAGGAACCGTTATTGGGGCACGGGCCAGTGCAGGGTCCGGGACGGGCTCCTGAGCCTGTGCTCCGGCCGGTGCGGCGCCGGGGAAGCCGGGGCCGTGCCTGGGCTCGCGCTTGGCCTGGTAGGCTGTGGCGGCGTCGCGGGCCCGGTCGTCCGCGGCTTCGTTGAGGTCGTGGCCGGCGTGGCCCTTGACCCACTCGAACTTGTACTTGCGTCCGACGATGGCGGCGTCGATCTCCTTCAGCAGGTCCACGTTCAGCACGGGCTTGCCGTCGGCCTTGCGCCATCCCTTGCGTTTCCAGCCGGGCATCCACTTGGTGATGCAGTTGATGACGTATTGGCTGTCGCACAGGATGTGCAGTGGTTCCTGCGGGAGGTGCGCCGTGGACTTGAACAGGTCAAGGACGGCCATAAGCTCTCCCATGTTGTTTGTCCCGTGTGGCCAGCCGCCGGCCCGCCAGCAGTTCTCGTCCACATACCAGGCCCATCCGGCGGGGCCGGGATTTCCCAAAGCCGAACCATCGGCTGCCGCAACAATTGTCATGGCCCAATACTTTCAGATGAATCCGACACTTAAACGCCAATGGGCGCCCCCTCCACCGTGGGAGGGGACGCCCATTGGGGAAGCAGGGGTTTAGAAACCGCCCATGCCGCCCATGCCGCCCATGTCGTCGCCGCCGCCGGCCGGTGCAGCCTTTTCGGGCTTGTCAGCCACAACGGCTTCGGTGGTCAGGAACAGCCCTGCAATGGAGGCCGCGTTCTGCAGTGCCGAACGGGTCACCTTGACCGGGTCGTTGACGCCGGCAGCCAGCAGGTCCTCATACACGCCGGTGGCGGCGTTGAGGCCGTGGCCCACGGGCAGGCCGCGGACCTTGTCAACCACCACGCCGGGCTCAAAGCCGGCGTTGAAGGCGATCTGCTTCAGCGGTGCGTCGATGGCAACCTTGACGATGTTGGCGCCGGTGGCCTCGTCGCCGGTCAGGTCCAGGGCGTCGAACGCCTTGACGCCGGCCTGGATCAGGGCCACGCCACCGCCGGGGACGATGCCCTCTTCCACGGCAGCCTTGGCATTGCGGACTGCGTCCTCAATGCGGTGCTTGCGTTCCTTGAGTTCAACCTCGGTGGCGGCACCGGCCTTGATGACTGCAACGCCACCGGCCAGCTTGGCCAGGCGTTCCTGCAGCTTCTCGCGGTCGTAGTCGGAATCGGAGTTCTCGATCTCGGCGCGGATCTGGGCCACGCGGCCGGCGATGGCGTCGGCGTCGCCGGCACCTTCAACGATGGTGGTCTCGTCCTTGGTGACAACAACCTTGCGGGCCTTGCCGAGCAGGTCCAGCGTGGTGTTTTCCAGCTTCAGGCCGACTTCCTCGGCGATGACCTGGCCACCGGTGAGGATGGCGATGTCTGCCAGCTGGGCCTTGCGACGGTCGCCGAAGCCCGGTGCCT
This sequence comes from Arthrobacter sp. SDTb3-6, assembly GCF_013376095.1. Taxonomy (GTDB): domain Bacteria; phylum Actinomycetota; class Actinomycetes; order Actinomycetales; family Micrococcaceae; genus Specibacter. The sequence continues at coordinate 38,667 of NZ_JAAMFN010000018.1, read as the reverse complement.
TGACGGCGACGGACTTGAACAGGCCGCGGATCTTGTTGACGATCAGCGTGGCCAGGGCCTCGCCCTCAACGTCTTCGGCGATGATCAGCAGCGGCTTGTTGGACGCCATGACCTTCTCGAGGACGGCAACGAGGTCCTTGACGTTGGAGATCTTGGAGTTGACGATCAGGATGTATGGGTCCTCAAGGACCGTTTCCTGGCGCTCGGTGTCGGTGACGAAGTAGGCGGAGATGTAGCCCTTGTCGAAGCGCATGCCTTCGGTCAGTTCCAGCTCCAGGCCGAAGGTGTTGGACTCCTCGACCGTAATGACGCCTTCCTTGCCAACCTTGTCCAGGGCCTCGGCGATGAGGGCACCGATTTCGGTGTCGCCGGCGGAGATGGAGGCCGTGGCCGCGATCTCTTCCTTGGTCTCGATTTCCTTGGCGGAGACGAGCAGCTGGTCGATGACGGCCGCAACGGCCTTCTCGATGCCGCGCTTGAGCGAGAGCGGGTCTGCTCCGGCGGCGACGTTGCGCAGGCCTTCCTTGACCAGGGCCTGGGCCAGCACGGTGGCCGTGGTGGTGCCGTCACCGGCGATGTCGTCGGTCTTCTTGGCGACTTCCTTGACCAGCTCGGCGCCGATCTTCTCATAAGGATCGTCCAGCTCGATCTCCTTGGCGATGGAAACACCATCGTTGGTGATCGTGGGGGCGCCCCACTTCTTTTCCAGGACGACGTTGCGGCCGCGCGGGCCCAATGTGACCTTGACGGCGTCGGCGAGGATGTTCAATCCGCGCTCAAGGCCGCGGCGTGCCTCTTCATCGAATGCAATGATCTTGGCCATGTAGGCTTCAGTCCTTTCGGGACAGTCATTATGGACTCTGCTCCCCAAGTGGTGCCCGCGACGGACGGACCCAAAGCCGGCGATCTCTTTCACGCCTGCCCCGGAATCCTCACCACTGGAGGAAAGGTATTGACCTCCGACGGCGGACGGCTGGCTAGGATCTAGCAGTCACCACCTCAGAGTGCTAAGTCAATAATTAGCACTCGACACCTAAGAGTGCAAGCGCGCGGCCTTCATGTGTGCTGCGGGCGAACGCAGGGGCGCCTGGCCGGGTGCATGGCCGGGCGCTGAATGCTTTCACTGTTTCGCATAAGCGGCTAGCGTTAATCACAGAAAGTCGTCAGCACAGCACCTGGGGCACGTGCACCGGCCGCAGGGGCGCTGGAACTGCCAACGTCCGCGACACCAAGGAGCCCCCATGACCGAGAACCCAAACCCCGCCGATCCGGCCCGGCAGCCCGGCGTCCCGGCCGGCTATGACCAGCCTGCCCCGCCCAGCCATGGACAGCCGCCGCACCAGCAACCCGCCGGCCAGGGGCCGCCAGCCTATTTCGGCCAGCCGCCTCAGCCATACCAGCAGCCGCCGGTCTACCAGCAGCCGCAACAGCCATACCAGCAACCGCCGGTCTACCAGCAGCCGCAACAGCCATACCAGCAACCGCCGGTCTACCAGCAGCCGCAACAGCAGTTCCAGCAGCCCGGCTACGGCCTGCCCCAGGGAGGGCAAAAGTCGAAGGTTGCAGCCGGCGTCCTGGGGATACTGCTGGGCTCCCTCGGCATCCACAACTTCTACCTCGGCTATACCAAGAAGGCCTTGATCCAACTGCTCATTTCCGTGATCAGCTTCGGCGCCCTCGCCTGGGCCATCGCCATTTGGGGCCTGGTCGAGGGGATCCTGATCCTGGTCGGCAACGATGGTTTCCGCACGGACGCGAGGGGCATTCCGCTCAAGGACTGACGCCGGCAACCGGGGCGCAGGAGGCACCGGCGCGTGGGTGGTGCCCCTACGCGCCCGGGCCGAGGATGATCGTCAGCGGAACACCCATCTCGGCGGAGTCCAGCAGCGTGGAGATGTTCAGCAGCCTGCCAAGGGCCTCGGCATTGGCCTTTTGTGCCGCGCCGTTGTAGATGATGGAGGAAATGCCCTGCGGGGAGCCGGACCAGTTGCCGGTCTGTGCAACGGTCCAGCCGTTCGCGGCAAGCTGTCCGCTGTACCGGGCCGCCAGTCCGCCGATGCCGGTGGCGTTGAAGACCACGACGGCGGTGGACTTGTCCACCGTGGCAGCCGGTGCGGCCGACGGCGTCGGGGCCGGAGCGGTGCTCGGGGCAGCGCTGGGGGCCTTGGTGGTGGCCGGCTGCTTGCTGTGCGGCGTGGCCGGGGCGGTGGCGGACTGGCTGGCCGGCGGGATCGCGGCCATCTCGTGGCCGCTGAACTTGGGCACGATCAGGAACGCCAACAGGCCCACACACAGCGCCGCAACACCGAAGATCATCAGCGGCACCAGGCTGCGCGAGGCGACCTCCAGTGAGGCACGGTGGACGCCGTGGCGCGCTGAGTTCTCCGGAACACGGTCAAATTCGTCCCGCGGGTAATTTGTCATGGTGCAGTGCTGTCCTTGGGGGTGAGGCAGTGGAAGCGTGCGTCAGTTTCCGAGCCGGCGTGCGGTCCGGGCCTTTTGGCGCGATGTACGTAGTCTACGCAACCGCTTGACCAACATGGGGTCATGCTCCAAGGCGGCTTCGGTGTCGATCAACGCATTGAGGATTTGGTAGTAATGGGTGGCGGACAGGTCGAACATGTCGCGGATGGCCTGTTCCTTGGCCCCCGCATACTTCCACCACTGCCGTTCCAGGGCCAGCATCCGGGCCTCCCGCTCGCCCAGCCCTGCCGCGTCACCGTGCCCTGCGGCGGGCACATGCTGCGACGGTTCGGCTGCTGGCACCACTGCACACTCCTTCAGTTCCACATCCCGGCCCGGTTTTTGCCGGCCCGGTTTTTGCTGCGGCGCCCTGCCGGCGCGCCACTCTTCCATGATAAAGGCGAATGACAGCCGTGTCATTCCGTGGATGCGGTGAGAATGGAACCATGGACTCCACCCCCGGTCTTTTTGACCTCCCCTCCCCGGCCGCCTGGGACGCCGCGCAGCTGCAGGCACTCGACACGTTGGGCACGGACCCGCTCGCGCTGCTGTCACCTGACTGGGCTGCGGCCCTGGCCGGCCAGGAACATGCCCTTCGGGACCTGGGGCGCATGCTGCGCCGGGAGTACGACGCCGGGACCTCCTTCCTGCCTCCCCCCGCCCGGGTGCTGCGCGCCTTGGCCGCGCCCCTGTCCGGCGTCAAGGTCCTGGTGGTGGGCCAGGACCCTTACCCGACGCCCGGGCATTCGGTGGGCCTGGCCTTCGCCGTGGACCGGGCCACCCGGCCCCTCCCCCGCAGCCTGAACAACATCTACAGGGAACTGCAGGCCGACCTCGGCATCGCCCCGGCAGCGCACGGCGACCTCAGCGCCTGGGCCGGCCAGGGCGTCCTCCTGCTCAACCGCGTGCTCACGGTGGCGCCGGGCGCGGCAGGCTCGCACCGGCGTCGTGGCTGGGAAGGCGTCACGGAGGCCGTCATCAAGGCACTGGCTGCGCGGAAACAGCCCTTGGTAAGCGTGCTGTGGGGACGCGACGCACAAAAGCTGGCGCCGCTGCTGGCGGGCACCGCCATCATTGAAGCGGCCCACCCCAGCCCGCTGTCGGCGTCGCGCGGGTTTTTCGGCTCGCGCCCGTTCAGCCGCATCAACGCGTCGCTGGAGCTGCAGGGCAGCGGGCCGGTCGACTGGCGGCTGCCCGCCTGACCACCTGCAGGCAGCGGCCGGCAGCCCCTGATAGCGTGAGGACAACCCGACTTCATGGGCGGTCCTGCCGACGCCCCCTTTTCCCAGGAGCGATTTGTGAATTCCGCTGACACCGGCAAGGAAACGGTGGTTGCCCCGGCCGTGAAGCGCCGGCCCCAGTTCGTGCTGGACGTGGTGCGCACGGAACAGCTGAGCCCGCACATGGTGCGCGTCGTGGCCGGCGGGCCCGGCCTGGCCGCCTTTGAAGCCAAGGACGCCACCGACATGTACGTGAAAATCCACTTCCTGCAGCCCGGCGTGGACTATGCCGAGCCCGTGGATGTGTTTGCGCTGCGCGAGACCATGCCGCGGGAACAGTGGCCAGCCACCCGCACGTACACCGTGCGCTGGCTGGACCTGGCCGCACAGGAGCTCGCGATCGACTTTGTCATTCACGGCGACAGCGGCCTGGCCGGACCGTGGGCTGCCGCTGCCGCCCCCGGGGACCGGATCATCTTTTCCGGACCCGGCGGCGCCTACCGGCCCAACCCGGACGCGGACTGGTACCTGTTGGGCGGCGACGAGGCGGCCCTGCCCGCCATTGCGGCGGCCCTTGAGGCGCTGCCCGCCGGGGCCGTGGGCTACGCCTACCTTGAGGTGGACACGGAAGCGGACATCCAGCCGATCGCCGCGCCGGCCGGCGTCGAGGTGGTGTGGCTGTTCCGGCGCGGCGCCACGCCGGACGCGAGCACGCTGCTGGCGGACGCCGTTGCCGGCGGCCCCTGGCCCGACGGCGCCGTCGACGTGTTCGTCCACGGCGAGCGCGAGTACATGAAGGCCCTGCGCGACGTCCTGTTCAAGCAGCGCGGCCTGGCCCGCAGCCAGGTGTCCCTCTCGGGCTACTGGGCCTACGGCCGGACCGAGGACTACTTCCAGGCGGAGAAGAAGCAGCCCATCGGCAAGATCCTCTAGCCCGCACCGCGGCAGCCGTGCGGGAGGGCGGCAGCGGTCAGCGGCGACGGTTGCGGCGTCGGACCTGCTGGCCGCGGGGCCTGGTGAGCGGGCGGGCCATGTTGTCGCCCAGGACCACCCCGGCCGCCACCGCAAGGATGACCACCAGGGCATTGAAGATTCCGACGGCGCCGGTCACCGAGTCGGCCGGCGTGAGCGTCAGGACGAACATGGCCCGGAAGATGGACAGGCCCACCAGCAGGAAGATGATGGACGGCACGGCCACCACCAGCTGCGGGGCGCCCAGCCGCAGCGCGATGATGCGGGCCAGGATGCCCACCACGATCGCGGCCAGGGCGGGCGCAAAACGGGCGCCGAGGCCCAGCTCGATCCCGCCGTAATAGGCCAGGTAGCCGGCCAGCGCCACCGCCATGGTGGGCACCAGCAGGCGCACGGAGGTTTGTTCGGCGATGCACAGCGTCACGGTGGCCACGGCGACCAGCGGCAGGACGATGTAGAGCGGCAGGGACCCGACGATCGGTTCCGCCACCTTGATCCGGTCCCCGCCCAGCATGGACGCGCTGACCAGGGCAACGGCGATGCCGGAGACGATGGCGCCAAACGTCAGGAATGCGGACAGGAAGCGCCCGGCCGCCGTAACGGGGAAGCCGTTGATGGCATCCTGGACGGCGGAGACCAGCCGCCCCGAGGGCAGCATCAGCAGGATCCCGCCGGCCACCACCATCGAGGGGCTCAGCGGCACGTGGAACATGAAACAGACCACGGCCACGAGGGTGATGATGAAGGAGGTGATGGCGGTGACGAAGAAGTCCGGCACCCGCCATTTGCCAAGCACGCGTGCAATCTGGCCGGCGAGCAGGATGGTCACCAGGGACACCAGCATGCCCAGCAGGCCGCCGCCGATCACGCCGACCACGGCGGCGGCGAACACCGCCTCGGCCAGGGATACCATCCAGCGCGGGAACGGCTTGGGCCGCTTGATGATGGTGTCCAGGCGGCGGTAGGCGTCGTCCCGGGCCACGCCGCCGGAAACGATGTCCGTCACGAGCTCGTGGACCTGGACCAGGCCGGCGTAGTTGCTGGTCCAGGACCGGACCACGCGCAGCAAGGTGATGGGCACGCCGTCGCGGTGTGCGTAGTTGATGATGACCGACTGGTTGGTGATGTCCACCTCGATGTTGCGCAGGCCAAAGGCGGCCGTGACGGCAATGATGGACGTCTCCACCTCCAGCGCGCCGGCACCATACCGGAACATGGTCTCGGCCAGGCGCAGCGCAAAGTCGATGGTCTTGCGCGCCGATTCGTCGGCCAGGCCCACCTGGATCGTCGGGTTCGCGTACGGGCTGCCGGCGAGCCGTTCCACAATGTTCATGGGCGCCGTGGGCGGGGTCTCCCCCTGCACCAGGCGTCGCAGCACGGTGCGGGCGGCCTTGTTGGGGCGCGGCGGCGGGAGCAGCGGTGGCATGTGCAGGGGCGCCGGCACCAGCGGAATCGGCCCGGCTGCCGGGACGTCGCGCGTGGCCGAGGGACCCTTTTCGGGTTGCCCGGACAGCGCGGCCTCCCCCGGCGGTGCGGTGGGCTTCGCCGGGCCGCGCTTCGCCGGGCCCCGCTTGTCCCGGTTGTTGGAGCTGCTGCTCATCCGTTCTCCTCAGGGGACGTGCCCCACCGGACACAACAGCGGCCGGAGGGGCCGCCGTCGGACGTGTCCATGGTCAAAAAGGCTAGTAAAACTTTTGGCCCGTGCGTCGGGTGTACAGCTGGCGCAACACCCTTTCCCCCGCAACCGTCCACAATTTATACCGCACGGGGCTGAACACCACATCCCAGCAGCCGACGAAATCCGTGACCGTCTTCGTGAAGCTGGTCTTGAACAGGCCCAGGCCGTGGTGCGGGTGGCTGGGGTCCTTGAGCTTGTCCGACGGGGGCGTGCCGCAGAAGTCATACTGGACGGCGCCCAGCTCCTTCATGTCCAGGATGGCCTCCCACTGGATCAGGTGGGAATCCCCGTACTGGGAGCGCTGCTGCAGCGAGCCGCCGTCCTTGTAGGTGGCCTTGGTGCCGTAGTTGATGACGAAGGCGCCCACCGACGGGACCCCGTTTTCGTGCACAAAGTAGAACCGGCCCTGGCCGCGGCTGGCGAACTCGGACCAGAACTGGCGGAAGTAGCCAAACTCACGCGCCACCCCCGCATTTTTGGCCTCGAAGGTGCCCACCATGAGGTTGTAGAGCGCGCGCATGGTGGCCTCGGTCGCTTCGGGGCGGACCACTTCCACCCCCTCGCGGATGGCGCGTCGCACGGCGTTGCGCCCGCGCGAGTGGAGGTTGCGCAGCAGCTGGTTAGGTTCCGCGGTGATGTCCAGCAGGGCGGTGCTGTCGTTGGGTTGCAGGTCGGGGACCTTGACGTAGCCGGCCCCGGAGAGCACGGCGCGGGCCTCCGGGGAGGCCACGATGTCGGGTTCGATCTTCGCGGCAAAGACGTTGAGCCTGGCGCGCCGGGTGAATGCGTGCAGCGCTGCCATCATCGCCGGGAGGTGCTCCACCTCGCGGGTGTCCGGGCCCTTGATGAGGTACCACAGCCGCCCCAGCCCCGGAAACCCCTTCTCCAGGGCCAGGTTGTAGCTGGTGTACTCGGCGCTGTCGAACGCCAGGAACTGGGGCGTCCAGCCGTGGATCCTTTTGACGGCCGCGAAGGAAGCGGACTGGAGAAGGTTGCCGCCGTTGGGGTTCGCCGTGACCAGGGTGTCCCAGCTCTCAATCTCGGCGGCAGTGGCAAATCGGGCGGTAAATTCCAGCAAAAGACCCTCAATTGTGTCGGCATGTGTTCGCTGGTCCAAGTCTAGCGGGCCGGATTCTCACATCCCACGCACAGCCTGTCCCAATGAAACACGCGGTCCGCGGCCAGAGGATGGCACCTGGACGGCTGCCGCACGGGCAGCCACAATTGTAGGGAGCAGGACATGGGTGTGGTTTCCCGGAGCGTGGGCAACGCGTTCCGCAACAAGGTGCGCAGCGGCGCCGTCGTGGTCATATTGGCGGTGGCGATCGGCCTCGCGCTGGCCATGCTGGTGGCCAACCAGGCGGTGGGCGCCAAGGTCGACTCACTCAAGGCCTCCGTGGGCAACACCCTCATGGTCAACCCCGCCGGGTCCCGCGGCGGACTTGGCGGCGGCAACCCGCTGACGACGGCGGACGCCACCAAGGCGGCGGCCGTCGCCCACGTGACCGGCGTCAACGAGGCGCTCACCGTCCGTCTGGCCAACGCGGCCGCGGACTCCGCCTCCGCGGGCTCCGCCTCCGGCAACGGCGGCGCCGACCGCGGATCCAGGGGCGGCCGCTTCGGCACCAGCGGCACCACCAGCCTGGTCTCCGCCGTCGACCCCGGCGTGCTGGGCCAGCGCAACAACAGCAACGGCAGCTCCCCTGACGGCGGCTCCGGCAGCACCACCACCCGTCCGGCCTTCAGCATTCCGATCCAGGCCACGGGCGTCTCCACCTCGGCCACGGCGGCCGGAACCGCCATCAAGCTGACGGGCGGTTCGCAGCTGACGGACTTTGCCGCCAATTCAACCCAGGCCCTGGTGGGTTCCACCCTGGCCACCAAGAATTCCCTGAAGGTGGGCTCCACCTTCACCGTCCAAAGCCGCACCATGAAGGTCACAGGCATTTTCGACGCCGGCGACGCGTTCGACAACAACGGCATCTACCTGCCCCTCGCGGCCACGCAGACGCTGGTGGACCAGGCCGGGCAGCTGAGCAGCCTGAACGTGGTCGTGGACAGCATTGAGAATGTCTCCTCCACCCAGGCCGCGCTGACCAGCGCGTTGGGCGCCTCCAACGTCGACGTGACCGCCGGTTCGAACAACCTGCAGGCCGCCATCACGTCCCTGGGCAGCGTGCAGAACATTTCACTGATCGCCTTCATCGCCTCGCTCGTGACGGCAGGGCTGATCGTGCTGCTGATCATGATCATGGTGGTGCGCGAACGGCGCCGTGAAATTGGCGTCCTCAAGGCCATCGGCGCGTCCAACCGCACCATCGGCCTCCAGTTCGTCATCGAGGCGATGGTGCTGGTGGTCCTGGGCAGCGTGGTGGGTGCCGCCGTGGCGGCCTTCAGCTCCAACCCCATCGTCAGCGCCCTCGTGGCGGGAAACACCACCTCCACCAACGCGGCCGTCGGCCGGTTCGGGGGCCGCGGCGGACTTGGCGGTGGAGGCGGATTCAGCGGCGGGTTCACCCGCACCCGCGGCGCCTTTGCCGGCGCCAGCCAGCTCATTGGCACCATCAGCACCTCCGTCGGCTGGCAGACGCTGGTGCTGGGCGCCGTCGGAATCCTGGCCATCGCCGCCATCGGCGCCCTGATACCGGCCCTGCTGACCGCCAAGGTCCGCCCCATCGAAGTCCTGCGAGGAGAGTAAGCCATGCTGAACGTCAAAGACGTAGTCAAGTCCTTCAATTCCGGGGACCGCACCATCAAGCCCGTCAACGGGGTGAGCTTCAGCCTGGAGCAGGGCACCTTTGCCGCCATCCTGGGCAAGAGCGGCAGCGGCAAGAGCACGCTGCTGTCCCTCCTCGGCGCCCTGGACAAGGCGACCTCCGGGGACGTGTTCGTGGACGAGGTAAACATTTCCACGCTGCCGGACCGCAAGCTCACCGCCTACCGCCGCGATGACATCGGCTTTGTCTTCCAGTCCTACAACTTGATCCCGAACCTGTCGGCCAAGGAAAACGTCATGCTGCCCATGGAGTTCGCCGGCGTCTCCCATGCCGAACGCAGCAAGCGGGCGGGTGCATTGCTCAACCAGGTCGAGCTGGGCGAAGAAATGCACGGCCGCCTGGCCAACAGGCTTTCCGGCGGCATGCAGCAGCGCGTCGCGATCGCCCGGGCCCTCGCCAACAACCCGAAGCTGATTCTGGCCGACGAGCCCACGGGCAACCTGGACGACGAGACGGGTGAGCTCATCATCGCCCTCCTGCGCCAGCTGGCCCACGAGAAAAAGACCACCATCCTGGTCGTCACCCACGACCACGCCCTGGCGGCCCAGACGGACAGAAAATTCCGCCTCGCCCACGGCAAGCTCACGGAGGACTGACCACCCGAACCAGCCCTCGGTTGCAACCGGGGCGTTTTCCCGCGACCCTCCCGCGCAAACGGGGCACATCCCACCAACCATCGGTTGCAAGATTGCGGGAGCGATCCCCGAACGGCCCCCGGTTGCAACCGAGGGCCGGGCTTAACCGCCCCGGTTGCAACCGAGCGTCGGAAGGGCGGTCAGGATTGGGGGCGGAGCCAGGTGAACCTTGGCGTTTCCTTTGCCAGGAAGGCGGCCACGCCGATCCTCGGATCGGCGCTGGCCGCCATTTCACGCTGCCAGTAGGAGTTGCGTTCGGCCAGGTCGGCTTCCGGGAGGTGGCCGGCAATGGCGTCAACCAGCTCCTTTTGCGACTGGATGGAAAACTGCGAGCGCCCGGCCAGCAGCAGCGCAAATGCCTGGACATCGGCCCAGAAAGTGTCAATGGGCAGCACCTTGATCGCCAGGCCGAGCCGCCGGGCCTCCACGGCGTTGACCATGTCGGCGCTGAACAGCAGGTACTTGGCCGCGGCCGGTCCCGCGAGTTCCACCAGCTTCCGGATCCCGGAGAGCGGGTAGACGATGCCGATCTTGGCCGGGGTGATGCCGAACACCGCGTTCTCCGACGCCAGCCGGATGTCGCAGGCACCGGCAATCTGCCAGCCGCCGCCCACACAGTAGCCGTCGACGGCCGCCACGGTGGGTTTCCGGAAGCGGGCCAGGGCGGTCTCGGCCAGGGTGATGTCCCCTCCGTCGCGCTGGCCGGTGGCGGGGTCGCGGAGGATGTCCTGCACCGAGGCGATGTCCGCGCCCGCGGAAAAGTGCGTCCCGGCCCCGCGCACCACCAGGACCTTCACGGAGTCGTCGTCCTCCAGGCACGGCAGCAGCTCGGCGAACTGCGGCCACATGTCCGCGGTGATGGCGTTGCGCATCGAGGGGTTGTCCATGACCAGCGTGGCCACCGGCCCGTTTCGCTCAACCCGCAGGGTGCCCGTCCCGCGCCCGCTCATGGCGCGGCACCCAACGCGGCGTCCGCCGTCGTCCCGGGGGCGGCCCCCGGTGCCGCCAGCACAATTCCGGCGTCCACCAGCCCGGCGACCTGCTCGGCGCTGAGCCCGAGCCGGTCCAGCACGGCGAGGGTGTCCCCGCCCAGGGCCGGCGGGGCCTTGCGGATCCGCGGCGCCTGCCGGTTGACGGAAATGGGCCCGCGGACCAGGGGCAGCTCCGAACCATCGGTGCGCCGGACGGTCTGCACCATGTCCAGCGCCCGGACCTGCGGGTCCGCAAACGCCTGTTCGTAGTTGTAGATGGGCCCGGCGGGGATCGCGGCGCCGCGCAGCAGCGGCAGCCATTCGGCGGCTGTCCGGTGCGCCAGCAGCCCCTCCAGCACCAACTTCAGCGCGGCCCGGTTCACGTTGCGCAGCTTGCCGGTGGCGTAGTCCGGATGCCCGGCCAGCTCCGGGTCGCCCAGCAGCACGCACGCGTCCCGCCACTGCTTTTGGTTGCCCACCGCGATGATGACGGGGATGTCCGCCGTGGCAAACACCCCGTACGGCGACAGGACCGGGTGGTTGTTGCCCTGCGGCTCCGGGACCTCGCCGGAGCTGAGATATTTTTGGCCCTGGAACGCGCCCAGCGCCAGGCCCGTTTCCAGGAGCGACGTCGAAACCTCCGCGCCCACGCCGGTCCGGTCCCTGCCCACCAGGGCGGCGGCGATGCCGAGGGCCGTGTTGATGCCGGCCACCATGTCAATGATCGGCACGCCCACACGGTACATGTGGTCCGCGTCGGCGCCGGTGACGGACATCAGCCCGCTCATGCCCTGCGCCACCTGGTCCAGGCCGGGCGCCTGGCTCAGCGGGCCGGTGGCGCCGAAGCCGCTGACGGAGGCGATGACAATCCCGGGCTTGGCTGCGCGCAGCGCCTCCGGGTCCAGGCCCATCGTGGCCAGCACGCCGGGGCGGAAGTTTTCCACCACGACGTCGGAGGCCACCGCCAGTTTCCACAGCAGTTCCCGGCCGCCCTGGCTGTAGAAGTCGATCGCGATGGACTCCTTGCCCCGGTTGGCGGAGTCAAAGTACAGGCTGTGGTCGTCCTCAAACGGCGGCCAGGACCGGCTGGAATCCCCGCCCTTGATGCTTTCGGTCTTGATGATTTCCGCGCCGAGATCGGCCAGCAGGGCGGTGGCATATGGGCCGGCGAGCGCGCGGCTGAGGTCCAGGATGCGCACGCCCTCCAGCGGCAGGCCGTCACCCATTGGTCACCCCGCGCAGCTTGACGTTGATCTGCTTGGTCTGCGTGAACCCGGCCAGCATGCCTTCCAGGGACACCTCCCGGCCAATGCCGCTTTGTTTGTACCCGCCGTAGGACTGGCCCACCACCTGCCCGCCGCCCTGGTTGACCTGCACCCAGCCGGCGTCGATCCGGTGGGCGGTGTCCAGTGCGTTGTCCAGGTTGTGGCTCCACACGTAGGCGGCCAGCCCGTAGTTGGTGTCGTTGGCCATGCGGATCACGTCCTCCCTGTCCCTCCACGGAATGGCCACCAGGACCGGGCCGAAGATCTCCTCCCGGGCCAGCCGGAAGTCGTTGCGGGCGCCGCTGAAGACGGTGGGCAGGTGGAAGTAGCCCTCGGTCAGCGGGCCTTCGGCGGGTGCGCTGCCGCCCAGCACCGCCTTCATGCCCGGGGTGGCGCGGCCTTCGTCGAGGAACCCGGTGATGGAGGTGTGCTGCTTGTGGTTGATGATGGCGCCCATGTCGGAGGCCTCGTCCAGCGGGTCGCCCACCTTCAGCGCACCCAGCTTGGCACTGAGGCGGGAGAGCACGTCGTCGTAGATGTCCTCGTGCAGGAACAGGCGGGAGCCGGCGGTGCAGCTTTGGCCCTGCCGGGTGAAGCGCGAGGCGAGGAGCAGGCCGTCGAGGAGTTCGTCGTCGTCGGCCGCGTCGGGGAACACGATGGACGGGTTTTTCCCACCGAGCTCCAGCGACATGTGCGCCAGGCGCCCCCCTGCCTCGCCGGCCACCTCGCGGCCCACCTCGGTGGAGCCGGTGAAGGAGACCTTGTCGACGCCGGGATGGTTGGCCAGCGCACTGCCGATCACCCCGCCGCGGCCCGTCAAGGCGTTCACGACGCCGGCCGGCAGGTGCCGGTTGCACACCTCGGCCAGCTTGAGGATGGTGAGCGGGGCGTCGTCGGCCGCCTTCATGATGACGGTGTTGCCGGCGGCCAGCGCTGCGGGGATCTTGAACGCGGCGATCATCAGCGGCGAGTTCCACGGCAGGATCGCGGCGACGACCCCGAGGGGCTCCAGGCGCGTGTATTGCAGCTGGTTGTCCCCGGCGGGCAGCGTGGTGCCCTTGACCTCCCCGGCGATCCCGGCGAAGTAGCGGAACATCGCCACCATGGTGGTGGATTCCGGGCGGGCCTGGGTGCGCAGCGCGTTGCCGGTGTCCAGGGCCGTCAGCAGGGCGAATTCCTCGCTGCGTTGCTCCAGTTCGTCGGCGATGGCCAGCAGCGCCCGGGCCCGGCCCGTGAAGTGCTGGGCGCGCCAGGCCGGGAAGGCGGCGCGGGCGGCGGTCACGGCACGGTCCACGTCCTCCACGGTGCCGGCGGGGACGCGTGCGATGACTGTTTCGCGGCGGGCGGGGTTGAAGACCTCGCGCCACTGTGCGCCGGCGGAGGGCTGTTCCTCTCCCCCGATCCACATGGGCCAGTCGCGGACGGCGGCGTTCGTTGAAACCTCGGTCATGGGAGTTGCCTTCCTATCCGTTGTGTGCGGCGGGAGCCGCTTCGCCCGCCGGGAGCGAGCCGTCCACCAGGGAAACGATCATGCTGCAGTCCTTGCCGCCCTGCCCGCCGTCGATGAGGCGCTGGAACAGCTGCTGGACGTGTTCGCCGATTTCCAGCGGCGTGTCGGTGCTGCGGGCGGCAGCGATGGCCAGGCCGATGTCCTTGTTGGCCAGTTCGGCCGTAAACGTGGGGGCGAAGTTGTTGTTGGCCGCGGAGGTGGGCACGACGCCGGGCACCGGGTACCAGGTGCGCAGCGCCCAGCTGTCGCCGGAGGAGACGGAGGCGATGTCCCAGAAGACCTGCTTGTCCAGGCCCAGCCGGTCCGCCAGAACGGCGCCTTCCGAGGTGGAGGCCAGGTTGATGAACAGCATCAGGTTGTTGCAGATCTTCGCGGCCTGGCCCGTGGTGGCGCCGCCCGTCGGGATGATGTTCGCGGCCATCGGCTTGATGAAGCCGGACGCGTCGGCCACGGCGCCGGCCTCCCCGCCGACCATGAAGGTGAGGGTCCCGGCGGCCGCCCCGCTCATGCCGCCCGAGACGGGGGCGTCCACAAAGCGGAAGCCGGCGGCAGCGGCGGCGTCGTGCACGGCCTGCGCTGACTCGATGTCGATGGTGGAGGAGTCAATGAGGAGGGTGTCCTTGGCGGCGTTGGCCAGGATGCCGGCGTCCCCAAAGTACACGTTGCGGACATGGTCGCCCTTGGGCAGCATGGTAAAGACGACGTCGGCTCCCTCGAGTGCCGCCTCAACCGAGGCTGCCGCCTGCACACCGGTGGCGACGGCGGCCTCCAACGCCGGTGCGCTGAGGTCGAAGCCCTTGACGGTGTGCCCCGCCTTGACCATGTTCGCCGTCATGGGCCCGCCCATGTGCCCCAAACCGATCCATGCCACAACTGCCATGATGAAAGCCCCTTTGCCTACACAGTTCATTATGCCCCGGCCCGTTTTCAATGCCGGATATGACTAGCATCACACCCTGATAGAGTGCAAACAAGACCGAAATAGGCAGATGGGCTGTGCAAATTTGCACTTCGATGACACACGGGGGTTGAGCCGCGATGGATTTCAAGAGGTTTCCGAGCCCGGACGACCTGCTGGTGCTGCTGACGGTGGCCCGGCTGGGGCGCTTCACCGCCGTGGCCAACGCACTGGAAACCACGCACACCACCGTGTCGCGGCGCATCCTGGCACTCGACAAGCAGCTGGGCGGACGGACCCTGGAACGCACGCCGCAGGGGTGGGAGCTGACGGAGCTGGGGCGCGCGGCCGTTGCCGCGGCGGAAGGCATCGAAACGAGCCTGAGTTCGCTGGCCGCGGGCGTGGAGCAGCGCATGGACCCCGTCTCCGGCATGGTGCGGGTCAGCGCGTCCGACGGCTTTGGCGCGCTGGTGGCCACGCCGGCCCTCGTTAAGCTGCAGCGCAAGCACCCCATGCTCCGGGTGGAACTGCTCAGCGCCACGCGGCGGCTGAGCCGGAACCGCTCCGGGGTGGACCTGGAGGTGGTTGCCGGCAGCGTCGACGCCGGCCGGGCGGAGGTCATTTTCCTCTCCGACTACACGCTGCGCCTGTATGCGGGGACGGGGTATGCGCAGGCCCGCGGGCTGCCGCAGACCGAGGAGGAGCTGAAGGAACACCGATTCATTTCCTACGTGGAATCCACGCTGCAGGTGGCCGAACTGGCCCAGCAGCACCACCGCCTGACCAGCGAGCCGGCCGAGTTCCAGGCCACCAGCGTGTTCGCCCAGATCGAGGCGGTGCGGGCCAACGCCGGGATCGCCATGCTGCCGGCCTTCATGGCGGACCGGCAGGAGGGCCTGGTCCGCGTGCTGCCCGGAGAGGTTTCGCAAACGGTGCAGTTCTGGGCCGCGGCGAGGCCCGAGTCGCTGCGCTCCCCCGCCGTGCAGGCCGTCGTGGCGGCGTTCCTGCAGGAATCCCGCCGCCGCCAAGCCCAGCTCGTCCCCGCCTGACGACCCTCGGTTGCAACCGGGGCGTTATCCACCAACCCTCGGTTGCAACCGGGGCGTTATTGGGCAACGCTCACTCACCCTGAGGGGAGCGTTGGCCGATTTCCCCCCGGTTGCAACCGAGCGTTGGTAGTCACAGCCCCGATTGCGCGGGAGCGTTCGCCAACTTCGCCCCGGTTGCAACCGAGCGTTGGTACTGGCAGCCCCGGTTGGAACCGAGCGTTTTCTTAGGCCGTCCAGCCGCCGTCCATGACATAGGAGGCGCCGGTGGCCATGGCGGCCTGGCCGGAGGCCAGCCAGGCCACCAGCCCGGCAATTTCCTCCGGCTCGACGAACCGCTTGATCGCGTTGTTGGCCAGCATGACCTCGGATACCACCCGTTCCTCGGAGATGCCGTGCGTCCGGGCCTGGTCGGCCACCTGCCCCTCAACCAACGGTGTCCTGACATAGCCGGGATTCACGCAGTTGCTCGTCACGCCGTGCGCGCCTCCTTCGCGGGCGGTTACCTTGGACAGGCCCTCCAGCCCGTGCTTGGCCGCCACATAGGCGGACTTGAACGAGGAGGCCCGCAGCCCGTGGATGGAGGAGATGTTGATGATCCGGCCGTGGTTTTGCGCGTACATGTGCGGCAGGGCGGCCCGGATCAGCAGGAACGGGGCCTCGAGCATGATGGTGATGATGCGGTGGAAGGCGGCGGGGTCAAAGTCCTCGATGGGGCTGACGGTCTGGATGCCGGCGTTGTTGACGAGGATGTCCACGTCCAGCGTGAGCGTTTCCAGCGCCTTCGTCTCCAGCAGGTCCACTTCCCAGGATTCACCGCCCACTTCGGCAGCCACCGCGGCGGCGCCCGCCCCGTCGCGGTCGGCCACGATCACGTGGGCGCACTGCGCGGCCAAGGCCCGTGAGATGGCGGCGCCCAGGCCCCCGGCACCGCCGGTGACCAGCGCGCGCCTCCCGGCCAGCCCGCTCCCGGCCAGCCCGCCGCCGCCCGATCCGCCGTCGGACGTCCCGGCCGGCTGCGCTGCTTCGCTTGAGTCCATGGCTAACCCACTTTCGTCGAGGCGGCACCGTCCGCGGCCCGGCCCAGGGCCAGCGTGCCGGCGGCGTCGGCGTCGTCAATATCCTGCAGGGAGACTCCCTTGGTCTCCTTCAGGAATAGCACAGCCACGGCCGTGACAACACAGGCTCCGAGGAGGTAGATGGCCACGGGCACCGACGAGTGGTAGCGCTCCACCAGGCCGGTGGCGATGAACGGGGCAATGGAGCCCGCCACAATCGAGGTTACCTGGTAGCCCAGGGAGACGCCGGAGTACCGCATGCGGGTGGGGAACATTTCGGCCATGATCGAGGGCTGGCCGGCGTACATCAGCGCGTGGAACACGAGCCCGATCATCACCGAGGCCAGGATCATGAAGTCGTCCTTCGTGTCCATCATGGGGAAGGCGAAGAAGCCCCACGACGCCCCGGCCACCGCGCCCAGCATGTATGTGGGCTTGCGGCCGATCCTGTCCGAGAGCCTGCCCACCAGCGGCACCACGCAGAAGTGCACCCCGTGGGCCAGCAGGAGCAGCAGCAGAATGCGCGAGGTGTCGATGTTGACGATGACCTTCAGGTACGTGATGGAGAAGGTGACCACCAGGTAGTACAGGATGTTTTCCGCGAACCGCAGTCCCATGGCGGTGAAAACGCCACGCGGGTAGCGGCGGAAGACCTCCACGACGCCATAGCCGGCGTTTGGGTTGTTTTCGATTTCCGCGTGCGCCTTAAGGAAGATCGGGGCGTCGTTGACCTTGGTGCGGATGTAGTAGCCGATCAGCACGATGACGGCGGAGAGCCAGAACGCCACGCGCCAGCCCCAGCCCATGAAGGCGGCCTCGCTGAGCGTGGACGAGAGGAACAGGAGCACTCCGGTGGCCAGCAGGTTGCCCATCGGCACCGCCGACTGCGGCCACGAGGCCCAAAAACCGCGCGACTTGCTGGGGCTGTGTTCGGCCACCAGCAGGACGGCGCCGCCCCATTCACCGCCGACGGCGAAGCCCTGGATGAAGCGCAGGGCCACCAGCAGCGCCGGAGCCCAGTAGCCGACCTGGTCAAAGCCGGGCAGGCAGCCCATCAGGAAGGTGGAGATGCCGACCATGACGATGCTCAGCTGCAGCAGCTTCTTGCGTCCGAACTTGTCGCCGAAGTGGCCAAAGACGATGCCGCCGATGGGGCGCGCCACGAAGCCGACGGCGTAGGTCAGGAACCCTGCCATGATCCCGTCGAGCACGGATCCGGCATTCGGGAAAAACATGTGGCCGAACACCAGGCTCACGGCCGTGGCGTACAGGAAGAATTCGTACCATTCCACGACGGTCCCGGCCATGGAGGCCGCCACCACCTTGCGAAGCCCTGATTCCTTGACCGAGGTGCCCGGCCCGTTTTGCTGACTCATCTGTATCTCCTCCGCGCCACCCTTGGCGCGTGCCGTCCCATCAGAGATGGTCTTCGGAAGCGTTTCCGCCCCCTGTGACCCAGCGCACATTCCGGCGCTACCTGTGAGTATGGCAGGAGCCGCCTGTGCGCATCAATGTCCATTACCGCAGACGTGGTGAACGTTTACGCACAACCGCCGACAGGGCCGGGACAACGGCTAGGATGGTGGTGCTTCACCCTCAACCCAACGGCTCAGCGTTCAAGACGAGGCTAACTTCATGCACAAATATTTCAGCTTCCTCGGCGCCCTGGTCCTGACGGCGGCACTGTTGGTCGTGGGGGTGGCCCCGGCGCCGGCGGCAAGCAACGTGCCGGACCCCTTTTTGGCCCAGGTCCTCGCCGCCGCCAACAAGGTCCGTTGGGCCAACGGCGCCGGGCCCCTGACCTGGAACCCGGCCATCGCCACCGGCTCCCAGCAATGGGCCACCAAGCTGAACGGCCAGATCAACGCCGGCACCCTGGACATGGCCAAGCTGCACCGGACCGACTATGGACTCTCAATCCTGCCCCAGGGTTCTGACATGTTCTCGGAGATCATCGGCATCAACAACACGCCCCAGCAGATCGTCGACTGGTGGATGGGCTCGCCGGGCCACCGCGCTGCCCTGCTGGACAAGCGCGCCACGGACATCGGCATGGGCGTGGCCACCACCACCAAGGCCGGCTGGAACGGCATGACCGTGGTGGTCGCCAACCTGGCCGGGTACCCCGCCACGCGCGCCACCCAGCCCCAGCCGGCGCCCCGGCCGGTGGCCAACGACGGCGACGTGGCCGCCGTCGACCCCTCCGGGAACCTGTTCATCTACGGTTCGGCGCGGGGCGGGGACATGTGGCAGCGCACCTTCGTCTCCTCCGGATGGACGGGCACGCAACAGCTGGAAATGGTCGACCTGAACTCTGACGGGCTGCAGGACATCGTCGCCAAATGGGCGAACGGGGACCTCACCGTCAGCTACGGCCAGGCCAACGGGACGCTCACGACCGCCGTGCGCATCGGGACCGGATGGGGTCCCTATGACATTGTCGCCACCAAATGGCGCACCACGGACAGGTTCCCGGGCATCGTGGCCAAAAACCGCACCAGCGGCGACCTTTTCTACTACCCGTCATGGAACGGCGCCAATTTCTCCCCACGGTTGAAGATCGGCACCGGCTGGGGGCCCCTGGCCATCATGGCCAGCGACTTCGACGGCGACGGCCGGATGGACATCCTCGCCCGCAACGGCGCCGGCCAGCTCCTGCTCTACCGTGGCAACGGCGCCGGGGGCTTCATCTATGAGGCGCGCCGGGTGGTAGGAACCGGCTGGGGCTCCATGACGTTCCTCTCCGGCATCACCAACCACCTGGGCGACGGCGGCCAGGGCATCCTGGCCCGGACCGGGACCGGCAACCTGCTGCACTACCCGGTGTTGAAGAACGGCTGGGGCGCCCGCGCCCAGGTCGGCACCGGCGGCTGGGGCCCGCTGCTGCTGGGCAGCTAAGCCCCGCCCTGCAAACGCCGCCAGCAGCTGACGATCCAGGCGGGCCCTACCCGTAGAGCCCGTTCAGCCAGGCACCCCAGGCCGTGCCCGCGGCCCCGCCGTCGGCACCGTCGGCAAACAGGTGGATGGTCATGCCCACCACGGCGCCGAATGCGTTGCGGCCAAAGAAGCGGTACATGGCGTCGGGCGTGCGCAGCCCCACGAAGTTCTCAGCCAGGTAGTCCACCACGGCGTCCACCGTGCCGACCCCCGGGATGGCGACGCTGACGTGTCCCCCGGCGCCGGCGTCGTGGATTCCCAGGGCGGACTTGACCGCATCAAAGGCGCCGGGGGCCTTGGACGCCGCGGGTCCCTGGACGTCGGCGAAGGCGGCCTGCTTCCCGGCAAAGTACTTCACGTACTGGCCAAGGGTGTGCTGGTAGAACGCGGTGTGCTTGGCGGCGCCGTCGTACTGGTTGTCCCAGTCCTCGAAAAACACGCCGCTGTGCACGTAGCGCAGCCAGGACTTGCCGCCTGGGCGCTCGGAGATGTCGTATTCGAGGGTGTTGAAGAAGCCGCCTTCGCCCTCCATGTGGTTGGCGAAGCGGTGCGGCGGCTCCCAGACGGTGACGGTGCTGCCGAACGGGCCCGCGCCGCCGAGCTTCGGCTCGATCTCCATGGGCCACAGCCAGCCCGAGTTGCCGAGCGTTGCGGCGTCAAACACCTGCTGCGGCGTGCCCTCGATTTCCGATTCGTGCACGATCTTGAATTCCTTGGCCATCATTGCTCCTTGGCGAGGCCGGGTGTTCCGGCGGGTAGTTGGGGGTGTGCTTCGGGCGCCTTGACGCCGGAAACCGGCTTGACGCTGGGGTGAAGTGCGACGACGAGGCGGTGCTTGCGCCCGCCGGCGGCGGTTGCGCTGTGGTACTTTTCCACGAGTTGGGCCGTGCCGGCCGCCAGCTCGGCGATGAAGGCCGCCCGGTCCGCGGCGCTGGCAAAGGTCAGCTCCCCGTCGAGGGCGAAGGTGGCCAGCCGCTTGTTGGCACGGTCGGCCCCGGTGATCAGGGCACCCACATCCCGGACCAGGCGGGCGGCCACGGCCAGCATCCAGCGGGCCGAGAGACGGTTGGGCTCCAGCGCGGGGTCCGGCGCGACGCCGGGCAGCGCGGCCGGGGAGATCACGAACGACCTCGCGGCGGCCCCCATGATCCGTTCCGTCACATTGCCCTTGCGGTGCTCCTCCACGAGCTGGACCAGGCCGTGCCTTTCCAGCTCCTTCAGGTGGTAGTTGACCTTCTGACGCGGGAGGCCGATCCGGGCCGCGACGGCGGCGGCCGACGCCGGGGTGCGCAGTTCGGCCAGCAGCCGGGCGCGGATCGGATCCAGCACCGCTGCGGCGGCTGCCGGCTCTTCGATCACTGCCACGTCCAACATGGATCCATCATGTCACCGAACAATTTATTTGTCCAGAATTATTTATTCTTCGGAGACCCCGTGGGACCGTGCAGGCTCAGCCCTCCAGCCAGGCCTTGAGCCGGCCCAGGCCCTCCTGGATGTCCCCCACCGGCAGGCCGGAGTAGGCCAGGCGGAGGTAGGAGCGGTCCTCCCCCGGCTGGGGCCGGCCAAAGTGCAGCCGGGTGCAGAACGACACCCCCGTCGCGTGCAGTGCCTCGGCGGCAAACGTCGGCAGGTCGGCGATGCCCTTGGCCGCCATCGCCTCGGTGACGTCGGGGAAGAGGTAGAAGGTGGCATTGGGCACGGCCACGGTGACCCCGGGCATGGAGTTCAGCAGCCCGGCGGTCGCATCGCGCCTGGCTTCCAGTTCGGCCAGGATCGCCTGGGGGCCGGACTGCCCGCCCAGGATCGCCTCCACGCCGGCGTACTGCACAAAGTGTGTGGTGCAGGACTCGTTGTTGGTGTTGAGTTTCGCAAAGGCCTCCGAGACCTTCTCGGGGGCGACGGCGCAGCCCAGCCGCCAGCCCGTCATGGCGAACTTCTTGCTGAACGTATAGAGGATCACGGTGCGCTCGGCCATGCCGGGCAGTGCCGCGATCGACTGCGAGGTGCCCGAGTAGCGCATCTCGAAGTACGCCTCGTCGGAAAGCACCCACAAATTGTGCCGCCGGGCCAGCTCGGCCACGGCCTCGCGCTCCGCGTCGGTGGACTCGGCGCCGATGGGGTTTTGCAGGTCGTTGTAAATGATGGCCTTGGTCCGGGGCCCGATCATCGACCTGACCTGCTCCAGGTCGATGGCGAAGCCGGCCGGCGTCGGAATGTAGCGGTAGGCGCGGGCCACGCCGCCGAAGTACTCGATCTGGCTTTCGTAGATCGGGTAGCCGGGGTTGGGGTAGAGGACCTCGTCCCCGGGGTCCATCAATGCCTGGATGAACTTGGTGATGACCGGCTTGCCGCCCGGGTGCACCGTCACCTGGCCGGGCGTGACGGCCATGCCCCGCTTGGCGCCAATGTCCTCGGCGAGCACTTCGCGCAGCAGCGGGATCCCGGCGCCCGGGCAATAGCCGGTCCTGCCCTCGGCGATGGCCTTGCCCATCGCCTCGACAATGTTTGCCGGGGTCGCCAGGTCGATGTCCCCGAGATGGAACGGGTAGATCCGGTTGCCCTTCGCGGCCCATTCCGCCGCGGTCCTGGAGACCTCGAACGCGGTCTCGGTGCCGAGTCTGCCTAATCGCTGTGCAAGTTCCACGTGCCACCTCGCTGCCGGGTCATGGTTCCTCGCTGCCAAGGGCCCATTGGCGCCATCATAACCGACGGCTTGGGCGGAATGGGCCGGCGGCGGGAAATTTTTGTCCCGCCCCGTCCGCCAGCCGGCGGGAAGCAGCACTGCACCCACTGTGGGGCGAATTTTCCGGACGGCAGGACCACGGTGGGATAGGCTCCCTTGTGTGAGCAAAAAGGACTTGGTGGTCAGCGTTCCGGACGAGGCCCTGCGCCGGGCGTTCGGTGACATTCCCGACGGCGTGGACGTCATCGAATGGGACATGGCGGGCCCTGCGCCCGTGGACGCGATCGACGTCGTGGTCCCTCCCTACATGAGCGGCACGGCTGTGCTCGCGGCGCTGGACGGCGTGGCGACCCAGCTCGTACAGAGCCAGTCGATCGGCTTCGACGGCGTGGCCGATGCCCTGCCGCCGGGCCACGTGTTCGCCAACGCGGTGTCCGTGCATGAAACCTCGACGGCGGAACTTGCCCTCGCGCTCATCCTCGCCTCCCAGCGGGGCCTGCCCGACTTTGTGCGCGCAGCGGGAGAGGGCACGTGGGCGCCCGCGCGGCACGCCTCCCTCGCCGACCGCACGGTGCTGCTCGTCGGTTACGGCGGCGTCGGCAAGGCCATCGAGGAACGGCTGCGCGGCTTCGAAACGACCGTGGTGCGCGTTGCCTCCCGGGCCCGCGACGGCGAAAACGGGCACGTGCACGGCATCGATGAACTCGCCGCGCTCCTTCCCCAGGCTGACATTGTGGTGGTCGGGGTGCCGCTGGGCGAGAACACCCGCCACCTCATCGACGACCGGTTCCTCTCACTCATGGAGGACGGGTCGCTGCTGGTGAACATTTCGCGCGGCGCCGTCGCGGACACGGGGGCGCTGCTGGAGCACGCCCGCCGCGGCCGCCTGCGGCTCGCACTGGACGTGACGGACCCCGAACCGCTGCCGGACGGCCATCCGCTGTTTGCCCTGCCGAACGTCCTGATCACCCCGCACGTCGGCGGTGCGTCCAGCGCCATGATGCCCCGGATGGCGCGCCTGCTGCACCGCCAGGTCAAAGCGCTCCTGCGCGGCGAAGACCCGGAGAACGTCGTCTTGCGCAGCTGACCGCGGCGGGGCCGCCCGGCGTCGAACGGGTTGCCCCGGGGCCCCTGGCGTGCCCGGCCGCCATCACGCCGCCATCCGGTCCAACCCCCACGTTGGGGTAAAGTTGCATGCGCGGCCGGCAAGACACCGGCCTGCCTTATCCCCCCCCACCCATTGCCTAGCATGGCGGGGCCGGATTCGTGCGCACCGTGGCGCACCCCGTGTCACCCACTGCTCTCCCGCGAGAGCCAAGCTCCTGGAGTCGCCCCTTGACCATTGCCGAACGCCCACGCCCGGTCCGCAGCCAGATCACGGTCCTGGGCGCCCTGCGCTCACCGCGGCAGCTGTCCCGGGAGGTGCTCGCCGGCATGGTCACCACCCTCGCGCTGGTCCCGGAGGTCATTTCGTTCTCGATCGTCGCCGGGGTCGATCCCATGATCAGCCTTGTCGCCTCCATCGTGCTGGCCGTGACGATGTCGATCCTTGGCGGCCGCCCGGGGGTCATCACCGCCGCCGCCGGATCCGTCGCCCTCGTGATCGCCCCGCTCGTCCACGAGCACGGCGTCCGGTATGTCCTGCCGACGGTGGTCCTGGCCGGCCTCATCCAGATCATCTTTGGCCTGGGCGGGCTGGCCCGCCTGATGCGTTTCATCCCGCGGTCGGTGATGACCGGCTTTGTCAACGCCCTGGGTGTGCTGATTTTCATGGCGCAGGTGCCCCACGTGCTCAATGTCCCCTGGCTCGCCTACGTCCTGTTTGCCGTGACGTTCGGGATCATTTTCATCCTTCCACGTTTCACCAAGGCCGTCCCGTCGCCGCTGGTGGCGATCGTCATTGTCACGGCAATCGTCATCATTGCCCGCCTCGCCGTCCCGAACGTTGCCGACGAAGGCCCGCTCACCGGATCAATGCCCGGGATCACGCCGTTTCTGGTGCCGCTGGACCTGGCGACCCTGCAGCTGATTTGGCCGACGGCGCTGAGCGTGGCGTTCGTTGGCCTCATGGAAACCCTGCTCACGTCCAAGCTCGTCGACGAAATCACCGACTCCCGCTCACACAAGGGCCGCGAGTCCTGGGCGCTGGGCGTTTCCAACATCCTGTCCGGGTTCTACGGCGGCATGGCCGGCTGTGCGATGATCGGCCAGACGGTCCTGAATGTGAAGACCGGCCAGGCCCGCACCCGCATCTCCACGTTCGTGGCCGGGGTGTTTCTCCTGGCCCTGGTGACCGGGCTCAGCGAGGTCATGGGGCAAATCCCGATGGTCGCCCTCGCCGCGGTCATGATGGTGGTCGCCGTGACCACCGTGGACTGGCACAGCCTCAAGCCGGCCACCCTGAAACGGATGCCGGTCCCCGAGACGATCGTCATGGGGGTCACCGTCGCCGTGGTGGTCCTGACCGGCAACCTCGCCTTTGGGGTCGTCGTCGGCGTCATTCTCGCCATGGTGCTCTTCGCGCGCCGGGTTGCCCACGTCATCAGCGTTGACCGGACCCTGGCGGACGACGGCGCGACGGTCCGGTATGCGGTGGTCGGGCCGCTGTTCTTCGGCAGCAGCAATGACCTGGTGGACCAGTTCGCGTACGCAGACGACCCGGCCGTGGTGGACATTGATCTTAGCCGGGCCCAGATCTGGGATGCCTCAACCGTTGCCGCCCTGGACTCCATCGAGACGAAATACCGCGACCACGGCGCCACCGTGACGATCACCGGCCTTGACGAGCGCAGCGCCGGGTTCCACCGGCGCCTCACCGGCCAGCTCGGCAGCTGACCGGGCCTGGGCCGATTCGGCGCGAAAAGCGGGCGGGGTGGCGGCGACCAGGTTACCGAAGGCCAGCGCGTCCGGCCCGTGCAGGAGGGGGCCGCACGTCCTCCGGTGTCGCAACGACGCCGGGAAACTGCTCGGGGAACAGCGTCGATGCCAGGAACGCCCCAGGCCTCCCATTTTCACCCTGGCCTGCGGGTTCCCCGGTACCGGCCTCCCCTCCCTGCAGCCCGGCGACGAGGCCGGCCGGTGCCGCAAAGGGATGAGGCCGGGCGGACTTCAGCGCCGGCTCCCGCTCTTCACCACCATTTCGGAGTCCCCGGCCCACAGCCCGGGGCCGCGTCCGAGTCACCCAAACGCGTGGAGCACCAGCAAAGGCAGGGCCTTTCCCGCTTGCGCGAATTGCCACCCGAATTACCATCGCGTCCAACACGCGCGGACGGTTCGGGCCGGATTCATGCGCTGCCCCGCCCTCCTGCCCAGTCCCGTCTGCCAGGGCTCCGCTCCGTCCAATGCGCCGCAGCCGGGACCCCGATCAGCCCGCCAGCACTCCGGCGGCGGCACTGGTCTCGCCAACGGTGCCGCCGGAAAGCCTGAGCCAGGTGTCCACCACAGTGTCGGGGTTGAGCGAGACCGAATCGATGCCCTCCTCGACCAGCCACTCGGCGAAGTCCGCGTGGTCGCTGGGGCCCTGGCCACAAATGCCGACGTATTTGCCGCGCGCATTGCAGGCCTTGATTGCCATGCTCAGGAGTTTCTTGACCGCCGGGTTCCGCTCATCGAAGCCGCCCGAAACAATGGCGGAGTCGCGGTCCAGGCCCAGGGCCAGCTGCGTCATGTCATTGGATCCGATGGAGAATCCGTCGAAGTGGTCGAGGAAGCCATCGGCAAGCAGCGCGTTGGACGGAAGCTCGCACATCATGATCACCTCGAGTCCGTTTTCTCCACGCCGCAGCCCGTTCTCGGCGAGCAGATCGATGACGCCGCGGGCCTCGTCCAGGGTCCGCACAAACGGGATCATGAGCTTGACGTTGGTCAGTCCCATCTCGTTGCGGACAAACGCCAGTGCCTCACACTCGAGATCGAAGCAGTCCCTGAAGGAGGGCTCCAGATACCGTGAGGCGCCCCGGAAGCCAAGCATCGGGTTCTCTTCATGCGGCTCGTAGGCGGGCCCGCCAATAAGGTTCGCGTACTCGTTGGACTTGAAGTCAGACATCCGCACGATCACCGGCTCCGGCGCGAACGCGGCCGCGATCGTGGAGACCCCTTCGGCCAGGCGCTTGATGTAGTAGTCACGCGGCCCGTCGTATGCGGCAATCCGCTCCCGGATTTCCGCAGCGACGTCCTCCGGCTCGCTGTCCAGGTTCAGCAGCGCCTTGGGGTGGATGCCGATCTGGCGGTTGATGATGAATTCCAGCCGGGCAAGGCCCACACCGTGGTTGGGCAGCTGGGCGAAGGTGAACGCCTGTTCGGGTGTGCCCACGTTCATCATGACCTTCACGGGCGCCTCGGGCATCTGGGCAATCGAGGTTTCCTCGACGCTGAAGTCCAGCAGTCCGGCGTAGATGAAGCCGGCCTCGCCCTCGGCGCAGGAGACGGTGACGTCGACGCCGTCGGACAGGGCCTCCGTGGCATGGCCCGTTCCGACGACGGCGGGAATCCCCAGTTCGCGCGCGATGATCGCGGCGTGGCAGGTGCGTCCGCCGCGGTTGGTGACGATGGCGGAAGCGCGCTTCATGATCGGTTCCCAGTCCGGGTCCGTCATGTCCGCCACGAGGACGTCGCCGTTTTCAAAGGCTGCCATCTGGTCGATGGAGGTGAGGATCTTGACGCTTCCGGCCCCGATCCGCTGCCCGATGGCGCGCCCTTCGGCCAGGACCTCGCTGGAGCCGTTGAGGCGGAAGCGGCTCTGCGTGCCGGGCGCCCGCCGGGATTGGACCGTCTCGGGGCGCGCCTGCAGGATGTACAGGCCGCCGTCGAGCCCGTCCTTGCCCCATTCGATGTCCATGGGGCGCCCGTAGTGCTTTTCGATGGCAACGGCGTGCCGGGCGAGCTGTTCGACGTCGTCGTCGGTGAGGCTGAAGCGCTTGCGCAGGGCCGGCTCGACCGGGACGAAGTCGATGGTGCGCCCGATCTCGCGGCTGTCGGTGTACGTCATCTGGAGGGCCTTCCCACCCAGCCCGCGCTTGAGGATGGCGGGGCGGCCAGCCTTCAGTGCGGGCTTGTGGACGTAAAACTCGTCCGGGTTGACGGCGCCCTGGACCACTGCCTCGCCGAGGCCGTAGGAGGAGGTGACGAACACTGCGTCCTGGAAGCCCGATTCGGTGTCCATGGTGAACATGACGCCGGAGGCGCCGACGTCGGAGCGGACCATGCGCTGGACCCCGGCGGAAAGTGCCACCTCCGAGTGCTCGAACTGGTGGTGCACGCGGTAGGCGATGGCGCGGTCGTTGTAGAGCGAGGCGAAGACGTCCTTGATGGCCTGCAGGATGTTTTCGATTCCGCGGACGTTCAGGTAGGTCTCCTGCTGTCCGGCGAAGGAGGCATCCGGCAGGTCTTCCGCTGTCGCGCTGGAACGCACGGCCCAGGACAGGTCGGCGTCGGCTCCGTGCTTCTGGACCAGCTGCTGGTAGGAGTCGCGGATTTGCGCTTCGAAGCCGGGCGAAAACGGCGTTTCGCGGATCAGGTGCCGGATCTCCTGGCCGGCGGCGGCGAGCGCCGTCACGTCGTCGGTGTCCAGGCCTTCCATCCTGTCGATGATCCGCTGGCCAAGGCCCGAACCGGCCAGAAACTGCCGGTACGCGTCCGCCGTCGTGGCGAAGCCGTCGGGCACCCGGACGCCGGCCGAAGTCAGGTTCTGCACCATCTCCCCGAGGGAGGCATTCTTGCCGCCCACCCGGTCCAGATCCTTGAGGCCGAGTTCGGAAAACCACAGGATGTCTGTCGTCATGTTTGCTACTCCTTTGTAGTGTGTTGCCGCAGATGCACGGCGCCGGTGGCGGGGGGCCGGCGTTGCGCGTCCAGTCCACAGTGACAGGTCTGCAAAAGGGTTTCCACATGACATGCGCCACACCCCGCATGTGAAATTTTTCCCTAATGCTTGAATTGCATCTTTTGCAGTATTGTGGCCGCCATTTCCTCCACGGAGACCGTGGCCGAATTAATATACGGAATCCCGTGGGACTCGTACAATCGCTCGGCGCTGCGCAACTCGAACCCGCACTGCCGCAGGGATGCGTAGGAGGAGCCGCGCCGTCGTTCCGTGCGGATCTGGCTCAGTCGCAGTGGATTGGTGGTCAGGCCGAAACACTTCGACACAAACGGTGTCAATGGCTTGGGGAGGCCTTCGTGCTCAAAGTCCTCGTCCACCAACGGGAAGTTCGCGGCGAAGATGCCGTGCTGCAACGCCAGGTACATTGTGGTGGGCGTTTTGCCACAGCGGGACGGGGCCACCAGGATGATCTGCGCTTTTTCCAGCGCGCGCAGGCTCTGGCCGTCGTCGTGCTCCATGGCGTACTCGACCGCCGTCATCCGCGACTGGTAGCGGGCGGCGTTCCCCAACCCGTGGGCCCGCCCGGGCTCCCCGCTCGCGTGCGCCCCAAGTGCCTGCTCCAGCTGGCCGACATGCGTGCCGATGAGGTCCACGAGGATTCCCTGGCAGGTGCCCAGGGCCTGGCGGATGTCACTGCCGACGGCGGTGGAAAAGACTATCGGCAGCGGGCCGGTGGCGGCGAGCCCATCGATGGTCCTCACGACCGAGCGCGCCTGTTCCGCGGTGGTGATGAAGGGGATGGTGTTGCGGTCAAAATTGTTCGCCGGGAACTGCGTCAGCAAGGTGTTGCCGAGCGTCTCCGCGGTGATGCCGGTGCTGTCTGAGAGAAAATAGACGGGCCGGGGAACGTCATTGGTCATAAGGCATTGTGCACCACGGACG
Organism: Arthrobacter sp. SDTb3-6; assembly: GCF_013376095.1. GTDB lineage: Bacteria > Actinomycetota > Actinomycetes > Actinomycetales > Micrococcaceae > Specibacter. Next base: position 9,791 of record NZ_JAAMFN010000018.1, on the reverse strand, counting down.
TCACGGGGAGGAATTTGGACGGCATGCGTGTTTCCTCGGGCCGGCGCCCCGGGGCAGGCGGGCCGGAGGAGTTGCCGCAGGCGCCGCATTCAACCACTACCGTTCATCGGGTCAGACACAGACCCGTCTCCGGGCAGCGGGCAGGTTCCCGCCGCCGTCCTTGTGGCGATTCCACGGTGTGGACTGGATCCGGAATGGGGAATACTTAGGTAGTGGCATCGGGTTGTCACAATTGGTTTGACACGTCGTTCGCACATCGTCGGGCCCCACAGCGCGTCGCCTGGTGCCGTCACGAAAGAAGCAATGCAAACAGTCCAACCATCCGTCATCGTCCGCCGTTCGTGGCCGCTCATCGCCGTCCTGGCAGTCACCGGCGCCTGCGCATCGTTTATGTTCACGCTGGTGGTGCCGATCCAGGCGCAGCTGCCGGAGCTGTTGAATGCGCCGCGCGGGGCCACGGCGTGGGTCGTGACCATCACGCTGTTGACCTCGGCCGTCGTCACACCGATCGCCGGCCGTTTGGGCGACCTTTACGGCAAACGCAAGATCATCTTGGTGCTATTGGTGGCGCTGGTCATCGGCAACATCCTGGCCGCCGTCTCGACAGGCCTGTCCATGCTGCTGGTGGGGCGCGCCCTGCAGGGGCTGATGAGCGGCGTCATCCCGCTGGGCATTGCCGTGCTGCGCGATCATTTGCCGGCAAAGCGGGTTGGCGGGGCGGTGGCGCTGATCAGCGGCTCGTTTGGCTTCGGAGCCGCGCTGGGCCTTCCCATCAGCGCGTTTATTGCAGAAACCCTGGACTGGCACGCCCTGTTTTGGACGGGCGCGGCGATGGGTGTGGTGCTGCTGTTCCTCGTGGCGTTGATCGTGCCCAAGGATGCCGAGTTTGCCGTGGGCAGCTTTGACTACGTCGGCGCAGCGGGCCTGTCGGCCGGCCTGTCCGGCATCCTGGTGGCTGTTGCCCAGGGCAACGCGTGGGGCTGGGCATCGCCGGCCACCCTGGCCACGGGTGCGGGCGGCATTGTGCTGCTGCTGGCATGGGGCGCCTTTGAACTGCGGCTCAAGGACCCGGTGGTTGACCTGCGTGTTGCTGCGCGCCCGGCCGTCCTCATGACGAACCTCGCCTCGGTCGCCCTGGGCTTTGCGTTCTTTTCCTCGCAGGTGCTCTTTCCCCAGTTGCTTCAGCTGCCGACGGGCACGGGAGTCGGACTGGGCCAGACCCTGATCTCGATTGGCCTGATCCTTGCCCCTGCTGGCGTGGTGCAGGTCGCCATGGCACCGGTGGCCGCCCGTCTGAACCGGACCGTCGGCGGCCGTGCCACGATGGTGGTCAGCGTCATTGTCATTGGCTTTGCCTACGCACTGGCGTTGCTGGCGTCTTCAGAGATCTGGCAAATCCTGGTGGCCAACGCCTTGGTGGGGGCCGGCATCGGCATTGGCTACGCCTCCATGCCGCTGTTGATCATGGGCGCGGTGGAACCTACGGAAACGGGTGCAGCGAACGGGTTGAACTCCCTGATGCGCTCCCTGGGCACAAGCAGCGCGGCCGCCGTCATGGGTGCTGTCCTGGCGGCATCCAGCGTTGGCCACCAGGCACCGACGGCGGCCGGCTTCCAGCTGGGTTATGTCATCGCCCTCGGCGCCACCGTGGCCGCCGGCGTGCTGGCACTGTGCATCCCCCGGCCCCGCCGGCAAGCTGCCCACATGGTCGTCCTTTCCGAGCCCGACTTCGAGCTCGACGCCGACGCGCCCCAGCGCTGAGGCGCCCGGCGCTGAGGCGCCCCAGCGCTGAGGCGCCCGGCGCTGAGGCGCCCTCCGGCGTACGACGGCGGGCGCCCGCCGTGCGTTTGAACGGCCAGCGGGAGCCGGGCCCTCCCTGGTCCTTGACTCCCGGCAGGCCGTGATGATCGACTGATCCGGCGTGCGCCGCAAGTCCTGCGCGAACGCGACTGGATTCCGGGCGGCCGCTTCATGGCCTGCCCGGTACCCGAAACGAATCCGTCTATCTCTGCCATTCGGGTCAGCGGGGCACCGGCACCCGCGCGCTTGTAAACGTCGGTGAGTCGCCGCCTTTTTAAGGTCCTGCAGGTCCTGCGTCATCGAACAACTGCCACCTGAAGGCCCAAAACATTGGCCGCGGGGGCAGCCGAGCGCAAGGACGGGTTCCCCTGACCGGTCTCGATGGCACGAATGGTGCGTTCCGGCATTTCGGCAACCCATTGCCCAAATGCCGTTTATTCGCGGGCCTTGGTGCTCATGATCCATGAATCGGCAAAATCCTGCCGGTCCAGCGCCACGGGTCGACGGAACCGCTCAACCCTCCCCCGCCGCGCGTAGTGCCACATAGGCAGGGCCCAGCACCTCCGCCAACGGCCGGGACCGGACCGTGACGTTGAGCGCCGGCGCCTGGTCAAGCAGCAACCCCCGGGCATTGGACCCGCGCCGCAGGGGCACCGGAACGGGCGCCGCAAAAAAGGTCTCGAGCACTTCCGTCAAGGGCGCACCCGCCCGGGCCCCGGAATCACCGTCCGCCGTGTGCAGGCGGCCCAGGAGGTCCTCACGTTCCCGCCCCCGCCAGGCAAGGATCCGGAACGGGTCCTCATCGAATTGTTCGGCCAGCAGGTAAAACACGGCGGCCAGGTGCTTGCAGGGCACCTCCCAGTCGGGACAGGAGCAGTCCATGCCCAGCTCCCGTGCACTGCCTGGGAACAGGGACAGCCCCGCCGTCGCGAAGACATCTTCAATGTCGGCCGGCATTTCCCCGGACAGCAGCGTTGCCACATACCAGGCGTTGCCGGCGAGCGCTTCCTCCACGGCGGTCCACTCGGACTTGCCGAAGGCGGAGATGCCGATCCGAACACGGTAGGGTTTCGACCGTGAGCCCTGGACGCTGGCGGTGACGGTGCCGGCACCGACCTCCAGGGAAATCACCTGCCCGCGCCTGGCGTAGTTGCGTCCGCGCTGCAGCCGCCCGCCCACGCCCAGCCCTTCCAGCACTTCAATGAACCGGCCCGACCACCAGGTGGTGCCGATGGCGCCGCGGACGCTTTTGGCCTTGACCCCGCCTTCCACGCTGCGCGGGACCGTGTGCGGGTAGAACGGGGACTCGTAGCGGCGCCTACTCATTGACGGCCTCCTTGCTCAGTGCGAACAGTTCACGCAGATTCTCGGTGGACAGCTCGGTCAGCCAGCCTTCGCCGTCACCCACCACCATGTTCGCCAGCGAGGCTTTCTCCTCGATCATGGCGTCAATCCGTTCCTCCAGCGTGCCCCGGCAGATGAACTTGCGCACCTGCACCCGTCGTTTCTGGCCGATGCGGAAAGCCCTGTCCGTGGCCTGGTTCTCCACGGCGGGATTCCACCACCGGTCCAGGTGGATGACATGGTTGGCGGCGGTCAGGTTCAGGCCGGTGCCGCCGGCCTTGAGCGAGAGCAGGAAGATGGGCGGGCCGTCGGAGGATTGGAAGCGGCGCACCAGCTCGGTGCGGTTTTGCCGGGAGGTCCCGCCGTGCAGGTAGGCCACATCGGTGTCGAACCGGGCGCCCAGGTGTGGCAGCAGCATCTCGGCAAATTCGGTGTACTGCGTGAAACACAGCACCTTGTCGCCCTCGGCAAGGATCTCCTCGAGTATTTCCTCCAGCCGTTCCACCTTCCCGCTGCGTTGGCCCACAACCGAGCCGTCGTGTAGGAGTTGGGCCGGGTGGTTGCAGATCTGCTTCAGTTTGGCCATTGCGGCCAGCACGTTGCCCCGGCGTTCAATCCCGTCCGAGCCGTCGATTTTCTCCATCATGTCGTCAACCACCGACTGGTACAGCGACGCCTGCTCATTGGTGAGCGTGTAGTACTGCTTGATCTCAATTTTTTCCGGCAGGTCGTCGATGATGGACGGATCGGTCTTCACCCGGCGCAGCAGGTACGGCCTGGTGATGGCGCGCATCCGCTCGGCGGCACCTTCATCGCGGTGGCGTTCGACGGGGATGGCATAGCGGGTGCGGAACAGTTCCGGCGTGCCCAACAGGCCGGGGTTGAGGAAGTCCATGATCGAGTACAGCTCCCCCAGGCGGTTCTCCACAGGGGTGCCGGTCAACGCAATCCGCTGTGCGGCGGTGAGCCGCTTGACGGCCTTCGCGGCACGGGAGAGCCGGTTCTTCACCGCCTGCGCCTCATCGAGGACCACACGGTTCCAGGACACCGCCTCAAACACCTCCACATCACGCGTCAACGTGGTGTAGGTGGTGACCAACAAGTCAACGCCATCCAGACCGTCGTCGAACTCCTCACCACGGCGCCGCTCCGAACCATGGTGCACCCGCAGGCGCAGGGCGGGCGCAAATTTTGCCGCCTCGGCCTCCCAATTTCCAATCAGCGACATGGGGCACACGAGCAGGGTGGGGCCGGCGTCGGGCTGCCGTTCGCGGTTGAGCGCCTCCAGCGCCAGCAGCTGGATGGTCTTGCCCAGCCCCATGTCGTCCGCCAGGCACGCCCCGAGCCCCAGCGAGCCAAGGAAGTCCAGCCAGGCCAGCCCCCGTTCCTGGTAGGGGCGCAGTGTTGCCGTGAAATTCGACGGCGGCGCAACCGTTTGGAGGCTGGCCTCCGCCGAGCCGTCAAGCAGCGCACCCAACCAGCCATCGGCTGTGACGGCGGCAATTTCCAACGGCAGCCCGGCGTCGTCGGGGTGCGCACCGGCCAGGCGGAGCACGTCCGCCACCGTGCCACGCTGCAGGTCTCCGCGGCGCAGGAAGTCGATCCCGCGGCGCAACTGTTCGGGATTGACGCTCACCCACTGGCCGCGCAGCCGGACCAGCGGAGCCTTGGCCTGCGCCAGCGCGGCGATCTCCTCGTCGCTGAGGGTGTGCTCCCCCACGGCCAGGCTCCAGCGGAAGTCGCACAGCTGCTCCCGCCCGAAGGCGGCAGGCTTGCCGGTGTCGTCGCCCATCGGCGTGGCCGCCGAAAGCTTCAGGCCCAGCTTCGATTGCCTGTCCCACCAGGCGGGCAGCTGCACACCGAACCCGGCGCCGTCCAGGGCAGGTGCCCCGTCCTGCAGGAACGCGAAGGCCTGCTCGCTGGTGAGTTCCAAACCTGTGGGCCGGCTCTGCCGAAGCCCCGGTTCAAGGCCGGGATAGGCGCGTGCGGCCTTGCCAAGTTCCGCCAGCAACACCTCCTGGGGGCGGCCAAGCCACCGGGCGAGGGCGTCGCCGTCACGCCACACCTGGTCGGCCGCCACCAACAGGCTGGGATCCGCTGCGGATTGGAGCAGGAAATCCACCTTCCAGGGGTGGGTTTGGGCTGCGGCGTCAGGCGTGTCGAGGATGTCCTGGGCGTCCGGGCCGCCGGAATTTTCGGTAAGCCGGAAGGTGGCCCGTGCTGGCGCGTTGGCCTCCCTTGCATAGCTGCGCCAGGGGGCGAGTTCGTGCTCCAGCTCAGCGATCATGGTGGACGGCACGCGGATGCGGGCGTCCGGCCCTTGCAGGGCTTCCACCCAGGCCTCGACGGCGGGCACTTGGCGGGGTTTGCGTCCGCGGCGGGGCGGCAGCATGGCCATTCCCTCAGGCAGCCGGCCCCTCACCGTGGCGTCAACAAGTGCATCAAGGGCCAAGGCTGCCAGCGCACCCGCGTCCTCCGAATCCGGTGCGGACCGGAAAGACGGCGGCATGCCGACAATGAGATCGCCGAAGGCCAGTGCATCGGGGCCGCGCAACACCGCCCGCCACCGGGCCTCGGCCGCGAGGCCGTCGCCGGCGGTGGGACCGCCGGGGGTGGGATCGCCGGGCGTGGCGTCAGCGTCGTCGTCGTGCCCGGCGCCGGCCACCCAGACAATTCCGGGAAGCACCCGCGCGCGCCCGGCCAGCTCACCGGCAAATCGGACCAGCTCGGCCAGGTACCGCACGGAGGCGGCAATGCGGACATCGCCCAGCTGTTCCGAGCCGTCCCTGAGGGAAAGCTTGGGAAAGAACAGTGCGGCGGGGTCCGCGCCGTCGTCATCGTTGATGGTGGCGGCCAGATCCTGCGGATCGACCCACAGCACGGGAACCGTCCAGGGCAGCAGCGACGGGACCGTTGAACTGGTCGGCCGGGGGGCGATGCGCACAATCTCCGGAGAGTCCAGCGGCGAGCGTCGCAGGGACGGCAGCAACAGCGTCGTCTGGCCAGGCTCCCCCGCCTGCAGTTTCATGAGCGTTTCCGCAGATGTCGCAAAGGGGTGGGGCCGGGCCGACTTCAACCCCTGCTGGACGCTCGTCACCGGCTTTTCGGAATCTTCGGCCCACAGGCCCGGGCCGTGGTCAAGCGACCAGAATGCGTGAAGCACCAACAATGGTGTTGCCTTTCTCGCCGGAAAATTCGACAGCCCAGACTACCACCGCAGACCGCGCTCCGGGCGCGGGCTTCGGACCATGGAAAAACCGTGGCAGGGCCGTTCAGCTTGTCCGCCGGGCAAAGGAAACAAAAAAATTACACCACGTAATGGGACTTGACTTCGCTTTCCCAGTTCGAAGCGCAGTCAGCTGGCGTTGCCATTCTTTCGGGACAATGCGACAGTTCCCGCAACAAAGCCGGTGCCGTTCCGGCCCCAGGCGGAACCAGCTGGTCGGTCTGTGCCGATGGTGCGCAGGGCGCCAGCCCTCCGCGGGGGATTTTCCGCTGCAATGGCGTCGGACCTTGTACCCGGTTCCAGAGTGTCCGAAGCCGAGTCGAAGCCGTGGCCTGGCCATGCCCAAGGGAACGAACCGCCTCGCCCCGGTTGTCAGGAGGCGCACCCAGGCTGCACATGTGGTCTTGCCCCAATAGCTGCCGGCACCGGCTGCAAGCCGGTGGAGCTCCGCGATTTCCCGCATCGAACCGTCCGGGTCTGGGCTTCCGGGCAGGAAGCCAATGTGGCTAGGTGTCGGGAGTGTGGCAGCTGGCCAGCTCCTTGATCAATTCCTCGGTCTTGCCGGCACGGGCAAGGCCCAGCAACCGCCGGTGCTTGGCCGCCACACCGGCGGCCTTGGCGCCGTCGTTCTTGTAGGAGCGGATGATCCGACGCTGAACTGGATTTTCCCAAATACCCTGCAGGGAATGCAGCATGTACTTGTTGGGGCACGGCGCCACGAGGGCCAGGTGAAAATCGGTGCTGGTGCGGAAAATCTCGTCAAAATCCGCATCGGTGACAGCCTCCGCCTCCACCAACGACATCTCAAGCCGTGCCAGTTCCATTGGCGAGTACCTGCCCTCGAAGCGGCGGATGGCCAGGGCCTCCACCTCGCGGCGGACCTCGTACACGTCAATCACGTCCGCATAGCTGAGGACCTTCACAAAGTAGCCGCGCCCGGGAATGAAGTCGGCCATGCCTTCATGCACCAACCGGGTCAGCACATCCCGGACCGGCATGCGCGAGACCCCATAGTCGGCGGCGAGCTGGTCCTGGACCAACTGCGCACCGGGGGCGAGAGTCCCATTGACGATGTCGTCGCACACCAAGTCATAGACGCGTTCGGCCAGCGGCCGGGCATCCCTGACGGCCGTTCCCTTCACTTTTTCTCCCATCGCTTCCACACCGATACATGGACTTTTTTAATATTACTTTTGGCCAAAGTATTGCACCCAACCGTATCCCCTGGCTACGCTGTATCCAATCTTAGAGATTGGATACAAACATAATGAGTTCCCACACCATCGACGCGATAGTCGGCATTGACTTTGCTGCTGCGGGCAGGCAGCTTGGCCACCTGGCCGTCGTGCACTCCGACAACGAGCACGACGACGCCGTCATCCCGGTGCCGATTGCCGTCCTTTCCGGGCCGGCAGAAGGCCCCACCGTCCTGCTGACGGCCGGCACACATGGCGACGAATATGAGGGCCAGGTGCTGCTCCATGAACTCATCCGGGAGCTTGATCCGGCACGAGTCCGGGGCCGCATCATCGTCCTTCCGTCACTGAACCTGCCGGCCGTTCGCGAGGGACGGCGCGTTTCAGCCGTTGACCGCGCCAACCTCAACCGGGCGTTGCCCGGCGACGCCGAGGGCGGACCCACGGCCCAGATCGCCCACATCATCGAGGGCGTGCTGCTTCCCATGGCGGACTTTGTCCTGGACATACATTCGGGCGGGTCGGTCAACGAATACGTTCCCTCCGCTTTTGTCTATTCCGGACCCACTGAAACGGACTGGTCCCGCAAGGTGGCCGCCGTCGAGGCCTTCGGGCAGCCGTATTGCGTCATCGTCTCACCGGACTTCGTTTCCGGCTCCATCAGCGGCGCCGCCGATCGGGCCGGCGTCACCATGATCTCCACAGAACTTGCCGGCCGCGGCACCATCAACCGCCGCGTCCTCACCGATGCCCGCGCCGGGCTGTACCGGCTGCTCGCCCACGTTGGCGTCATCGCCCCGCCATCGGGAACGGACGACGCCGGCCCCCACCGTGGAATCGACCCCGAAGCTGACGCCGTGGCCGGCCCCGGCATCACATACCTCGAACTGGGTCCCCGCTCGGCTGTCATGGCGCGTGCGGCGGGCCTGTTTGAACCCTCCGTCGACCTCGGCCAGCCGGTTGCCGTCGGCGACCTCATCGGTCGCATCCACTTCATCGAAGAGCTGGGGCGGCCCTGGCAGGAGTACCACGCACACATGGACGGACTTGTCGGCACCCTGCGCCACCCTACCCTTGTCCAAACCGGCACCACCTTGGTGAACATCGTCGTTCCTCTTGAATCCTCCTCACGATTGGAAAGCTGACATGAGAACTTCCCGACGGATCCGCCTTGCCCTCGTTGCCGTTGCCGCGCTCGGCGGCATGGTCACCGTCAGTGGCTGCACCACCGCCTCCCAGTCCGTGGGAACGCAGGGAACCGGCGCGACATCTGGCACGGCCGGCTTTGACGTGGCTTCGGTCCCCAAGGATGCCGCCCTGGCCGCACTGGTCCCGGCGGCCATCAAGTCCGCCGGGACATTGACGGTGGGCTCGGATACTACCTTCGCCCCTGCCGAGTTCCTGGGCGGCGCGAACGGTCAGACCCCCATGGGGTTCGATGTGGACTTTGCCAACGCCATCGGGGCCACGTTGGGCCTGAAGGTCGATTTCGATACGGCCGGCTTCACCACGATCCTGCCGTCGCTGGGCGCCAAGTACGATCTGGGGATTTCTGCGTTCTCCATCACCAAGGAGCGCATGAAGGCCGTGAACTTCGTTGATTACTACGCTGCGGGTTCCGTCTTTGCCGTACAGAAAGGCAACCCCCGGAATATCCACGTCGATAACCTCTGTGGGAAGAACGTGGGGGTCCAGACCGGCTCCACCCAGGCGGACCCGGACCTCTCCGGCCGGTCCGCCGCGTGTGTCAAGGCCGGCAAGCCCGCCATAGTCGTCACGAGCCTGCCCACCCAATCGGACATCACCACGCGCCTGGTCAGTGGTGGGATCGATGCCATGGTCTCCGGCAGCACCACCATTGGTTACGCACTGACCCAGACCAGCGGCCAATTGGAGCTGCTGGGCAAACAGTACAGCCCGACGCCGGTCGGCATCGCCGTGGCCAAGAACGACATGCCGCTGGCGAACCTGGTGGCAAAAGTGATGAACAAGTTCATTGCCGACGGCACGTACGCCAAGATCATGGACCGGTGGGGCGTCGGAGTGCTCGCCATCAAGACGGCCGTGGTCAACCCCGAGGCAGCCCAATGACACAGACTCTGGTCTCAACGCGCCACTCATACACCGCCATGGACGAAATCCCCCTCATCAAGGCAATTCCGGTTCGTCATCCAGGCCGTTGGCTGGCCGCGGTGGTGATCGTTGCGGCGGTGCTGGCCGGGTTG
>NZ_JAAMFN010000017.1 GCF_013376095.1 Arthrobacter sp. SDTb3-6 | reverse complement strand
GTGCTTATGCGAGCTCAGGGGAGACAGCTCGCCATGATCTTGCGGTGCTGGAGAAGCGGGGGCTTCTGGTCCGTTCCGAGAGTGGCAAGCAGTTCGTCTGGCAGGCGACGCCGGACTTACTTGAGAAATTGCAGGGTGAAGCGTAGGCCGGTTTGCGTTCGCTCCCTGTATCTTGCAGGAACGAAACTTCGAGTTTTCTCCAAGTTCAAATTGAACTTGGAGAAAACTTGAAGTTGCCGTTAGACCAGCGCTGAAATGGTCGATTCTGCGTCCTTGACGCGAAGCTTTCCGGACATGAGCTGGGGGAGCAGTGCGTCGCGGGTGGCGGAGAGTGTGAGATTCTCAGCTAAATGCGCATGTTCCATTTCGGTGAGTGCCACCAGACGTTTACTGAGTCTCGCCTGATCACTTAGTTTCGGAAGCCGTACCCGAAGTTTGCCTAGTTCAGTACGAGAAAGTTCTGTTTGGCCAGTGCTTCCTTCTCCCATTTCGATGATGACGTCTTGCAGGCTCATTAGACCCAGACCGGCGACGGCAGGGTCAACTTTGGAATTATCGAAGCGGACGATCGTGACGTGCGAATCCACCGTTGTAATCGCCTCCGTGGTCCATCGAGCAACTCGACCGAGGGTACCTTGCCCTGTGGAGTTGATGAGGACGTCATTCGCCAGAAGAACCTTGTCTCTACGGACTTTGGCAGTTACTGTTCGTCGACTGGGGCCAAGGTCTACGCGTTGGCCGCGAATACACTTCTGATTCAAAACCATCATTGTGTCCGCGCCGTCGGCATACTTAGGAGTTACTCCGCGGCTGAGGAGTGAAGTGATGTCAGAAAGCAAAAATTCGTCGGATGCCTCGTGGACCGCTTGCTTGAACAAAGTCAGGGAAAGCTGCGCGGACGTCTCTCCGAGTTTGGTGTTGGCGGCGATCTTGTCGTCGAGGGCGCCCAGGACTTCTGCGATGGCTTGCTGCTGTTGAAGGTCCGGTAGCTCAATGGTAATACCCCGGAGAGACGTCAGAGGCTGTCCAATTCCCGGGGTCCCAACCGTAGATGCGCGCATCAATAACTCGCGTTCTCCCGGACCGCGGAAGTAGTACAACACATATTTTGGATCTGCTTTCGATGAATCGACGGTTAGTTTCATCATGCTGGACGAGAGCAACATACGGCGTTCCCCGACTAATCCAACTCGTCCGATTGCTCCTCTGTGCGGGAACACCAAGTCGCCTTCATTCAACATTGATGATGAAAGTTTTTCAGCGGTCTCATGTGAAACGAAAACCAAGTCCTCCTCATCGAGGTATGGGCTGGCCTTGATATTTTGCCCTCTAACAACCGCCACTCCGGATGTCGTGTAGAGGTCAGCTTTGAGATTCGAGCCGAAAGGACCGATTGCTATCGAACGTGCTGTTGGGGCGGCGATATCTTGAATTTTCACGATTTTACGTGTCATGAAACCCTCCCCAACTGCTCGCGCACTACTGCCGCCAGGCGCGCGGACTCGTCGAACTGGGTGAAGAGTTCGGCGGAGAGACGGGCGATCTTTTCCTCGATGGGCTCGCCGTCGTCCTCAACCTCGGCGGCACCTACGTAACGGCCCGGGGTGAGGGCGTAGTCGGCGGCCTTGATCTCTGCGAGGGTGGCGGACTTGCAGAAGCCTGGGATGTCTTCGTACTCCTTGGTCTCGGCAGGCTGGACCAGCGAGGTCTCGACAGGCTCGACCGGCGGCGTGCCGCGCCAGGCGTGGAAGGTGTCGGCAATCAACGCGATATCTTCATCCGAGAGGGCACGCTCGGCGCGGTCCACCATGTGCCCCAGGTTGCGGGCGTCAATGAACAGGACCTGGCCCGTGCGGTCAACGGAGCCAGCAGCTCCAGCAGACTTGTCCTTCGCGAAGAACCATGTGCACACGGGGATGCCGGTTGAGCGGAACAGCTGGGTGGGCAGGGCCACCATGCAGGAGACCAGATCTGCCTCGACCAGCTGTGCGCGGATTTCGCCCTCGCCGCCGGAGTTGGAAGACATGGACCCGTTGGCCATGACCACGCCGGCAGTGCCTCCGGGCGCCAGCTTCGAGATGATGTGCTGGATCCAGGCATAGTTCGCGTTGCCGGCCGGCGGGACACCGTACTTCCAGCGCGGGTCGGACTCGCTCCGTGCCCAGTCCTTGATGTTGAACGGCGGGTTCGCCATGATGAAATCGGCCTGCATATCCGGGTGCTGGTCGCGGGCAAACGTATCGCTCCAGCGTGAGGCCAGGTTGCCGTTCAAGCCGTGAATGGCCAGGTTCATCTTCGCCATCCGCCAGGTGCGCTCGTTGAGCTCCTGGCCGTAGACGGAAATCTCCGAACCCTCCTTATTGTGGGCCTCGAGGAACTTCTCCGCCTGCACAAACATGCCGCCGGAACCGCACGCGGGGTCATACACGCGGCCGTGGTCCGGCCGCAGCACCTCCACCAGCACACGCACCACGCCGGCCGGCGTGTAGAACTCGCCGCCGCGCTTGCCCTCGGCGCGGGCAAACTTCTCCAGGAAGTATTCGTACACCTCACCCAACAGGTCGCGCGCCTTCGTGGCGCCCTGGCCGGTGAACTTGGCCGAGTTGAACAGGTCCAGCAGCTCGCCCAGGCGTCGCTGGTCGATGTTGTCCTTGTTGAAGATCGTAGGCAGTGTGGCAGCCAACGACGGGTTCGCGCCCATCACGTAAACCATCGCATCATCAATCAGCTCACCAATGCTCTTGGCATGCTCATCGAGTGAAGCCTGAGTGCCCTTGGCGTTCTGCGCCAAATACTGCCAGCGGGCACGCGCCGGCACCCAGAACACGCCGCGGCCCGTGTACTCGTCGGTGTCGTCAATAAGCTGCCCGATCTGGTCCTCGTTCAGCCCCTCCGTCAGCAGCTCGGTGCGGATCTGCTCACGCCGTTCGTCAAAGGCGTCCGAGACGTACTTCAGGAACACCAGCCCCAAAATGACGTCCTTGTACTGGGAGGCATCCATGGACCCGCGCAGCTTGTCCGCGGCCTTCCAGAGAGTGTCCTTCAGTTCCTTCATGGTGGACGGGGCGGCGTCCACTTTCTTCTTCGGGGGCATGATTCAGCTTTCTTTACGTTAATTCGATCGTAGCGTCCACAACGAGGGAGCCGGCACTGACGCCGTCCCGCAGGAGCGCTGTGAGTTCAGTGAGCTGCTCCAGCCGGAGCCGGGCAGCAGCTTCTTCTTGTTCAAGCCGGGCCAGAACGGGGCGCAATTGCTGCGCCGTGGCATGCGGCACCAGGCGCAGCACCCAGCTCCGCCAATTCTTGGACCCGGCGGCATTGATGTCCGCGGCCAGCAATTCCGGCATCAGGCCACCGGGGTCGGCGCCGCTGATGCGCAGCACCCGTGCCGGATATTCGACGACGGATCCGCCTTCCACGTCCACCATCGCCGCCGGGGCGGGAGCCGTGGCGAAAACGACGTCGCCCGGCTCGCTCAGGCGGGCCTGCGGATGGTTGGCGGCCAGCACCAGCCGGTCGATGCGCCGCTCCGCGCCGGCGCCTGTTGCGGAAGTCTCCCCGAGCCCAAGTTCCGGCAGCCCCAAGACCCGGGCGCCGCCGTCGTCCGCGGCAGGAAGCCCAGATGCAAGGCGCACACCCTTGACGTAGCGCAGGTGCCCCCGGGCCAGCAGGTCCTCCACGGAGACGGTGGACGGGGAACCGTGCCCCAACGACACGCTCAGCGGCAGCACCGACGGGGTGGTTGCCGGGGAGTTGAGTTGGGCCAGCAACGCGTCCGCCCGCACCGCCTGTTCAGCGGCATCCGTGCCGGGGCCCCGCTCCGGCGCCGGCCCGACCAGCGCGCCGCGGCTGGCCAGCAGCCGGGGCGTGGGAACAACGCGGGCAAAGCGCATGGTGTGGGCGCGGATGGTGGCGGCCGACTCCATGGAAACGGCGAGGTCGCCCACCAGGTCCTGGACGGCGTCGGCGGTCAGGGCAGTTCCGGACAGGTCCGCCACCATGGTCCAGCGCTCGGCAATCGGCACCGAGGCGTGTGCGGGACCGAGCACCCACAGGGCCAGTGCCTGCCGCGTCTTCGCGGGGACCAGCCCGGGCGGGAGGCGCACAACGGCCCGCACGCGGCCCGAACGCAGCAGGTCCGAGCGCACCTCGGCGGCCTTCACATCGTCGAGGGCGTCCGTGAGCACCGACGCGGGCGCCATGACGACGCCGCGCTGCGAATCGTCCATCTGCAGCACGGTGTTGTCAATGTCCGCCAGGATGTCCGGCGCGGCCAGGTCCGGGGCGCCGGGCGGCGGGTAGGACGCCACATGGACGGCCGGCTCCCCGACCGTGAACTGGCCGGTGCCCGTCACCGTGAGGGCCCTGCGCCGCGCGCCGTGGACCAGCAGGCGGCGCAGGGCGGTCCGCGACGCCTGGTCCCGCCCGCTGCGCGTGACGAACACGGGGTCCGCGTCCTCCGGCAGCCTGTCCAGGACGGCCACGAGCAGGTCGCTGCCGCCAGCGGTGGGATCGACAAACACGGGCCATCCGGTGTCGCCGTGCCCGGCCAGTTCGACGGCGGCCCTCGCCGCCAGCTCGACGGCCGCTTCCGCGAGGGCCGTGTCCGCGTAGCCTCTCAAGCCCGCCCTAAAGCGCTCGCGCAGGAGCTGTTCCAAGGCGGCTGCGGGGGAGTAGGCGGCATCCACCAGCTGGTCGGCCCGGGCGGCCCATTCCTGGGCGTCCTGGCCCAGGCCCTCGATTTCCGAATAGAGGAAGTCGTCGTCGGGGTCCGCCTCGTCCGCGGCGTCGAGCAGTTCCCCGGGGCCGAGCGCGGCCAACGGGCCGCCCGCCAGCCGGCGCAGGGTGATCAGCGCGGTTTGGGCGGCAAAGGATGCCTCCGGGTCCGTCCGGGCCGAGTCGTGCCGGGCAAACGACGCCATGTCCGCCCGGGCATGCGGGTTGTTGCCGTGCTGCGTTGCCTCCAGCCAACCGCCCACCTCGCCGGCGTCGAACAGCTGCTGGCCGCGGTTCACCTGGACCGGGTCCGGGAACGGGGTGGGCGTGTCCCTGCTGCGGCTGCGCCACATGGACACCACGGGTCGCTTCACACGGGTGAGGGCGGCAATTTCCGCCAGCGAGATGCGCAGGGTCGTGGCCGGTTCGCTCATGTGCCCTCCTTTTCATCCGCAGTATCGGTGCTTGTACAGCTTATGCCGTCATCCACAGTCTGTGAACAACATGTTGATAAGTCCCATTATCAGTTGTTATTTAAAATCTGGTCCACCAACGGGCCTAGCGTGTTCCTGTCAGCAAGGAACAGCATCCGAAACATTGGGGGAACCGTCATGGACAGCACAATCGAAGGCACAGAGCCGGGCCACGAGCTCGTCTTCAGCACCTACGGCCACGTGCTGGGCCTGGCCAACGGAGTGCTGTTCGGCGCTGGCCAGCCGGCACGCCGGCCCCAGGTGGCTGTTGCCGCACCGAAGGCGCGACTTGGCTGCCCGGACGGCGGGTCGGGGCAAGGTCCCGGCGACGATGCCCCGGTTGTTGACCCGCCGCTGCCGCAGGGTGGCCGTTCATTGGGGGACGGCCACCCTGCACCAACACACCTCTTGCCGAGGCTCCACGCTGGGGCGCCGGACGAGACCGGTGCTTGCACTTTCGAAGAACTGCAGGCCCCGTCACTGGGGGCCGGGCAGCACCACCCATCATCGCGCACCGATTCGTAGGGGAATTGCCATGACAGAAAAAACCAGCCCGCAAGCGGCGGGCCCCGTGCCTCCCGCGAAAGGGGAGTCCGTTCCGGCTGAGACGATGACGCCCAAGAGCGGCCCCGCCTCTAAGGGAAGCCCCGCACCCAAGGGAGCGGGCCCCAAGGGAGGACCGGCACCCAAGGGAAGTCCGACCAGGAAAACTGGCCCCGCACCAAAGGGGACCACCCGGCGCACGTGGAAGACGAAGGCGCTCGTGCTCGGTGCGGCCGCCGTCGTACTTCTGGGTGCGGGCACCTGGTTTGGCAGCAGCCTCCCGGACCCCACCGCCAGCGATGCCTATGTGCAACTTGCGCAGGACAAGGCCGGCGTGGATGAGGCGTTGAATAACTCAAGGTCCGCCTACCGCCAGCTCGATGGCCAGTTTGCAGCCTTGCAAAGCCAAATCAAGGGGCGCGAGGATGCGGTTGCGGAGCGTGAAAGTGCCGTGAGCGCTGCCGAAAAGAAGGTCGGGGAGGACCAGGCGGCAGTGAAGAAGCGCGAGGACGCCGTCTCCGGGGCCGAGAAGGAGAAGGCCAAAAACACCATTGGTGAAGGCACCTGGGCCGTCGGGCGCGACATCGCCCCCGGCACGTACGTGAGCACCTCGGCCGTCGATTCCGACTGCTACTGGGCCATTCTTGCCGGCGGCAGCAACGGCTCCGACATCATCGAAAACGACATCCCCGGCGGCGGGCGTCCATCCGTGACGCTCAGTGCCGGCCAGGACTTCAAGACCTCCCGTTGCGGGACCTGGACCAAGCAGTAGCCCGGTCCGAACCATTGCCGCCACCGCGGCAGCCAACATACCCTGACGCGGCCCACCCACCGCGTCCACGAAAGGAAACAACCATGACTCACACCATCAAGCCGGGGACCCCGTTCCTGCAGCCCGTACCACTGCCGGGCGTCACCGGCACCAAGTCCTTCGTCACCACCTGGGTCCTGTCCCTGCTGCTTGGCGGCCTGGGCGTCGACAGGTTCTACCTGGGCAAGGCCGGCACCGGGATCCTCAAGCTCGTCACCCTTGGCGGCCTGGGCATCTGGACGCTCGTGGACCTCATCATCACGCTCGCCGGGAAGCAGACGGACAAGCGGGGGCAGCTGCTGGCCGGCTATGCGAAGCACAAGGTTCTTGCCTGGATTGTCACCGCCGTGCTGCTGGTGGTGGGCGCCGTGTCCGGTGGCACCGCCGGATCCGGTGCCGGAACACCTGCCGCTGGACCTGTAGCACCGGTGGCGCCTGCCGCTGCTGCGCCCGCTGCCCCTGCGCCCGCTGCCGCTCCGGCCAAGAAAGAAGCCGCCCCGGTTGCCAAGAAGTGGACCACCGTGGCGACGCTGAGCGGCACGGCCGACAGCTCCAGCCAGGTCTTTGAGCTGACGGGTGGCGAGGCGCAGCTGCGTTACGACTTCAAGGGTGGAGCCGACACGGTGGTGGCCGCCGTTTACCTGGAGCCCGAAGGAAAGGACATTGCCAAGGACGGCGCGTTCCCCCTTGTCATGCTGAGCAAGCCGGACGCGAACGTGACGGCCCTCCACAAGTCAGCTGGCAAGTACTACCTCGACGTGCGTGCGGCCAACATCGATTCCTGGACCGTGACGGTCGAGGAAAAGCGCTAGCCGGGGACGGGGACGGGAAGGGACGCCGTTCTACCGGTGTCCCTTTCCGCGATCGGCGTCCGGAGCCGTGATGAGCCGACCGATACACGTGCCGGATCTCGATGCTCGATCACCGGAAGGGTCAGTCGCCGCGGAGCCTGTCCATGTCGCGGCGGTCCTTCTTGGTGGGGCGGCCGGTGCCGCGGTCGCGTTGCGGGAGGCCGAGCGCTGGCAGCACGGGGCGCGGGGGAGTGTGGTCGGTGAAGCAGTGGGATGCGGCCTCGGCGCCGACGCGCTTGTTGATCAGGCGGCGCACCTCCAGGATGCGTTCCCAGCCGGACTCGCGGACGCGGACGGTGTCGCCTGGTACCACTGTCTGGGCGGCCTTGGCATTGACGTCGTTGAGCTTCACATGCCCGGCACGGCAGGCCGCCGTCGCCACGGAGCGTGTCTTGTACACGCGGATGGACCACAGCCACGCATCAATACGGACCGAGGCCGGTGCGGTTTTTGGAATGCTCATGATGGCATCCACTTTAGCGCCGACGGCGTCCCGTTCTGCGCCGGGCGGGCCTGCGGTGGTGCGAATGGCGGCTCACTTGTTCACATTTGATTGCTTAAATCGTAATAGGAAAGCAGCTATTACTGTTTGTGGTTGCCGCTGGTCCTCTTCTGCGCCGCGGTCCTTACGACGGCGGCGCAGGTTTTGACTGGCCACCCCGACCCGCCCGGGCATCGCGCCAGCGGGCACTCAACGGCGATGTTCGCCGGAAACATCCCCGTTAAGTGCCCGTTCGAGGAGTCAGTCCTGGTGGCTGAAGGCGGCGTCGAAGGACAGCTCCGACGGCGCGAAGTTGAACTTCTTCAGGGCGGCCAGGGCTTCGGGCGCGCCCTGGAGCCTGTCCATGCCGGCGTCCTCCCACTCGACGGAGATCGGGCCGTCATAGCCGATCGCCGTCAGCGCGCGGAACGCCGATTCCCACGGCACGTCGCCGCGGCCGGCCGAGACGAAGTCCCAGCCGCGGCGGGGATCGCCCCAGGCCAGGTGCGAGCCCATGACCGTGTTGCGGCCCGTCAGGCGCAGCTTCGTGTCCTTGCAGTCCACGTGGTAGATCCGGTCCTTGAAGTCCCAGATGAAGGACACCGGGTCGATGCCCTGCCACATGAAGTGCGACGGGTCCCAGTTCAGCCCGAACGCCTCCCGGTGGCCGATGGCCTCCAGGGTGCGCACCGTGGTCCAGTAGTCATAGGCGATTTCGGACGGGTGCACCTCGTGGGCAAAGCGCACGCCGCATTCGTCAAAGACGTCCAGGATCGGGTTCCAGCGGTCGGCAAAGTCCTGGTAGCCGGCGTCGATCACGGCCGCCGGGACGGGCGGGAACATGGCCACGTACTGCCAGATCGAGGAGCCCGTGAAGCCGACCACTGTCTTCACGCCCAGGGCCTGGGCCAGGCGGGCCGTCAGCTTCATTTCCTCGGCCGCGCGCCGGCGAACACCCTCGGGCTCGCCGTCGTCCCACACCCTGGTGCCGACGATGGCCTGGTGGCGGAAGTCGATGGGATTGTCGCAGACGGCCTGGCCCTTGAGGTGGTTGGAGATGGCCCACACCTTCAGGCCGTACTTCTCCAGCAGGGCCAGCTTGCCCTCGACGTATCCGGGCTCGTCCCAGCGCCACGGGTCAAGATGGTCCCCGGAACAGGCGATTTCCAGGCCGTCGTAGCCCCATTCGGAGGCGAGGCGGGCCACTTCCTCGAACGGCAGGTCGGCCCACTGGCCGGTGAACAGGGTATACGGGCGGGGCATGGTTAACTCCTAGACGCGATGGATGAGGGTGCGGGTTCGGCAGGCTGGGTCTCGACGGGCTCGGTTTCGACAGGCTCAACCGGCGTTGTGGCGCCGCCGGCTGCGGACGAGGACTCAATGGCGGCCAGGACGCGTTGGACGCCCAGCCCCTCCTCGAACGACGGCGAGGGGTCGGTGCCGCCGTCAATGGCCAGCAGGAAATCGCGGATCTGGTGCGGGAAGCTGTGCTCCCACCCCAGCACGTGCCCCTGCGGCCACCAGCCGGAAACATACGGGTGTTCGGGCTCGGTGACCAGGATGCGCCGGAAGCCCTGGACCTCCACCGGTTCCGTGCCGTCGAGGAAATACAGCTCGTTCGGGTTTTCCAGGTTGAACGTTATTGACCCGGTTGTGCCATAAACCTCCAGCCGCAGCGCGTTCTTTTGCCCCAGCGCCACCCGCGACACTTCCACGCTGGCCATGGCGCCGCCGGCCAGGGACAGCCTGGCCCAGGCGGCGTCGTCGACCGTCACGGGTTCCGGACCATCCGGGCCGGGCCGTTCGGTGACGAAGGTGTGCAGCATGCCCGAGGCCGCCGTGACGGTGTCCCCGAGCAGGAACTGGACCTGGTCGACGGCGTGGGAGGCGATGTCCCCGAGCGCACCCGAGCCGGCAGATTCCTTGCGCAGCCGCCACGTCATGGGCGATTCGCCGTCCACCAGCCAGTCCTGCAGGTACGACGCGCGGACCTGGCGGACGGTGCCGAGCCTTCCGTTCGCGATGAGCCGGCGGGCCAGCGCAAGCGCGGGGAGCCTGCGGTAGTTGAAGCCCACCATGGAGCGCACCCCGGCTGCCCGGGCGGACCGGGCGGCGCGAACCATGGTCTCCGATTCGGCCAGGGAATTGGCCAACGGCTTCTCTACGAGGACGTGCTTGCCCGCGGCGAGGGCCGCCGTCGCAATTTTCGCGTGCAGCCAGCCGGGGGCACAAATGTCCACAATGTCGATGTCGTCCCGGGCAAGGACCTCCCGCCAGTCCGTCGCGGATTCCCGCCAGCCGTACTTGGCGGCAGCCGCGGCCACGGCCTGCGCGTTCCGGCCCACCATGACCGTTTGCTCGAATGCCGGGACGTCAAAGTGGCTGGCCACGGTGCGCCAGGCGTGGGAGTGGGCCTGGCCCATGAAGGCGTAGCCAATCACGGCCACGCCCAGCGGACGGGTGCCGGCCGGAACTTGGAGGGAGGTCATCGGGGGATTCCTAGAGGGTTGCCTGGGTGGGGTCCCAGTCAGCGGGAAGCGGTGCGGAGGCCGGGGCCGTGCTGTCAACGGTGACAAATTCGCCGCTGTCCACCGACTCGGCGATCGAGACCATGGCGTCCAGCACGTGGTAGGCAAGCTCGCCCGGTGCCCGGTGGGGGACGCCGGAACGGAGCGAACGGGCCAGGTCCAGCACGCCCATGCCGCGGCCGTTGGACGGGCCCTCGGCGGCAATCGTGGACCATTCCTCCTCGCCGCGCCTGCACAGGCGGATGTCGCCGTCGAAGTTGTTCGGGTCCGGCAGTGAAATGGTGCCCTCGGTGCCGGTGATTTCCACGAACCCCACACGGGCCCTGGGGGACTCAAAGCTAAAGACGCTGTGCGAGGAGGCGCCGGACTCGAACTGGGCGATGGCGCTCACATGGGTGGGGACCTCGACGTCGAACACTTCCCCGGCCTTGGGCCCGGAACCGATGGTGCGGGTGGGGAAGGCGGTGGAACCGACGGCGGCCACCTTGGCGATGGGGCCGAACGCCTGCACCAGCGCGGTGAGGTAGTACGGGGCCATGTCGAACAGCGGGCCCGCACCGGCCTGGAACAGGAAGGCCGGGTTCGGGTGCCAGGATTCGGGGCCGGGGGACTGGAACATGGTCAGCGCGGTCAGGGGGGTGCCGATTTCCCCGGCGTCGATGAGCCGGCGGGCGGTCTGCAGGCCGGCGCCGAGGAAGGTGTCCGGGGCGCAGCCGAGCCGGACCCCCGCAGCCCGGGCTTCCTTGAGCAGGGCCAGGCCGCTTTCGCGGTCCAGCGAGAACGGCTTTTCCGTCCATACGTGCTTGCCTGCGCGCACGGCCGCCGTGGCGACCTCAACGTGGGCCGCGGGGATGGTCAGGTTGACCACGATCTCGACGTCGGGGTGGCCCAATGCCGCATCCACCCCGCCGGAGGCCGCGATGCCGTATTCGGCGGCCCGTGCGGCGGCGGCTTCCTCGAAGAGGTCGGCGACGACCAGGACCACGACGTCCGGGAAGGTGGTCAGGTGGTCCAGGTACTGCTTGCTGATGTTGCCGGCGCCGATGACGGCGACGCCGACCGGCCCGCTTTTGGTGGCAGTCATGGCGTTCAGGCCTTTCCGCGGTTGAGGAAGGCAAGGCTTTGGGCGATGCCGTCAAAGATGTCCCCGGCGTAGTCATCAAACTCCACGACGCCGACCTCCAGTGATTTTGCCGCGTCAATGACGTCCCAGACGGGTACCTCGCCCTGGCCTGCCGGCAGTTGGGCCTTGGTGTCCATGGTGAGGGGGCCGTCCTTGATGTGGATGAACTTCACGCGATCGCCGAGGCGGGCCAGCACGTCCACGGCATTGGCGCCGCCCACCGAAACCCAGTAGGTGTCCACTTCCAGGACCACCTCCGGGTCCAGCAGCGTTTCAAGGTACTCCAGGGCCGTGGTGCCGTTTATCCTGGACTCCAGCTCCCAGGAGTGGTTGTGGTAGCCGACGCGGATGCCGTATTCGGCGCCCTTCTTCGCCGCGGCGTTCAGGGCCGCGGCCGTCTTTTGGATGTCCTCGGCGTTCTGCCACTGCTCGGCCGGAATGAACGGATCGATGACCGTGGTGATGCCGAGCGTCCGGGCGGCGCGGAAAATCCCGTCCTGGTCGTCCTTGAGCAAGGGCGCGTGGCCGGACGGGGCGGTGATGCCGTTCTCGGCAAATGCGGCGGCCAGTGCGTCGGCGGTGGCCACAAAGTTGTACGGCTCCACCTTCGTGAAGCCAAGTTCCGCCACGCGGGCAATGGTGCCGGGCAGGTCCTCCTCGAGGGGTTTGCGCACGGTGTACAGCTGCAGTGAATACGTCACGGAGGGTCTCCTCGAAAGGTGCAATTGGTTGTTCTTCTCCAAGCTAGGGGAACTTTTGACGGCCGTCAAGCAAAAGTTGGGAAGAAATTCCCCAACTTGGAATTTCGTCGGATAGAAGTGTGACAGAAGGGGGCCAGTGTGTTATTTGTTGTGGATGCCGCACTCACCAGCCCTGCCCACCCCAGCCACCGCCGGCGGTGCCCCGGGCGCCGGCACCTCCCGGGCGGGCGACGTCTTCCAGCTCCTGCGCGACGGCCACGCCAGGACCCGGGCGGAACTGACGGAAATCACGGGGTTGGCCCGCTCCACGGTTGCGGCGCGCATTGACGCCCTGGCCGGCTCCGGCCTGATCGGGCCCGCCGGCGAGGCGGTCTCCTCAGGGGGGCGCCCGCCGTCGCGCTTTGCCTTCCAACCCACGGCCCGCGTGGTCCTGGCCATCGACGTCGGCGCCACGCACGTGCTCATCGGGCTCACCGACCTCAGCGGCAAGATCCTCGCCGAGCTGCGCGAATCCATCGACATCTCCACCGGCCCGGTCCCCGTGCTGGACGCCGTGCTGGAGCATTCCGGGCAGCTGCTCGCCCAGTCCGGCCGGCACGAACGCGAACTGGTGGGCATCGGCATCGGCCTGCCCGGGCCAGTGGAACATTCCACCGGACGGCCCGCGAGCCCGCCCATCATGCCCGGCTGGGACGGCTTTGACGTTCCTGCCTACGTCCAGCGGCGGTTCAAGACCAACGTGCTGGTGGACAACGATGTGAACATCATGGCCCTCGGCGAACGGGCCACCTATTGGCCCGACGCTGAAAACCTGCTCTTCGTCAAGGTCGCCACCGGCATCGGAGCCGGCATCATCAGCGGCGGGCTGTTGCAGCGCGGGGCCGACGGGACGGCCGGGGACATCGGGCATATCGGCGTCCCCCGCGGCGGCGACGTGCTGTGCCGGTGCGGCAACCACGGCTGCCTGGAAGCCCTGGCGTCCGGACCTGCCGTGGCAGCCTCGCTGGCAGCCGCAGGCGTCCCGGCGGCCACCGGCGAGGACGTCCTGGAGCTGGCCCGGCGCGGAAACCTCGCGGCCATCGCGGCCATGCGCCAGGCCGGCCGGGACGTGGGCGACGTGCTGGCGGCCTGCGTCAACCTGCTCAACCCGTCGGTCATTGTCATCGGCGGCGGGCTCTCCTCGGCCGGGGAGTACCTCATGGCCGGCGTGCGGGAAATCGTGTACCAGCGGTCCCTGCCGCTCGCCACGGCGCGGCTGCGCATTGTCCAGTCCATGGCCGCCGACCACGCCGGCGTGTTGGGCGCCGGGCGCCTGGTGATTGACCACGTGCTCGCCCCGTCCGGCGTCGAACGCCTGCTGGCGCAACAGCAGCCGTCATGAGCGGGTCCGGCCCGGCGGGAAAGGTGACCATTGCGGGCCTGGCCCAGCGCCTTGGCATGTCCAAGGCCTCCGTTTCCTACGCGCTGAACGGCCAGCCCGGGGTCAGCGAACCGACCCGCGCCCGCGTCCTGGCGCTCGCCGCGGAGCTGGGCTGGTATCCAAGCTCCAGCGCCCGGGCGCTCTCGCAGTCGCGCAGCGAGGCCGTCGGGATCGTGCTGGCGCGGACCCCGGAGGAGGTGGGCTCCGAGTCGTTTTACATGAACGTCCTGGCCGGGATCGAGGCCGTCCTCAGCGAGCACGACATGAACCTGATGCTGCGGATGGTCACCCCCGCCCCGCCCCCGGAGCCGCGCCGCGACCTGGACGTCTACCGGCGGTGGGCGGGGGAGCGGCGCGTGGACGGGGTCATCGTCTTCGACCGCTTTGCCGACGATCCCCGCCCCCAGCTGCTGGCGGGGCTGAGCCTGCCGCACGTGCTGGTGGGCGCCGCCGAGGACGCCGGCCCCACGCCGTTTGGCGCCAACACCACGGTGGACCAGGGCGCGGATGCGGCCACCGTGGTGGAGGCGTTCCACGCGCGCGGCCACCGGCACATCGCCTACGTCTCCGGCCCGCCGGGGCTCACGCACGAGGCGGCCCGCCGTGCCGGCATCCATTCCCATGCCAGCCGGCTGGGCATGACGGCCGTGTTCAGCACCTCGGACTACACCGCGGACGACGGCGGCAAGGCGACCACCGCCGTCGTCGCCGGCCTTGCGCCGGGGGCCCCTGAGTTTCCCACCGCCATCGCGTACGGCAACGACCTCATGGCCATTGGCGGGCTCCGGGCGCTCAAGCGGCTCGGGATTGCCGTCCCGGGCCAGGTTTCCATCCTGAGCTGGGACGATTCGATCCTGTGCCAGCTCAGTTCGCCGGCGGTCGCCGCGCTGGCCCGGAACACCATGGAGCTGGGGCGTCGTTCGGCCGCCCTGCTGCTGGAAACCATCGCCGGGCACCAGACCGCGAACGTGGCGATGGCCGCCGGGGTGCTGCACGGGCGGGAAAGCCTCGCCAACGCCGCCCTTTGAACCCCGCAGCTTCATAACAAAGCGGTAACAATCCGATTTTGCTGAACCGGTTCAGTTAGGCTGGTCACAGGAAATACGTCTGCCCGGACACACTTAAATCCCTGAATTTTCAAGGTTTTTCGCCAATATTGCAGCCATGTAGGGCGTCCTCTGTTGGGAGATCTGATGGATGTAGTTCAATAGGCCGAAAATTAACCTTCAACTTTTGATTGACGCTCGGCATAAGTTCGTCTAGCTTTGGATTCACGATGAGAAACGGGTCCGCCCGAGACACCTAGGAACCAACTTTTCGGGTATCCCACGACAATGACAAGGAAGTCGCGAAAGTGAAAATTCGTACTTTTGCCGCAGCAGCGGCAATCGCAGCCCTGGCGGTCACCGCCACCGGCTGCAGTGGTGGCACCACCAATTCCGGCTCCACGGGCGGCTCAGGGACCACGCTGACGTACTGGGCCAGCAACCAGGGGACCAGCCTTGAAAATGACAAGGAAGTGCTCACCCCGGAGCTGAAAAAATTCCAGGATGAGACAGGCATCAAGGTCAACCTGGAAGTCATCGGCTGGAACGACCTGCAGACCCGCATCCAGACGGCAGTCACCTCCGGCCAGGCTCCCGACGTGCTGAACATCGGCAACACCTGGGCCGCCTCGCTGCAGTCCACCGGCGCGTTCATGCCGTTCGACTCCGCCGCGTTTACCGCGATCGGCGGCAAGGACAAGTTCGTCAAGACCGCCATGGACACCGGCGGCGTTCCGGGGCAGGACCCCACCTCGGTGCCCCTGTATGGTCTGGCCTACGGCCTGTACTACAACAAGGCCATGTTCAAGGATGCCGGCTTGACCCCTCCCACCACCTGGGAGGAAATGGTCACCGACGCCAAGAAGCTGACCACCGGCTCCGTCCACGGCATGACCCTGGCCGCCGGCAGCTACACGGAAAACTCACACTTTGCCTTCATCAACGCGGCGCAGAACGGCGCGGAGTTCTTTGACGCATCCGGCAAGCCGACCTTCACTTCCGACGGCGTCGTCAACGGCATTGCCCGCTACCTGGACCTCATGCAGACGGACAAGGTGGTGGATCCCGGCAACGCCCAGTACGACAACGGCACCAAGGCCATCAACGACTTTGCCAACGGCAAGGCTGCCATGGTCCTGAGCCAGAACAACGCGAACAGTTCCATCGCCTCCCAGGGCATGAAGGACAACCAGTTCGGCGTGGTGGCTTTCCCGGCCCCCGCGGGTGGCAAGGACATCGCCACGATGGTTGCAGGCATCAACATGTCCATCTTCAAGAACACGAAGAACAAGGACGCGGCACTGAAGTTCGTGAAGTTCATGACCAGCAAGGACACGCAAAACACGCTCGACAAGTCCTTTGCCGCACTTCCCGTCCTGGCCGGTGTCACCCCGACCTTCACCACGGACTCCGCCTTGGCCAAGACGTTCGAGGACATTTACGCGAACAAGTCCAAGCCCCTCCCGCTGGTTTCTGCCGAGGACCAGTTTGAAAGCACCGTGGGCAAGGCCATGAACCAAATGTTCGCCACGGTCGCCTCCGGCGGCACCGTTTCCAAGGCTGACATCAAGGCGGCGCTGACCACGGCCCAGCAGGCAGTGGAAGCCGCCGGCTGATCCCCCACGCACCTGGTCCGGCCCGCAGCCGGGACGGACCAGGGGCATCCGGGCCCGTGGGCCCATCCAGCGGTGACGAAGGGGCGGGGCCCGCATCGCCGGCCCCGCCCCTTCCCCATTTCCACACTTCCGAAGAAAGGTGAGTGCCGCAGTGTCTGCAACCACCACCACCCGCAAGTCCGGAGCCGCCGACAAGGCGGCCAGGGGCGGGAAACGCAAAACCCGCAAGGCCGGCTGGTGGCTGCCGTACGCGCTGCTGGCCCCCGCCGTCGTCTTCGAACTGGTCATCCATGTCATCCCGATGGCCACCGGCATTTGGATGAGCTTTCTCAAGCTCACCAAGATGTACATCTCCAACTGGGGCAATGCACCCGTCACGGGACTGAAGAACTACCAGATCGCACTCGATTTCAACTCCGCGATCGGCGCCGGGCTGCTCAAGTCCTTCCTGATCACGGCCGCCTTCACCATCCTGGTGGTCGGCATCTCCTGGGGCCTGGGCATGGCGGCCGCGGTGGCCCTGCAAAAGTCCTTTTTTGGCCGCGGCTTCTTCCGCACCCTGTTCCTGATTCCCTACGCACTGCCCATGTACGCCGGCGTCATCGCGTGGAAGTTCATGCTGCAAAAGGACAACGGGGCCATCAACCACTTCTTCTTTGACAACCTTGGCCTGCCGGGTGCCAGGCCCTTCTGGCTGATCGGCGACAACGCCTTCTGGGCCGTTGTCATCGTGGCGATCTGGCGGCTGTGGCCGTTTGCCTTCCTCATGCTCATGGCCGGGCTGCAGTCGATCCCCAACGACGTCTACGAGGCCTCGGCCGTGGACGGCGCCAAGCCGCTGCGCCAGTGGTCGTCCATCACGCTGCCCATGCTGCGTCCGGTCAACATGGTGCTGCTGCTGGTGATGTTCCTGTGGACTTTCAACGACTTCAACACCCCGTTCGTTCTGTTCGGCGGTTCCCAGCCCCCGGCCGGCGACCTGATTTCCTTCCACATCTACAACGCCTCGTTCCTGACCTGGAACTTTGGTTCCGGTGCGGCGATGTCCGTCCTGCTTCTGCTGTTCCTGCTCATTGTCAGCGGAATCTACCTGCTCTTCATGAACCGGAGGAAAGACCGTGCGTGAAACCACCGGTGCCAAATCCTTCAGGATCGCCACCATCGCGATTCTGAGCATCTTCACCATCGTGCCCATCTGGGTCATGGTCATCTCCGGGCTCAAGCCGTTGAAGGATGTCCAGGGCGCGTTTTCCTGGTGGCCCAAGACCCTGACCATCCAGCCGTACATCGACATGTGGCAGACCGTTCCGCTGGGGAACTACTTCGTCAACTCGGTGATTGTCTCCAGCGTGGCCACGGTTTTGTCGCTGATCATCGCCATCTTTGCCTCCTACGCCATCTCCCGGTACAACTTCCGCGGACGCTCGGTGTTCTCCACCACGGTGCTTTCCACCCAGATGCTGCCCGGCGTGCTGTTCCTGCTGCCGCTGTTTTTGATCTTCGTGAACATCAACACGAACTTCGGTGTCCAGCTCGTGGGCACCCGCACCGGCCTGATCATCACCTACCTGACGTTCTCGCTGCCGTTTTCCATCTGGATGCTGGCCGGCTACTTCGACGGCATCCCGCGGGAGCTGGACGAGGCGGCCAAGGTGGACGGCTGCGGCCCCATGCGGGCCCTGATCACGGTCATCCTGCCCACCGCGCGGCCGGGCCTGGTCGCGGTGGCCATCTACAGCTTCATGACCAGCTGGGGCGAGGTGCTGTTCGCCTCCGTCATGACCACCGACGCCAACCGCACCCTGGCCGTGGGCCTGCAGCTCTACTCGACGCAGACCAACGTGTACTGGAACCAGATCATGGCAGCCTCGGTGGTGGTCTCCATCCCAATCGTCATCGGCTTCCTGCTCCTGCAGAAGAACTTCGTGGCGGGCCTGACGGCCGGCGCCGTCAAGTAGCCGCTGCCGCACCGCCGGACGACGACGGCGTGCCAAGCTGGCGGGGGCGTGGTAAATTTCACCCGTCCCGGACAGCTTGGCACGCCGTCGGCCGTGGACGCTAGACCGCGCAGCCGTCCGGACCGCACACCTCGGCGCCATCGGCGCTGGCGGCGGCCACCATGGTCAGCGGATTCGCTTCCTGCCATGCCTCGTTGAGGGCCTGGGCGAACAGTTCGGACGGCTGGGCGCCGGAGATCCCGTACTTCCTGTCAATCACAAAGAACGGCACGCCCTGGACGCCGAGCGCGCGGCCCTCGGCAAAGTCGTGGCGGACGTCGTCGGCGTATTTGCCGGTGTCCAGCGCCTCGTTGATGGCGGCGGCGTCCAGCCCTGCGGCGGTTCCGGTGCGGACCAGGAACTCGCGGGCGCCAATGTCCTCGCCGTGCTCAAAGTGGCCCGAAAGCAGGGCTTCCTTGACGGCGTCGGCCTTTCCGTTGGCCGCAGCCAGGTGGATGAGTTGGTGGGCGTTGAAGCTGTTGGCGACCACCACGTCGTTGAACTTGTAGTCCAGGCCCACGCCGGCAGCCTGCTCGGTCACATGGGCGAACATGCCCGCGACCTGGCCAGGGTCCATGCCCTTGCGCTCGGAAAGGTAGCTGATCTCGGTGCCGTCGTAGTGCTCCGGGAGGCTGGGGTCCAGCTGGTAGCTGCGCCACTGCACCTCCACGGAATCCTTGTGCGGGAACCCATCCAGGGCAGTTTCAAAGCGGCGCTTGCCGATGTAGCACCACGGGCAGGCGACGTCGGACCAGATTTCAATCTTCATAATTGCGGCAACGGGGAACGGGAGGCGGTTATTCCGGAGGGCCCGCCGCCCGGGGCATGACAAGGCCCGACCACCGGATGGGGTGGTCGGGCCTGTCGGTATTCTGGCTGGGCCGCCGGGACCCGGATTTCGGGCGGTCAGTGGCGACGTGTCCGGCAGGCCAGCCAAGACTTGTGAAACTATGCGGCGGCGAGCTCGCGCTTGCGGGCCGGCTCCTGCGCGGGGGTTTCGTGCAGGTAGTTGGCGTAGGCGGAGAGCGTCAGGAAGGTGGGGAACTCCTCGCCCAGGGCCACGGCCTCGAAGATTTCCAGCGCGTCGTCGAAGCGGTCGGCATCGAAGCGGGGCATCCTGGCGAATTCCTCCTCCAGCATTTCCTGCACCCAGTCGAAGGTGATGAGTTCGCCCTGGTCGGTGATGGCCTGGCTGTGGATCCACTGCCAGATCTGCGAGCGGGAGATTTCCGCGGTGGCGGCGTCCTCCATGAGGTTGTTCAGGGCGACGGCGCCGTGGCCGCGCAGCCAGGACTCGATGTACTGGATGCCCACCCAGATGTTGTCCCGGATGCCGTCCTCGGTGATGGTGCCCTGGGTGCCGGCCACGTCCAGCAGGGCGCGGTCGTCCACTTCGACATCCTCGCGCAGGCGGCTGATCTGGTTCGGGTTCCAGCCCAGCGTGTCGTCAAAGACCTCCATGGCCACGGGGACCAGGTCCGGGTGGGCCACCCAGGAGCCGTCGAAGCCGTCGCCGGCCTCGCGGGTCTTGTCCGCGCGGACCTTTTCCATGGCGTTGGCGTTGGCTTCCGGGTCGCGCCGGTTGGGCACGAAGGCGGACATGCCGCCGATGGCCATGGCGCCGCGGCGGTGGCAGGCCCGGACCAGCTGTTCGGTGTAGGCGCGCATGAACGGTGCCGTCATGGTGATCTGGTTGCGGTCCGGGAGCACAAAGCGCGGGCCGCGGGTGCGGAAGTTCTTGATGACGGAGAACAGGTAGTCCCAGCGCCCGGCGTTCAGGCCGGCGGCGTGGTCGCGCAGTTCGTAGAGGATCTCCTCCATTTCGAAGGCCGCGGTGATGGTTTCGATCAGGACGGTGGCGCGGATGGTGCCCTGCGGGATGCCCAGCAGGTCCTGGGCCTGGACGAAGATGTCGTTCCAGAGCCTGGCTTCGAGGTGGTTTTCAATCTTCGGCAGGTAAAAGTACGGCCCCTTGCCCTGGGCGATGAGCCGGTGGGCGTTGTGGAAGAAGTACAGGCCAAAGTCCACGATCCCGCCGGCCATCGGCTTTCCGTTGATGAGGAGGTGTTTTTCCGGCAGGTGCCAGCCGCGGGGGCGGACCACGATGGTCGGCATGTCCTCGGCCGGGTTTAGGCGGTACTCCTTTCCTTCGGGCGTGGTGAAGTCGATGCGGCGTTCCAGCGCGTCGATCAGGTTGACCTGGCCGCGGATCACATTGCCCCAGGTCGGCGTGGACGCGTCCTCCATGTCCGCCAGCCACACCTTGGCTCCGGAGTTGAGGGCGTTGATGGCCATCTTCGCATCGACCGGGCCGGTGATTTCCACGCGGCGGTCCTCCAGCCCGGGGGCCGGCGGGGCGACCCGCCAGCGAGGGTCCTCGCGGATGCCGGACGTTTCGCGCAGGTAGCGCGGGTCGCTGCCGCTGAGGATCTGGCGCCGGCGCACCTGGCGGGCCTGCAGCAGCTCCTGGCGGCGCGCCGTCGTCGCACGGTTCAGGGCCGCGATGAAGTCCAGGGCCTCCGGGGTCAGGATCTCATCCTGGCGGTGGATGGGCGGTGCCGTCAGGGTGATGCCGTTGATCGTGAATCCGTTCAGGCTGTTGGTTGAGTTCATGGTGTTTGCTCCAAGTCTGGTCCATCTGTGTTGCAGCTGTTGGACGAAAACCCGCCGTTTCGGGTCGGATCGGTCCACCAGCTGCAACACAGATGAGGGGGAAAGCTGTTAGTGGAACTGCTGGGCTTCGGTGGAGCCTGCCAGTGCGAGGGTGCCGCTGTTTGGGTTCAGCGCCGTCGCCACCAGGTCGAAGTAGCCGGTGCCCACTTCACGCTGGTGCTTGGTTGCGGTGTAGCCGCGTTCTTCTGCGCCGAATTCGCGCTCCTGCAGGTCGACGTAGGCGCTCATGCCGTTGCGGGCGTAACCGTGGGCAAGGTCAAACATCGAGTAGTTCAGGGCGTGGAAGCCAGCCAGGGTGATGAACTGGAACTTGAAGCCCATGGCGCCGAGCTCGCGTTGGAACTTGGCGATGGTGGCGTCGTCCAGGTGCTTTTTCCAGTTGAACGACGGCGAGCAGTTGTAGGCGAGCATCTGGTCGGGGAACTGCGCGTGGATGCCTTCGGCAAACTTCTTCGCATGTTCCAGGTCCGGGGTGCCGGTTTCCATCCAGATGAGGTCGGCGTGGGGTGCGTAGGCCAGGCCGCGGGTAATGCACGGTTCGATCCCGTTGCGCACATTGTAGAAACCTTCCGCGGTCCGCTCCCCGGTGAGGAACGGCTTGTCGCGGTCGTCAACGTCGGAGGTGATCAGGGTGGCGGCCTCGGCGTCCGTACGGGCAACAATAACAGACGGGACGCCGGCGACGTCGGCGGCGAGCCGGGCGGCGTTGAGCGTGCGCACGTGCTGGGCCGTGGGGATCAGGACCTTCCCGCCCAGGTGCCCGCACTTCTTTTCGCTGGCCAGCTGGTCTTCCCAGTGCACGCCGGCCGCACCCGAGGTGATCATCGACTTCATGAGCTCGTAGGCGTTCAGCGGCCCGCCAAAGCCGGCCTCGGCGTCGGCCACGATCGGCACCAGCCAGTCCTCCACGCTCTGCTTGCCTTCGGAAAACTCGATCTGGTCGGCACGGAGGAGGGCGTTGTTGATGCGGCGGACCACCTTGGGCACCGAGTCCACGGGGTACAGGGACTGGTCCGGGTAGGTGTTGCCGTTGGAATTGGCGTCGGCGGCGACCTGCCAGCCGGAGAGGTAGATGGCCTTCAGCCCGGCCTTGACCTGCTGGACGGCCTGGTTGCCGGTCAGGGCGCCGAGCGCGTTCGTGTAGCCTTCCGGACCGGCGTTGCGCAGCTGGTCCCAGAGCTTTTCCGAACCGCGGCGGGCCAGGGTGTGCTCCTCCTGGACCCGGCCGCGGAGCCGGACGACGTCGGAGGCCGGGTAGGAGCGCTCGATCCCCTCCCAGCGGGGGTTGGCCTCCCACTCGAGTTCGAGGGCCGCGGCTGCCTCAGCGTTGGTCTGTTCCGGCGTCTTTGCGGGTTCAAATGCTGCAGTCATGGGGAAAGCTCCTTTGCTGGAATCCTTGGTCCTTCTTCTTGAAATCAACTATTCAGGGCTTTGCAAGGGCTTTCCAGAGAAAAAGGGTGGAAAGATTTGCACTTCTTCCCGTATTCTCAAGAAATGAACAATGCGGGCTGGAATCTGGGCGATGGGGCCCCACGCGACGGCAAGGGGGACGGCGAAGTGGACCTGATAGCGCTGGGCCGCCGGGTCCGCCACCTGCGCAAGAAATTGGGCATGACGCTCGACGACCTCAGCGCCAAGGTGGGGTCCGCGCCGTCGCAGCTGTCCCTGATTGAAAACGGCAAGCGGGAACCCAAACTCAGCCTGCTCCAGCACCTGGCCGGGGCCCTCGGCGTCAGCCTGGACCAGCTGCTCGGGGCGGAGCCGCCCAGCCGCCGGGCGGCGCTGGAAATCGAGCTGGAACGGGCGCAGCGCGGGCCCCTGTACCAGTCGCTGGGACTGCCCACGGTCCGCGTCAGCTCCCGGCTTTCCATGGAAATCCTGGAGTCCCTGGTGGGGCTGCAGCACGAGCTGGAACGCCGGCTGGATGAACAGTCCGCAACGCCCGAGGAGGCGCGGCGGGCCAACTCCGAACTGCGCGGGGAGATGAAGGCCCGCAACAACTACTACCCGGAGATTGAGCGCCAGGCCCAGGACCTGCTGGACAAGGTGGGGCATGACCGGGGCCCGCTGTCCCACCACGTGGCGGCGGACATTGCCGAGCACCTGGGCTTTGACCTGCACTATGTGGGGGATTTGCCGCATTCCACCCGCTCCGTGACGGACCTGAAGAACCACCGGATTTACCTCACGCACGGCCAGCGCTCCGACCACGACCCCCGCTCCGTGCTGCTCCAGGCGCTGGGCCACTATGTCCTGGGGCACCAGACGCCGCGCGACTATGCGGATTTCCTGCGCCAGCGCGTCTACACGAACTACTTTGCCGCCTCCCTGCTGATGCCCGAGCACGCCACGGTGGACTTCCTGAAGGAAGCGAAGGCCGCCAAGGAGCTGGCCATCGAGGACATCCGGGACGCGTTCGCCGTGTCCTACGAGACGGCCGCGCACCGCTTCACCAACCTGGCCACTGAGCACCTGGGCATCACCACGCACTTCCAGAAGGTGCATGAGTCCGGGATCATCCACAAGGCCTACGAGAACGACGGCGTGAACTTCCCCGCCGACCACACCGGCGCCATCGAGGGGCAGGCCGTGTGCCGGTTCTGGACGTCACGGGCCGTCTTTGACGTGCCGGACAAGTTCCGGGCCTTCAACCAGTACACGGACACCGCGGTGGGCACCTATTGGTGCACGGCCCGCACGGAACGGCACTCCTCGGGGGAGTACTCGTTGAGCATCGGCGTCCCCTACGAGCACGTGAAATGGTTCCGCGGGCGTGACACCAAGGAGCGCTCGCAGTCCAAGTGCCCCGACCCGGACTGCTGCCGCCGCCCGCCCGCCGAGCTGTCCGCGCAGTGGGCCGGGAACGCCTGGCCGTCCACCCGTGCGAACTCGCACCTGTTGGCAGCGATGCCGCAGGGTGCGTTCCCGGGCGTGGACGAGACCGAGGTGTACACCTTCCTGGCCGCGCACCAGGGAGCGTGACCGGCTCCGGCTCCTGCGCGCCGTTGGCTGCCAACCCTGCGCGGCACCGGGACCCGACGCCGGCCCGGGCGTCGGGGAATGGTTGCCGAATGGTCGCCCGACGTTCACCCCGCGGGCGCCAAGGCGGCATGGTGTGCGACGTACCGTGGAGGTGTCAGTCAGCAGCACAGGCTCCCTGCAGTGAGGAATTCCTTCGTGACCGAGATCCAGTACCCCGTTGTTTTGACCGTGCAGGGCCCTGACGCCGACGATGCGGCCGTTGTTGATTCCAACGTGTCCGTGGTGAACGCCATGTTCGAGGCGCTGCTCAACTCCGGGGAGATGGCCCCCAACGCCCTGTGCAGCTATTTCGTTGACTTTTACCTGACCCAGGCGCTCGACGGCGGATTCGCCCAGTACGTCATCATGTCCCCGGACCGCGAAGAACTCGACGCCTACATCCGCGAAGGGCTGGAGGGCATGGGCGCCGGGCAGCACCTGGAGCTCTTCAACCGGACCACGGCCTACTTCGACTCGCTGTCCGAAGCGGACTCCGAAGCCTACCTGGACGGCGACCTCGACGAGGACTACGACGTCGCCGACGTTCGCAGCGAGGGTGTCCAGCACATGGAAGCCCTCGACGGGGCCTTCGAGGACCTCCTGGACACCGAGGACCTCACGGCGCTCAGCGCCGCCTGGCTCAAGGGACAGGAAGGCCTGCTCCTCCTCGACGCGGACGGGCTTGCCGCCCACATCGCCGGGCGTGCGGCCCGGATCCCCAACCTGGCGCAGCGCCAGGCCGAGGCCGAGGAAGCCGGGCTGGAGAACATTCCCGAGTTTGAGGCCGTCATCCGGGAACTGTGCAGCACGGCCGGCTACGAGCTGGAAAAAGTCACCATGGGGGACCCCAACTTCGAGCACAAGGGTCAAACCGTCCCGGCCTGGCACTTTGGCACCGACCACGGCGACTTCATCATGGTCGAGGAGGAGGACGAGGCCTTCATGATCGATCCGAAGACCAGGGAAGTCATCGCCACCGTTGAATTTGACGACGAAGACGGGTTCGCCCAAGCCTAGGAACAGCCGCCCGCAACGGGCCCGCACCCTTGACCGCCGCCCCGATCCGCAGCATGCTGGCAACTATCGGCCGGCAGCGGACCGGGGACGGAAAGGGTGCCATGAACGTCAATTGCCACCGCTTCAACGGCAGGGCGGCCATAGTCACGGGCGCCAGCAGGGGGATCGGCCTGGCCATCGCCCGGAGGCTGGCCACGGAAGGGGCCCGCGTGGCGATCACCGCCCGCGGCGCGGACCAGCTCGCGGACGCCGCGGCCACTTTCCCGGCCGGCAGCGTGGTCACCTTTGCCGGGCACGCGGACGACCCGGCGCACCGCGCGGAGGTGATGGACGGCGTCGAACGTGAACTGGGCGGGCTGGACATCCTGGTCAACAACGCTGGCATCAACCCCGCCTACGGTCCGCTGGAAACCGTCGACATGGACGCGGCGCGCAAGATTTTCGAGCTCAACGTGCTCGCCACGCTGGCCTGGACCCGGGCCGTGCTGGACCGCCCGGGACTGGGATTCCGGGAGCGCCGCGGCAACGTAGTGAACGTGTCCTCCGCCAGCGGCGTGGTCCCGGCGGCGGGCATCGGCCTGTACGGCATCAGCAAGTCCGCCGTCTCCCACCTCACGCGCACGCTGGCCCTTGAACTGGCGCCGGCGGTGCGCGTGAACGCCGTGGCGCCGGCCGTGGTCAAGACGCGCTTTGCCCGGGCCCTGTATGAGGGGCGCGAGGCGGAAGTGGCCGCCACGTATCCCCTGAAGCGCCTGGGCACGCCCGACGACGTTGCCTCCGCCGTCGCCTTCCTCGCCTCCCCGGACGCGGACTGGGTCACCGGCCAGGTGCTCACGCTCGATGGCGGCCTGCTCGTCGCCGGCGGAATAGGCCAGGACCGGCAGTGATGGGGCAGCACGCGGGGCCGTCCCGGCCGGCCGGCCCGGGGCCCGCCGAAGCCGAGGAGCTGCGCCTGCGCACCCGCGAGTTCATCCGCGGCACCGTCATCCCGGCGGAGCCGCGTCCCGGGCAGGCCCTGAACCTGACAGTGCGCCGGGAGCTCGGGGAGGCCGCCAAGGCCGCCGGCGTCTACGCCCCGCACGCGCCCCGCGAATTTGGCGGGCAGGGGCTGCCCTTGGAACATTGGTCCCCCATATTCCAGGAGGCAGGGTATTCCCCGATCGGCCCGGCCGCGCTGAACTGCATGGCGCCGGACGAAGGCAACATGCACATGCTCAACCTGCTTGGCACGGCCGAACAAAAGCGCCGCTATCTGGCGCCGCTGGCGGCCGGGCAGATCAGTTCCTGCTTTGCCATGACCGAGCCGCACCCGGGGGCCGGGTCCGACCCGGGCGCACTGGCCACGACCGCCGTGCACGACGGCCGCCACTGGACCATCACCGGCCACAAGCGCTTCACCAGCGGCGCCACCTTTGCCGGCTTCGCAATCGTCATGGCCCGCACGCCGGAAACCGTAACCGCTGGTGCCGGCACCCCGGATACCGGGCCGGCCGGTGCCGGGAAGGACGCGGCGCCCGCCGGCGCCACCATGTTCCTGGTGCCCATGGACTCGCCGGGGGTCCGCGTCGGCGCGGCCATCCACACCATGGACAAGTACCTGCCCGGCGGCCACCCGCACGTGCACTTCGACGGCGTCCGCGTGCCGGACAACGCCGTGCTGGGCAGGGTGGGCCTGGGCTTCCGGCATGCCCAGCTGCGGCTTGGCCCGGCGCGGCTGACCCACTGCATGCGCTGGCTGGGGCTGGCCCGCCGGGCCCTTGACATTGCCTTGGACCGCGCCAACACCCGCGAGATCTTTGGTGGACCCATTTCAGGGCTGGGCATTGCGCAGGAGCTGATCGCCTCCTCCGTGATCGACCTTGAAACCTCCGACGCCATCATCGGCCGGTGCGCCGTGCTGCTCGGCACCGATCCGCAGGCCGGGGCCGCACTGTCCTCCGTGGCCAAGGTGCACTGTTCCGAGGCCGTCTACCGGGTCATCGACCGGGCCGTGCAGCTGTGTGGGGGAGACGGGGTCTCCGACGGGCTCCCCCTGGCCCAGTACCTGAACGAGGTCCGCCCCTTCAGGATTTACGACGGCGCCACCGAGACGCACAAATGGGCCATCGCGCGCCGGGCCTCCGCGGCCAGGCGCCGCGAGGTGGAGGGCGGCGAACCGTTCCAGGGCGCGGCCCGCATTGACGCCGGGGACTTCCCGTGACCGGCGGCGGGGACGTGGCCCGGACGGCGGCCGAGGCGGAGCGGATGGAAGTGCCGCCGCTGCTGGTGGTGGACCGGCTGGAGGAATACCTGGACGCCTCCGGGATCGGCACCGGGCCCCTGCACTGGCACCGCATTGGCGACGGACAGTCCAACGTGACGTTCCGCATCAAAAGGCGGGGTGCCGACGTCGTCCTCCGGCGCGGGCCCCGGCCGCCGCTGCCGCCGTCCACCCACGACATGGTCCGGGAGGCGCACCTCCAGCAGCTGCTGGCGCCGTGGGGCATTCCGGTGCCGAAAATCCTCGCCGTCTGCGCGGACACGCACGTCCTGGGCGGGCCGTTTTACCTCATGAAGTTTCTGGACGGCGACGTGGTCACGGACACGGTTCCGGCGCACCTGGACGGTCGCGGGCAGCGGCGCGCCACCAGCGAGGCCGTCGCGGACATGCTGGTGCGGCTGCATTCGGTGGATGGCGGCAAGGGCGCGCTTGCCGGGATCGGGCGGCCGGAGGGATACCTGCGGCGGCAGGTGGCGCGCTTTGCCGGGCTGTGGGACGCCGGGGCCGTCCGGGACCTGCCGCAGGTTGCGGAGCTGGCGCAGTGGCTGGAGGCGAACCGGCCCGCCACGCAGCGCACCGCCCTGGTCCATGGCGACTACCGGGTGGGGAACCTGATGTTCCGCCGCTCCGGGCCCGTGCGCGTGCAGGCCGTGCTGGACTGGGAGATGGCGACGCTCGGCGACCCCCTGGCCGACCTGGGCTACCTGACCGCCACATACGCGCAGGCCGGATCACCCGGGACGCTGATGGAACTGACCTCGGTGACGGCGCAGCCCGGGTACCTCACGCGGGAGGAGCTGGTGGAACGGTACAACCAGCATTTCGGGCTGGACCTGTCCGCGTTGCCCTGGTATCAGGCGCTGGCGCTGTGGAAGGCCGCGATCTTCTGTGAGGCGATCTACGCCCGTTGGCAGCAGGGCGGGAGGGACGACGGCGGGCCCTCCCTGGGTGCCGTGCTGGAGGAGGGCGTGCCGCGCCTTTTGGAGGCAGCCGCCGGGTTCGCGCAGCGGCTGCCGTAGGGCGTCAGCTGCCGCCCTGGGCCAGGCTTTGGAGCACGTATTCGAGCTGTTGGGCCGTCATGGCGCCGGGGTGGCGGACCAGCAGTGTCCCGTCGGCCCCAATCACCGCGGTGAACGGCAGCCCGGGCACCTGGTACGCGCCAGAGGCAGTGCCGGCGGTGTCGCTGAGCAGGGGGTAGCTGATGCCGTATTGGGCGGCGAAGGCGGCGGCCCTGGCGGGGTTGTCGGCGACGTCGATGCCGACAAAGTTCACGTTTTTGCCCAGGTCCTTGAAGGACTGTTCCATGGCGGGCATTTCCGTGGTGCACGCCGTGCAGGTGCTGGCCCAGAAATTGAGCACCGTCACCTTGCCCTTGAGCGCGCCCAGCGACGTGCTGCTGTGCGGGTGGGACAGTTGCGGCAGCGTGAAGCCCGGCGCGGCGGCGTTGAGGGAGGCTGCCGTCCGGCCGGCCTGGGCCGCAGGGGAGGGACCGCCAACGTGGATCGCGGCGGCATGGGACAGCAGGTCCACCGCGGCCTGGGCCATCGCGTGGCCGTAGAGATCGGTGTTGGCGGATGAGGTGCCAAACTGCCCCAGGGCGGCCTCCTTCCCGGACGGGTCGATGAAGAAGAGTTCCGTGCCGTGGACCACGTCCCGTGTCTTGGGGTTGAGCTCAATCGGCACGCCGTAGTTCGCGGCCGTTTTGGCCAGCTGGTCCGGGCTGCCGGTGGCAAAAACCCAGTTGGACGCGCCGGCCAGGCCATGGCCGTCCGTCCATTCCTTCACGGCCGCCGTCGACGGGTAGTAGGGGTTGGCATTGACGGATAGGAACACCACGTCCTTGGCATGTGGGCCCAGGTCCTTGTTGGCGGCCACCACGTCCTGGGCGAGCAGGGTGCACAGGTCCTGGCACCGGTCGTCGTTGAAGGACAGCACCACTGACTTGCCGCGGTAGTGGGACAGCGTGACGTGCCTGCCGTCCTGGTCGGTCAGCGAGAGGGCCGGGGCCGTGGGCAGCGGCCGGGCCTGCGGGTCCAGCTGGAGCAGGGTGGAGGCGGCCGCATTGATGCCGGGCTCGACGGCGGCCGCCCCCTGGGCTGCCGGGGCGGCGGGCGGGGTGTTTGGCACCAGGCCCGCGAGCAGCAGGACCACCACCACGGCCATCAGGAGCATCAGGCCGCCCACGCCCCACAGGACCGCCCTGCCGCGGGTGCGTGGCGCGGCGGCCGGTGTTGGTGTTTCAGGCATGGGGGTTTCCTTCCGAAGGTTCCGCCCCGCGGGCTTCCCGGGGGCTGGTCCAGTTTTTGCGGGCGACGGCGGCGACGGCGGCGAGGACTGCCGCGAGCAGGAGCAGGGCCATGAGGGCCATGTGGCCCGCGATGAATGAGGTCACGTCCCCCTGCACGGCGGAGACGGTGCCGAAGGGGCCGGCGGCCAGGGAAAAGTGGAGCAGCTCGGCCGTCCAGTAGTAGGCGAGGTAGAGCCCTGACACGGCGAGCACCGTCCCGGAGACGACGGGCAGGAAGCGCCCGGCCTGCCGGAAACGGCGCATCAGCCCGGCCCCCGCGACCGCCGTCGCCACGGCGGCACCGGTGACAAACAATCCCATGCCCAAGGCATAGGCAAGGTAGCAGCCCAGGCCGGCCCAAAAACCCAGCCGGGTGAACGAGCCGCCCACGGCGGCCAGGAACAGGGGGAGGGCGCAGCTGAGGGAACCGATGGCGTAGGCGATGCCGAACATGAACGTCGCAGCGAACGTCCGTCCGCCCGGTGCCAGCCGGGGCGCGGGCAGCCGGAGGTAAAGGGGGCGCCCGCAAAGCGTTGAAATGCCCAGGGCCGCCATCAGTGCGCCCGCCGCCACCATGAACCACGGCAGCCATCCCGAGGCCAGTGCGGCACCGGAGACCAGGACCAGCCCGAGCGTGCCAAAGACAGCCGTGAAGCCGCACGTGACCCCGGCGCCGGAGACCAGGCCGCGGGCGGCCCGGGCCGCGCGGCCGGTGCCGCCGCCGTCGGGCCTGCCGGTGAACAGGGCCAGGTAGGCCGGAAGCAGCGGGAACCCGCACGGGTTGACGGCGGCCACCAGGCCCAGGGTGAAGGCGTAGCTGGTGGCGGCCGCGACCGCCAGCGGGCTCACTGCGGCCCCTTGTCCCGGGAGGCCAGGCCCTGCAGGTAGCTGTTGTAGTCCTCCAGGTCCACGTCCCCCACGCGGGCGGCCCGGCGCTCGGCGGCCGCCGTCTTGCGCGCATCGGAGCGCTGCCACTTGGAGACCAGGACGCCGAGCACCAGCAGCGTGGGGAATTCGGTAAAGCCCCAGGCGATCCCGCCGCCCGTGCCCTGGTCCGCCAGCGGCATGATGTTCCAGCCCGGCATGGGCGTGGCATAAAAGTGCACCAGCAGCGTGGTGGACATCATGACCACCACGCCGAAGAACGCGTGGAACGGGGTGGTGGCGGCCAGTTCCAGCACCGGGACGACCTCCCCGGAGATGCCGCGCAGCCCCCGGCCGGTCTGGCGCGGGGAGGGGTCCACACCCAGAATTCCCCAAAAGTACAGGAAGCCGATCATCAGGAAGTGGATCAACATGATGTTGTGCCCCCACCAGGTGCCCATCAGGTAGTCGAAGGCGGGGGTGAAATAGAGCCCGTACAGGCTCATGACGAACAGCGCGAACGTCACCACGGGATGGGTGAGGATGGAGGCCGGCACCGAATGGAGGACGCGCAGCAGGCCGCGGCGCACCGTGCCGCGGCGGCCGTGGCCGGCCGGCAGCACCCGCAGCAGCAGGGTGATGGGGGCGCCGAGCACCAAAAAGACCGGGCAGAGCATGTTCAACGCCATGTGCTGGACCATGTGGATGCTGAAGAGCTCCATGCCGTAGCCGTCAATGCCGGTGCCCGTGACAAACAGGATGCTCGCCACGCCGACAAGCCACATCAGGGTGCGCCCCACCGGCCATGCCACCCCGCGGCGGCGCAGCACCAGCAGTCCGGCGCCGTAGCCGAGCAGCAGGACCACGGCCAGGACGGGCAGCACGGGGATCGGCTGCGGATGCCAGGCCAGCACGTTCGCCACGGTGGGTGGGGCGGTGGGCATCCACATGGGCCCGGCCATGACTGCGTGGGGGTTTCCCATGCCGGGCATGGGCGGCATGCCGGACAGCAGCTGCACGCTCAAAGCCCCGCTATCATCAGCTCGGCCGCGGAGGGTTCCCCGGCAGCCCGGGCGAAGACTTCAAAGCCGGTCTTGACCGCCTCGCGTTCCGTGGGGGAAAGCGTGCCCAGGAGCGTGGCGATCTCCGTGCGGCGGGCTTCCGTCACGGTGCTGTGGACGTTCCTGCCGTGTTCGGTGAGTGACATGATGACCTCCCGGCGGCTGGCCGTCCCCACCTGCCGGGTGATCAATCCGGCCGTCACCATCCTGTCGGCGAAGCGGCTGAAGCTTGATTGGTTGGCGCCGAGCCTGCCGGCCAGGTCCCCCATGCGGAGCGGGCCAAAGTCGGAAAGCACCACCAGCACCCTGAACTGGGGCAGCGTCACGGTGTCCATGACGGTGGCCAGGGACCGGGCAATCACGCCCAACAGCGCCCGTGAGGCCGTCAACGTTTCAGCGATCGCGTCTCCGGGGGCGGAAGGAGGGGTGCTAGCATGCATAATTGCAGTATGACATATATTGTACGACCGCATGAAATTTAATCGCATGAAATTTAGGCGTGAGCCATGAAGTGAGGATTCCCTGCATGTCCAACGGCATCGGCACACCCCGACGCACCCTTTCAGCTGCCTGGCGGACCATTTGGCGGCCCGCTTCGGAAGGCGGCTACCAGTTGATCAGCGTGGCACTGGTGGTGGGTGCAGGGGCCGGGTTCGCCGCCGTCGCGTTTCGCTGGATGATCTCCGCGGCCACCCTGTTTTTTTCCGGGCACCTTGACTATTCGGCGGTCCAGGGCCACCCGGCACATCCGTGGCTGCCTTGGCTGGGCCCGTTTTTTGTCGTCCTCGCCCCCGCCGCGGGCGGGCTGGTCTACGGGCCGCTGGTCCAGCGCTTCGCGCCGGAGGCCCGCGGCCACGGCGTCCCCGAGGTCATGTATGCCGTCAGCCGGCACGGCGGGCGGATCAAGGGCCAGGTGGCCGTGGTCAAGGCCCTGGCCTCGGCCATCTGCATCGGGTCCGGGGGGTCCGTTGGCCGTGAAGGGCCGATCGTGCAGATCGGCTCGGCCCTGGGATCCTGGCTGGCCCGGGTGTTCCGGATGCCGGATGCCAGGGTGCGCACCCTGGTGGCCTGTGGCGCAGCGGGAGGCATTGCGGCGACCTTCAACGCCCCCATTGCGGGGGTCTTTTTTGCCCTGGAGCTGCTGCTGGCGGACTTCGAGGCCGGCTCCTTCGGCGCGGTGGTGCTGGCCTCCGTGGCCGCCTCCGTGGTGGGGCGGA
Organism: Arthrobacter sp. SDTb3-6; assembly: GCF_013376095.1. Taxonomy (GTDB): domain Bacteria; phylum Actinomycetota; class Actinomycetes; order Actinomycetales; family Micrococcaceae; genus Specibacter. The sequence continues at coordinate 58,154 of NZ_JAAMFN010000017.1, read as the reverse complement.
CGTTCCTGGGCGACAAGGCCTTCCTGCAGCTTCCGCCCTTCCATCTGGGCGGCGGCTGGGAGTACCCGCTGTTTCTGCTGCTGGGGCTGCTGGCGGCCCTGGCCGGGGTGGGGTTCACCCGGGTGCTGTACGGGATCGAGGACGCGTGCGACTTCGCGGCACGCCGCATCCCCAACTGGCTCCGGCCCGCCGTTGGCGGGCTGTTGCTGGGGCTGCTCCTGCTGGCCCTGCCGCAGATGTACGGGGTGGGGTACCCCGTGTTGCAGGCCGGCGTGGACGGCCGCTATGCGGTGGGCTTTTTGCTGCTGCTGTTGGTGGGCAAGATCGTGGCCACGAGCCTGACCATAGGGATCGGCGGCTCGGGCGGCGTGTTTGCCCCGTCCCTGTTCATCGGCGCCATGCTGGGTGCCGCATTCGGGGAAGTTGTGGGGATCATCGATCCGGCGCTCCACGGCCAGGTGGGGACGTTCGCGCTCGTGGGCATGGGCGCGGTCTTCGCCGGGGCCGCGCGCGCCCCGATCACCGCCGTCATCATCATGGTTGAGATGACCGGCGAGTATTCGATCATCCTGCCGATCATGTTCGCCATTGTGGTCTCCGCCGGGGTGTCCAAGCTCCTGTCCCCGGACACCATCTACACCCTCAAACTCAGCCGCCGCGGCGTGGACCTCACCCGGCACCCCGGGACCGAACTCATGCAGGCCACCCGCGTGGACTCCGTGATGGATGCCGGCCGCCGGTCCCTGGACGGCAACCTCAGCGCGGCCCAGGGCTCGCACCTGCTCCTGGCCTCCGGCAGGCACAGCCTGCCCGTCACGGACGACGCCGGCCGGCTGGCCGGCGTCGTCACCCTCCAATTGCTGTCCGAAGCGCTGGCGGGAAGCGAGGACCGACAGGGGCCGGCGCTGTCCGCGCTCGCCGAGCACGTTGCCACGGCGGCCCCTGCGGCCACCCTGGACTCCGTGGTTGATCTGGTGCTGGACTCCCCGGCAGGCGGCGGGCTGCCCGTCGTTGATGGCGGGGTCCTGAAAGGCTGGCTCAGCCAGGAAGCCGTCCTGCGGCTCCTGGCGCGGGCCGGGGCCTGAACCGGGCTGATGCCGGGGTCGGGCCCATGCCGTCGTCACGCGGCAGGCGCCCCGCGGCGGCGACTTCCCGCGGCGGCGTCCGGCCCTATGCGCCCGTCTGCGCCTTGGTGCGCCGCTGCAGGGCGGCCAGCACCGCCACCAGCACAACGATGGCCGCGGCCCAGCCGAGGCTGACCGGTGCGGTGCCCCAATCCAGTCCGCCCCGGGCATGGGAGACGCCCATCCAGTCGGCGAACGACGCCCCGAGTGGCCGGGTGACAATGTAGGCAGCCCAAAAGGCGGGGATGGCCTTCAGCCCGAACTTCCAGTACGCAAGCGCCGGAACGGCAATGGCCACGGCAAAAAGCACGCCGGAGCCCAGGTAGCCCAGCTGCAGGGTGACGGCGGTGAGGTCGCCGGCAGCCGTGCCCAGGGCGAAGGTGGCCAGCACGGCAGCCCAGTAGAACATTTCGCGCCGGGGCGAGTGGATGCTGTGGATGGACAGCGTTTTTTCCGTGCGGTGCCACAGGAAAAACACCGCCGCCAGAACCACGGCGTAGAAGATTGTCGAGGCCACGTAGGGGATGCCCAGGCCCACGTGCAACACGTCGGCGGCCATGGTGCCGAAAACGCTGACCATGGCCACGGCCAGCCAGTACACCCACGGGATGTACCGCTTGACGGAGAACTGCAGTGCCAGGGCGGCCGCGAAGCACACGGCGCCGATCCCCACGGCGATGACGGGATCGATCGTGTGGGCGAGGTAGTCGCTGGTGGTCTCACCCATGCCGGTGGTCAGCACCTTGATGACCCAAAACAACGCCGTCACTTCAGGGACCTTGGAGACCAGGCTGCGGACCCCCCGGTCCGTCGCGGCGGGCAGGGTTGTATTCGGTGAAAAATCCTCAGGCATGCCATGCATTCTCCAACCGTCGGCTGGGAGGTTGCCGGGAAGGGCTGCCGGAACATAAGTAAAACCAGTTTTAGTGCACGCATAAAACCGTTTTTCAAACACTGTGAGCTGGCGCACGATAGTGGAAGAAAAGCGATCCACACCATCGTCGCAGCCGGTCGGGCTGCAGATACAGGAGGCAGGCAATGAGCCGGCAAGTCCCAGACCTTACGCCCCGGGTGGTCACGCTCGGCACCGCCGGCGGCCCCCGCTGGTGGACGGGCGAAAACGCCGGGAAGCGCTCGGGGATCGCGACCGCCGTCGTGGTCGGGGAGGCCACCTACCTCGTGGATGCGGGGCACGGGGTGGGCCGGCAGATGATGCTGGCCAACCTTCCCGTCAGTTCCCTGCGCGGCATCTTCGTCACACACCTGCACTCGGACCACACCATCGACCTGGGCTCCCTGGCCATCTTCGGCCTGTTCACCTTCGGGGCCGGACAGCACAAGATCCACCTGGTGGGACCCGGCGACCGCGGCGCACTGCCCCCGGTCTCCGCCCGGGCCACGGTGCCGCCGTCGCCCGTGTTCCCGGACAACCCGACGCCGGGCATCACCGGCATGTTCAACCACCTGATGGCCGCCTACGCCACCGACCTCAACGACAGGATCCTGGACAGCCTGCGCCCGTCGCCCTTTGACTACTTTGTGCCGCAGGACATCGCCATCCCGGCGGAGGCCGGCTATTCGCCCAACGGCAACCCCACGCCGCAGGGGATGGAACCGTTTGAAATTTATTCGGACGAGCTGGTCACGGTCACGGCAACGCTCGTGGAGCACCCGCCGATCGCCCCGGCCTTCGCCTTCCGCTTCGACACCGCGGCCGGCTCCGTGACGATCTCCGGGGACACCGCGCCGTGCGAAAACCTGGTCCGGCTGGCGCGCGGCACCGACCTGCTGCTGCACGAGGCCATCGACTTTGACTGGGTCAACAAGACCTACGGCGGTTCCTCCGACGGGACAGGCCGGGCATCCGGGGACCACCACCGCAAGTCCCACACCAGCGCCGCGGAGGCCGTGGAGCTGGCAACCCGGGCAGGGGCCGGGGCCTTGGCCCTGCACCACCTGGTTCCCGGGACCACACCGCTGTCCGTCTGGCAGCAGGCAGGGGCCGATTTCGCCGGGGACTATTACGTCCCCGACGACCTTGACTCCATCCCCTTTGGCCACAGCGCCCCCGCCACGCGCACAATGGAAGAAATGGTTTCCGCGAGATGACTATGACAAGCAACAAGACCAACCCCCGCCAGGGACATGCCGTGCGGGAAGACAGCCTGAACACCTCCGCCATGCGGCGGATCCTGGCATCAAGCTTTATCGGCAGCGCCATTGAGTTTTACGACTTCGTGCTCTATGCGATGGCGGCCAGCCTGGTGTTCAACAAGGTCTTCTTCGCCAACATCCCGCCCGCCGTGGGGTTGTTCGCCTCCTTCGGCACCCTGGCCGTGGGGTACGCCGCCCGCCCGCTGGGCGGGGCCATCTTCGGCCACTTCGGCGACAGGCTCGGCCGGAAGGGCTGCCTGATTGTCTCCATGGTGATGATGGGCCTGGGCACCGCATCCATCGGGCTGCTGCCCACGACGGCGCAGATCGGACTCGCTGCGCCCATCCTGCTGGTGGTGCTGCGCCTGATCCAGGGCATCGCCGTCGGCGGGGAATGGGGTGGCGCCATGCTGGTTGCCCTGGAACACGCCCCGTCCAAGCGCCGCGGCTTTGCCGCCAGCTTCGCCAACATGGGCGGGCCCGCCGGCGCCGTCATGGCCACGCTGATGGTCTCGGCCTTCTCGGTCATGCCCCGGGCACAGTTCCTGGCATGGGGCTGGCGCGTGCCGTTCCTGGTCAGCCTGGCGCTCGTGGCCGTGGGCCTGGTGATCCGGTTGAAGGTGGCCGAGACGCCGCTGTTCCTGGAACTGGAGAAAACGGCGGAAAAGAAGCGCGTGCCGCTGCTGGAGGTCTTCACCAAGTACCCCAAGAACCTGATCCTGGGCACACTGGCGGGCATGAGCTCCTACACCGTGCAGGGCCTGATGACGGTCTGGGCCATTGCCTACGCGGTGGACCACGGTGTCAGCCAGACCGGCGTGCTGAACGTCAAGGCCGTCGGCGCCATGCTCACGATCGTGGGCATCTGGTTCGCCGCCCGGCTCAGCGACAGGTTCGGCCGCCGACCCGTCATGCTCGCCGGCATGATTGCCGGCGCCGTGCTGGCCTTCCCGATCCTCTGGCTCCTGCAGACACACACCCTGCTGGGCTTCGCGATCGGCCTGTTCCTGGCCAACGGCATCATCCAGGGCGTCATCTTCGGCCCGTTCGGCGCGTACGTGGCGGAGCTGTTCCCCACCCGCATCCGCTACACCGGCGCCTCGCTGACCTACCAGTCCTCCTCCACGCTGGGCGCCGGCTTCACGCCCCTGATCGCCAGCAGCCTGGTCCTGCTGGCCGGCGGCTCGCTGTGGCTGGTGGGCGTGGCCTGGGCCCTGGCCTTCGTGGTGGCGGCCGTGTGCGTCATGGCCACCAAGGAAGGCCGCACCGCGGACCTCAGCGGCGACATGCGCTGACCCATTCACCCGGGTGCGATCTCCCCTGACGACGGCGGCGGGTGGCCTTCCAGCGGAAGGCCGCCCGCCGCCGTCGTCCGTGCCCCGCGACGTCCGCCCTCCCCACGGACGCTCGGTTGCAACCGGGGGTGTTTTTGCGGACGCTCCCGCGCAACCGGGGGTGTTTTTGCGGACGCTCGGTTGGTGGTGCAGGGCCGGGCGCGGCCCCGGGTCTCGACGCGCTCGCAGGGCTCGCTGCCCGGCCGGCGGGGTGTGCCGGGTCTTTACGGGCTGACCGGCGGGGTGTAGGCGGCGCAGTAGTCGATGAGTGCCTGGAGCTTCCGGCCGGGCTGTTGCTTGGCAGGGAAGGCAAAGCAGATGTCGCTGTGGCCGATGGGACCCTCGATGGGCAGGGGGATGACCGGCAGGCCCTCATAGCTGGCGTTGTGCGGCGGGCGCTGGACCAACACCGTGTAGCCCAGGCCACGGGCCACCATGCCGCGGACGGCCTCATAGCTGGTGGACCGCCAGGCAATTTTCGGGTCCAGGCCGGACGCACGCAGGTTCGGCAGCTGGTTTTCACGCACTGTGGGGATGTCCAGCAGGACCATGTCGTCATCGGCCAGCTCCGCCAGCCGGACGGCGGAACGCCCTGCCAGGCGGTGTGTGGCACCCACCAGTACATAGGGCCGGCCGCCCCTGACAACCTTGTACTGGGCCCCGTCGATGACGTGCCGCGTGTGGGTCAGGACGGCGTCGAGCCTGCCCTCGAGCATGTCCAGCTGGAGACGTCGCGGCGGGCCTTCAGTAATGGACAGGACCAGGTGCGGGTTGGCTGCGGCGAAACCGGCCGTAATGGGCGGCACCCAAAAGGCCGCCAGCGTGCTGTAGCAGCCGATGTCCAGCGGCCCGGCCAGCATGTCGGGGGACTCGGCCGTGGTGGCCTGGAGCTCGTCGGCCTGGCGCAGCAGCATCCGGGCCTCGGAAAGGAACCTGCGCCCCGCGCTGGTCAGCGTGATGCCCTTCGCCTTCTGCCGGACCGCCAGCTGGACGCCGAGGGCCTTTTCCAGCTCCGTCAAGGCCAGCGACAGCCCGGCCTGGGAGACGTGGGTTGCCTCTGCGGCCGCCCGGATCGAGCCGTGGTCGGCGATGGCGACAAAATGGAGCACCTGCCGGAGGGTGTAACGGAACATGGTCGAATCCTATCCGCACCGCAGGGCCCGTACACGGCGCCAACGTCCCCTGGAACCGCCGAAACACCCGTCCGCCCTGGCGACGTTCAGCTCACAGGCTTGCGTGAGTTGACGCACACAATTATGCTTAGTGTGCACTATTAGAACTGCATGTTCAAATAGCGAATTAACGATTTTTGGTGGCGCAGCCGCCGCCACCTTGCAGCGAGGAGATTCTTGTGCAGTTCCACCACCATGGATACGTATCCGGTGACCCGAGGGTCAAGCCGGCCGCCGGTGTCGGCATTGACCGCCCCGAGGAGCTTCCGGATGAGGTGGACGTGCTGATCGTGGGCTCGGGGCCGGCCGGCATGCTCACCGCAGCCCAGCTCTCCCAGTTCCCGGACATCACCACGCGCCTCGTGGAGCGTCGCGGTGGCCGGCTGGAGCTCGGCCAGGCCGACGGCATCCAGGCCCGCAGCGTCGAGACCTTCCAGGCGTTCGGCTTTGCCGAGCACATCACCGCAGAGGCCTACTGGCTCACGGAAATGAACTTCTGGCGCCCGGACGAAAAGGAACCGACCCGGATTGTGCGCGGCGGCCGCGCCGTCGACGACACGACCGGCATCAGCGAATTCCCGCACCTGATCGTCAACCAGGCCCGCGTGCTCGACTACTTTGCCGAGGTCGCCAAAAACTCGCCCACCCGCCTGGTCCCCGACTTCGGCTGGGAATTCCAGGGCCTGGAGGTCACCGGCGAGGGCGACTACCCCGTCAAGGTCACGCTGGTGCGCAGCGCCGGCGAGGACGAGGGCACCGAGCGCATCGTCCACGCCAAGTACGTCGTTGGCTGCGACGGGGCCCGCAGCAAGGTCCGCTCGGCGATCGGCTGCACCATGGGCGGCGACCAGGCCAACCATGCCTGGGGCGTCATGGACGTGCTGGCCCAGACCGACTTCCCGGACATCCGCACCAAGTGCGCCATCCAGTCGCACGACGGCGGATCCATCCTGTTGATCCCCCGCGAGGGCGGCTACCTCTTCCGCATGTACGTGGACCTGGGCGAGGTGCCCGAGGGCGACCGCGGCGCCGTGCGCAAGACCAGCATCGAGCAGATCATCGCGAAGGCCAACGAGATCATGCGCCCGTACACCGTGGATGTGCGCAGCGTTGCCTGGCACAGCGTCTACGAAGTGGGCCACCGCCTCACCGACCGGTTCGACGACGTCCTGGCGCAGGACCGCGGCACGCGCAGCCCCCGCGTCTTCATCACCGGCGACGCCTGCCACACGCACAGCGCCAAGGCCGGCCAGGGCATGAACGTCTCCATGCAGGACGGCTTCAACCTCGGCTGGAAGCTCGGCCACGTCCTTGAAGGACGCAGCCCCGCCGCGCTGCTGGACACCTACTCCACCGAGCGCCAGGTGGTGGCGAAGAACCTCATCGACTTTGACAAGGAATGGTCCACCATGATGGCCAAGAAGCCCGAGGAGTTCGCCGACCCGTCGGAGCTGGAGGACTTCTACGTGGCCACCGCCGAGTTCCCGGCAGGGTTCATGACGCAGTACACGAGCTCGATGCTCACGGCCTCACACGCCCGCCAGGAGCTGGCCACCGGGTTCCCGCTCGGCAAGCGTTTCAAGTCCGCACGCGTCTCCCGCGTCTGCGACACCAACCCCCTGCACCTGGGCCACCTGGCCACGGCCGACGGCCGCTGGCGCATCTACGTCTTCGCCGACCAGGCCCAGCCCGGGGCCGCCTCGCCCACCACGGACCTGGCGCAGTGGCTCGCAAACGCCCCGGAATCGCCGCTGGCGGCCACTCCCGAAGGGCTCGACGCCGACGCCTGGTTTGATGCGAAGGTCATCTACCAGCAGAAGCACGAGGACATCGACATCAACGCCGTGCCCGACGTGTTCAAGCCCGTGGTGGGGCCGTTCCGGCTCACCAACCTTGAAAAGGTGTTCGGCATTGTGGAAGGCGATGACATCTTTGATGTGCGCGGGCTGTCCCGCGACGGCGTTGTCGTCGTCGTCCGCCCGGACCAGTACGTGGCGGACATCCTGCCGCTGACCGCCACTGCGGAGCTGGGCGAGTTCTTCGCACAGATCCACTCGGGCGCCCGCGTGTAACAGCGTTTCGCAGCAAAGGTACGGCCCCGCAGTGATGCCACTGCGGGGCCGTACCTTTGCCGCCTGCGCCCCCGGCTGGTTACGGGCGGTTCCGGGCGGCGCCCCGACAAGGCGGGCGGGCACGCATTGCCTTATTTGGTGCCCGCCCGCTCATGTTCGGCACGGCCGGCGGCGTCCAGGGCGGCGAACGTTTCCCCGTCCAGCCGCAGGGCGGCCGCGCCAAGGTTTTCTTCCAAGTGCGCCGGGGATGACGTACCGGGGATCGGAAGCATGGCGGGGGAGCGCTGGAGCAGCCAGGCCAGGGCCACCTGGGATGGCGTGGCACCCAGCCGCTGCGCCGCCTCCTCGACAGCACCGCCGGCCCCGGCCAGCATTCCTGCCGAGATCGGGGCCCACGGGATGAAGGCAATGCCGTGTGCCTCCGCGTAGTCCAGCACATCCTCGGAGGACCTGTCGGTGAGGTTGTAGCGGTTTTGCACGCTGGCCACGGTGAAGTACCCGGCCGCGGTTTCCAGCTCCGCGACGGACACCTGGGAGAGGCCCAGGGCCCTGACCTTGCCTTCGTCCTGGAGGGCGCGCAGGGTCCCGAACTGCTCCTCCACCGGCACCTTGGGGTCGATGCGGTGCAGCTGGAACAGGTCCAGGGTGTCCACCTTGAGCTTGCGCAGGCTCAGCTCCACCTGCTGGCGGAGGTACTCGGCACGGCCCAGCGGAACCCACTTGTGCGGCGCAGGTCGGGCCTGGCCGGCCTTGGTGGCAATGTGCAGCCCCGCCGGATAGGGGTGGAGTGCCTCGGCGATGATGCGCTCGGAGACGTCCGGGCCGTAGGAGTCGGCGGTGTCGATGAAGTCGACGCCCAGCTCCACGGCCCTGCGGAGCGTGGCGACTGCCGCCGCATGGTCGGCGGGCTCGCCCCAGATGCCGTCGCCGGTGATCCGCATGGCACCGTAGCCCAGCCGCTGGACAGTCCCGAGGTCCTTGATGTCGATGGTGGCCGCCACGGCGGCCTGTGTGTTTTGGCTCATATTCGGGGCAACCGGCGCCGGACGGGCAATATTCCGGCAGCGGCCCTTAAAGCTGCGCAATGCCGTCACGTGGACCCTGCGCCACGTGGGAAGTGGCGCAGGGCCGGCAGCGCGCGGTGCGCCGCCCCGGGGCTACCCGAGGTCCACGACGTCGAACTCGAGCAGGTCCATGCCGCTGGCCACCGGGGCCTGGGCGGAGTGGTCGTGGCCGGAGCGCTGGGCGCGCCAGTTCTCAAAGTCTTCACGGGTGGCCCATTGCGTGTAGACGAAGTAGCGGTCCTCCCCGGCGACGGGGCGCAGGAGCTGGAACCCCTCGAACCCGGGGGCGCCGTCCACCGAGTGCTTGCGCGCGGCGAAGCGCGACTCGAGTTCGGATCCGGCCTCGACCGGGACCTTCAAGGCGTTGATGACAACAATGGACACTTCTGCTCCTTCCGGGCCCGGAATGCCCGGGCCGAGTGTCCTTCCACGCTACCGCAGCGCACTCGGGAACAGCGCTGCCCCCGGCCGGGGACGGCGCTGTTGTGGCGGCAGCCCGTTGTTTACGCGTACGGATCCGCGATGCCGATGTACTGCGTGGTGGTGTATTCGGCAATGCCCTCGGAACCGCCTTCACGGCCCAGGCCCGAGTGCTTGACGCCGCCAAACGGTGCAGCGGCGTTGGAGATGACGCCGGCGTTGAAGCCCACCATGCCGAATTCCAGCTGCTCGCTGACCCGCAGCAGCCGCGAGAAGTCACGCGTGTAGACGTAGGCGGCCAGGCCGTATTCGGTGGAGTTGGCGATCCGGATGGCGTCGGCCTCGTCCTTGAACGTGGTCACCGGGGCCACGGGGCCGAAGATCTCCTGCCCCAGGATGGCGGCGTCGTTGGGCACGTTGCCCAGGACGGTGGGCTGGTAGAAGTACCCGTCACCGGCCACGACGTCGCCGCCGGTCAGGACTGTGGCGCCGTCCGCGACGGCCGCGGTCACCAGCGCGTGGATGCCTTCGCGTGCCTTCTGCTCGATCATGGGCCCGACGTCGGTGCCGGCCTCCGTGCCGCGGCCCACCGTGAGTGCGCCGATGCGTTCGGCGAGCTTGGCGGTGAATTCCCCGGCCACGGATTCGTGCACCAGGAAGCGGTTGGCGGCCGTGCAGGCCTCGCCCATGTTGCGCATCTTCGCCGCCATGGCGCCGTCGACGGCCGCCTCAAGGTCGGCATCCCCGAATACGATGAACGGGGCGTTGCCGCCCAATTCCATGGAGGTGCGCAGCACGTTGTGGGTGGCGTCGGCCATGAGCTGCTTGCCCACGGCCGTGGAGCCGGTAAAGGAAATCTTGCGCAGGCGCGAATCCTTCAGCAGCGGCCCCGAGATCGCCGCGGCGCTGGAGCCGGAAACCACGTTCAGGACGCCGTCGGGCAGCCCGGCCTCCTGCATGACCTGCGCGAACAGCTGGGCCGTGAGCGGGGTCAGCTTCGCGGGCTTGAGCACCATGGTGCAGCCGGCGGCGACGGCGGGGCCCACCTTGCGGGTGGCCATGGCCAGGGGGAAGTTCCAGGGCGTGATGAGCAGGCAAGGGCCCACGGGCTTGTGCTGGACCAGGATCTTGTTTTTGCCTTCCGGCGTGGTCACGTAGCGGCCGTAGTCTCGCACGGCCTCCTCCGAGTACCAGCGCAGGAATTCGGCGCCGTAGGCCACTTCGCCGCGGGCCTCGCCCAGCGGCTTGCCCATCTCCAGGGTCATCAGCAGGGCAAAGTCCTCGGCCCGCTCGGTGACGAGCTCGAAGGCCTTGCGCAGGATCTCCCCGCGCACCCGCGGGGCCGTGCGGGCCCAGCCGGCCTGTGCTGCCGACGCCGCATCGAGGGCTGCGAGGGCATCCTCGCTCCCGCCGTCGGCGATGGAAGCGAGGACCTTTCCGGTGGCGGGGTCGTGGACGTCCAGGGTCTTGCCGCTGGCGGAAGCCTGCCACTGGCCGTTGATGAGCAGCCCGGTCGGGACGGACGCGAGCAGCCCTGCTTCGCGGTCAACTGTGATGGTCATGCGTGAGCTCCTTGAAGATTGTGTGTGTGGGGCGGGAGTTGACGCTGGTCGAGCTTGTCGAGACCTTGGTTTCCACAAGCGGGGGTTTCCACAAGCGGGGGTTTCGACAAGCGGGGTTTCGACGGGCTCAACCAGCGCTGGTCAGTAGCTGGCGGTGGGTCCGGTGCCGGCCGCCGGGACATAGCCGGCGGCGAGGGCTTCGCTGCCGCGCGCCAGCATGGCCACGTCGGCGCCCACCAGGATGAAGTCCACGCCGGCGGCCAGGTAGCGGCGCGCGGTGGCCTCGGCAAAGGCGTTCACGCCCACCGGCTTGCCGGCCGCCTTGGCCGCCTTGATGCAATGCTCGACGGCGGCCACGACGTCAGGGTGTTCCTGCGCTCCCAATACGCCCATGGAGGCGGCGAGATCGGAGGGGCCGATGAAGACGGCGTCGATCCCGTCCACGGCGAGAATCTCCGACACGTTGTCCACGGCCTCGCGGGACTCGATCTGGACGATCACGGTGATGGTCTCCGAGGCCCGGGCCAGATAGTCCGGGATGCGGTTCCACCGGGCCGAGCGGGCCAGCGCCGAGCCGACGCCCCGGACGCCGCGCGGCGGGTAGTGGGCGGCGGAGACGGCGGCAGCAGCGTCGTCGGCCGTGTGGACCATGGGGATCAGCAGCGACTGCACGCCCAGGTCAAGGTACTGCTTGATCAACACGGTGTCGTTGACGGGCGGGCGCACGACGGCGGTGACGGGGTAGCCGTTGACCGCCTGCAGCTGCGCGAGGATGCCTTCGAGCCCGTTGGGGCTGTGTTCGGCGTCGATGAGCAGCCAGTCCAGCCCGGCGCCGGCACAGATCTCGGCCACCAGCGGGCTGCCGGAGCACACCCACATGCCGGCCAGCGGCCGCCCGGCCCCGGCCAGGGCGTCCTTGAACGACGGGTCCGGCGTTACACGAACTGGCATGTGATGGTCCCCAGCTTTCCATAGTCGGCAAAGACGGTGTCGCCCTCGTTGACCCACATGGGGCGGGTGAAGGAGCCGGCGAGGATGAGCTCGCCGCCCTTGAGCGAGTCGCCGTGCGGGGCGATCTTGTTGGCCAGCCAGGACACGCCCGTCGCCGGATGGTTCAGCACGCCGGCCGCCACCCCGGTCTCCTCGATGGCCTGGTTCTTGAACAGGATGGCCGAGACCCAGCGCAGGTCCAGGGCGTCCGGCTTCACCGGGGTGCCGCCCACCACCATGGCGCCCATGGCGGCGTTGTCGCTGATGGTGTCCACAATGGTCCGGCCCTCCATTTCGATCCTTGAGTCGAGGATTTCCAGCGCCGGCACCACGTATTCGGTGGCGCGCAGCACGTCAAAGAGCGTGGCGTCGGGGCCGCTGATGTCCTCCTTGAGCAGGAACGCCAGCTCCACCTCGATGCGCGGGTGTGAATACTGCTTCCACTCAACCGTGCAGCCGTTTTCCAGGATCATGTCCTTGAAGATGATCCCGTAGTCCGGCTCCGTGATGCCCGTGGCGTACTGCATGGCCTTGGACGTCAGGCCGATCTTGTGGCCGCCCAGCACCCGCCCCTGCGCTTCGCAGCGCTCCCTCCACAGCTTTTGCACCCGGTAGGAATCCTCCACCGTCATCTCCGGGTACCGCGCCGTCAGCCGGGGAACGGGCACGCGGCTCTTTCCGGCATCGACCAGTTCATCGGCAATGGCGGCAATGGTGTCATCGTCAAGCATGTATGTCTCCTCTAACGTTTTAAAGGCCGAGCGGTGCGTGCCGGGAGCCGGCGGGGCAAATGCCCCGCCGGCGACGGCACGCATGGGCTAGAGCTGGGTGCCCATCTTGAAGCCGATCTCCTCGGCCGGGTCGCCGTTCATCGCGTCGCCCGGGCCGCGGGTGTAGGAGAAGCCGTCAGCGCCGACCGTGACCGCCATTTCGGACGCGTCGGTGCGCTTGATGACGGGCTGCGGCTTGCCGTCCAGGTCCAGCACCAGGGAGGCCTCCGTGTACCAGCTAGGGACGACGGGGTTGCCCCACCAGTCGCGGCGCTGGTTGTCGTGCACGTCCCAGGTGACGGTGGGGTTGTCCGGGTCGCCGGTGTAGTAGTCCTGCGTGTAGATCTCGATGCGGTGGTCGTCCGGGTCCAGGATGTACAGGTAGAAGGCGTTGGAGACGCCGTGGCGGCCGGGGCCGCGCTCGATCCGGTCGGAGATGCGCAGGGCGCCCATCTTGTCGCAGATGGCGATGATGTTCGCCTTTTCGTGCGTGGCGAAGGCAATGTGGTGCATGCGGGGGCCGTCGCCGCCGGTCAGGGCGGTGTCGTGGACGGTCTGCTTGCGGTGCATCCAGGCGGCGTAGGTGACGCCGTCGGAGTCCTTGATGTCCTCGGAGACGCGGAAGCCCAGGTCCTCGAGGTACTTGCGGCCGCGGGGGACGTCCGGGGTGACCTGGTTGAAGTGGTCCAGGCGGACCAGTTCGCCGGCGGAGTAGAGGTCGTAGCGGCGGGTGAGGCGTTCCACGTGGGTGGTTTCGTAGAAGAATTCGTAGGGGAAGCCCAGCGGGTCCTCCACGCGGACGGCGTCGCCGATGCCCTTGACGAAGCCGTCCTTGCGGCGCTCGGTGCGGCAGCCCAGCTCCTTGTAGTAGGCCTCGGCGGCATCCACCTCGGCCGGGGACTTGACCCGGAAGGCGGCGGCGGCAATGGCGGCCACCGGGCCCTGGCGCAGCACCAGGTTGTGGTGGATGAACTCCTCCAGGGAGCGCAGGTAGATGGTGTTCCCGTCTTCCTCGGTCACGTGCAGGCCCAGCACGTCGACGTAGAACTCGCGGGACTTGGCCAGGTCGGTGACCACCATTTCCATGTAGGCGCAGCGGACAATGTCCGGGGCCGGGATGGACGGGGTGGGGATGAAGTCGGTCATGGTGTTCTCTCCTTCGAGCGGTTGGGGTGGGGGTTAGGCGTCGATCACTTCGGCGGCGTCCTCGGCCTTGCCGAAGACGGGGTTGTGGACGGCGCCGAGATTGATGTGGACGGCCTGCTGGTCCGTGTAGAAATCGATGGAGCGGTAGCCGCCCTCGTGGCCCAGGCCGGAGGCCTTCACGCCGCCGAACGGGGTGCGCAGGTCGCGGACGTTGTTGGAGTTCAGCCACACCATGCCCGCTTCAACGTCCTGGGCGAAGTTGTGTGCCCGCTTGAGGTCGTTCGTCCAGATGTAGGCGGCCAGTCCGTACTTGGTGTTGTTGGCCAGCTCAAGGGCCTCCTCGTCCGTGTCGAACGGGGTGATGGCGACGACCGGGCCGAAGATCTCCTCCTGGAAGATCCGGGCATCCGGGGCGACGTCGGCAAAGACGGTGGGCTGGATGAAGTTGCCTTCCGGGAACTCCGCGGGGCGGCCGCCGCCGGCGGTCAGGCGGGCTTCGGTCTTGCCGATCTCCACGTAGGACATGACCTTCTCGAAGTGCTCGGGGTGGACCAGCGCGCCGACCTCGGTGGCGTCGTCGTGGGGCAGGCCAACCTTCACGCGCTTGGCCTGGGCGGAGTAGCGCTCCACGAATTCGTCGTAGATGCTGCGTTCGACCAGGATGCGCGAGCCGGCGGTGCAGCGTTCGCCGTTGAGGGAGAAGACGCCGAAGATCGTCGCGTCGATGGCGGCTTCCAGGTCGGCGTCGGCGAAGACGACGGCGGGGGACTTGCCGCCCAGCTCCATCGACAGGCCCTTCAGGTAGGGTGCGGCGTTGCCGAAGATGATCTGGCCGGTGCGGGACTCGCCGGTGAAGGAGATGAGCGGGACATCCGGGTGCTTGACCAGTGAGTCGCCGGCGTAGCCTTCCTCACCGAAGCCGTGCACGATGTTGAACACGCCTGCCGGCAGGCCGGCCTCCTCGAAGATGCCGGGCCACAGGGACGCGGAAAGCGGGGTGAACTCGGCCGGCTTGAGTACCACGGTGTTGCCGGTGGCCAGCGCCGGGCCCAGCTTCCAGGACTCCAGCATGAAGGGGGTGTTCCACGGCGTGATGAGGCCGGCGACGCCAATCGGCTTGCGGTTGACGTAGTTGGCCTGCCGGCCCGGAACCTTGAAGGCGTCGTCGTGCTGGGCCACGATCAGGTCGGCAAAGAAGCGGAAGTTCTCCGCTGCGCGGCGGGCCTGCCCGAGTGCCTGCGTGATGGGCAGGCCGGTATCGAAGCATTCGAACTCGGCCAGTTCCCGGCCGCGGGTCTCGACGATGTCCGCGATCTTGTGCAGCACGCGGGAGCGGTCGCGGGGCAGCATGCCCGGCCAGGGGCCGTTCTCGAAGGCGTCCTTGGCGGCGGCAACCGCGGCGGCGACGTCGGCGACCTTGCCGGAGGCGGCCTTGATGTAGGGCTTGTTCGTGACCGGATCCAGCACGTCGAAGGTGTCGCCGTCGATCGAGTCGACGAGCTTGCCGCCAATGTAGTGCTGCAGGTGTGTGGGCAGGTTGTCCGGGATGTAGTGCTCAGCCATGGGAAAATTCCTTTTCTTCAGGTGTTCTGTGGGATTTTAGTAAGTGGGGGACAGCGGCATGCGGGCCTGCTGTTCTGGTGTGCCGCGGGCCAGGTAGGCGTCCAGGGTGGCCGCGCGGTGGGCGCGGGCGGCGCGTTCCACCGTGTCGGCATCGGCCCCGTTTTCCAGCAGTTTCAGCAGGGCCTCGTGTTCGGCAACGGATTCCTTGGCCCGGCCGGGAACGTAGTTGAACGTGGAGGACCGCAGCGCCTGCAGCCGGTTCCAGCCGCGGTGGACCATGTCCAGGATGTGCGGGTTGGGGCAGTTTTCAAACAGGACGCTGTGGAATTCCAGGTTCAACGCCGTGAAGCGGACCGGGTCAAAATGTTCCAGGCACTCGCGCATGGCCGCGTTGACGCCCCGGGCCCGGGCGATGTCCTCCGGGCCGATCAGCGGTGCCGAGAGTGCCGTGGCGGCGCCTTCCACAATGCTGAGCGTCTGCATCGTGTACAGGTACTCGGTGGGATCGATCCCGGCCACCGTGGCCCCCACGTTGCGCTCGAAGGTGATAAAGCCTTCAGCCTCGAGCCGGCGGACGGCCTCGCGGACCGGCACCACGGAGAACCCGAGGTCCTCGGCCAGCTTGGCCAGCACCAGCCGGTAGCCGGGCGTGTACCCGCCGCCAAGGATCTTCTCCTTGATGGCGGCGTACGCCCGCTCCGACTTGCTGGCTGTCTCGGGGCTCATTACTGCGCCGCGGGATTCGGATGCGTGGCGGCCCAGTCGTTGAACTTCGCCTTCCACGCCGCGTTCATCGGGTACAGGCCCTCCACGCTGTTGCCTTCGGAGACCATTTCGGCGATGAAGGTTTCCTGGTGCTCCTGGACGATGGCGTCGTCGGCCACTTCCTCCGCCAACGACGGCGGAATCACCAGGACGCCGTCCGAGTCGCCGACGATGATGTCGCCGGGCTGCACGGTGGCGCCGCCGCAGGAGATGGTCAGGTCGGTGTCCCACGGGATGTGCTTGCGGCCCAGGACGGCGGGGTGCGCTCCGGTGAAGAAGGTGGGCATGTCCAGGGCGGCGACGGCGGCAACGTCGCGGACCCCGCCGTCGGTCACGATGGCGGCGGCGCCATTGATCTGTGCACGCAGGGCCAGGATGTCCCCGACGGTGCCGGTGCCGGGCTCGCCGCGGGCCTCCATGACCAGGACTTCGCCGTCGTTGAGCGTGTTGATGATGCGCTTCTGGGCGTTGTAGCCGCCGCCGTGCGTCTTGAACAGGTCTTCGCGGTTGGGCACGTAGCGAAGGGTGCGGGCCGTGCCGGCGATCCGCAGTTCGGGGCGGGTGGACTTCAGTCCGTCGATGCTGACGTTGTTCAGCCCGCGCTTGCGCAGCTGGGCGCTGAGCGTGGCGGTGCCCACGCTGGTCAGCTTGCGCTTGAGGTCGGCGCTGAGGCCCTTCGGCGTCAGGCCGGCAGCCTCGGCCGAGCCCCAGGCGTCTTCGCGATCGGCGTCGGAGACCTTGGGCTGGTTGCCGAAAGCGGCGAATTCCGCGGTGCCCTGTGTGACGGTGGTGCGCAGGCGCCCGGTGGACAAGCCGGCTGCGGGGGCGTCAACCTCAACTTCGATGACGTCGCCGGGGACGGCGACCGAGGAACCGGCGGGGGTGCCGGTGAGGATGACGTCGCCCGGTTCCAGCGTCATGAGCTGGGAAAGGTCCGCGACGATTTGGCTGAACGGGAAGATCAGGCCGGCCGTGGTGTCGTCCTGGACGGGTTCGCCGTTGAGCCAGGTGCGCACGCGCAGGCCGGCCGGGTCGACGTCGGCGGCCGGGATGAGGGCCGGGCCGAAGGGCGTGAAGCCGTCGCCGGACTTGGAGCGGACGTTGGAGCCCTTGTCCGCGTACTTGATGTCGTAGATGCCCAGGTCGTTGCTGGCGGTGACGTACCCGACGTGGGACCAGGCCTCCTCGGGGCTGACGCGGCGGGCGGCCGTGCCGATGACCAGGGCGATCTCACCCTCATAGGCCATCAGCTCGCAGCCGGCGGGGCGCTCAATGTCGGAGCCGCTCAGGCTCAGGGACGACGACGCCTTGAGGAAGTACGAGGGGTTTGCCGGGGTGCGCCCGCGCTGGTCCGCCCGGGACTGGTACGCCAGATGGACGGCGATGACCTTGCCGGCCTGCTTGAGCGTGTCTGCTGTGACTTGTTCCACGGAACACTCCTGGGATGGAAGTTGACGGCTTGCCGCGGCCGGTGGACCGGCCGCCAATATCAAGTACGATATCGTATACGATCACCATATCCGTGTTGCGACGGTCACGTCAAGCCCTTGGGCGGGGTGAATTTCCGGCCGCGGGCTGGCACCTACTGGAGCTGAGCCTCGATGACGTGGGCGCTGGCGGCGAGCCGGGCGCCGATGGATGCGGGGTCGGTGCTGGGGCCGAGGGAGATGGCGCAGATGGCGGCCGGCATGCCGCCGGGAATGTGGATGGGGGCGGCGATGGCGGCGACTCCGGGCAGGACCTCGTCGTGGCTCGTGGCGAATCCGGCGGCCCTGGCGGCGCGGGCTTCCGGGCGGTAGGGCAGGCCCGGTGCCAGCCGCTCCCAAGTGTCCTCGCTGATGGCGGACTGGATGGCGATGCCGGGCGCGCCGGAACTAAAGGAGTGGCGCGTGCCCGGACGCTGGGCCAGGGTGGCCCCCGAATGGCGCGGCTCCACGGTCAGGAGGGTGACCGACGCGCGGTGGTCCCAGACCGCGATGAAGGTGGTCATGTCCAGTTCATTGGCCAGTTCCGTCAGTTCCGGCAGGGCCGCCGTCTGCAGGTTGCGATTGACGCCGCGGGCCAGTGCCGCCAGCCCCGGTCCGGCCTGGACGCGCCCGGCGTCGTCCCGCATCAGCAGCGAGTGGTCCTCCAGGGTGCGCAGGATCCGGTAGGCGATGGAGCGGTGCACGCCCAGTGCGGCGGACAGCTCGGCAATGGTCATGGGAGACTGGGCTTCGGCCAGGATTTCCAGCGCGCGGATGCCGCGCGACAAGGTTTGTGAATGCGCCGGGGTTTTGGCCGGGGTGCCGTCTGCTGAAGCTGAGCTCACTATGCCGTCCTAATCAGTGGCCGGCGGCGGGCTGCCGGCGCTTGTGGTTGCTGCCACATTTCACATTCATCCTATATTGGAACTTCTGATTCAGATAACGAACAAGAAGTGGCCCGTGGCCGGGGGTGCTGCCCCTGCGCCAAGCAGCATTGGTTAGGCGGTTGTTGTGGTTCTGAAGCCGCAGTTGGCGCTGGCTGATTCGGGGGAGTTGTGGCTGCGGGCGGCGAGGCGGTAGCGGTTGCAGTAGGAGTCGTGGCAGAGGTAGGAGCCGCCGCGCATGACGCGGCCGCGGCCGATGGTGGGCCCGGGCGGGTCGGTCAGGGTGCCCTGGCCGTGGCAGGTTTTGTAGTACTTGGGCAGGAACCAGTCGGCGCACCATTCCCAGACGTTGCCGCTCGTTTGGAAGAGCCCGTACCCGTTGGGTGCGAAGCTGCGCACGGGGGCGGTGGTAAGGAAACCGTCGTCGCCGGTGTTTTCGGTGGGGAAGGCGCCCTGCCAAATGTTGCAATGATGGACTCTGGTGCCGTCCGCGGCCAGTCCGTGGAGTTCGTTGCCCCAGGGGTAGCGGGCCTGGGGCAGGCCGCCGCGGGCCGCGTATTCCCACTGGGCCTCGGTGGGCAGGGACCGCCCGGCCCACGCGCAGTAGGCCAGTGCGTCGGTGTGGGAGACCTGCACCACGGGGTGGTCCGGGATGTCGTGCCAGGTGGATTTCGGCCCGGCGGGGTGGGCCCAGTCGGCGCCGCGGATGTTGAGCCACCATGGTGTGCCGGCGGCCGTGCCCAGGATGTCGCGTTGGTCTGCCTGGACGGCGAGGTGGAACACGGCGGAGGTGCCGTAGGCTTCGGAGTCGGTGCGGTAGCCGGTGGCGTTGATGAAGGCGGCGAACCGGGCGTTGGTGACGGTGGTGGCGTCGATGCGGAAGGCGGAGATGCTGACCTGGTGGACGGGCGTCTCGCCGTCGGCCGGGTAGCCCTCGTCGAAGGGGTCGCCCATGGCGAACGTCCCCGCCGGGACCAGGACGTCGTCGTGGACCGATTCCGGGCCGGCGGCCCGCGCGGCGGGAACGGGTGCCGGCAGGACGCCATGCGTTTCCGGCACGGCCTGCCCGCGGCCCGGACTGCAGCAGCTTGGCATTTCCATCTGGGACCTCGCGCTTCCCTTGTTCCTATGTCTTCATGCGATGGGACGTACCTGGACCGATTTGTTCGTAAAAACCGTAAAATCGGCGGGCCATCCGGCGGCTCGGCGGTGAGGGCCGCAGGGCCGAAAACCGGCCGGGCCACGTGTAGCGTACCGTGAAATCCCTGGGCGTTCTCAGTAGGCCAGTGCCCTGGACAGGCTGAGGGCCAGTAACTTGACCAGTTCCTTCGACCTGGCTTCATCGGGGTCGGCCAGGTGCTGCATGCTGATGCCGTCGATTCCCGAGATGAAGAGCCGGGTGACCTGTTCCAGGTTGGACGGAATCGGCTCGACGGCGGCCACGGCGGCATCGGTGAACAGCGCCATGGTGGAGCTGATCCAGCCGTTGTACATCGACTGGTTCATGGCCAGGGCCTGCGGCTGGCCGCCGTCGTCGACCCGGAAGCGGCGCAGCAACAGCTCAAAAGTGGTGACCTGCTCGTGAGGGTTCTGGACCATGCGGTCCCAAACACGCAGGGCATGCGCTTCCATGACGTGCGCCAGCCCGGCCGTGGAGGCTGGCACGGGCGGAAGTGCCATCGCGTAGTCACGGCTGAGGTAGTTGTAGACCTCCTGCAGCAACTCGTCCTTGTTGCGAAAGCAGTAGTGCAGCGATGC
The DNA here is from genome assembly GCF_013376095.1 of Arthrobacter sp. SDTb3-6. GTDB lineage: Bacteria > Actinomycetota > Actinomycetes > Actinomycetales > Micrococcaceae > Specibacter. The sequence goes on along the minus strand of NZ_JAAMFN010000017.1, from coordinate 37,910 downwards.
AAGCGGAGCATTGGCCTCCGCCGCAATGCGGCGCGTCGTGGCCGCCGCAACACCATGGTTGGCTATCACCCGCGCGGCCGAGCGGACAAACTCGCTGCGCCGGTCGTCGGCTGAAATGCGCGCCATGCTTTCCCCTTCCCAGCCGGCCGGTCCGGCAACGGCGATTCCGCTGCGCGGCCAGATCCCTGCAGCGTAGCCGGGACAGTGCCCGGACAGTGTTGCAGGTCTCTCCAAATCTCTGCCCTCAGGCTATACAAAAAATAATACGCCCAGATCTAGTCAATTGATCAAGTCATCTGACATACTCTTAGAAAGTTAGCTGGATCACAGAGAGGTGATTGCGTGTCGACACCATGGGAAGCCCCAAGCCAGACCCCTGACCTGGTCCTGTTTGGCGGTACCGTCCTGACCGGGGAACTGCCGGCCGGCCCGGATCGTGCTGCGCAGGTCCACGGTGCCTCTGCCCTGGCCATAACCGGGGGAGTGGTCACGGCCGTGGGCGGGGACGGACTCCGTCACCTCGCCGGGCCGGCCACACGCCTGGTGGACCTGCGCGGCGGCACAGTGCTTCCAGGCATCAACGATGCACACCTTCATTTGGTGGGCACTGCCATGACGCTCTTTGGCCATGTCAAGATCGGTGCAGCAGCCGCGGCCAACTGGGACCAAGTTGTCGGCATCCTGGGCAACAGCCCGGTTCCACCTGACGGGTGGATCCGTGCCCACGGATGGGATTCAGCGACCCTCGGGCCTGGTGGGGCGCAGGCCCTGGCGCAATGCCGCCAGGACGTTCCAGTGGTCGCCTTTGACCAGACGGGACACCAGCTGCTCGCCAACGCGGCCGCCCTGCGCCGGGCTGGCATCACGGACGCCACCCACGATCCTGACGGCGGAGTGATTGAACGCCATGCCGACGGTTCGCCCACCGGCTTGCTGCAGGACGGGGCGGCCGTCCTGATGAACTCCGTACTGCCGGATGTGCCACGCACTGTCCTGCACTCGGCACTGCTGAAAACGCAGGCCCTCCTTCACGCCCGGGGCATCACGTCGCTGACAGAGCCCGGCTTGGGGCCCGGAAGCCCTGGACTGTTCGACGGTTCGGGCACCACCGGAGCCCTCGAGCTGCTTGGCGACATGGCCGCTGCCGATGAGCTAAGTCTCCGGGTTGCCGTCCTGATGCTCTTCGCGGGGACGGGCGGGGTGAGCGCGGCCGCCGTAAGGCGAGGCCTTTCCTCGGGGCTTGCCGGCACCTATCTGAGCCGGGGAATCGACCCGCGGCGACTCGCGGTCGCCGGCGTCAAGGTTTTCTCCGACGGCATCCCGCGCAGCAACACCGCCTGGATGCATGAACCGTACGGCGCCAAATGCACACACGGCCACCTCGTCGTCGCCGGGGACACTGACGAGGAGCGGGTCGCCGAGCTGGGCAGGATTTTGGCGCTGATTGACGACGCCGGGCTCCAGGCCGGCATCCATGCCACCGGCGACGCCGCGACCGAAACCGCGGTTGAACTCCTGTCAGGCCTCGCGCCGGGCCGGGGCCCGGAACGCCGGCACTACATCATCCACGGAGCCTTCAGCGGAAACGAAACCTTGCACACCATGGCAAGACGGGGCATCGGCTACAGCACCAACCCCTTGATCCGTGCCACGGCGGGGGACCTGATGCGCGGCGTCATGGGGGAAGAGCGTTTTGCCCGGCATCAGCCGCTGCGCTCGGCCCTCTCCGCCGGAGCCGCCGTGAACCTTGCCTCCGATTCCCCCGTCACGTCCACGGACTGGCGCCGGACAATCATCGCCGCCGTCCGGAGGGCCACCCCAAGCCGGGCGGGCGCGGCCAATGACCCTGAACGCATCACTTCCCTCGAGGCACTGGCAGCCATGACGTCGCTTCCAGCCTGGCAGGACCATGCCGAAACGTACAAGGGCACACTCCGCCCCGGCATGGTGGCAGACCTTTGCGTCCTCGACGGGCCCTGGCCCGACGAGAACAGGATCGAGGAACTCATGGAGCGCCAAGTGGTGCTCACCGCCGTCGGCGGACAAATCGTCCATGACCTGTCCGGCTGGCCGGCATAGGCCTTCCCAACATCACTTTGCAGCACCACCACTGGCATTCCCACCACTTCAAGGAGCACCATGAAACTACGATTCCCCTTTGCACTCGCCGGGCTGCTTGCCCTGGCCCTGGCCGGGTGCGGCTCACCGTCAAACGCCTCCGGTCCGGACAGCAACGGCATGACCACGTTGAAGGTCGGCACCATCGGACTGAGCTCCGACGCAGCCCTGAAGATCGGCATCGAAAAGGGCTTTTTCAAGGCCGAAAAGCTCACCATCGAGGATTCCACGATAGCCAACCCGCCGGCTGGCATCGCGGCCGCCCAGAGCGGGCAGCTGGACCTGGCGTATTCGCCGTCGATCCCGCTGCTGAACGCCCTCAGCCAGCATGTCCCCTTGAAGGTCGTCGCCGCCGCCGACGGGTACGCTCCGGCCGACCAGCAGCCGCCCAACCTGGCCGAGGTCGATGACACCGGCCTGTTTGTGGCCAAGGGCAGCCCCATTACCAGTCCCAAGGACCTGGTCGGCAAGACGATCGCCGTCCCCGCGCGCAAGGCACAGCTGGAGGTCACCATCTCCAAAGTCATCAAGGACGCCGGCGGCGACCCGTCCACCGTGAAGTGGACCGTGCTGGACTTCTCCTCGGCGCTGCAGTCCCTGAACTCGGGCCGCGTGGATGCGGCCGGCCTCGTCTCGCCGTTCACCGGAAAGGCCCAGTCGGCCGGGGACGTGAGGCTGTCATCGCCCGGCGTCGCCTTCTTCAAGGAGGGTGCCGTGGGCCTTTATGTCTCGGGTGCAAGCACAACGACAAAGGAAACCGCAGCCTTGCAAGCCTTTGCGCGCGGCATCAACAAGGCCAACGCCTACTGCAACGCCCACCTGGCCGAGTGCCAGCAGGTCGGCGCAAATCTGACGAAGGTTCCGCTGTCGGACATCCAAAGCGGCGCCCACACCTTCTGGCCGACCTCCGTCAGCATCACGGACATCCAGCGGGTCAATACGCAACTTGCCCAGCTTGGGTACCTGGGTGCCCCGGTAAACCTCGACGGCGTCCTGTTCAAATAGTCAGCACCGCTTCCCTTGCTAAGGACAACACCATGAAGCCACACCAGTTGGGACGGGGAGCACTTGGGCTCCTTGGTTCGATCGTGCTCTGGCAGCTGATCGCCGGCACGCACTTGGCCGGGGCCGCGCTCCCGTCGCCGCTCGCCACGTTCGCAGCACTAGGTGCCGACGTCTCCGGCGGCGCGTTCTGGTCCGCCGTCGGACAGACGGTTGGCGTGGCCCTGCTCGGCCTGATCGCCTCCGCCCTCGCCGGCATCGTGCTCGGCGTCCTGGTCGGCAGTTTTCCCGCGGCCCGCTACTCCACATTGGCGCTGCTGGAATTTCTCAAGCCGGTGCCGCCGATCGTCATCCTTCCGTTGGTGGTGCTCATTCTGGGCCCCACGGCAAAGATGGCCTGGCTGCTCACGTTCTTTGGCTGCCTCATCCCGATCATCACGCAGACCATGGCCGGCGTCCACGACACCGACCCGGTGGCGCGCGACACGGCCCGTTCCTACGGGCTGGGCCGCGTCGAGATCCTGTGGCGCGTCGTGCTGCCCAGTGCGATGCCGTTCATCGGCACCGCCCTGCGGGTGGCCGCACCGGTGGCCCTGATTGTTGCCGTCGTCGCCGGACTGCTGGGAGGTGGACCGGGGCTGGGCAAGAACCTCTACGTGGCGCAGTCCGCCGGCGACTATGCGTCCCTGTACGCCTACGTGCTGGTTTTGGGCATCTTGGGCCTGCTCTTCATCGGGCTGTCCCGCCTCGGCGAACGCCGCCTGCTGCACTGGCACCCCTCCTACCGTGAAGAGATGGTGTGACCATGCGCAAGACCTTGTACCTGGTGCTTGGCATCGGCACTCCGGTGATCCTCATCCTGGCCTGGTTCGCCGTATCCGCCGGTTCCACGGATACCTTCTTCCCGCCGCTGAGCTACATCCTGGAACGGTTTCAGGCCCTGTGGTTGTTCGCCCATTTTCAGTCGGACATCCTGGTCAGCCTGCTGAACCTCGTCATCGGCTTCGCCCTGGCGAGCGTCATCGGGGTCGGACTGGGATTCGTGCTGGCCATGCTGCCGAAGGTCGGGGAATATCTTGACCCGGTCATCCACTTCTTCCGCAGCATTCCCCCGGTGGCGCTTGTGCCGATTTTCGTCGCACTGATCGGCTTCGGCGTGGAGATGCGAGTCACCAGCATTGCCATGGCTGCCGTTTTTCCGACCCTGATCGCGACGGTGGACGGCTTGCGCGGCGTGGATTCAACGCTCAAGGATGTCAGCGCCGTCTACCGCCTCAGCACGCGGGAAAAGGTCCTGGGCGTCTACCTGCCCGCGGCCGGTCCGCACATTGCCTCCGGCATGCAGGTCAGCCTGCAGACCGCCTTCGTCGTCATGATCGCCAGCGAAATGCTCGGGCCCGCCCAGGGCATCGGCGCCATGACACTCCTGGCCCAGCAAAGCTTCATGATTGCGGACATGTGGTCCGGGATCCTGCTGCTGGGCGTCATCGGATTTGCCGCCAACATGATCTTCGAATTGGGCCGGCGCCGCCTGCTGGCTTGGTATATCGGTTCACGACAACTCGCAAAGGCCTCATGATGCTTTCAGCCTTACCCTCTTCCGTCCGCACCAGCCCGGCACAGACGTGTGCCCCCGACCAAGGAAAAGCCATGTCCCACGAAGCAGCCACGACAGCGAAACGGCCGGCGGCCTTGCCGCGCCTGGACGTGAAGTCCCTGGCCAAGTCCTACGGCACCGGCAGCAAGGCCAAGGTCATCATCGAGGACCTGACCTTTACCGTGGAAACCGGCGAGGTTGTCTGCATCGTCGGCCCTTCCGGCGTCGGCAAGACCACCCTGCTCAAATGCCTGGCCGGCCTGCAGACCGCCACCAGCGGCAGCGCGGCCATTGACGGCAGGGTCATTGACGGGCCGCCGCGGGAAATGGCGCTGGTCTTCCAGGACTACAACCGTTCCCTCATGCCATGGCTGACGGTGCGCAAGAACCTGCTGCTGCCGCTGCGGCATCTGAAGCTGCCGGCCGCCGAGCTGCGGGAACGCTGCGACAGCGCCCTGGAAGCTGTGGGCCTTACACATGCTGAGCACCAGTATCCGTGGCAGCTTTCCGGCGGCATGCAGCAGCGTGTGGCCATCGCCCGTGCCCTGGCCTACCGCCCCGAGATCCTGGTCATGGACGAACCCTTCGCCTCCGTGGACGCACAGACCCGCTTTGACCTTGAAGACCTGTGCCTGAAAATCCGCGACGACTTCAACATGACAATCCTCGTGGTGACACACGACATCGACGAGGCGGTTTACCTCTCCGACAGGGTGGTGGTCCTTGGTTCCAAGCCCGCGCGCGTGCTCAAAACCATCGACCTGGACCTGCCCAGGCCCCGGGACCAGATCACCACCCGCTCCCTGCCCGGGTTTGCCCAGCAGCGCACCGAGGTGCTGTCCCTGATCAAGAGGCCGGCATGAGCCAGGCTTCAGGCGCAGGGCGCCGACCCAACGTCGTCGTCTTCATTGCCGACCAGCTCCGGGCCGACCACCTCGGCTTTGCCGGCAATCCGGTGGTCAAGACCCCCCACCTTGACCGCCTTGCTGCGGCGAGCGTGGTCTTCACCGAGGCCACCGTGGCCAACCCCACCTGCATGCCCAACAGGGCCAGCCTGTTGACCGGCCGTTGGCCTTCGGCACACGGCACACGCTGCAACGGCATCACGATGGATCCGAATGCCAGCACCATGGTGCGGAACATGGCCCTGGATGGCTACAACACGGCCGCCGTCGGCAAGCTGCACCACCAAAACATGGGGTGGCCGTTCGAGGACGACCAACGGGCGGAGATCGAGGCGACCGACCCGCTGCTGCTGAGCCTGAACCATCGCGATGCCGCCGAGTTTGACCGGGAACCGGGCTGGGACAGGTGGGAAAACCGGTCCGACCATGAGGCCGGCTTCCTGCGGCTGCCCAAGGATTACTACGGCTACCAGCACGTGGACCTGGTGGTGGGCCACGGCGACAATCCCGGCGGGCACTACCGCCACTGGGCCGCCGGGCGTGGTTGGGACCCGCGCCGGCTGGGCGGCGCGGGAAACGCCGTGACGGTGTACCCGGGCTGGGAACAGGTGTATGAAACGGCCGTCCCCGTCGAAGCGCACCCGAGCAGCTATGTGGCGGACAAGGCCATCGAACGCATCGAGGCCCTGGCCGGGGAGGACGAGCCCTTCTTCCTGTTTGTGTCGTTTCCCGACCCGCACCACCCCTTCTCACCGCCGGCAGGGTATGCGGACCTCTACAGTCCGGAGGACATCCCGCTGCCCGCGGGCTTCCACCAGGACCACAGCAAGTCGCCCGAACACATCAGGGCACTTATCGACCACCGGGGAACTCCGGGCAGCGATTCAACCATGACGTGGTCCGTGACCGAGGACCAGTACCGGCATGCGGCCGCGGCCCAGTATGGCTTGATCACGCTCATGGACGAGCAGATCGGCCGGGTGCTGGGCGCCCTTAGCGCACAGGGGCTCGACGACGACACGGTCGTCCTGTTCACGAGCGACCACGGTGACCTTCTGGGAGATCACGGGCTGATGCTCAAACACTTCACCCACTACCGGGCAGTGACCAACGTCCCCCTGACCATCCGGGTTCCCGGCACGGCACCGCGCTCCACCGCCGCACTTGTCAGCACCGCCGACCTGGCGCCGACCCTGCTGGAGCTGACCGGGACGGCGGCGTTCCGCGGACTTCAGGGACAGTCCTTGGTGCCGCTGCTGGAGGGCAGCGTGGACGCCGTCCGTGAGGCATTGATCATTGAGGAGGACCAGCCATTCGGGCTGCCGGGGCTTCCGGCGCCGGTGCGCATCCGCTCGGTCCTGACGCGGCGCGCGCGCCTGACCCGGTACTTCGGGACGGCCGCCGCCACCGAGCTCTACGACCTCCTGTCCGACCCGGACGAGCTGGACAACCTGGCCGACGACACCGGCCACGCCCAGCTTTTGGGCCAGCTGACGGAGCTGATGCTGGAGGAAACGATGGCCCTGGGCGTCATGGGGACCAGGCCGACGGCGTCGGCCTGAGCGCGCAAACCAGGTGTGGTCCTCAGCGTGGCGGAGCCGAAAATGCGCAAGGGCGGCACGGCGCAGGCCGTGCCGCCCGGGGCAGTTGTGCCGCTCAGTCTTCCAGATCCGGGGCACCGCCGTAGCCGATGCCGAGGTAGACGTCGGGACGCGACTTCTTCAGCCGCAGGCCCCAGAGCAGTCCTGCGACGCCGGGCACCACCACGATCGCCGGGAGGATGACGGAAAGCGGGGAGAACTTGGTGGAGCCGATCAGCACGTTGAAATTGACCACGATCAGCACAAACACGGTGCCCAGCGTGAGGGCCGACAGGGCAGGTGCGACGAGCCGGGTCCATGTGGAGTATTCGCCCCTGTGCTTGCGGAAGTATCCGATGACGGACACCGAGATCATCACGAGCAGCAGCACCAGGCCGAACGCGCCGGTGTTCGTCAGCCACGTGAAGAACGTCAGCACGGGGTAGAGCGGACCAAGGTCGGAACCGGTGCCGGCGATCGCAAAGATGGCCAGCAGGACCAGCGCCAGTGCGGACTGGGTCAGGGAGCCGGCCACGGGGGCGTGGCGGGAGTTGACCCGGGCGAGTGCGCGCGGGATCACGCGCTCACGCCCGAGCGAGAACGTGTAGCGGGCCACGGCGTTGTGGAAGGCGATGAGGGCGGCCAGCAGGCTGGTCACGAACAGGACCTGGGCAATGTCCGAGACGATGACCGCGCCATGGGCCGTGAGGAAGTTGAAGAGCAGGTCCGGGCCCTGCTTCTGGGATTCGCCGATGATGTGGCTTGGCCCGGTGCCGATCACCATGGCCCACGAGGACACGGCGTAGAACACCGAGATGACGCCGACGGCGATGTAGGTGGCCCGTGCGATCGAGCGTTTCGGGTCCTTTGCCTCCTCGCTGTAGATGGCAGCCGACTCGAAGCCCATGAAGGCGGCCATGCTGAACGACAGGGCGGCGCCGATGCTGGCCGTGAACAGGTCCGACGGCGCCAGGCCGGCGCCGCTGACACCTTCGGGGCTGACGGCGAAGGAGATCACGTCAAAGACGATGACCGCCAGGAATTCGCCGGCCACCAGCACGCCGATCACCTTGGCTGAGAGGTCCACCTTGTTCACGCCGAGCCAGCCGACGATCACGAAGCCGACAAGCGCGGCCGCCCACCAGGGAAGGTTGGTGCCGAGCTTGCCGTTGATGAAGGACGCAAGGGCGAAGCCGAACAGGCCATAGATGCCCACCTGCATGGCGTTGTAGGAGACCAGTGCCACCCATGACGCGCCAACGCCCGTGGCACGGCCCAGCCCTTGGGAAATGTAGGCGTAAAACGCCCCGGCGTTGCGGATGTGCGAACTCATGGCTGCATAGCCGACGGCGAACAGTGCCAGGCAGACGCCCAGCAAAACGAAGGACAGCGGGACGCCGAGGTTGGCACTGACCGCAAAGTTGCTCGGCACCCCGCCCCCAATCACCGTCAGCGGGGCCGAGGCGGCGATGATCATGAAGACGAGTGCGGGCACACCGAGCGTGCGCTTGCTCAGCCCCGTGCCGGGCCCCTTGTCGGCGACGTTGCCGGTGGGGGGAAGTGTTCGTTCGTGTGACATTAAAACCTCCAGTGGGAGAATAAAGATATCTCGAGTGTGTCAGTTGTCACAGGCACCCGTTTGTTGTTCACGGCATTGCGCTTGACTTCCCGTGCAGGGTTGTTCGGCACGCACGCCCCGCCGGGGAATGCCGGCTGCAATGGCCCGGGGCAGGCCAAGGGACCGCAGCCACAGTGTGGCTGCGGTCCCGTCGCTGGGGCGGTCCGGAGCTTGTGCCTAGCCGTTGATGACCTGGGGGACGCCGAGGGCCTTGAGGCCTTCAACGCCGAATTCGAGGCCGTAGCCGGACTGCTTGGCGCCGCCGAAGGGGATGCGGGGGTCCACGGCGCCGTGCTTGTTGATCCACACGGTGCCGGACTGGATGCGTGCGGCGACCTCGCGGGCCGCGTCCAGGTCCGCGGACCAGACGGAGGCGCCCAGGCCCACGTCCAGGCTGTTGGCCATGGACACGGCGTCGTCGATGGTGTCGTAGCGGATGATCGGCAGTGCGGGGCCGAACTGTTCCTGGGCCACGAGCGGGTTGTCGTTGTCGATGTCGGCCACGAGCGTGGTCGGGTAGAAGTAGCCGGGCTGGTCGGGGTCGGGGTTGCCCCCGAGCAGCACACGGGCGCCGGAGTCCTTGGCGGCCTGGACCAGGGCGCTGACGATGTCGAACTGGGCCTTGTTCTGCAGGGGCCCGAGCACGTTGGCCTCGTCCAGGCCCACGCCCATGGGCATGGCCGCGGCGACGTCGGTCAGGGCCTGGCAGAGGTCGTCGTAGATGTCGGTGTGGACGTAGAGGCGCTTGAGCGCGGCGCAGGTCTGGCCGGTGTTGATGAACGCGCCCCAGAACAGGTCCTCGGCGATGGCCTTGGGGTCCGCGTCGGGGAGCACGATCCCGGCGTCGTTGCCGCCCAGTTCCAGGGTGAGGCGCTTGATGGTGTCGGCGGAGGAGCGGATGATGGCCTTGCCCGTGGCGGTGGAGCCGGTGAACATGACCTTGCCGACGGCGGGGTGTTCGGCCAGCCGGGCGCCGACGTCGCGGCCGCCGGAGATGACGTGCAGGACGTCTGTGGGCAGTTCGGCGTTGATCACCCGGGCCAGGGCGAGCACGCTCAGGGGCGTGTATTCGGAGGGCTTGACCACCACGGTGTTGCCCATGCGCAGGGCCGGGGCGATTTGCCAGACGGTGATCATCATGGGCCAGTTCCACGGCCCGATCGCGCCGACGACGCCGATGGGGCGGTAGTGGATCTGTGCGTGTGTTTCGCCGTCGTCCACGACGGTCTCGGCCTCCAGCGCGGTGGCGGCGGTGGCGCGCAGCCACGCGGCGCAGGCGCCGACCTCGAAGCGGGCGTTGGGGCCGTTGAGGGGCTTGCCCTGCTCACGGGAGAGCAGCCGGGCGAGTTCCTCGGCGTGGCGTTCGACGGCGTCGGCCGCCTTGAGCAGCGCGGCGCTGCGCGCCTCGTGGCCCAGGGCCGCCCAGGCCGGCTGCGCGGCCGCGGCCGCCGCAACGGCCCGGTCCAGGTCCGCCACGGTGTGGACCGGGGCCTGGCCCACGGCCTCGCCCGTGGCCGGGTCCAGGATGGTGCGGGTCTCGCCGCCGGCCGGTGCAATGGCGGTCAGGATGTCGGTTTGCGTTTCCATGAATGCTCCACTTCGAGTCTGGGGCCCAGGGGCGGCGGGGCCGTGCCGTGTCATCCCCAGTCTCGCCCGGGCCGCCGGGGAAGTCTTGTCTATGCGTGAACGCCGGTTGACCGTGGGCGAACAAGCCGGCCGTGGCGGCCCGTCCCGGCCGGCAGGCCCCGGGGGTGCCTACGCCGCGACGGGGGCTGCGCGCCGGTAGCTGCTGGGCGGCTCTCCAAAGGCGGCACGGAAAATGCGGCTGAAGTGCGCCGCGTCCACGAAACCCCAGCGGGCCGCGATGGCGCTGACCGAACGGTGCCCCTGGAGGGGGTCGCGCAGTTCGCGCCGGCAGTTTTCCAGCCGGCGCGTGCGGATCCACTGCGCCACCGTGGTGCCCGCTTCCTGGAATACATTGTGCAGGTGGCGGGTGGAGATGAAGTGCGCGGCCGCAATGCCGGCGGGGGACAGGAGGGGGTCGCCGAGGTTGGCCTCGATGAACCGGCGGATCCGTCCCAGCAGTTCCTCGTGCGGGTTGCCGGCGCCCCCGGGGCGGCGGTCCAGCTCCGCGGCGAGCAGGGTGCCCAGCAGGTCAATGGTGTTGTGGGCCAGCCGGTGGCCGCTGGGGCCGGAGAGGATGTCCAGGTTGTCCGCGAGCTCCGTCATGAAGGGGCTGATCATCCGCCCGAGCCCCTCGTCGCCGGCCATGCGAACGGCCGTGAGCGTGCCGACGGCACCGGACGGCAGGTCGAGGACGTCGTGCGGGAACATGAGCACCAGGGTGCGGAAGTCGGATTCGAAAGCGAGCGTGTAGGGGCGGTGGGTGTCGTAGACGGCCAGGTCGCCGGGGCGCAGCACCGCCTCGCGCCGGTCCTGGACGAGGATCCCCGTGCCGGAAAGCTGCAGGTTGAGCTTGTAGTACAGCCTGTCCGTGCTGGCGATGAGCGACGGCGTGCGGTGGACGCTGTGCCCGGAGGCCGTGACCTCGACGATGGCCAGCTCATCCAGCAGCCTCGAGCGCAGCTGTCCGCGGAAGTGGCCGGGGTCCCCGGAACGGACATGCAGCGGAACAAACGATTCCGAGACGAGGTCGTGCCAGGCGGCGAAGGAATCGGCGACGGCGGTTTGGACGGCGTCGGCGGTGTCGAGGGCGGAATTCATGGGAGTCCTTCGTGGCAGGTAGTGCTTGTCATCATGGTACGGGTCCATGTGGCCCCTGTCACTTATTTTCGACATCGGGCGAAAAACCTTTCGCCGGCCGGCCGGTCAACCAGTCGCGTCGGGTATCGGCATTTCTTGGACGGCGCCGGTGGCGGGGTCCGTGTGCGAGCCGTCACTTATGGCGGCTTTGACCCTTCGCAACCGCCGTAAGTGACGGGTCGAATGCTGCCTGATCGCATTCGGCGGACCCGCGTCGGCGCTCAGGTGAACTGCACCACGAAGCGGCGCTGCCAGGGGGTCTCCACCGCCCGCCGGTTGTAGTGGGCCCGGACATAGGCGACGGCATCGGCTGCGGGCAGGCCGTCCAGCACGGCCAGGCAGGCCAGCGCCGTCCCGGTGCGTCCCTGCCCTCCCAGGCAGGCAACCTCCACCCGCTCCGATGCTGCGCGGTCCCACGCCTCATGCAGGGCATCGACGGTCCCGGCGCGGTCCGTGGGCAGCCAAAGGTCATGCCAGCGCAGCCACCGGCTCTCCCAGGCGACCTGCGGGGGCCGGTGTCCCAAGAGGTAGAGCGCAAAATCCGGTTGGAGGCCATCCGGGAGGGGCCGCAACAGGGACCGGCCCCGGACAAGCCGGCCCGAGGGAAGCCGCAGCACGCCCATCCCGTGCTCGTCCCAGCTGCCGCTCACGCGCGCAGGAGCAGCAGGTAGGCGTCCAGGGCCTCGCTCAATTGGGCCGGCAGGTGCTCCCCGGGGGACATGGCTGCGACGATCTGCGCCCCCAGCAGCATGCTCATGAGCTGGTTGACGATGTCCTCGTCGCCGGCCGCGGCGGTGACCTCGCCGCGGCCCCGCGCCTGGTGCAGGTGTTTTTCCATGGTGGCGCGCCACTGGTTCATGGAGGTTTCGTGCAGCTGTGCCTTGGCGGGGTCGGTGAGGGCCTTTTGCCAGAACGGGATGACGATGCGGGCCTCGTTGATGCGGTCCTCGTCCAGGGGCAGCACTTCCTGGCAGAAGGCGCGCAGCGCCTCAAGCCCCACCTTGCCGGCCGAGGTGCCGGCAATGCGTTCATTGGTGCGGTTGAAGACGTGGCCAAAGGCGAAGGTGAGCAGCGCGTCCTTGGTCGGGAAGTAGGGCTTGAGCGCCCCGTTGGCAAAGCCGGCCTCCAGCGCCACTTCCCGCATGGTGGCGCCCTCGATGCCGTGCCGGGCAATGATCCGCCAGGTGGCGTCGACCAGCTCAAGCCGGCGTTGGTCGTGGTCGACGATCTTGGGCACTGAAGTTCTCCTGGCGGGCGGTTGCGGCAAACAAAACGGGGCTGGCCCCTTGTGATGCATCTTACGTGTGCGTATTATCTACAACCATAGAATAAAACGGGCCCGCCGCCCGCCCTTCCACGGAAAGAGAAGCCATGACAGCCGCCACCGACGTCGGGACTGCCCCCCTCGCACTGGCCACCGCCGCCGAAATCACCGCCGTCCGGGACATTCTCCGGGCCGCCGGGCTGCTGGGGGAGTCCGCGCGCATCGCCTACCTCGGCCTGCTGGACCCGCCGCGCGGCGCCACCGAAACCAACCGCCGCTTCCGGGTGTTCCTGCACGACCTCTCCGGCGCAGCGCCCAGGGACGCGGTGGTCTCCGTGACCCGCGGAACGGTGGAATCCGCCGTCGAACTTGACACGGCCGCCACCGGCGAGCTGCCCGTGCTTGAGGAGGAGTTCGAGGTGGTGGAGTCCATCCTGGCCGGGGACCCCGACTGGCTGGCGGCCCTGGCGGCCCGGAACCTCGACATCGCCACGGTGCGCGTTGCACCGCTCTCCGCCGGCGTTTTTGAGTACCCGGAGGAAAAGGGGCGCCGCATCCTGCGCGGCCTGGCGTTTGTCCAGGACTTTGCCGAGGACAGCCCGTGGGCCCACCCCGTGGACGGCCTGGTGGCCTACGTCGACGTCACCAACAAGAGCGTCGACGCCGTGCTGGACTTTGGCGTGGTCCCGGTGCCTGCCGAGCACGGCAACTACACCGACCCGGGGCTGACCGGCCCGCTGCGTGAAACGCAAAAGCCCATCAGCATCACCCAGCCCGAGGGCCCCAGCTTCACGGTCACCGGCGGCAACCACATCGAATGGGAGAAGTGGAGCCTGGAAGTGGGCTTCGACGCCCGCGAAGGCGTGGTCCTGCACAACCTGGCCTTCGACGACGGCGGCCGGCGCCGCTCCATCATCAAACGCGCCTCGATCGCCGAGATGGTGGTGCCCTACGGCGACCCGTCCCCCGTGCGGTCCTGGCAGAACTACTTTGACACCGGCGAATACCTCGTGGGCCAGTACGCCAACTCCCTGGAACTGGGCTGCGACTGCCTGGGCGAGATCACGTACCTGAGCCCGGTCCTCTCCGACGCCTTCGGCAATCCCCGGGAAATCCGCAACGGCATCTGCATGCACGAGGAGGACTGGTCCATTCTCTCCAAGCACTCGGACCTGTGGACCGGGATCGACTACACGCGCCGCAACCGCCGCCTGGTGGTCTCCTTCTTCACCACCATCGGCAACTACGACTACGGCTTCTACTGGTACCTCTACCTGGACGGCACCATCGAGTTCGAGGCCAAGGCCACCGGCGTCGTCTTCACCAGCGCCTACCCGGGCAAGGGCTACCCTTACGCCTCCGAACTGGCCCCCGGCCTGGGCGCGCCGTACCACCAGCACCTTTTCGGGGCCCGGCTGGACATGGCCCTCGACGGGCTGGCCAACCGCGTCGAGGAGGAGGACGTGGTGCGCGTGCCCATGGGAGAGGGCAACGAGCGCGGCAACGCGTTCACCCGCAGGCGCACCGTCCTGGCCAGGGAGTCCGACGCCGTCCGCGAGGCCGACATGCGGGCGGGCCGGACGTGGGTGGTGACCAACCCGACGTCCCTGAACCGGCTCGGCGAGCCCGTGGGCTACAAGCTGCACCCGCAGGGCCAGCCCATGCTGCTGGCCGACCCGGAATCCTCCGTGGCCCGGCGCGCCGCCTTTGCCACGAAGGACCTGTGGGTCACGCAGTACGCGGAAGGCGAGCGCTACCCGACCGGCGACTTCGTGAACCAGCACGGCGGCGGCGCCGGGCTGCCCGCTTATGTTGCCGCGGACCGCGAGCTGGACGGGCAGGACATTGTCCTCTGGCACACCTTCGGCCTGACCCACTTCCCGCGCGTGGAGGACTGGCCGATCATGCCCGTCGACTCGGTGGGCTTCAAGCTGCGCCCCGAGGGCTTTTTCGACCGCAGCCCCGTGCTGGACGTGCCCGCGAGCACGCCGGGCGGGCACCACGCCGGGGCCGGCGGCGATGACCACTGCCACTGCTAAGACGGCGCGGCGTGCCGTCGCGGCGCACCGGTGGGCCGGGTTTCCTGCCCGCCTGTGCGCCGCCGTCGCCCTGGCCTCCGTGGGCGCGCACCTGTGGATGGGGTGGGAGCACCGCGCCATGCCGTGGGAAAGCGCGCTCATGGTCCTGATGGCTGCCGCCTGCCTGCCGTGCGCCGTCTCCGTGTGGCGGCGCGGCCACGACCGCGGCGTACGGCTGCTGTTCGGCATGTCCCTGCTCATGGTTGCCGTGCACGCGGTCCTGCTCCTGGCGCCCGGTTCCCTGGCCGGCCACGGCGGCATGGCGATGGGCTCCATGGCGATGGGCCCCATGGCGACGGGCCCCACGGCGTCGATGGGCGCCGGCGGTCCCATGTCCGGCTCGGTGCCCCAGTCGGCGTCGATGCTGGGGATCATCGCCCTCGAGCTGGCCGTGGCCATGGCGGCAGCCTGGATCATGCGGCGCTCGCGGGGATGCCCGGCTCACACGAGCGGCCAGGGGTAGCGCATGCCGGTGGCGTCGTCCGGCAGCACGCCTGCGCGCAGCAGCCGCCGCGCGCGGCGGCCGAGGGCGGCAAGTTCGCCGTCGGCAAGCAGGCCGGCCAGCCCGGCGAGCCCCCCGGCGGGTTCCTCGATGTCCGCGAGCAGCGCCTCGATGTCCGCCAGCAGCGCCGCCGGGATGGGATCACCGGCGAAGTCCCAGATCACGGTGCGCAGCTTGTTCCCCGCGGCGAAGCACAGCCCGTTGTCGATGCCCCAGATGTGCCCGTCCGGGCCGCGCAGCACATGCCCGCCCTTGCGGTCGGTGTTGTTGGCGAGGCAGTCAAACACGGCAATCCGTGCCAGGTCCGCATGGGTCTCGGGCGCGTCCGCGAACAGCGAGAAGTAATGCTGGCCGGCGTCGGCCTCAATGAACCACTGCAGGGAACCGATCCCCAGCGGAGGGTCCCCGCGCACCACCGTTGGCGGCACGATCCCCCACCCCAGGTAGTCGCTGAGCAGGTAGGCCGCGCGCTCGCGCCGGTACAGCCCCGGTTCAAAATCGGCCAGGGGGCGCTCCCCGGCTTCCGGCTTGTAGATCGCCAGGGCCGAATCCCCGTCGCGGGAGAGCTGCACCAGGAACGTGGCATTGCTGCTGTTCACCACCCGCCCCACCAGGTCAACGTCCCCGCCTTCCAGCAGCGCCAGTTCCCGCCCGGACACGGTGTTCCCGTCCGTCATGGCGGTCCCAGCGCGCCAAGCGGCTCCAGCGTCGAATTGACCGTGAGCACGGCCGGGGCACGCCCCTCCGCGAGGGCGACGGCCGAGACCGATCCGGGGTCGATGCCGATTCGCTGGAAAAGGTCCAGCGGCGTGCCCAGGAAGTGGGCCACGGCGGCCTTGATCGGGTCCGCGTGGGAGACACAGACGACGGCGCCGCCCGGGTGGGCGCGGCACAGGCGTTCCAGTGTGCCCACCATTCGCCCCTGCATCTCCCTGAAGCTTTCCCCCTCCGGAAAGCGGAAGGCCGACGGCGTGTGCTGGACGGCCTGCCATTCCGGCAGCCGGGCCAGTTGGGCCAACTCGGCACCGGTCCAGGTTCCAAAGTCGCATTCGGTCAGCCCGGCGTCCACCACCACCTCCAGCCCCCGGCGGCCGGCGGTGGGCGCCGCCGTCTCGCGGGCACGCTCCAAGGGTGAGGAAAGGACGGCGTCGAGCGTCAGTCCGGCAAGCCGCTCCGCCAGGCGTTCGGCCTGGACATGGCCGTTGCCGGAGAGGTGCAGGCCGGGTGCGCGGCCGGGCAGCACCTTGCCCGTGGTCGGCGTTTCGCCGTGGCGCACCAGCAGGAGCAGGGTGCCTGCCGGTGCCGGGGCTGTCAAGGCACTCATCAGGACTAAGCGTAGCGGCAGGGGTCCCGCCGGAGCCTGCGAGGGATGTGGGGAGCCGCGGAGTGATGGCGGCGCGGGCCCGGGCGTCGGGGCCAGCGCCACTTTCCGCCCGACGAACCCCGCCGGAGTCTCGATTCGGTGGTGGGAGGGGGTCTACGGTGGAGGTGTGAGTGATCGTCCAGACATCTCCACCGTTGGTGAACTGCGGGCCGCCGGGCACGTGCTCAAGGAGCTGCGCCAGGAGCTGCGCGAAAACCTGCTCGCCGCCCTCGCGGCGGGCCGGGATCCCTGGCCGGGCATCCACGGCCTGGACGAGACCGTCCTGCCGCAGCTGGAACGGGCCCTGCTCGCCGGCCACGACGTGGTGCTCCTGGGCGAGCGCGGGCAGGGCAAGACCCGGATCCTGCGCACCCTGTCCGGGCTGCTGGACGAATGGTCGCCCATCATTGAGGGCTCGGAACTGAACGAACACCCTTATGAGCCGATTACCGCCGGATCCTGGGCCCGGGTACGTGCGGAAGGGGACAGCCTGCCGGTGGCCTGGCGCCATCGCAGCGAACGCTACGTGGAGAAGCTCGCCACTCCGGACACGTCCGTGGCCGACCTCATCGGCGACGTCGACCCCATGCGCGTGGCGGAGGGCCGGCGGCTGGGGGACCCGGAAACCATCCACTACGGACTGGTCCCGCGCGCCAACCGCGGCATTGTGGGCATCAACGAACTGCCCGACCTGGCCGAGCGCATCCAGGTGGCGCTGCTGAACGTGATGGAGGAACGCGACATCCAGATCCGCGGCTACGTGCTCCGCCTGCCGCTGGACGTGCTGGTGGTGGCCTCCGCCAACCCCGAGGATTACACGAACCGCGGGCGGATCATCACACCGCTGAAGGACCGCTTCGGCGCCGAGATCCGCACCCACTACCCGTTGGAGCTTGATGACGAGGTGGCCGTCATCAAGCAGGAGGGGAAGCTGGTGGCAGACGTGCCGCCCGTGCTCCTGGAAATCCTGGCCCGCTACACCCGGGCGCTGCGGCAGTCCCCGGCCATCAACCAAAGTTCCGGCGTTTCGGCGAGGTTCGGCATTGCCGGCGCCGAGACCGTCGCCGCGGCGGCGCTGCGCCGGGCCGCAGTCCGCGGGGAGGCAATACCGGTGGCCCGCATCGTCGACCTGGAAAGCGCGGTGGACGTCCTCTCCGGCAAGCTGGAGTTTGAATCCGGCGAGGAGGGGCGCGAGCGGGACATCCTGGACCACCTGCTGCGCACAGCCACCGCCGAAGCCGTCCGTGAGCACTACCGCGGCATCGACTTCGGCCCGCTGGTGGCCGCGTTCGACGGGCAGGTGACAGTGACCACGGGGGAGGACGTCACGGCGCGCGAGTTCCTGGACAACCTGCCCGGCCTGGAGGGTTCCGGGCTGTACGAGACGATCGGCAGCCACCTCAAGGCCGGCAATGACGGGCAGCGGGCCGCCGCCATTGAGCTGGCACTGGAAGGGCTCTTCCTGGCCCGGCGGATCTCCAAGGAGTCCGGCGGCGGGGAGACGGTTTACGGGTAAGGAGGCCCCATGGCCACCCACCAACACAGTTCCCGGTACGGCCGCTACACCGGCGGCCCCGATCCGCTGGCGCCACCGGTGGACCTCGCCGAAGCACTCGACGCCGTGGCGGAGGACGTCATGGCGGGTTATTCCCCGCGGCGTGCCTTGCGAGAGTACCTGCGGCGCGGGAGCCGGAACAGGCCGGGGCTGGACCAGCTCGCCGGCCGCGTCCAGCAGCGCCGCCGTGAACTGCTCAACCGGCACCGGCTCGACGGCACCCTGGAAGAGGTGCGCAGGCTGCTCGACGACGCCGTCCTCGCCGAACGCAAGCAGCTGGCCCGCGACGCCGCCATGGACGACACGGACCGGGCGTTCCGGGAAATGCAGCTGGAAAACCTGCCCCCGTCCACGGCGGCCGCCGTCAACGAGCTCGCCTCCTACGACTGGCAGTCCGGTGAGGCCCAGGAGGCCTACGAGCGGATCAAGGACCTGCTGGGCCGCGAGCTCCTGGACCAGCGGTTCGCCGGGATGAAGCAGGCGCTGGAAGGTGCCACGGCCGAGGACCGCGAGGCCGTGGAGGAGATGCTGCGCGAGCTCAACGAACTGCTTGAGGCGCACCGGCGCGGGGAGGACACTGCGGAGGACTTTCAGGGGTTCATGGCCCGGCACGGCGGCTTCTTCCCGGAAAACCCGCAATCCGTGGACGAGCTCATTGACGTGCTGGCCCGGCGGGCGGCCGCCGCCCAGCGGCTCATGCAGTCCATGTCCGCCGAACAGCGCGAGGAGCTCATGAGGCTTTCCGCCCAGGCCTTCGGCTCCCCGGCACTCATGTCCCAGCTGGATGCCCTTGATGCCAACCTCCAGGCCCTGCGGCCGGGGGAGGACTGGTCCGGCTCCGAACAATTCCAGGGCCGGGAAGGGCTGGGGCTGGGCGACGGCACCGGCGTGCTCCAGGACCTGGCCGAGCTTGACGGGCTGGCCGAACAGCTCGCCCAGTCCTACCACGGCTCAACCCTGGACGACCTTGACCTGGACGCGCTGGCCCGCCAGCTCGGCCCGGACGCAGCAGTGTCGGCCCGCACCCTGGCGGACATCGAGCGGGCCATGCAGGACGGCGGCTACCTGCGGCGCGGGGCAGACGGCGACCTGCGTCTCTCGCCCCAGGCCATGCGGCGGCTGGGGAAGTCGCTGCTGCGCGACACCGCCCGCCAGCTCTCCCACCGGACGGGGGCACGGGACACACGGGCGGCCGGCGCCGCGGGGGAGCCCGCCGGCTCCAGCCGCGCCTGGCAGTTCGGCGACGCCGAGCCGTGGGACGTCACGCGCACCCTCACCAACGCCATCACCCGAACCGCGGCCGACGGCGGCAACCCGGCCGACGGCCTGCACCTGGCGGTGGGCGACATCGAAGTCGCGGAGACGGAGGCGCGCACGCGGGCCGCCGTCGTGCTGCTGGCCGACGTGTCCTTCTCCATGGCCGCCGAGGGGCGGTGGGTGCCCATGAAACGCACCGCCCTGGCCCTGCACCACCTTGTCTCCACCCGCTTCCGCGGCGACCGGCTGCAGCTGGTCACCTTCGGCCTGCGCGCCCAGTCCATGGACATCGAGGCGCTCACCGCACTGCCGGCGGACCGGGAACAAGGGACCAACCTGCACCACGGGCTGCTGCTGGCCGGGCGTTTTTTCCACCAGCACCGGTCCCTGCAGCCGGTCCTGCTTGTGGTGACCGACGGCGAACCCACCGCGCACCTGATGCCGGACGGCGAGCCGTGGTTTTCCTGGCCCCCGGACGGGCAGACCATCGCCGCCACGGTCGCCGAGCTCGACCGCCTGGGCCGGGCGGGCACGCAGGTGACGTTCTTCCGCCTCGGCGACGACCCCGGCCTGGAGCGGTTCGTGGCCGGTATGGCCCGGCGGATTGGCGGGCGCGTGGTGGCGCCCGACGCCGGCGACCTTGGTGCCGCCGTCCTCGGCGAATACCTGCGCACGCATCTCCACGGCGACGACGGCGGCATCAGCCTGTCCCTGTAGCCAACCCCGTCCGTCGCCCCGGCCGGCCACAACGAACGACGGCGGCACCCACGCAAGGTGGGTGCCGCCGTCGTACGGGGTGTGAAGCCTAGGCCTGCACGGGGGCCACGCCTGCCACAGGCACGCGCTTGTCGAAGATGGTGGCGCCGACCTCCTGCCCGGCCTGGTTGGTGATGCTGAGGTCGATCCCGGAACGGTCCTTGAGCATCAGGACCGCCGCCAGCCCGATCAGCGTGGTCAGCAGCAGGTAGCTGGAGATGGCGACGCTGGTGCCGGTGGTCTGCAGCAGCCACTGGGCGATCATGGGGGAGAACGCCCCGCCCAGGATGGCGCCGATGGCGTAGGAGATGGAGACACCGGAGAAGCGGACCGAGGCCGGGAAGATTTCGCTGTACCAGGCAGCCTGCGGGCCGTAGGTGAGGCCCAGGCCGAAGGTGAGCAGCAGCAGCGCCAGGTACAGGGCCCAAAGCTGGCCGGTGTTGATCAGCAGGAACAGCGGGAACACGGTCAGGGCCATGGCGACATAGCCGACCACGTAGGTGCGCTTGCGCCCGATCCTGTCCGCCATGCCGCCGGCCAGCACCGTGAAGATGAGCCACATTGCGGCGGCAAAGGTCATGGCGATCAGCACGGGGGTCTTGCCCAGGCCAACGACGCCGTCGGGGTTGGTGGCGTAGCTGGGAATGAAGCCGCCCGTGGCCATGTAGCCGGCGGCGTTGTTGCCAACGAAGACCAGGGCCGCGAGGATGACCAGGAGCCAGTGCTTGCGGAACAGCTCCACGACGGGCACCTTGGGCTGCTTCTTCTTTTCGGCGATTTCCAGGAAGACGGGGCTTTCCTCCACCGCGCGGCGCACGAAGTAGCCCACGGCGATCAGGACGAAGCTGAGCAGGAACGGAATGCGCCAGCCCCAGGCCAGGAACGCATCGCCCGGGGCAATGACGCCGGTCATCAGGGCCGTGACACCGGAGGCCAGCAGCAGGCCCAGCGGAACGCCGAGCTGCGGGAACGAGCCGGCCCGGCCGCGCTTGGTGGCGGGCGCGTGTTCGACGGCCATCAGGACGGCGCCGCCCCATTCCCCGCCTGCCGAGACACCCTGGAGGATGCGCAGGAGGAGCAGCAGGACCGGTGCCAGCACGCCGACCGAGTCAAAGGTGGGCAGCAGGCCGATCAGCATGGTGCTCAGGCCCATCAGCAAAAGCGTCAGCACCAGCATGGCGCGGCGGCCGATCCTGTCGCCAAAGTGGCCGGCCAGGAAGGCGCCGAGCGGGCGGAACAGGAAGCTGATGCCCACGGAGGCGAAGGCGAGCAGCAGGCCGATCTTGGCGCCGGCGGGTTCAAAGAACAGGTGGGCGAACACCAGGCCCGCGGCCGTGGCATAGATGAAATAGTCGTACCACTCGACGGTGGTGCCGATGAGGGTCGCAAACGCGACGCGCCGCTGTGTGCGCCGTGTGTCGACTACTGGTGTGTTGCTCATGGTGGTGTCCTTGATTCTGGTCAGGGCGCCCGGCCTGCCCGGCGCGCAGGTGCGCATGGGCCGGCGGTGCGGTGCTGAGGGATGTAACTAGTGTCACAGCAAATCTTCCGTGAGTAAACTTATGAAACCAGCCATAATAATTCGGTTAAATGAAAGAAGGTGTGGTGGCCAGGTTCACCTTTCGCCAGCTGGAGCTGTTTGTTGCGCTCACGGACTTTCCGACCCTCAGCGAGGCGGCCGCGTCCCTGCACTTCTCCGAATCCGCGCTGTCCCAGGCCATTACGCGGCTGGAGGGCTCCGTGGGTGAACAGTTGTGTATCCGCCGCAAGTCCAAGGGCCTGCACCTGACCCCTGCGGGAGAGTACTTTGCCGTCAGGGCCCGGGAACTGCTCGGCGGTGCCGAGGACCTGCTGGCCGAAATGAGCGGCGCGTCGGGGGAACTGAAGGGGCCGGTGAAGCTGGGGTGCTTTGCCAGCTTCGCCGCGAGTGTGCTGCCGGCCATCCTGGACGGATTTCCCAGGCAGCATCCCGGGGTCTCCGTGGAGGTGGTGGTGGGGACGCACGACGAGCTGCTGCCCGCGCTGCAAAACGGCCGGCTGGACCTGGCCATCGTCTACGACATGGAACTGCCCACGGGGTTCGCACGGCAGACCATCTACGAGACCGAGCTGCAGGCGGTGCTGCCCATTGACCATCCCCTGGCGCGGCAGGACACGGTGGACCTGGCCCAGCTGGCCGACGAACCGCTGATCATGTACGACGCCAGCCCCAGCACGGCCAACACCCACCGGGCCTTTGCCGAACGCGGGCTCCGGCCCAGAATCGTGGCGAACATGCCGCAGATCATCCTGGTCCAGGCGCTGGTGGGCCGCGGCCTGGGCTACGGACTGCTCATGGCCCGCCCCAATTGGGCACCCGTCAGCCTGGAGGGCCGTCCCGTGGCGGTGCGCCCGCTCATGCCGCCGTCGAGTCAGACCACCATGGCGGGCATCTGGCCCGGCAACCTCACCTTGAACCCGCGGGCCCGCGCCCTGCTGGATTACGCCGTGGAGACGCTCGGCACACCGTGGCGGACGGCGGGCCCCACGCCCGGTGGGGCACCCGGACCGGCCCCGGGCCAAGCTCCCGACCCGGGGCCGGTCCAAGGTCCGCGCGGGTGACGGTGCTACGCTCCACAAAAGGCCGTGGTTGGGAGGTTGCGTGGCGTTACTGAAATTTACGGACTGGTGGGACAGGTTCTTCGCCATCGGCATCATCCTCAAGGGCCTTGACGGCGTCCTGGAGCTGGTGGGCGGGGTGCTCCTGCTTTTCGTGGCCCCGGCCCAGATCAACCGGCTGGCCGTCCTGGTCACCCAGCCGGAGCTGACGGAGGATCCCAACGACTTCCTGGCCACGCACATCCTGCATGGCGCCGAGGGCCTGACCAGCCACGTCGTCCTCTTCACTGCGCTGTACCTGCTGGCCCACGGCATCGTCAAGGTGGTCCTGGTGACGGCCCTGTTGATGGACGCGCTGTGGGCCTACCCGTGGATGATCGTGGTGCTGGCCATCTTCATCCTGTACCAGCTCTACCAGCTCACCCGCACCCCGTCGATCGGGCTCCTGTCGCTGACCGTGTTCGATATCCTGATCGTGGTGCTGACCTGGCATGAGTACCTCAGGCACCGCAGACGCAGAAAAGGGATGGCATGAGATTTCTGGTGGTGGGGGCCGGCGCGACCGGCGGCTACTTTGGCGCACGCCTTGCCCAGGCCGGGCGCGACGTGACGTTCCTGGTCCGCGAGGGCCGGGCCGCGGTGCTGCGCGAGCGGGGCCTGCGGATCACGGGGCTGGGCCAGGACCAGCGGATCGAACCGCAGCTCGTGGCGGCAGGGCAGCTGGGCGGGCCGTTCGACGTCGTCGTCGTCACCGTCAAGGCGGCCGGACTCCCCGCCGCGATCGCCGACCTGGCCCCGGCGGTGGGCCCGGACACCGCCATCGTCCCGTTCCTCAACGGCATGGCGCACCTCGATGCGCTCACGGCGGCCTTTGGCGCGGACAAGGTGCTGGGCAGCGTGGTCAAGGTGCTGGCCACCCTGGACGACGACGGCGGCATCCGCCAGCTGGGGCCCCTCGCCGAGTGGTCCGTGGGTGAGTTGCACGGCGGGCCGACGGACCGGGTCCGGCGGATCCTGGCCGGGATCGACGTCCCTGGCTACACTGCCCGGGCCGTGCCGGACGCGCTCGCGGCCATGTGGCACAAATGGGTGTTCATCGCCACGGCCGGCGTGGTGACGTGCCTGATGCGCGGGCCCGTCGGCGACGTCGTCTCCGTACCGGGCGGCACGGAGTTTGTATACGCAGCCCTGGCCGAGGCCGTTGCCGTCTCCACCGAGGCCGGTTTCCCCGTGCCCGACCGCGTCACTGCCGAGGCACTCGCGTTCCTGGCCCAGCCGGGTTCCGCCTTCACCTCTTCCCTGTACCGGGACATGACGGCCGGTCTGCCCAACGAGGCCGAACACATCCTGGGCGATTTTGCCCGCCGGGCCCACGTCCTGGGCCTGGAGGTCCCGCTCCTTGACCTGGCGCTGATGCAGCTGCGCGTGCACGAGGCCGGACGACTGTAAGGTCCGCGGAGCGTCACGGCTCCTGCAGGGTGAGCCCGATCCGGCCGTCGGGCAGCACCTCGGCGGAGACCTCCGACAGGCTGCCCACCACATAGCGGGCGTCAAGCCCGCCCGCTTCGGAGGTGCCGGCCACCGCCAGCGTCACGGCGCCGGCCGCGCGGCCGGAGGCCAGGCCGGCTGGGGCGTCCTCCACCACCAGGGTGCGCCGGATGTCGGCACCGAGCCGGGCAGCGCCGAGCAGGAACGGCTCCGGGTGCGGCTTGCCGCTGGTGACCTGGTCGGCCGTGACCAGGTGGGCCGGGGCGGCCAGCCCGGCTGCGGCCATGCGCGCCTCGGCCAGGCCGCGGGTGCAGGAGGTGACGATGGTCCACGCCCCGGCGGGGAGCGACGCCAGCAGTTCCGCGGCGCCGGGCTTGTACACGATCCCTTCCGTGTCCGCGGTTTCCAGGGCCTTGATCAGCTCGAAGCCCTCCGCCTGGCGGTCCGCCTCCAGGTGCCGTTCGACGAGCGCCTGCGCCGGCACGCCATGGCTGCCGTAGGAAAAACCCGCCAGCCCCATCAGTTCGCCCCAGTGCCGCCACGCCCGTTCGGTGGCCCCCGTGGAATCGATCAGGGTCCCGTCCAGGTCAAACAACAGCGCCTCAACCGTGAACTGCCGCACTTTTCCCGCCTCCGGGGACGGGCCGCCGTGGTCTGTCATGCCTCCACCCTATCCGTCCCGCCGTTTGCAGGTGGGTCGCGGTGGTTGCAGCTTTCGGGGCGTTTTCTGCATCCGGTACGGGCTATTTGCTGAAGGCGGTCAGCACGATCTTTCCCCCGCCGTGGCCGGACATGCTGTCCTCGAACGCCGCGGCGGCTTGTTCCATCGGGTAGCTGGCCGCGACGTCAACGGCCAGTGTGCCGGCGTCGGCGAGCGCGCTGAGCCGGTCCAGTCCGGGGCCGTCGGGGCGGACCCAGACGTAACGGCCGCCGTGGCTGGAAACGGAGGCGTCGGCAATGGAGGCGTGGCGGCCGCCGGGTTTAAGCACGGCCAGTGTCGCCTCCAGGGCGGCGCCGGCAAAGTCCGCCACGGCGTCCACGCCGTCGGGGGCCAGGGCCCGGACGCGGTCCGCCAGCCCGTCGCCGTATTCCACCGGTTCGGCGCCAAGTTCACGCAGCCGCGCATGGTTTTTGGCGGAGGCCGTGGCTAGGGGCCGGGCCCCGGCGTGCACGGCCAGCTGGATGGCCATGCGGCCCACCCCGCCGGCGCCGTTGTGGATGAGGAGGACGTCTCCCGCCCCGATCTGGAGCGCGTCCAGCGTGCGAAGCGCGGTGAGCCCGGTCAGGGGCAGTCCGGCAGCCTGTTCCCAGCCCAGCGACGCCGGTTTCCGGGCGACAGCCGCGGCGGGCAGGGCCACGAATTCGGCGAAGGTGCCGCCGTGCACGGTGTCGCGGCGCCCATACGAATACACCTCGTCGCCCACCGCGAACTCCGGCGTGTCCAGGCCGACGGCCTCCACCACCCCGGCCACGTCCCAGCCCGGAACCACCGGGAACTCCACGTCCATGATGGGGTCCAGGTAGCCGGCCATGACCTTCCAGTCCACGGGGTTGACGGCCGCCGCCTTGACCCGGATGAGCACGGATCCGGGGGACACCTTCGGGGCGGGCAGGTTGGTTTGTTCGAGGACTTCGGTGCCGCCGTAGCGCGCGTAGCTCATGGCCTTCATCTGGTTCTCCAACTTTCGGGTCCGGTTCTGTCTTGTGCCGGCCCCGGTGCGCTTATGCGCCGGACCGGGGCCGGGTTCAGCGCATCTTGTCAACTGGCGCCAAACCCGCAGCGGGTCCGGCGCATACTAAAAGCAGCCCGCCGATATGCGCAAAACACCTTGCCGGCACTGCGCATAAACTTCGGGCCTCCAGCTTATGCGCACCACGCACCGGCGGGCCCGGTGGGCAAGCCGCAGGCACCGGAACGTGGCCGGCGTTCGCGTATGCCCGCTGTTATGCGCCGAATCCGCCCGGCAGTATTGCGCATATGGCGGGTCCGCTTCGCTTATGCGCCGGACCGGGGCCGGGTCCGGCGCATCTTGTCCACTGGCGCCAAACCCGCAGCGGGTCCGGCGCATAATAAAAGCCGCCCGCCGCGCACAACGGTACGCTGTGGACCATGACACCGCAGCGGTACGCCTATGGCCCCGGGCCTGACCAATGGGCCGAGCTGTATCTGCCCAAGCTGCCGCGCCAGGCCGGCGTGGCCGTGGTGGTCCACGGCGGCTACTGGCGCAGCGCCTACGACGCCGGGCTGGGCGCCCCGCTGGCCCACGACCTGGCCGGGCACGGGGTTGCGGCCTGGAACCTGGAATACCGGCGCATGGGCAACGGCGGCGGCTGGCCCGAAACGTTCCTGGACGTGGCGGCCGGCATCGACGCCTTGGTGCCGGCCGCCGCGGACCACGGCCTGGACCTTGCGCGCGTGGTCATCGTGGGCCATTCGGCCGGCGGGCAGCTGGCCGTGTGGGCGGCCGGACGCGCCGCCTTCCCGGCCACGGCGGTGGGTGCCGGGCCCGCGGTGGCGGTGTGCGGCGTCGTGAGCCAGTCGGGGCTGCTCAACCTGGCCCGGGCGCAGGAACTGGGGCTGAGCAACAACGCGGTGACGGCCCTGCTGGGCCCGGACGTCTCCCGTGCCGACCCCCTGGCTGCCGTCCCCCTGCCCGTCCCGGTGTACGCCGTCCACGCGGAGAACGACGACGACGTCCCCGCCTCCCAAAGCCACAGTTACGTTGACGCCGCGGTGGCGGCCGGCGGAAAGGCGGAGTTCATCCCCGTGCCGGGCGACCACTTCAGCCTGATCGACCCGGCCGGCAACGCCTGGGCGGTGTGCCGGGAACTGGTGCTGGGGCTGCTGGCACGGGCGTAGTGTGTGTTCCAACCGCTTTGTGAAGGGGAACGGCCATGCCACAGAACACCCGGAAGATTGAAGCCGGCATTGAGACGGATTTCAGCGACAAGATGAGCTACGGCAGCTACCTGGCGCTGGACACCCTGCTCAGCGCCCAGCAGCCGGTCAGCAGCCACCACGACGAAATGCTGTTCATCATCCAGCACCAGACCTCCGAGCTCTGGCTGAAGCTGATGCTGCACGAACTGCGGGCCGTGCGCATCCAGCTTGCCGCGGACAACCTGCGCCCGGCCATGAAGGGCGTGGCCCGGATCAAGCACATCCAGCGGTCGCTGACCGAACAGTGGAGCATCCTGGCCACCCTGACGCCCAGCGAATACGCCCAGTTCCGCGGGGACCTGGGATCGGCATCGGGGTTCCAGTCGTACCAGTACCGTGCCGTGGAGTTCATGCTGGGCAACAAGAACGCCGGCATGCTGAAGGTCTTTGAGGCGAACCCGCCGGCGCGGGCCATGCTGGCGGAGATCCTGCGGCAAACCAGCATCTACGACGAATTCCTGGCCCTGCTCCTGCGCCGCGGCCTGGCGATCCCCCCGGAACTGCTGAAGCGGGACCTGACCAAGGCGCACGTGTTCAACCCCGCAGTGGTGGATGCCGTCCGCGTGGTCTACGAACAGCCGGACGAGTACTGGGACCTGTACGAGGCCTGCGAGGAACTGGTGGACCTGGAGGACAACTTCCAGCTGTGGCGCTTCCGGCACGTGGCCACGGTCAAGCGGATCATCGGGATGAAGGCCGGGACGGGCGGCTCCTCCGGCGTCGGCTTCCTGCAGCGGGCCCTGGACCTGACGTTTTTCCCCGAGCTGTACGCGGTCCGGACCCAGATCGGCACCTGACGCCGCCGCACCCACTGCCTGTCTGGTCTGGCGCCGGCGCGCCGTGTGCCTATGCTGGAGTGGCCGGACCCGCAGCCCTTCCCGGACCGCCCGCACCGGCACATGGCCACGGATGCATTGACGCGAAGGATGAGGACTCATGGCGCATTGGCAGGAAACATTGACGGTGTGGGGCCCCGCCTGGGCGGCCATCCGCGGGCTGGACGATCCGGCCGCGGAACAAATCCTCGCGTGGCCCGTTGGCGGCGGCGCGGCACCCCAGGGCGGCACGGTGCACCTGGTGACCGAGGATGTTGCTGCGGCGCGCGGGTTCGCCGCCGGGGCGCACCTGAGGGAAACCGGCACCGCCGTCCTGCTCTCGGCGCTGACCGACGACCTTGACCTGGTCCCGCACATGCCACCGAACACCAACCTGGCAGAGGTGCCGCTGGAGAACTACGACGCCGTTGAGGTCGCCTTGTTCGACCGGCCGGTGGCCGGCGGGCGCGTCAAGGTGGCGGAGGGGCTGGCCGTCCTGGGCGGGCTGCATGTGGACCCCGAAGGCGCAGGCATGGAAGCGGCGCTGGAGGCCGTCATGATCGCCTCCCTGGGGGACGAAGCCTTCCTGCATGGCGCCGACGTGCTCTACCTGGTGGCCGGCGATGAACAGGCCGCGCGCCTGGCCGCTGCCGGCGGCTGGGCCAAGGTGGCGGACATCCTCAGCTTCACGCCCTGACGGCCGGCCGGGCCGGGCGGGCAGCAGCTCCCACGGTGCGGACCGGCGTCGCAGGTCATCTTTCGTGGCGCAGGATTGCCACGTTAGGCTGATTTTGCACGCAAGCGAAGTCCACGCAAGGAGACTACAAATGCAGTACTGGTGGGCCAGCCATGGCCGCAACTATGAACAAGCCATCACGGAGGGGACGTTATGGAATTGTCCCGGGCCCGGCGGCGTCCTCCCGGGTGACAGGGTCCACCTGAAGGAAATGCGCCGCGGCGACGTGGTGTTCAACTACTTTGGTCCGTACGTCCGGGCCGTGAGCGTCGTCACTGAAGAATGGCAGGAAGCACCCCGGCCCGGCGGTTATGAGGAACAGCTGGGCGAAGGCGCCGACGGCTGGCTGGTGCGCACCACCCCGCTGGCAGAAGGCCTTCGGGTGCACCGGGACCGCGCAGCCGAGCTCGTCGCCGTCCGCAACCCGGGGCCGCTGAACGCTGCCGGCAAACCCCGCCAGAGGTACATTACGGCCCTGTCGGAAGAGGAAGGGCAGGCGCTGCTGGAGGAGTGCGGCGTGACCGCGCCGCAGTCGTCCGCGGGGAGCCTGCGCGGGCTGCCCGGCAGCGTCTGGGGTGCCGACGAGCCGGACGAACAAACACTCACCACCATCAGGCTCGAACAGGGCTACCTGCGCAAGAACCTGCTGCGCGGGCGGCTGAAGGCGCCGTGCGCCATCTGCGGCGAGGAACTGCCTGCGCGGCTGCTCATCGCCGGGTACATCAAGCCGAGGCCGAACACTTCCGAAGCGGAACGCCTGGATTTTGCCGCCAGTGCCATGCTCACCTGTGCCCTGGGCTGTGACGCCCTGTACGAGTGGGGCTACGTGGTGGTGGACGCGGGCGGGACCATCCGCGCCGGCCAGCCGGCCGAGACGGAACGGATCGCGAATGCCGTGAAAGCCCTGGTGCGCCGCCACTGTGCCGCCTTCAATGAGCACACGGCGGCGTGCTTTGCCGAGAACGAAAGGCTCATGCTGGCGCACCAGCCCTGAGGCGGCCAGCCGCGCGGGCGCCCGGCGGGCCCGGCCCGGCCTCCCCGCCCGCGCGGCCCGGCCGGTGCGGCCCCGGACGGGGCATGACAGAATTGGGGATGGCCCGGGTGCTGACGGGCCCAGTGATAATACAGCCGGCCGCCCCTCCCGCAGGTGGTGGCTGGGCGAACCACTTGCCTACGGATATGAGACTGCCTGCCATGCCCCCGCTGCAAAACAATGCCGCCACGCCCGAAACCAGCCCCGGTGCTGCGGGCGAACCTTCCGCCCGGCCGCGCTTTGCCGACGTCGGAAGCCGCTACTACGGCATCCTGCTGGCCAGCATGGCCGTCATCGTGATCCTCTCCAACATTGGCGCGTCCAAGGGCGTGCAGTTTGGCCCGATCGTGACCGACGGCGGCTTCTTCCTGTTCCCGTTCGCCTACATCCTTGGCGACGTGATCAGCGAGATCTACGGCTTCAAGATGGCGCGCAAGGCCATTTTCACCACCTTTGCCCTGTCAGTTTTCGCGTCGCTGAGCTACTGGGTGATCATCGCCCTGCCCGGCTTCACGGACGACTACGGCATCGCAAAGCAGCACGCCCTCGTGGAGGCGCTGGGCCCGGTGCCGCAGATCGTGCTGGCCAGCCTGCTCGCGTTCCTGGCCGGGCAGACCATCAACTCGCTCATCATGGTCCGGCTCAAGGCCCGCCAGGGGGAGCGGAAGCTGTGGATGCGGCTCATGGGTTCCAGCGGGGTGGGCGAATTCATCGACACGCTCATCTTCTGCACCATTGCCGCGCCGGTGATCGGCATCGTGGGCTTTGGCATGTTCGCCAACTACGTGGTGGTGGGGTTCCTGTACAAGGTGGGCGTGCAGTACCTGCTGGTCCCGGTCACCACGCTGGTGATCGGCTGGTTCAAGCGGCACGAACCGACGTACGCCGCCTAGCCCGGGCGGAGGCAGCCGCCGGAGGCGCTGCGGGTGCCGGCGACACAATTAATTGACGCTTCAACTTAATTTATGAAATGCTTTCATTGAAGCTTCAATCAATTGATGCCTGCTGCCTGTTCCCCAAGGCCGTCCCACGACCCCGAAACGGTGAAGAATTCCATGAACAACCCCGCACTGACCACTACCGCCCGCACCGTCCTGCGCATTGTTGTCGGCTTCCTTTTTGCCGCCCACGGCTGGCAGAAATACGCCCAGTTCACCATTGCCGGCACCCAGGGCTCCTTTGCCCAGATGGGCGTCCCGGCCGCGGACCTGGTGGCCCCCGTCGTTGCCACGCTGGAACTCGTCGGCGGCATTGCCCTGATCCTGGGCATCCTGTCCCGGCCCTTTGCCGCACTGCTGTGCCTGGAAATGATCGGCGCCTTCGTCCTGGTCCATGCCACGGCCGGCGTGTTCGTGGACAAGGGCGGCTTTGAGCTGGTGCTGCTGCTGGCTGCAGCGGCGGCGGCAGTCGCGCTGGTCGGTCCCGGCCGGGTGTCGGCCGACCATGCACTGTTTGGCCGCACCGCTTCCAAGCTGCGCGTGCTGGCCTAGCCGCTACCGCGCCGGATAGTACCGGCGCAGCGTCTCGGCCTTGAATTCGAAGAACGTGCCGGCCTCAATGGCCAGCCGGGCGTCGTCCACCATTTTCACCACAAAGCGTTCGTTGTGGATGGAGACGAGCGTGGCCGCAACCATCTCCTTGGCCTTGAACAGGTGGTGGATGTAGGCGCGCGTGTAGTTGGCGCACGCATAGCAGTCGCAGCCCTCCACCAGCGGCGTGAAGTCGCGCTTGTACTTGGCGCCGGAGACGTTGAAGCGCCCGTCCGGGGTGTAAAAAGCGGAGGTGCGGGCCACGCGGGTGGGCGAAACGCAGTCGAAGGTGTCGGCGCCGTTTTCGATGGCCGTGAAGATGTCGTCCGGCTCGGAGATGCCCAGCAGGTGCCGCGGCTTGTCCTCGGGCAGCTCCTCAGCGCACCAGCGCACGATGGTGCCGAGGTTTTCCTTCTCCAGCGCCCCGCCGATCCCGTAGCCGTCAAAATTCATTCCGCCCAGGTCGCGGGAGGCCTTGCGGCGCAGGTCCTCGTACTGGGCGCCCTGGATGACGCCAAACAGGGCCTGGTAGGGCTTGCCGGCCCGTTCTTGGGTGAGCCGGAAGTGCTCGGTGAGGCAGCGCTGCGCCCACAGCCGGGTGCGCTCCAGCGACATCTCCTGGTAGCTGCGCGAGTTCAGCAGCGTGGTGAGCTCGTCGAAGGCAAACATGATGTCCGCGCCGATCTGGTGCTGGACCTGCATCGACACCTCGGGCGTGAAGCGGTGCATGTCCCCGTTCAGGTGCGACTTGAACCAGACGCCGTCGTCGTCAATGTGCGCCAGCCGCTCCTTGCCCACGGCCACGGAATCGTCCGCGCCGGCGTGCGGGGACGCGGCGGCGGCGTCCATGTTGATGACCTTCTTGAAGCCGGAGCCCAGGCTCATGACCTGGAAGCCGCCGCTGTCCGTGAACGTGGGGCCCCGCCAGTTCATGAACTTCCCCAGCCCGCCCGCGGCGTCGAGCAGGTCCGCGCCCGGCTGCAGGTAGAGGTGGTAGGCGTTGGCCAGCAGCGCCTGGGCGCCGAGCTCGGCCATGGATTCCGGCAGCACCGACTTCACCGTCGCCTTGGTGCCCACCGCGATGAACGCCGGCGTCCTGATGGTCCCGTGCGGGGTGGTGATCACACCGGTCCTGCCCTGGAATTCTCCCCCCTGACGTTCGACGGCGGCGGCCGGCGGCGTGCAGGCCCCGCCCAGGCGGGTGGCCACCTGGAAGCCGAATTCGGCCTGTGACGCCGGCCGGCCGGGAATCCCGTGCGGCTGGGCGGGGTTGGTGGTGAGCAGGTCCGCGGCGGGGTCGGGGGAGGGCATGCCCTCCATTTTGCCAGTGTCTGCCGTCCGCCCGGTCCCATGGCCTGCAAAGGGCCCACGCGCCCGAGGGCCCCGGCGGGAGGGTGAGAGTGGTGGGAGGGTGCGGGGATTATCCCGAACTTCGATCGGCGTGTGGGTTGCGACACGCAAAAATTATTTCGCACATACCTACCGGTCGGTCATTAGGAGTCCTTACCATGAACGAGTCAAGAACATTCGAGGACTGCAGAGCCCAAAGGAGCCGCTCATGTCCGCAACGAACATCACTCACGATTCCCCCACCCGGGGACCGGCGAAACCCCTGCCGTACGTCATCAGCGGCATCCTTCTGGCGGCGGCCATCGTCGTGCCGCTCCTGGTACCCCTCTACGCGAAGGCCGATCCGCACCTGTGGGGGATCCCCTACTTTTACTGGTACCAGATGATGTGGGTGCCCATCTGCGCCATCCTTATCGGCATCTCCTACTGGTTGATGACCGCCGAGGACCGGCGCCGCCGTGTTGCCGCCAGGCAGCCGGATCACAGGGGCAGGCACGACGCCGGGGGCGGGGCCCTGTGAGCGCCGCACCCGCCGCACTGGCCGGCGTCCTGGCCACCGCCCCGGCGCCCACCCGCGGCGTCGACGTGACGGCACTGCTCGTCGTCGTCATTCTTTTTGTCCTGGTGGGCGTCATGGGATTCTATGCCGCCCGCTGGCGCGGCGGCGGCACGGACGGGCTGCACTCGCTGGATGAATGGGGCCTGGGCGGGCGGAAGTTCGGCTCCTGGATCACCTGGTTCCTGCTCGGCGGCGACCTGTACACGGCCTACACCTTCGTGGCGGTGCCCGCGGCCATGTGGGCGGCCGGCTCGGTGAGCGGCTTCTTCGCGGTCCCGTACACCATTGTGCTCTACCCGATCGTGTTCGTCCTGATGGCCCGGCTGTGGTCGGTGTCCAAGCGCCACGGCTTCGTCACCACGGCCGACTTTGTGGGCGGGCGCTACGGCAGCAAGCCGCTGTCGCTGGCCATTGCCCTGACCGGCATCATCGCCACCATGCCCTACATTGCGCTGCAGCTGGTGGGCATCAAGTCGGTGCTGACGGTGCTGGGCGTGGGGAGCGCCGACAACTGGTTCCTCAACGACCTGCCGCTCATCGTCGCGTTTGTGGTGCTGGCCGCGTACACCTACACCTCGGGCCTGCGCGCCCCGGCCATGATTGCCGTGGTCAAGGATGTGCTGATCTACCTGGCCGTCATCGTGGCCATCATCTACCTGCCGCAAAAGTTCGGCGGCTGGGAGCACATCTTCGGGGCGGCCCAGGAAAAGATGACCACCGTGAACCCGGCCACCGGCAAGGTGCCCGGGCCGTTCATTCCGGGCGCAAACAGCTACGGGGCCTACGCCACGCTGGCGCTCGGCTCGGCCATGGCCCTGTTCATGTACCCGCACTCCATCACCGGCGTGCTGGCCACCAAGAGCCGCAACACCATCCGCAAGAACGCCGCCGTGCTGCCGCTGTACTCGCTGGTGCTCGGCTTCCTGGCGCTGCTGGGCTACATTGCCATTGCCGCCGGGACGAAGCCGGTGGAGCTCAACGGCAAGACCATCAACCCGCAGCTGGTGGTCCCGCAGCTGTTCCTGGACAACTTCCCGTCCTGGTTTGCCGGGGTGGCGCTGGCAGCCATTGCCGTCGGGGCACTGGTCCCCGCGGCCATCATGTCCATCGCCGCCGCGAACCTGTTCACCCGGAACATCTACAAGGACTTCTTCGTCAAGGACGCCACCCCGAAGCAGGAGGCCAAGGTCTCCAAGCTGGTGTCCCTGGTGGTCAAGTTCGGGGCCCTGATCTTTGTCATCGGCCTGGATTCCTCCGCCGCGATCAACATGCAGCTGCTGGGCGGCATCTGGATCCTGCAGACGTTCCCGGCGATCGTGGCGGGGCTGTACACGCGGTGGTTCCACAAGTGGGCGCTGCTGGCCGGTTGGGCCGCGGGCATCATTTACGGCACCTGGGCTGCGTACAGCGTGGTCAACCCCGTGACGCACGCCCACTTCGGCGGCTCCATTGCCGCCATCCCGGGCACCGACACGAAGGTCTACATCGCCATCACGGCGTTTGTGCTCAATGCGGTGGTGGCGGCGGTGCTGACCCTGATCCTGCGGGCGGCGAAGGTGCCCGACGGCAAGGACATCACCAGGGCCTCCGACTTCGGCGCGAACGAGGACGACCCCGAGGTGACGGCCTTTGCGTCCACGTCCGTGGAGACGCCGGGCCCGGTGATCTAGCCGCCGCGGCACAGCACAAGGCGGCACAACACAAGGCAGGACAACACAAGGCAGGACAAAACCAAGGTGGGGTGCGACGGCGGTCGGGGGCCGCCGTCGCACCCCACCTTGGTGTTGTGGCCGGGGGACTACGCGTCCGGGTAGTGGGTCTCCATGAACGTGTCCCACTGGGTGCTGATTTTTTCCAGGTCGGCGGCGCCGAGCCCGAATGTGGAGGCGATGACCTGGGCGCCAGGGTGCTCGCGCAGGCCCGGGACGCGCGCCTGCTGGGCCAGGATGAGCAGCCCGTCGCCGTGTTCGGCGTAGTCCGCCACGGTCAGGCCCAGCTGCGTGTCCGTCCGGTACCAGACCTTGCCGCTGAGCGTGTCGCCCGTGGTCAGCGTGATCCCGTAGGGCTCGCCGGGGTCCGGGAGCCAGCCGGTGTCAATGCCCAGGGCGTCCCACAGGTGGGTGTGTGCGGCGCTGGTGCCATCCACGTAGACGGTGCGCCGGGGCGTGTGCGGATGCCGGGCCAGCTTGAACTTGAGCTGCTGGAGGAAGATGCTCCAGCCCTCGGTGATGTCGGTGTCGTACCTGGCCCATTCGCCGGTGGCCGTCCCGCGGTTCAGGGTCACCAGGGTGCCGTCCTGGTGGGGCGTGAGGATGAAGGCGTCGCCCCGGCCCAGGTCCAGGCGGAGGTGGTCGGGGCTTTCGGTGACATTGTCGTAGTAGATCTGGCGGATCTCGTCGTCCAGGCCCTCCATCTCCCACCCGTGCCACTGGGCGATCCTGGCCGGTTCACGCAGCATGAGCCACACCTGTTCTGCGTCGGCGTTGACAAGGACTGAGAGCTGGGCAGTGTCCATGAAACGTAATCTACGCCGCTTCGCCGGAACCGGCTAGGGTCCCTACCGGCCCAGGCCGGCGTAGAAAACCGCCTGGCGGACCAGGGCGCCGCGTCCGCCCACGAATTCCGCCTGCACGCCGGGGCTGAGCGCCTCCTCCGGCGTCATCCAGGTCAACTCCAGTGCATCCTGGCGGGGCTCGCATTCGCCCGAGACGGGGATGACGTACACCATGGCGACGGCGTGCTGGCGTTCGTCCGTGTAGCCGGTCTCCGACGGCGAGGGCAGGTACTCGGCCACGGTGAACGGGACCGGGCTGACGGGCAGCTGCGGGAACGCCAGCGGGCCCAGGTCCTTTTCAATGTGGCGGACCAGCGCGGCCCGGATGGTCTCGCGGTACAGTACGCGCCCGGAGACCAGGGTGCGGACCATGCTGCCGTTCTCGTCGGCCTGCAGCAGCAGGCCCACCTCGCTGACGTAGCCGAGGGGGTCCAGGCGCACCGGCACCACCTCCACGTACACCATGGGAAGCCGGTTCCTGGCCTCGTACAGGTCCTCGTTGGACAGCCAGCCGGGATTGGGGTCGGGGGTGCGCACGCTCATGTATCAGTTCTACCCCATGAACGCCCCGGCACGCCCCGGTCGGGGTTCAACCGGCCGCGGCCGCGAAGACCTGCAGCGTGCCCCCGCAGGGCGTTTGCACGTCCAGCGTGCCGCGGCCCTGCGCGGCCGGCACCCCCGCGGCGGCGAGGCGGGCACCCAGGGCGGCCAGGCCGCCGTCGTACTCCAGGGCCAGCCCGGCGCCGGACGCCCCGGCGGGGAGCAGGGCCACAAGGCCGCCGTTTTTGGCCCGGAACACGGCGGAGCCCACCGGGCGGGGCGGGAGCGGGCGGGCGCCGATGTCCGCCAGCACCTTCCGGGCGGCGTCCACGTCCGGCGTGTGCCAGAGCTGGACCACGGCCAGGGCGCCGGGCCGTCGGGATGCGAGGTCGGTGACGGGGTCGGCGAGGAAGCTGAACCCGTCCGGCGCCGTGACGCGTGCGGCCGGGCCGTGGTCCGAGTCGACCAGTTCGGCGTGCGTGCCGTCCGCAAGCGTGCGGCGGACAAAGATGTTCCGGTCCCGCAGCTCGAAGCCCGGGGCCGTGGTGCCGTCCTGCGGGCTGTCCCGTTCGGCCCTGTGCAGGCCCACCTTGCCGTCGCCGCAGTCAAGGACCCGCCAGCCGCCGTGGTTTTCCGTGCAGGCCAGGCCCAGGGCCGTGAGCAGGGCGGCGTATTCGTCGAGCCGGGAGGTGAAGAGGACGGGGCGGACGCGCAGCATTTTTTCTCCAACGTTGGTGGTTTTCAAAAGGCTACCAACGTTAGGGTGTAGCCATGATCGAGCTGCCCGAACTCCTGCTCCCGGACGCCGCGGCGTGGCGGGCGTGGCTGGCAGACAACCATGCGTCGTCGGCCGGGGTCAGGCTGGTGCTGCACAAAAAGGGCGGCACCGTCACCGCGCTGGACTATGCGGCGGCACTGGACGAAGCCCTGTGCTTTGGCTGGATTGACGGCGTCATTGGCAGGCGCGACGCCGGCAGCTACCTCACGCGGTTCACGCCGCGCACGCGGGCGAGCAAGTGGTCCGGCAACAATGTGCGCAACATTGAGCGGCTTGCGGCCGCGGGGCGGCTGGAGCCCGCCGGGCAGGCCGCCGTCGACGCCGCCCGGGCCGACGGCCGCTGGGAGGCCGCGTATGCGGGGCAGTCCGTGGCCGAGGTGCCCGCCGACCTGGCGGCGGCCATTGCTGCGGATCCGCAGGCACAGGCCATGTTCGAGGTGCTCACCGCCGTGAACCGCTACGCGCTGATTTACCGGACCGCCACGGTGAAGACGCCGGCCGCGCGGGCCGCGAAGATTGCCCGCTTTGTGGCGATGCTGGCCGCCGGCGAGACGCCGCACCCGCAAAAGCGCCGCCCCCGGGCAACTGGGTCGCAGTAGTTGCAGAAATCGGCCAAAAATTCGGCCGAAAA
>NZ_JAAMFN010000016.1 GCF_013376095.1 Arthrobacter sp. SDTb3-6 | reverse complement strand
AGCTGCACCAACTCGGATACCAGGTCACCCTCACCCAGGCAGCCTAACTCACCCTATTTTCGTATCAGTTGGGAGCTGGGGGAGGGTGGCGGCGGCTTCGAGGACTGTCCAGCGCTGCACTGCGGCGGACAGGATGGCCGGTTCCGGCACGGCGGCAAGCGCCCGGGCCGTGCCGGTGACCAGGCGGGCGGCCGCCGCCCGCGATTCCCCGGGCAGCCGCGGCTCCTGCGCGGCCAGGGCCAGGTAGCGGCAAAGGATGCCGGTGAACAGGCTGCCATCGGCGCCGGGCTCCAGTCGCAGCCCGCCGTCCGCAGTGGCCAGCCGGCGCTCGACGGCGGCCACCAGCTCCGCGGCCTGGCCCGCGTATTGCGGGTGGTCCAGTTCAAGCAGGGCCGCCAGGATGGGCCCCTGGTTGTAGGTGAAGATGGTGCGCTCCACCTCCGGCCCCGAGGCGGTGGGGTGGACGCCGTCCAGGTACAGCCCGGTCCCGGCCTTCAGCCCGGTCCCGGCGTCGAAGAGTTCAACGCGCAGCCAGTCCGCCAGGGCCCGTGCATGGTCCGGCTCGCCGCTGCGGGCAAAGTGCAGGGCGGCCGGTCCGTTGGCGGGCGTGTTCTTGTAGTCGCGCTTGCGGGACCAGTAGATGCCGCCGCCCAGGACGGTGTCGTATGCGGAGCGCAGCTGGCCCGCCAGCGTGGCGGACGCGAAGCCTGCCAGTGCGGCCTGCGTGCTGCCAGCCGCCCTCGCAAGCCCGCCGAGCCGGTCCGCGGCCAGCGCCAGCCAGGCCATGTCGTCGTAATAATAGTTGGGGAAGCGGCCAAAGTTGCGCAGCAGGATGCCGCGCAGCAGCGCCTTGCCCCGCGCCACGTCCCGCGTGGCGGCCGCCCGGTTGCCGTGGCGGAGGCTGCGCCAGCCGGAGTCGACCACGGCGTCGAGGTAGTGGGCCTGCCACCAGTAATGCCACTCCGACCACGGTGCCTGGACGGGGGCGGGCCAGGCGACGGCGCCGATCCAGGTGCCCGGCAGCCCCATGAGCCGGTGGCCAAAGCGGGCATGGACGGCACGCGCGGCTGCGGCGGCGGGCGCTGCCCAGTCCGTGTCCGGCTGCCCGCCCGCCTGCCCGGCACCGTGCCCCGTGCTGTTCCGCGTCATGTACACAGCGTACTGTTTGCCGTGGGGGCCGCCGTTTTCAGTTAGTATGCATTAACGCAAAGCCACGGCCCTGCTACGGGCCCGCGGACCTCAACGAGGAGGAAACATGGAAATTTCAGGCAACGGCACCGTTGCGCTCATCACCGGCGGCGCATCCGGACTCGGGGCCGCCACGGCGAGGCGCCTGCATGCGGCGGGGGCCGGCGTCGTGCTGGTGGACCTGCCCTCGTCCAAGGGCGCGGAGCTCGCCGCCGAACTCGGGGACCGGGCAGTGTTTGCCCCTGCGGACGTCACCGACGAGGACCAGGTGCGCGCCGCAGTTGCGGCGGCGGCCGGGCTGGGCACGCTGCGGATCGTGGTCAACTGCGCCGGCGTCGCCACGCCCGGCAAGGTGCTGGGGCGCGACGGGGTGCTGCCGCTGGAGCAGTTCAACCGCGTGGTCCAGATCAACCTGGTGGGCACCTTCAACGTGGTGCGCCTGTGCGCCGAGGCCATGGCGGCGGCCGAACCGCTCGCCGGCGAATTCGGCCCCGAGCGCGGCGTCGTCGTCAACACCGCGTCCGTGGCTGCCTTTGACGGGCAGATCGGCCAGCCCGCCTACGCCGCGTCCAAGGGCGCCGTGGCCGCCATGACACTGCCGCTGGCGCGTGAACTGGCCCGCTCGCTGGTCCGCGTGGTGACCATAGCGCCCGGCATCTTCGAGACGCCCATGCTGGCGGGGCTGCCGCAGGCCGCGCAGGATTCGCTGGGGCAGCAGGTGCCGCACCCGTCGCGCCTGGGCAAGCCGGCCGAATACGCCGCGCTGGTGGAGCACATCGTCGCCAACGCCATGCTCA
The DNA here is from genome assembly GCF_013376095.1 of Arthrobacter sp. SDTb3-6. GTDB lineage: Bacteria > Actinomycetota > Actinomycetes > Actinomycetales > Micrococcaceae > Specibacter. The sequence continues at coordinate 89,658 of NZ_JAAMFN010000016.1, read as the reverse complement.
ACGGCGAGACCATCCGGCTTGACGGCGCGATCCGGATGGCACCCAAGTGACAGGGCTCCCCGAGGCAGACTTTTACGGCTTCGAATCCCTGTTGACCGCCACCGAGGCCGCCAAGCTGGCGCAGCTGCGCGGGTTCCTGGCCGGTGAGGTGGCCCCGCACGCCACCGGCTGGTGGAACGACGCCGAGTTCCCGGCCCACATCCTGCCCGGGCTCGCCGCGCTGGGGCTCGCGGTCCCGGACCGGCGCCACTTCAGCCACCTGTTCACGGGCCTGGTGGTCGCCGAGATGACGCGGACCGACACCTCCCTGGCCACGTTCTTCCTGGTCCACCACGATCTCTTCGTCCAGGCCCTCATTGACTTCGGCTCCCAAGACCAGAATGAGCGCCTGCTCCCGGACGCCATCGCGCTGCGCACCACGGGCGCCTTCGCGCTGACGGAGCCGGAGCACGGCAGCGACGTGGCCGGCGGCATGGCCACCACCGCGCGCAGGGTGGAGGACGGTGCCGGCGCCACCCACTGGGTGCTCAACGGCGCCAAGCGGTGGATCGGCAACGGCACCTTTTGCAACCACATGATGCTTTGGGCCAAGGATGCTGACACGGGGGCGGTGCGCGCCTTCATCCTTGACGCGTCGCTGGCGGGCGTCACGCGCACCAAGATTGAAAACAAGATCGCGCTGCGGACCGTGCAGAACGCGCACATCCTGCTTGATGACGTGAGGGTGGAGGAGCGTGACCGCTTCAGCGGCATCGGCTCCTTCGCCGACACGAACAAGCTGCTGCGCAGCTCACGGATCTCCGTGGCGTGGCAGGCGGTGGGACAGCAGCTGGCCGCGTTCGACGTGGCCCGGGCCTACGCCGTCGAACGCCGGCAGTTCGGAAAGCCGCTGGCATCCTTCCAGCTGATCCAGGGGCAGCTGGTGAAAATGCTGGGCAACGCCACATCGTCGCTGGCCATGATGGTGCGCATCGCCGCGCTGCAGGACGCAGGCGGGGACGCGGATGCCACGATGGCGCAGGTGGCGCTGGCCAAGGCACACACCACGGCGGCCATGCGCGAAACCGTGGCAATGGGCCGTGCCATCCTGGGCGGCAACGGCATTGTCACCGATTACCGCATGGCGAAGATCTTTGCCGACGCCGAGGCCATCTACACCTACGAGGGCTCGCAGGAGGTCAACACCCTGATCGCCGGCCGGGCCGTCACGGGCATCTCCGCCATCGTGTGAGCCGTGGTGCGGGCCGCCCCGCCCGCGGGAGCCCCGGGCGCCCCTACCGCGGGCTGCGCTCGCCGGCCTCGATGGGGGCGTTGATGCGGTTGCCTGCAACGGGCGCGGGGCAGGTGCCGTAGTCGGTGAACGCGCTGGGGTAGTTGATGGCGCGGTTGAAGTCCACCACCACGGTGCCGTCCGGGCGCGGGCGGGCCACTTCCAGCTTGCGCCAGTGGGAGCTGGTGACGTTGTTGGTGTCATCAAGGAAGGTGACCAGCAGCGAGCCGAGCCGGCCCTGCTCCGCGGCGAGCCGGTGGCTTGTCCCATTGAGAGCAAACACCACCTCGCCCACCAGCACGGCCACGCCCGGCACCTCCGGGTTCGCCGTCGCAATGTCAACGGAGCGGGGCTCCGCATACGGTTCAAAAGTGCCCGTGACCACCAGGCCGGGGTTGTAGCCAAAGACCGGCACGCCCGTGAACTGCGTCAGGACGGGGGAGCGGGCGTCGCGGGTGCGGACCATGTAGCGGTTGGCGCGCATGCCCAGTTCCACCACCACTGAGCCGAACCGGACCCACAGGAGGGATTCCTCGTCGGCCAGGGCGGCCGTGATGGTTCCGGCCACGGCGGCGCCGCCTTCCACCAGCGTGAGGCCGTCGCCGGCGGCGGCGGTGAGGGACGCCGTCGTGCCGTCGGAGCCCCACAGGCCGGGGATGCCCTCCAGGGCGGCGGGCTCCGCGGGCAGCCACTGGAAGGAGGTGAGCGTCAGCCAGCCGTGTTCGGCGGCCAGCGCGGTGTTGCGGCCGGCACGGAAGCGGTCCCAGCGCTCGGTCAGGCGGGTCAGTTCCGGGGCTTGCGTGGTCATGGTGCTCCTGTCGGGCATGGACAATTTCACAGTAGGCACAACGGGGGCGGGGTGGCCGCTATTCCGGGCCGCCGCGGTGGAACAATGGGGGCATGGGATCGAACAACCACCTGAACAAGGACATGGCCCGCTTTGCCCCGGGGACAGTGGAAACCCTGGACGGGGACCACGTCAAACTGACGCTCACCCGCGACTACGCGGCCGCGCCGGAGGAGGTCTGGGCGATGCTGACGGACCCGGCCAAAACGGAAATGTGGTGGTGCCGGGTGCGCGGCCGGGCCCGGACCGGCTCCTCCTTCGACCTCAAGTGGCTCAACGTCAAGGACGAGGGCCACGGCATCGAGACGGACTGGTGGAACGGGCGCGTGGTGGAGGCCCGGGAGCCGGAGGCCCTGGAGATCAGCAACGCCATGCACGGGACCATCCGTGCCGACCTCACGGCAACCGGCACCGGCACACGGCTGGTTTTCACCAACGTCATTTCCGTGCCGGAGGAAGTGATCCTGATGTCGCTGGCCGGCTGGCACGTCCACCTGGACCACCTGGCCGAGGCGCTGGACGGCAGGGCCGTGGACTGGCAGCACTGGTGGGACGACTTCTTCCCGTGCTGGGAGGATGTCCACGCCGCCTACACGGCGTCCAGGGGTTGAGGCCAACTGGCGGCTGCGCGCGGCCGCAACGTAGTATCCATCAGGCCCATGTATCCAACGTTGCATGCGGGCACCCCGGAACCACAAACCGTAAGGACGTTGACCCATGAGCCCTGAACTGCCGAACATGCCTGCCGACCCGGCCGAGGACACCGACCTTCGCCGCGACGTCCGCCGCGTCAGCACGCTGCTGGGCGAGTCGCTGGTGCGCCAGCACGGCCCGGAACTGCTGGCCATGGTGGAGCAGGTGCGGCTGCTGACCAAGGAGTCCAAGGAGGCCGCGCGCGGGGAAACGGGCACCGGCCCGTGGAGTGCGAACGACGTCGCCGAGCAGGTCCGCGAGGTCCTCGCCTCCCTGCCCCTTGAGCAGGCAACCGAGCTGGTGCGTGCCTTTGCGTTTTACTTCCACCTGGCCAACGCCGCGGAGCAGGTCCACCGGGTCCGCAGCCTGCGCACCCGCGCCGAGGACGACGGCTGGCTGGCCCGGACCGTCACCGAGATCGCCGGGAAGGCAGGTGCCGGGGCGCTGCAAAGGGTGGTCGACGAACTCGACGTCCGCCCCGTTTTCACCGCCCACCCCACCGAGGCGTCCCGGCGCTCCGTGCTGGACAAGGTGCGCAAGCTCTCCGACATCCTGGCCACGCCGTCCGAGGAAGGCAGCAGCGCCCGCAGCCGCCAGGACCGCAAGCTGGCGGAGATCATCGACCAGATGTGGCAGACGGACGAGCTCCGCAGGGTCCGCCCCACGCCGATGGACGAGGCCCGCAACGCCATCTACTACCTGCGCAACATCCTCACGGACGCCATGCCCGAGGTCCTGGCCGAGCTCAGCGGGCTGCTTGGCAGGCACGGCGTGCGGCTGCCCGAGGACGCCGCGCCGCTGCGGTTCGGCTCCTGGATCGGCGGCGACCGGGACGGCAACCCCAACGTCACCCCGGACGTCACCCGCGAGGTGCTGGTCCTGCAAAACGCCAACGCCGTAAAGATCAGCATCGCCATGGTCGACGGGCTGCTCTCCATCCTCTCCAACTCCAGCTCGCTTTACGGCGCTTCCCCCGAGCTGACCGACTCCATCGCCGAAGACCTCGCGAAGCTGCCCGGGCTCGACCCGCGCGTGCTCGAGCTCAACGCCGAGGAACCGTACCGCCTCAAGCTCACCTGCATCAAGGCCAAGCTGCTCAACACCCGCAAGCGGGCCGCCGCGGACGCCTACCACGAGCCCGGCCGCGACTACGCGGACACCGCGGGCCTGCTGGCGGACCTGGCCCTGCTGGACACGTCGCTGCGCAACAACTCGGCCACCCTGGTGGCTGACGGCGCCCTGGCCACGGTGCGCCGCGCCGTCGCCTCCTTCGGCCTGCACCTGGCCACGCTGGACATCCGGGAGCACGCGGACCACCACCATGACGCCGTCGGCCAGCTCATGGACCGCGTGGGCGAACTGGCCGTGCCGTACGCGGAGCTGGACCGGGCCGGGCGTATGGCTGTGCTTGGCGCAGAACTTGCCAGCCACCGCCCGCTCTCCGGCCACCCGATCAGGCTCGACGGCGCCGCGGACGGCACGTACGACGTCTTCCGGGTGGTGCGCCGCGCCCTGCGCACCTACGGGCCCGACGTGATCGAAAGCTACATCATTTCCATGACCCGCGGTGCGGACGACGTCCTGGCCCCGGCCGTGCTGGCCCGCGAGGCCGGGCTGGTCCAGCTCACCGGCGACACCCGCTACGCAAAGATCGGCTTCGCCCCGCTGCTGGAGACCGTGGAGGAATTGCGCGCCTCCGCCGAAATCGTGGACGAACTCCTCTCCGACCCCTCCTACCGCGAACTGGTCCGGCTGCGCGGGGACGTGCAGGAAATCATGCTCGGCTACTCCGACTCCAACAAGGAATCCGGCGTCATGACCAGCCAGTGGGAGATCCACAAGACCCAGCGGAAGCTGCGCGACGTCGCGGTCAAGCACGGTGTGAACGTGCGCATGTTCCACGGGCGCGGCGGCTCCGTGGGACGCGGCGGCGGGCCCACCTATGACGCCATCCTGGCCCAGCCCAACGGCGTGCTTGAAGGCGCCATCAAGTTCACCGAGCAGGGCGAGGTCATCTCCGACAAGTACTCGCTGCCCGAGCTGGCGCGTGAAAACCTGGAGCTGTCCCTGGCCGCCGTCATGCAGGCCTCCGCCCTGCACCAGGCGCCGCGCCACACCGAGGACGACCTGGTCCGCTTCGGGGCGGTCATGGAGATTGTCTCCGACGCCGCCTTCGCCAGCTACCGAACCCTGATTGACGACGACGACCTCCCCGCCTACTTCCTGGCCTCCACCCCGGTGGAGCAGCTGGGCAGCCTGAACATCGGCTCCCGCCCGTCCAAGCGGCCCGACTCAGGGTCAGGTCTGGGCGGGCTGCGCGCCATCCCGTGGGTGTTTGGCTGGACGCAGTCGCGGCAGATCGTGCCCGGCTGGTTTGGCGTGGGCTCGGGCCTCAAGGCCGCCCGCGAGGCCGGCCATGAATCGGAACTGGTCGAGATGCTGGAGCACTGGCACTTCTTCTCCTCCACCATCTCCAACGTGGAAATGACCCTCGCGAAGACTGACATGGAGATCGCCGCGCATTACGTGCGCACTCTGGTCCCCGAGCCGCTGGCGCACCTGTTTACCACCATCCGGGCCGAATATGAGCTGACCGTGGCGGAAATCCGGCGGCTCACGGGCGAGGGCGAACTGCTGGAGCGGCAGCCGCTGCTCCAGCGCTCACTCAGCGTGCGCGACCAGTACCTGGACCCCATTTCCTACCTCCAGGTGGAGCTGCTGCGCAGGGTCCGGGAAGCGGCCATCAGCAAAACGGAGGTGGATGAGCGCCTGCAGCGGGCCATGCTCATCACCATCAACGGGGTCGCCGCCGGCCTGCGGAACACGGGGTAGGCCCCGCCCGCCGGCATTTTTGCTCGCAGCCCGGCCCACATAGGCTGGATCCATGCCATCCTTCCGCGCCACCGTCCAGATCACCGGCCTGCGCCCCGGCCATGCCCCGGAGGAGGTCATGGACACGGCCGTGGCGGTCGTGGCCTCCCGCCATGTCGTGGAGGCCAACCAGCTCGACGTCGTCGCCGGGGTCCCGCGCATCACGGTGCGTTTCATGGTGGAGGCCAGCGAGTACGACGCCGAGAACCGCCTGGCGCGAGACGCCGTGGCCTCGCTGGGGCACGGGGTCAACACCGTGGCCACCACGGGTGCCCTGCGTGCCTTCCGCCGCTCCGCCGGAAAGTGGCTCCCGATCTAGCCCACCCCATCGGGGAAGGTGGAGAGGCGCAGCCGGGAGGCGTACGACGTCGGCTCTCCCGTGAGCGGGTCGGTGAAGGAAATGCTGTGGGCCAGCAGCTGCAGCGGCCTTGCGTAGTCGTCGGGCGCCTGCTCGTGCAGGACGGGGTAGAAAGGGTCGTTGAGGATGCCGATGCCCTGCGAGGCCAGGTGGACGCGCAGCTGGTGGGTCTTGCCCGTGTGCGGCGCCAGGTTGTAGAGGCCCAGCAGCGTGCCGGTGGCGGGATCCTGGCGGGTGTCCAACAGCTCGATCCGGGTTTCCGCGTTGGGCTCCCCGGGCACTTCCTGGGCCAGCAGATAGGTGCGCGACTTCATCATCCGGCTGCGCACCACGAGGGGAAATTCCAGTTCCGGGCGGACGGGTGCCGCGGCCCGGTAGGTCTTTTGGATGCGCCGTTTTTCAAACAACAGCTGGTATTTGCCGCGGGTCTCCGGGTTGGCGGAGAACAGCAGCACACCCGCCGTCATGCGGTCCAGGCGGTGGATCGGCACCAGTTCGGGCAGGTCCAGCAGCACGCGCAGGCGGACCAGCGCCGATTCCTGCACGTACATGCCGCCGGGCGTCGTCGGCAGGAAGTGCGGCTTGTCCACCACCACCAGGTTTTCGTCCTGGTGCAGGATGGACAGCTCCACGGGCAGCCGCTTTTCCACGGGCAGCTCGCGGTAGTACCAGATGAACACGTGCTCGTTCAGGGGGGTGGAGGGCGTGACCACCTCGCCGCCAAGCGCCTTCACCTCGCCGCGGACAAATCGGTCCACGATTCCCGCCGGGTCAACGTGGTTGAACTTGTCCAGCACGTATTCCATGGCGGTGGCCCACGGGCCCTCCTCCGGCATGCGCATGCGGGTGGCATTGACGCCGTTGCGCACGGGAAGGGGGGATTTCATCACCCTTCAAGGGTACCGAGCGTTCCTGAACGCCCGGACCACAACTGTCCCCGGCCACTGCCGTCCCGGGGGTAAGGTCGACATTGACGGCCGGCGCACCCTGTGGCGCCGATTTTGCGGCCGGTATGCGTGGATGGGATTGTTTGGTGAATCGGCGGGGCATTGGCATGATGGCTTCGGCCCACCTGGTCGACGACCTTTACCAGGGCGTGGTGCCGGCCATGCTGCCCTTCTTCGTCTCTGAGCGGCACTACAGTTACGCAGCGGTGGCCGGGCTGACGCTGGCGGCAACCATGCTGTCCTCCGTGGTCCAGCCCGCCTTTGGCGTGTGGACCGACCGCAAGCCGCGCCGCTGGCTCATTCCCGCGGGCATGACGACGGCGGCACTGGGCGTGGGTGCCGCGGGCCTGTTCCCCGGCTATGCCGTGACCTGGGTGATGGTTGCCATCTCCGGCATCGGCATCGCGGCCTTCCACCCCTCCGCGGCCAGCGCGGCCCGCAGGGCCGCCGGTGACAGCAACCGCGCCATGAGCCTTTTTGCCCTGGGCGGCAACGTCGGTTTTGCGCTGGGCACACTCATGGCGACGCCGGTGCTGCTGTGGCTGGGCCTGCGCGGCACCGCGCTGCTGATCCTGCCGGCCCTCGCCATGGCCGCCGTCCTGGTGAAATGGCTGGCCCCGGTGCTCGACGGCCCGGTGGGCGCCCGCCACCCCTCCACCATGCCCAAGGGCCGCGACAACTGGCCGGAATTCCTCAAGCTCACCTCCGTCGTGGTGGTGCGCTCCATCATCTTTTTTGGGCTGAGTTCATTCCTGGCCCTGTACTTCATCAACGGACTGGGCACCTCCGAAGTGGTTGGCGGCGCGGCACTGACCGTGTTCCTGGCCTCGGGGGCAGTCGGGACGCTGCTGGGCGGCTGGCTGGCAGACCGCTTCGGCCCCCTGGTCTCCATCCGCTACGGCTTCGCCTTCTGCCTCCCGGCCATGGCCGGCCTGGTCCTGGCCCCCAACTGGCAGGTCGCACTCATTTTTGTGGTGTTGACGGGTGTTGGCGTGTTCGTGCCGTTCAGCGTCTTTGTCATCCTGGGGCAAAACTACCTGCCGAACCGGGTGGGCACGGCCAGCGGCGTCACCGTGGGCCTGGCGGTCACCGTCGGCGGCCTGTTCAACCCGGTCCTGGGCACCTTGGCCGATGCGACGAGCCTGCACTTTGTGCTCATCGTGCTGATCGGCCTCCCCGCGCTCGCGCTGGTGTTGGCAGCGTTCCTCCATGACCCCCGCACGGCAAAAAGGGCCAGCACGCAGCTGACCAATCCTGCAGCCCAGCCGGACCGTTGAACGCCTTGAGGCGGCGCCCTTCCCGGTGATGCAGGGCAGCCGGGCGTTGCCGGTCCATCACGGACGGATGGCAACGACCACCCCCGCCTTAAAGCGAAGCTCAGCCCAGGCCGGCCTGACACCGCGGGCACCAGTAAATGTCCCGCGCGGCATGTGTGGGAAAGGCGGGGTCGCCCATCTTTGCGTGGCGGACCAGGGAGCCGCACCTCTTGCAGGGCCTTCCTGCCTGCCCGTAGACCCACAGCGCGGCGTCTCCCCGGGCCGGCCCGCCCGTGGTGCTGCGGACGGGCCGGTCCTTGTTGGCCTCGAGCAGCCGCCGGGCCAGCTCCACGATCCGCGGCAGCCCCGGCACGAGGGACACGGGGGTTTCCGGGTGCACGCCGCCCAGAAAGCACAGCTCGTTCCGGTAGATGTTGCCAATCCCGGCCAGGTTCCTTTGGTCCAGCAGCGCCAGCCCGACGGGCAGCTCCCCAGCCTGCCGCAGCCTGCGCAGCGCTTCCTCCGCATCCCAGTCCGGACCCAGGAGGTCGGGCCCCAAATGCCCGACGGCGGCCCGTGCCCCCTCCTCCGAGAGGACTTCCAAGGTGGCCAGGGAGAAACCCACGGCGACTGCCCGCCCCGTGGTGAGGACGGCCCGCGCGGTATGGGCCGGGCGCCGCCACCGGGCGGCCCGCCCGCCTGCCGGCTGGCCCGCAGCATTCCCTGCGGGGTATATGTCCCAGTGGCCCTCCAGGGCCAGGTGGGAATGGATCACGGCGGCCGGGCGGTCCGGGCCGCCTGCGGCCAGCCGCATCAGCAAATGCTTGCCGCGGGAGCGGACGTCCTGCACCATGCGGCCGGAGAAATCCGCGGTGGCAAGCTGTGGCACGCGGAAATCGCATCCTGTAAGGACCTGCCCGGCGAGGGCGGCATGGAGGTCCCGGGCCTGCCGCCAGACGGTGTCGCCCTCAGGCACGGATCCGCACCCCCGATGGTGAGCTGTAGGCCCCGGCCCCCAGCAGGGCTGCCGCCAGCGGCGTGTCCAGGATGCCGGCGCCGTTGACCTTTTCCATGGCCAGCCTGTCCACCCCGCCGCCCTTGACCACCTGCACCAGGGCCCCGGCAGCCAGGGCCACCCGGGCGTCGTCGTCGCTGAAGCACAGCAGCGTCCTGCCGCCGCGCTCCACGTACAGGACCAGGGCGCCGTCGACCATCACCACCAGCGCCCCTGCCTTCCGGCCCGGCCGGTGGCCCGATTCCAGCGGCGGCCAGGCCAGCGCCGCACCGTAGGGGTTGGCGGGGTCCGTGGCGGCCAGCGCAAGGGCCTGGGGCGGGCGCGGATTGACGGCGGCATCCTGGCTGAACGCGCGCAGCCGATCCACCGTGGCGGGCACCGCGAACTGCGCCGCGCCAAGGTGTTCGATGAAATAGCCGCGCCGGCATGTGCCGGTTTCCTCCAAACGGGCCAGCACCTTGTACATCAGCCCGAATCCGCCGGGCACCCCGGCCGCCATGACGGACCCGCGCGTCACCACCCCGTAGCGGTCCAGGAACAGCTCCGCCAGGGCATGGCTGCGCAGGGTGGTCTGTGCAGCGCCCGTCCGGGCATCGGGCCCGGCCTGCCACGGCCCCGGCAGCAGGCTCCACCGCCCGGCGCCCAGCGGTGGCGCACCGCGCTGCCCGGACGCCGCCCGGCCCGGCAGCCGGCCGTAGCGCCCGGACCGGGCCGGGCGGAGCCGCGACGGCGCCGGACGCTGCCGGTGCGCCGAGTGGCCGCCCGCCAGCAGCGCGCGGACGGGGGCGAAGGTGTCGTTGCTGATCCGGCCGGCCCAAAACAGTTCCCACAGGGCAGCCGTCAGCTCGTCGTCGGCGGGAACACCGTCCGGGCCGTCGGCCGACATTTCGCGCAGCTGGTGGAAGAAATAGGCGCCGCCGCCGGACAGCCCGGACAGGAGGCGGCCGGCCAGCGGGGACTCGGCAAAGTCGGCCACGGGGTTGAGCGTGAGCTCGGCCGACTCCGCCACGTGGAGGCTGAGCCAGCCGTCGCTGCCGCCCAGCGCACCGGCCCCGGACACCACCACCTCGCCCGTGGCCGTGAGCTCGTCGAGCATGGCCGGGCGGTAGTCCGCCACACGCTGCGCCAGCACCAGCGGCTCCCACGCCGACGCCGGAATGGGCACGCCGGCCAGCTGGTCCACCACCGTCAGCAGCCCGTCCAGGCCGCGCAGCGCCGGCGGTCCGGAGGCCGCGGACACGTGCTGCCACGCCGGCAGGAACCGGCCGAACGTGGCGGCGTCCACCGGTTCCACCTCGGCGCGCAAGGCGGCAAGGGAGCGCCGGCGCAGGCGCCGCAGGACTTCGACGTCGCACCACTCGGCAACGCCGCCCTCAGCCCGGTTGGGCAAAAACTCGCCCTCGGTGATCCTTTTGTCAGCGGCCAGCCGGGCCAGGCCTGAATGCACGACGGCGATGCCCAGTCCCAGCCGGGCCGCCACCTCGGCGGCGGTGAAGGGCCCGTGCGTGCGGGCATGGCGGCCCAGGAGGTCGCCGAGTGGATCGGCGACGGGTTCGATGAAGGCCAGCGGCACACCCATGGGCAGCGGGGTGCCGAGGGCATCGCGCAGCCGGGCGGCGTCCTCGATCGCGGCGAAGCGTTCGTCGCCCGCCACATTGACGCGCAGCGCCCGGTTGGCCCTGACCAGCTCCGCGAGGTGCCCGGCCGCCGCGGCCACGTGCCCGGCCCCGGCTTCGTCCGGCCCGGTGCCGGCCCCGGCGGCCGGTGGGCCGGGCTGGGGGAGCAGCCGGGCGGCCACCTCCGCAACGGACAGCGGGCCGAGCAGGCGCAGCAGGTCGGCCACGCCCTCCAGGCCGCGTGCGCGGCGGTCCGGGGCGAGCCGCTGGAGCTCGGCCTCGGTGTCGGCGATGGCCTGCGGATCGAGGAGCTCGCGCAGCTCCGCCCGGCCCAGCAATTCGTCCAGCAGGGCCGGATCCAGGGACAGGGCGGCGGCACGGCGCTCGGCCAGCGGTGAATCGCCCTCGTACAAAAACGACGCCACGTAGCCGAACAGCAGCGACCGGGCAAAGGGTGACGGCTGCTGGGTGGTGGTTTCCACGATCCGCAGCTCGCGCCGCCCGATGGAGGCGGCGATTTCCTTCAAGGCGGGGAGGTCGTAGACGTCCTGGAGGCATTCACGGACGGTTTCGAGCACGATGGGAAACTGCGGGTACTTCCGGGCCACATCCAGCAGCTGGGCGGAGCGCTGGCGCTGCTGCCACAGGGGCGAACGCTTGCCCGGGGTCTGCCGGGGCAGCAGCAAGGCACGGGCCGCGCACTCGCGGAAGCGGCTGGCAAAGAGGGCCGAGCCGCCCACCTCTGCGGTGACAATGCCGTCCAGCTCATCGGGTTCAAAGAGGAACAGCTCGGCGCCGGGCGGTTCGTCCTCCATGAGGGGCACGCGCAGCACAATGCCGTCGTCGGAGGCCATGGCCGAGCCGTCCAGCCCGTAGCGTTCATGCAGCCGGGCGGCCACCGCCAGGGCCCACGGGGCGTGGACGGGCATGCCGAAGGGGCTGTGGAGGACCACGCGCCAGTCGCCGAGCTCGTCATGGAAACGCTCCACCATGAGGGTCTTGTCGTCGGGGACGACGGCGGTGGCGGCCTTTTGCTCGTCCAGGTAGCCAAGCAGGTTGTTGGCGGCCCAGGCGTCCAGACCCGTGGCCCGGCACCGCTCCAGCGCCTTGTCCTTGGGCGCGGCGCTGAGTTCTCGGATGAAGGCTCCGAGCGCCCGCCCCAGCTCCACCGGCCGGCCCAGCGAATCCCCCTTCCAGAACGGCAGCTTGCCCGGCTGGCCGAACGCGGGGGAGACCAGCACGCGGTCAAAGGTGATGTCCTCGATCTTCCAGCTCGTGGCGCCCAGGGCAAAGACGTCGCCCACGCGGGATTCGTAGACCATTTCCTCGTCGAGCTCGCCCACGCGCCGCCCGCCCTTGGCCGCGCTTGGGCTTGGGCCCCCGGTGGTCGAGCTGGTCGAGACCTCGTCCGAGCCTACGATGAACACGCCGAAGAGCCCCCGGTCCGGGATGGTCCCGCCGGACGTGACGGCCAGCCGCTGCGCGCCGGGCCGGCCGGTGATGGTGCCGGCCGTGCGGTCCCAGACGATGCGGGGGCGAAGTTCGGCAAATTCGTCGGACGGGTAGCGCCCGGCCAGCAGGTCCAGGGTGGCGTCGTAGGCGGAGCGGGGAAGTGCGGCAAACGGGGCGCTGCGCCGGACGGTGCTGAACCAGTCGTCCACGTCGATGGAGCCCAGGGCCGCGGCGGCCACGGTCTGCTGGGCCAGGATGTCCAGCGGGTTCGCCGGCACGAAGAGCGGTTCAATGTGGCCGGCCAGCATGCGCTCCACCGTGACGGCCGAATGCAGCAGGTCCGCGCGGTGCTTGGGGAACAGGACCCCCTGGGAGATCTCGCCCACCTGGTGCCCGGCGCGGCCCACCCGCTGCAGCCCGCTGGCCACCGACGGCGGCGACTCCACCTGGATCACCAGGTCCACGGCGCCCATGTCGATGCCCAGCTCCAGGCTGGACGTCGCCACGACGCAGCGCAGCCGGCCGGACTTGAGGGCGTCCTCGATCAGGGCCCGCTGCTCCTTGGACACCGAGCCGTGGTGGGCCTTGGCGAGCACGTTCGGCGCCCCGCCCGTGGCGCCGGCCTGTGCCATCATTTCGGCCGGCAGCCGGTAGACGGGCTTGCCCGGCCGCTGAGTGGGCTCGTTGAAATCCTGCGGCATGTCCGGCTCGAAGGTCCCGACCGGCGCGAAGGTCCCGTCAGGCCCGGCCTCCGGCCCGTCCGGCGTATTTTCCAGCCGTTCCATGTAAATCTCGTTCAGCCGCCCCGTGAGCCGTTCGGCGAGGCGGCGGGAGTTGGCGAAGACGATGGTGGACTTGTTTGCCAGCACATGGTCGACGATCTTTTCCTCCACATGCGGCCAGATCGACGCGTTGGGCTGCAGGCCTGAGGCGGGTCCGAGGTCGTGGGCGCCGGCCAGGGCGGGCAGCTCCGTCATGTCCTCCACGGGCACCGTGACGGTCAGGTTCCAGTTCTTCGAGGCGTGCGGGGCCACAATGGTCACCGGTGCGCTGCCGCCGAGGAAGCGGGCCACGGTCTCGCGCGGCTCGACGGTGGCCGAGAGGCCGATCCGCTGGGCCGGCCTGTCCAGGAGGTTGTCGAGCCGCTCGAGGGAAACGGCCAGGTGGGCGCCGCGCTTGGTGCCGGCCACGGCGTGGACCTCGTCGATGATGACGGTGTGCACGCCGGCCAGGGTTTCCCGGGCCTTGGACGTGAGCATCAAAAACAGCGATTCGGGGGTGGTGATCAGGATGTCCGGCGGGTGGCTGAGCAGGCGCCGCCGTTCATTGGCGGGGGTGTCGCCGGAGCGCACGCCGACGGTGGCGTGCGGGGCCTCCACGCCGAGGCGCCGGGCGGTCTGGGTAATGCCGATCAGCGGGGCGCGCAGGTTGCGTTCCACGTCCACGCCCAGGGCCTTCAGCGGGGAGATGTACAAGACCCCCGTGCCTTCCGTCGTGGAGCCGTCCCGTGCAGCCAGTCCGTCCAGGGCCCACAGAAATGCGGCGAGGGTTTTGCCGGAACCGGTCGGGGCCACGACGAGCGAATGGGCCCCCCCGGCAATGGCCTCCCAGGCGCCGGATTGCGCGGGCGTCGGGGCGCCGAAGGCACCCAAAAACCATTCGCGGGTGGGCGCCGCGAACCGGCCCATGGGGCCGCCGTCGGTAAATACATTCACGGCTCCATCATGCCCCACGGCAGTGACATTGACGCGAGACGGTAACGATTCCCGCAGGCGCCCTCCTGGCGGCAAATAATGTCCTTCCGGAGCTGTAATCTAGCGGTGGGAGTGGCAACGGTTGCCCTTGCTGTTCCACGGCGCGCACGGGCGCTCGGACCAGCATCCATAAAAATGTTTTGGTCCGGGTGGGGAAGGCAAGGCGCGGTGCAGACACGACATGTGGGAAACAACTGGGTTCCCCTTCTTTGCCTGTCGATCCTGTTTCTCGCCGGCGCGGCAGCGAGCATGGTGGCCCTCAGTGGCAACGGGGCCGTGCCGGGCGTGTTTGCCGTGGGCATCGTGCCGGCCGGCTGTGTCGCCGCCCCCTGGCTGTGGCGGCACCCGTCGTGGTGGATTGCCCCCCGAAAGCACTATCTCTACCTGGCCGGCGGGACCCTGGCCGGGGTGCTGCTGTTGGCGCTGGTTCCGTTCCTCCACGGCTGTGGACCGTGGCTGGTGCTGGGTGGCGCCGTGGGGACATATGGCTACTTTGAACGGCTCCGGCTGCTGGTGACCACCGGTGGCGGCGTGGTGTTGACGGGCTTTTTGGCCCTGGCCATCCATGCCGACGTCTGGGGCGGGGGACTGCAGCTGCTGGCCGCGGCGGCCCTGGCCTTCGCCGCCAACCGGCTCTTCGTGCTGCGCCATGGGCGGCGCCGCGAAGTCCAGGACAGCGACCCCGGCTTCATTGGCCGTTTCGAGGAGTTCGACGTCGACGCCCCGCCGAACTTTTGGGAACGCCGCTAGGGCTGGAAGGCACCGATCAGCAGCAGGTTGTCGTTGGCATTGCTGCAGGCGGTCAGCGGGTGCGCAATCACCAGCTCGTCGTAGGCGCTGGGCGGGTAGACCATGACGTCGTCGGCCTGGACGCGCTGGCAGTCCTGGTAGTTGTCCGCCTGCGTGTAGCGCAGCACGGCCGAAGCGCCCTGGCCCGGTGCCAGGTGGATGGGGCCGCTGGACGGCCTTGAGGTGTCGCGGTCCGCCGGGGCGCCGATGGGTTGGGTGGTGCCGGCCTTGACGAGGGAAACGCCCGGGTAGCCGTCCAGGATGCAAGCGCTGGAGGACTTGTTGGTCAGGATCAGCTTCATGTAGATGTGCCCGGCCGCGCCGCCGCCGGTATCGTCCAGCGAACCTTTGAGGTCGGCCGCCTTGCACAACGCCGGCGCCATGGTGGTGGCTGGTGCCGCGGAGGAGGGCGCCGCCGGGGTGGGCGCCGTACTTGCCATGGACGACGGCGTGTTCCCGGCCGTTGCGGACGACGCCGTCGCCGGCCCGGCCGCCGTGGTGGCGGTTCCGCTGCCTCCCGTCGGGGCGCAACCGGCCACGGCCAGTCCCAGCACGGCGACGAGCCCCAGCAGGGCCGCGCTGCGGTGACGGAAGGCCGGCTTGGCAGGCTTGGCGTGGCGGGGGGAGGCTGTCCCGGGCAAGTCATTCTGTGCGGACGTCATTTCTCAACTTTTGCGCCCTTGCCCTCCCGAGTCAACAGGCCCCGCCGCCGGGGTGGCGGATAGTCGCCGGGACAGGCCTCCTGGCGGACGGGTTCCGGCCTTTGGCGGCCCCCGGCGTCCTCCGGCACGGGATCAACGGGGGCGCACGACCAGCCTGGAACGCAGGAACGACGGCCCGGCCGGTTTGTCCGAGGAAGCGGTTTATCCCGGGAAGGCCTTCGCCGACGGCGCTGCAGCGTGTCCATCCGCAGTGTGTCCATCCGCAGTGTTTTCAGGCCCGGTGCGTCCGGGCATTGTCCGTCCGGGCACTGTGCGTCCGGGCATTGTGCGTCCGGGCATTGTGCGTCCGGGCACGGTGGCGAGCGGGCCGGTGGCCTGGCCGGCGGGGATGGCCGGCAGGCGCACGGTGAAGGTGGTGGCGCCGGGCCGGCTGGCCAGCTCCACGCTGCCGTGGTGGGCTTCCATGATGGCCGCCACGATGCTCAGGCCCAGGCCGGTGCTGCCCTGCGTGCCGGTCCGGGCCGTGTCGGCACGGGAGAAGCGGTCGAAGATGACGTCCTGGAATTCGGGGGGAATGCCGGGCCCGTCGTCGGTGACGGTGACCACCGGGGAGCCGTCGGCGTCCTGGCTGACCCGCGTGGACACCGTGGTCCCGGCGGGCGTGTGCTTGGCCGCGTTGGAGAGCAGGTTCAGCATCACCTGCTTGAGCTGGCCGTCGTCGCACTTTGCCCGGACCGGGGTGTCCGGGACATCAATGGCCCAGTGGTGGCCGGGGGCCCCGACCCGGACGTCGCTGACGGCGTCCATCGCGATCGGGGTGACGTCGGCCGTGCGCAGGGACAGGGGCCGGCCCTCATCCAGCCGGGCGAGCGTGAGCAGGTCCTCCACCAGCCGGCCCATGCGCAGCGACTGGGCGTTGACGCGGCCCAGCGACGTCTTCCCGTCAGGGGTCAGCGTCTCAGTCATCTGCAGCAGTTCGGTGTAGCCGCGGATCGCGGTCAGCGGCGTGCGCAGTTCATGGCTGGCATCGGCCACAAAACGGCGGACCTTCGTTTCACTGCGCTGGCGGGCCTGCAGGGCGTGGGCAACATTGTCCAGCATGGCGTTGAACGCGTGCCCCACATTGCCCACTTCCGTGCCGGGGCGGGAGGCGCCGTCCGGGACCCGGACGCTCAAGGCGACCTCACCGGCGTCGAGCGGCAGGCGGGACACCCTGGTGGCCAGCGCCGAGAGCTTTTCCAGCGGCGCCATGCTGCGCCGGACGATCATGGTGCCGGCCAGGCCCAGCACAATCAGGCCCGTCAGGGAAACGAGGATGATGGTCAGCACCAGTTTGGCCAGGGTGCGTTCGACGGCGCCCAGGGGCAGTCCGGTGATCAGGACGCCGCCGTTGGACAGAGGGACGGCCTGGAGGCGGTAGTTGCCGATGGACAGGGAGGCGTCGGCCATGGTGCCGCTGGTGGGCAGGGCGGCCAGCAGTTGCGCGTCGTTGTTGGTGAGCTGTTGGCGGGTGCCGGTGGGGGACAGGATGCCGCCCGTGACCAGGTAACCGCCGCTGATGATGGCGTTGAGCTGGCCGGCGCCGGTGCCGCGGGCGTTGAGGGGGTCCGGGCGGGTGCCGGGCGGGCCGGACGGCGTGCTGAGGTTGAAGTCGTGGGAGCGTGCGGAGGCCTGGGCCAGCTGGGAGTCGAGCTGGCTGTTCAGCGACACGCTCATGGCGCTGTAGCTGATCATGCCCACCAGCACGCAGATGACGGTGAGCAGGGCCAGCAGGACCGCCACCAGGCGGGTGCGCAGGTGCCAGCGGCCCGGCCGGGCCAGGCGGGCGGCGGCGGAGCGGAGTGCGCGGGCGCTGGTGGTCAGGGGCATGGCTTGACCACGTATCCCGCGCCGCGGACGGTGTGGATCATCGGTTCACGGTCCGCGTCGATTTTCTTGCGCAGATAGGAGATGTACAGCTCAACGATGTTGCTTTGCCCGCCGAAATCGTAGTCCCACACACGGTCCAGGATGCGGGACTTGCTGAGGACGTGGCGGGGGTTTTCCATCAGGAACTGCAGGAGCTCAAATTCGGTGCTGGTGAGTGAAATGTCCGTGCCGGCACGCGTGACCGTGCGGGTGTCGCGGTTCAGGACCAGGTCGCCAACGGTCAGCTCCGCCGTGCTGGCGGCGGTGACGCCGGCGCGCTGGACAATCCTGTGCAGGCGCAGCATGACCTCTTCCATGCTGAACGGCTTGGTCACGTAGTCGTCGCCGCCGGCATGCAGGCCCGTGAGCCTGTCCGCCACGGCGTCCTTCGCGGTCAGGAACAGGGCCGGAATGTCCGGGTGGATGGTGCGCATGCGCCCCAGCAGTTCAACGCCGTCCATGCCCGGCATCATGACATCCAGCACCAGGACGTCAGGGTGGAAGGACCTGGCCGTTTTCAGGGCCTGTTGCCCGTCATGGGCCACGGCCACGTCCCAGCCGGCCAGCTCCAGCCCCATGCGCATCAAATCGGCAAGCGACGGCTCGTCGTCCACCACCAGCGCGCGGATGGGCTCGCCGCCCGGCCGGGTCAGCTTCGGGGGGCCGTTGCCGTGGAATGGAAGGGACATGCCTCAATTCTCCGGCTTCCGTCCCGCATATGGCTGGAAGACTGCTGGGAGTTTTCTGTGTCCGTTCAGCACTGGTCGCCGCCCGCCGCACGGCACCTGCGCAAAACCAAGTAGCGGCCGGAAAAGTCGAGTGGTGGCCACTCGAGCATTCCCCGCACCGGCCGCATAGCTTGGTCGCTATGCGCCGGCACCCTGCCGTCAACCGCATCCGTATCATCACACCGCAACCGGGGGTTACCGTGAACCACAAGAAAACTGCACCCATTCCCACCCGACTTACCGCCCGACGGCTTGCCGGCGCCGCCGTCATGTCGGGCGTTGTGACCAGCCTGCTGGTCTTTGCCCCGCCAGCCACCGCCGCGCCCAGCCAGTCAGGGGGCATCTGCAACGGCGTCACCAACCAGCTGGCCCACCGCGGCACCGTCCAGGAAAACCTGCTCAAGGCGGCCGCCAACAAGAACGCCGCGGTCATCAGCCAGCTTCAGGCCGAGCGCGCCCAGCTGCAAAACAGCGCCGATTCGTTGACGGCGCAGGTGGCTTCCGCGAACAAGGCCATCACCGACCTCGAGACGCAAGGGGCCCAGCTTGATGCGCAGCTCACGGCGGCGGGGGACCAGCTGGCCACCCTGCAGTCCCAGCAGGCCGCCACGCAGCAGGCCATCGCTGCAGCGCAAGACACCCTGTCCAAGCTGGCCGCGGACAAGCAGGCCGTCCAGGACCAGCTGGCGCCGCTGCAGTCCCAGCTTGAGGCGGCCCAGTCGGCCACTGCCCAACTGAAGGCCCAGGCCCAGGACGCAGCGGACCAGGTTGCGGCCAAGCAGGCCCAGATCAGCACCGCCCAGGGAGAACTGGCCACGCTGCAGTCCACGGCCACCCAGGCCGCCGACGCGCTCGCGGCAAAGAATGCACAGATTGCCGACGCCCAGGCCGCGCTGGCCACCCTGACTGCGGAATCCCAGGCTGCCGACGCCGCCGTCGTGACGGCCGGGCAAGCCGTCACGGACGCCGAAGCCGAGCTCCAGCGCCTGCAGGACAGCGGCACGGCGGCCCAGGACGCACTTGACGCCCAGACCGCCAAGGTGGCGGACGCGAAGGCCACGCTGGCCACGCTCCAGGCCTCTGCCGCCAGTGCGGCGGACGCGGTCACAGCCAAAAACGCCGCGATTGCCACGGCACAGGGCGAGCTCGCCGCGCTGCAGGCGGCCGCCACTGCGGCGGCGGACGCCGTCACGGCACAGAACGCGGCCATGGCCCAGGCCCAAAACGACCTTGCGGGGCTGCAGTCCACGGCAGATGCCGCGGCCGCCGCCTTGGCGGACAACGCAGCAAAGATGGCCGCGGCCGCTACGGACATCACCTCGCTCCAGGCCCAGATTGCCACCGGGAACGCTGCGATTGCCGCCAAGCAGTCACAGCTGGAAACGGCCCAGGGGGAACTGACCACCCTGCAGGCCAGCGCCGCGACGCTGCAGGCCCAGATTAATGACCTCAATGCCCAAATCGCCGCCATCAACGGGAATTCGAGCAAAAAGCGGGCGCTGATTACCGAGCGGGACACCTTGCAAGGCCAACTCGTCGACGTCAACTCCGCCATCACGTTGAAAAACGCGGAAATCTCCGGCTACCAGGGGGACCTGACGGCGCTCCAGTCCGCGGTCGACTCCTTGAACGCCCAGCTGCAAGCCAGGCAGCTGGACAGCAGCGCCCTGCAGCAGCAGGCCGCCCCGCTCCAGGCGGCCCTGGACGCGGCGAACGCGGCCGCGGCCGCCAAGCAGGGCGACATTGCGGCGCTGCAGGCCCAGCTGCCCGCACTCCAGGCCGCCGTGGACGCCGCCAACGCCGCGGCCACGGACAAGGCCCAGGAACTGAGCACCCTCCAGGGCCAGCTGCCCGGGCTCCAGGACGCTGTCACGGCCGCCCAAGCCGCCGTGACAGCCCAGGAACAGGTGGTGTCCGGGCTTGAAGCCGCCCTGCCCGCCCTGACGGAAGGCGTTGCCGAGGCCCAGGCGGCCATCGACGCGCAGCAGTCCGTGTTGCAGAGCCTGGAGGGCAAGCTGGCCGACGCGCAGAATGCCGCGGCGGCGGCCAAGGCCGCCGTGGAGGCGAAGACGGCCGAACTGGCCGCACTGACCGCCGAACTGCCTGGTCTGCAGGCGACAGTGGACGCGACCAGCGCGGCGGTTGCGGCCAAGCAGGCGGACCTTGCCGCACTGAACACCGAGCTGGACAACCTGGTGGCCAGCCTGGCCGGAATCAACGCCCAGATCACTGCCAAGGAAGGGGACATCCTGGCACTGCAGGGGCAGGTGAAGCCGTTGCTGGACCAGCTGAACACCCTCAACGGCCAGGCCAGCGCTGCCGATGCACAGCTGGCCAACCTGCAGGGGCAGCTGTCCGCGCTGGATACGCAGGTGACCGCGGCGCAGGCAACGTTGCGCAGCCTCCAGGCCCAGAAGAAGGCCAACCAGGATGCAGTCAAGACGCAGCAGGCCGTTGTGATTGGCCTGCAGGACCAGCTCGGTTCGGTGCAAAACCAGATCAAGGCCATTGACGGCCAAATTGCCCTGGGCGGCTGCGTGGCCTGATGCGAGGGCACGTCGTGCGCCGCCGCGCCCGTTCCCCGTTTTCGCGCCCGTACCACGGGGCGCGAAAACGGGGAACGGGCGCACTTACACGAGGTGCAGGCGCCTGGCAACGGGTGGGACGCTGGATTCCTGACGCCACGGTGGCGCGCGAGAACCTCCCCGGCCCCGTGCGGCCGAATGCCTGAAGGCACACCGCAGACAAGTGCGCCCACAGGACTGGTTACAGAACGACGAAAGGCGCCCACTTCGCTGTCAATGCAACGATGTGGACGCCTTCTGCAGTGGCGGTGACGGTGGGATTTGAACCCACGTCAGGCTCTCACCTGAACAACATTTCGAGTGTTGCACCTTCGGCCGCTCGGACACGTCACCAACTCGCAAGATACTACCGGCTGGAGCGTCCAGTTCAAAAATGAACGGCGCCGGCACCCGGGGACTGGTGCAGTATTAGGGGCATGGACAATGAGACGCAGCGTGCCTGGAGCTGGCATAAACAAGGCCTGGACGGCTCCCTGGCGGGACAATCAGCCGCACAGGTGCTCGGTGCGGCCGGCTGGGCGCGGTCCGTGGGCGGCGCCAACCCCTACCTCACCCTGTTCGCCCGGGCCGGCATCCGACGCGACCAGGCCGACGCCGACGTCGCGGCCCTGCGCATCCATGAACTGCCGACGGCGCGCGGCTGCACCTATGTGCTCGGCGCCGGCGACTTCGCGTGGGCGCTGTCCCTGGGGCAGGGCGCCGCAGAGGCACAGGCCAAGGTGCTGGACAAGCTGGACGTGCCCCGTTCGGAACTGGCCGCGCTGGAAGGCGCCGTGCTTGAGGCCCTGGGCGCCGGCGTCGACCGCCAGGCGGACGGGCGGGGCGCCATGGACCCCCAGCAGCTCAAGGCTGCGCTCGGCGATGCCGTGCGGAGCCTTGGCGAGGCCGGGAAGAAGAAGGGCGCGTCCACCACGCTGCCCGCGGTTCTCGGGCTGCTGCAGGCGGACGGCCGCATCCGGCGCGTGCCCGTCAACGGAAGGCTGGACCAGCAGCGTTACGCCTACACGGCGTGGGGGCTGGCGGCGTCCACGCTCACACCGGAGCAAACCCGGGCACGGCTGATGGAATGTTACCTGGGCTGGACCGGGGGAGCCGGGCTGAAGCAGACCCAGTGGTTCACCGGCTTCACCGTGGCCCAGACCAAGGCGGCGCTCGCCGGCGCCGGAGCGGTGGACGTGGACGGGCTCTGGATCCTGCCGGCCGACGTCGATGAGCGGGAAAACTTCACGGCCCCGAAAGAGGAGCAGGTCCGGCTTCTGGCCGGCAGCGACTCCCTGTTCCTGCTGCGGCGCAATGCGGCCGACCACTTTGCACCGGAGGACCAGGGGCGCCGGCTTGGCAGCACCCGGCTGGCCCTGCAGGCAGACCTGCCGGACCACCCGATCGTGGACCGCGGCCGGATCATCGGCCTCTGGCAGTATGACCCCGGCGAGGGGCGCATGGCCCACTGGCTCTTTAACACCCCCACGAAGGCCGTGAAGCACCGGATCAAGGAGGTCGAGGCGTTCATCCGGGAGGATCTGGGCGACTTCCGCAGCTTCAGCCTGGATTCGCCGTCGAGCCGGCAAAAGCGGATCGACGCGCTGGACGCGGCAGGCTGACCCCGAATGTCAGCGGTGCGCGCCGAAGAAGTCCTTCAGCAGTGCCGCGCATTCGTCCTCCCGCACCCCGGGAAACACCTCGACCCAGTGGTTGAGGCGGCGCTCGCGAAGCACGTCAAACACGGAACCGGCGGCCCCGGCCTTCTCGTCCCACGCGCCGAAAACCACCTTCTGCACCCGCGCCAGCACGATCGCCCCGGCGCACATGGTGCACGGCTCCAGCGTGACCACCAGCGTGCAGCCCTCCAGCCGCCACCCGCCAATCCTCCGGGCAGCCTCCCGGATGGCCACCATCTCGGCGTGCGCCGTAGGGTCCCCGTGCGCCTCCCGTTCGTTGCGCCCCACGCCGAGCACCCCGCCGTCGGGCCCCAGCACGACGGCGCCGATGGGTACGTCCCCCGTGTCCAGGGCGCGGCGTGCCTGCTCCAGGGCAAGGCCCATCCACGCAGCATGCCGGGCCGTGGCGGGCGTCTCGGTTTGGCGGGAATTCGATAGGGGGGACACGGCTCAATGGTAGCTTTTATCTATGCGCGTACTGGTTGCGGATCATCCGCTGATTGCCCACAAATTGACTGTCCTGCGGGACAAGAACACCCCCTCGCCGGTTTTTCGGCTGCTGACCGAAGAACTCGTCACCCTGCTGGCCTACGAGGCAACCCGCGAGGTGCGCGTGGAGCCGGTCAACATTGAAACGCCTGTGACATCCACGATCGGCACGGGCCTGGTCAAGCCCACCCCGCTGGTGGTGCCGATCCTGCGCGCCGGGCTGGGCATGCTCGAGGGCATGACGCGCCTGCTGCCCACGGCCGAGGTCGGCTTCCTCGGCATGGCCCGCAACGAGGAGACTCTCGAGGCCATCACCTATGCCGAACGCCTGCCCGAGGACCTCACGGGCCGCCAGGTGTACGTGCTGGACCCCATGCTGGCCACCGGCGGCACCCTGATCGAGGCGTTCAAGTTCCTCTTTGACCGTGGCGCCGCGGACATCACCTGCATCTGCCTGCTGGCCGCGCCGGAGGGCCTGGCCAAGCTGGAAGCCGCCCATGGCGACCGCGACAACGTCCACGTGGTCCTGGCCTCGATCGACGAGGGCCTGAACGAAAAGTCCTACATTGTGCCGGGCCTGGGCGACGCCGGCGACCGCCTGTACGGGGTCGTGGACTAAGGAAGCAACGAGAAAGGGGCCAACCCGCGAGAACGGTGTCAAGCATCACCGTTCTCGCGGGTTGGCCCCTTTCTCGCGTCAGGAGGGGTGCCGGTCAGTACCAGCCTGCCGCCACTTCCTGTCCCCAGGCGCCGCACGGGGTGCCGTAGCGCGCCTCAATGTATTGCAGGCCCCAGCGGATCTGCGTCCTGTAGTTGGTGCGGTAGTCCGCGCCCACGCTCGCCATCTTCTCGGCCGGCAGCGACTGGGCAATGCCGTACGCACCGCTGGAGGCGTTTTCCGCCGAGGTCAGCCAGCTGGATTCCTGGGTCCACAACAGCCGCAGGCAGCCCATCTGGTCCGCACCCCACCCCTTGGCTGCCAGCTGGCCCGCCGCATACGCCTGCGCGCCGGCGGGGTCGTCGACGAGCACGGGGGCTGCGGCCTTGGCCGGGGCTGCGGCCTTGGCGGGGGCGAGGCGGGTGACGCCGTCGGACTGGCTCTCGACGGTGGGGGCCTTCGCCTTGGCTGATTCCTTGGCCTGGGCCTTGGCCTGGGCCGCGGAGCCGACGTCGATGCGGGAAAAGCTGACCGCAATGCCCTTCGGCGCTGTAACGGCCGACGGCGTTGCGCCCGTCGTTGCGCCCGTCGTTGCGCCGGAAGTGGCGCCCGCCGTGGCGCCGGTGGCGGCACCGGAAACCAGGCTCGCCGCGGCGAGCCCGCCGGGGACGTTGTTGGTGGCTGCCTGTGCCAGCCCGCCCCCGGCCAGGAGGGCTGCGGAGACGGCCACAACGGCCATGCGCCGGGCCGGGCCACGGGTATTTGTTGCCTCGGCCTCCTGCCTGCGGGCCTCGCGGCGGGAAATCTTGCGTACGGGCTCGGCGCGGCGCCGGCCGTGCTGGGGTGCTGCAGACATAAAAGTAGGGCCTCTCCACGCCTGCGAGGTGAGCTGTCGGGAACGGATGGGAGCATCCGGCCGGGCGGCGGGCAGCAGCAGCTGCCCGGACTTTCGGCTTAACCCCAAGGGCTTCCATGGGTAGGAGGCCCGCAAAGATTGGGTCCCCCGTCTCTGCCATCTGTGTGAACGGGAAATGGGCGGCGGCAGAGCTCGGCGAACCGTCCATTTGTGCCAAGGAACCGTGGGTGGCTCGGCGGGCACCCTGCCAACGTTACCGAACCAGGAGCGCATTGTCACATTTTGATAACGGTGTGGCCAGGGTGACATTTACTTAGCAATGCTAATGACCTATGCTAACTAAGAGAAGATACGCAACTTTTAGCACCAGGTTGATACTGACGATGACTCAAGCACCCACCACCAAAACCCTGCCGGCCAAACGCCCCGCCGGCCCAGGCCCCCTTGCCGCCGAGCTGAGGGTGGCCGTCATGCGCACCTCCCGGCGGCTGCGCGCCGAAGCAGCCTCGCGGGATATCAGCCCCGGCCAGTATTCCGTCCTGGCCGGCATCCTCAACGGGCCCCTGACCGTGGGGGAGCTGGCAGAACGCGAACAGATCCAGGCGCCGTCCATGACGCGGATTGTCAACGGCCTTGAGGCCGCCGGATACGTCACGCGCGGGGACAACCCGCACGACCGGCGCCAGGTCCTGGTCCACGTGACCGAAGCCGGCACCGCCATACTGCAGAAGGCCAGGTCCCGGAGGACGCAGTGGCTGGCCAAGGGCATCGCGGGCCTGTCCCCGGAAGAGCGCGCCACGCTCCACGAAGCCGCCCGGATCCTGCAGGAGATGAGCGCCAGGTGAATTCCATGTTCCGCGCCCTGAAGGTCTTCAACTACCGGCTCTGGGTGACCGGGGCGCTGGTGTCCAACATCGGCACCTGGATGCAGCGGGTGGCCCAGGACTGGCTGGTGCTGACCATCCTGATCCACAACTCCGGAACCGCCGCCGGCATCACCACCGGCCTGCAGTTCCTGCCCATCGTCTTCCTGGGCCCCTTCGCCGGCCTCCTGGGCGACCGCGTCAACAAGCGCAAGCTGCTGCTGTGCACCCAGACGGCCATGGGACTGTGCGCACTGCTGCTGGGGCTGCTGGTGGTCACCAACACCGTGCAGCTGTGGCATGTCTACGTCCTGGCATTCCTGCTGGGCGTTGCCAGCGCCTTCGATGCCCCGTCGCGCCAGGCGTTTGTCTCCGAAGTCGTCAGCAAGGAGGACGTGCCCAACGCCGTCGCCCTCAACAGCGCATCCTTTAACCTCGCCCGCCTGGCGGGCCCGGGCGTGGCCGGCCTGGTCATCGCCCTGTTCGGCACGGGCCCGGCCTTCCTGATTAACGCGGCCAGCTTTGTGGCCGTGATCTTCTCGCTTTGGCGCATGCGTGTGTCCGAACTGCAGCCCGTGGTCCGCGTGCCGCGGGGCAAGGGCCAGATCCGTGAAGGGTTCCGTTACATCCGCCAGCGCCCGGACCTGATGATGATCATGGGGCTGGTGTTCATGGTGGGCACCTTCGGCATGAACTTCCAGATCACCAACGCCCTCATGGCCACCACCATCTTCCACCTGGGCCCGGGCGAGTACGGGCTGCTGGGATCCGTCATGGCCATCGGCACGCTCGCGGCCGCCCTGCTGGCGGCGCGGCGCAAGACGATGCGGACCATGTACATCGTGGGCGGGGCCCTGGCCTTCGGCGTGATGGTGGCCATCGCCGCCGCCATGCCAAGCTATGCCCTGTATGCCCTGGCGCTGGTTCCGGTGGGCCTGGCGGCGCTGACCTTCATGAACGCGTGCAACACCACCGTCCAGCTGACCACCGACTCGGCCATGCGCGGGCGCGTCCTGGCGGTCTACATGGTGGTGCTGCAGGGTGGGACCCCGATCGGCGCCCCCTTGGTCGGTTGGATCGCCACCGCCTTCGGTGCCCGCTGGTCGCTGGGGATTGGTGCCGTGGTGGCAATCGTCTCCGGCCTCGCGGCCCTGATCATGATGAACCGGCGCAACCACGTCAGGCTGCGCGACCAGGTGCGCAGCCTGCGGCCCTTCTCGGCGGCCCAGGCCGCGGACCGCTAGTCCCTCCCTCCCATAACATCATTTTCCGCACAAAATCTGCGCGTCCCTGGATGGATATCCAGCCGCCTGAAAGCCGCCAAGTGCCAATCATGAACGAATTGATGCAATATTGAAGATCCGCGAAATTATTAATCCATCAGAGACTATTCGAATCAAATAAGTTCAACGTCAACCGCATTACGTGAATAAAATGGTGACCAAGCAGTTATGTAAGATTGGTCACAATATACCCATAAATCTCATTATGTGGACAAATGGACAGTTTGTTACTTGCGGGTTTCATTTATTACGTAGGACACTTGCATTGTGAACACCCACCCAGTGAATTCTGCAGCCGCAGCCACCGCCACCCATCAAGCCGGCGGGCGCCATTTCTGCTGTTGTCGAATGCAGTCCTAGTCAGCACCCCATATCTAGGCATTCGTGGCCAGCGTGGCCAGCCCCAACGGGCATTCAGTCCAGGCCTCCAGGGCATGAGAAAAGCATTCGCGCCGTAGCTAACGGCCAAACACCGAGGTAGTTCAATGTCAGTTGCATCCGGATACGTCCACATCTCAGTCCGCAACGCCGCCAAGGCCGTTGCCCGCAGTGCGGCCCAGCCCCGCCCCGCCGGGCAGGACCACCCGAGCTACGGCAATCCCGCAGCGTACCGCCGCGATGCGGATTCCGCCGCGGTCCGGCTGCGCGCCGTGCCCGAGGCAGCGCCCATGACCGCACCCACCCCCGTCATTGCCGGCAGCGACACCCTCCGCGGCGTCAACCCGGACAACGTCGCCCGCGGCTTTGTGCTGTACGTGGGCGTGGACGAGGACACGGCGGCCGCCGCCGGGACCTCCCTGGCCAAGCTGGCCCAGGACATCCGCGCCTACGCCCAATCACTGGTGCCGCAGGCACAGAGCTATGCTGCCGTGGCCATTGCGCCGTCCGACGCCGTGGGCAGCCCCCTCGACGTGGTCCGCTCCACCTTCGGCGACCCCACCGTGGCCACCCGCCAGCGCCCGGAGCCCGTCCGTCCCCCCGTTGCCGCCGAGCAGCGCCCCACCGGCGTCCTGATCGACCTGGCACGCCGCGAAGTCCACCTCGACGGCGAGACGCTGAACCTGACGTTCAAGGAATTCGAGCTGCTGAACTACCTCGTCGAAAACGGCACCCGCACCGTGGGCCGCGACGAACTCCTCGACGGCCTCTGGGGCAACGCCGACGAGGTCCCCAACGAGCGCACCATCGACGTCCACGTCCGCCGCCTCCGCTCCAAGCTGGGCCGCCTCGCCAACACCGTGCGCACCGTCCGCGGCGAAGGCTACCGTTTCTACGAGCACCCCGAGGTCGTCGTCTGGGCGGCCCCCGAGTACTCGATCTAACGCAAGGCCATATTCTTCAGGCACGACGACGGCCGGGGCACCTGGGTGCCCCGGCCGTCGTCGTGCCGTGGGGTTCCCTTACTAAACTGTCAGCATGAGCGAACACCACATCAAGCGGCTGGTCCTGATGCGCCACGCCAAGGCGGCCTTCCCCCTCGGCGTTGGGGACCACGAGCGGCCGCTGGCCCAGCGGGGGCACCACGAGGCGCCGCTGGCGGGGAAGTGGCTGCTGGAGAACGGGATTGTGCCCGACTTCATCCTGTGCTCCTCGGCGCTGCGCACGCGGCAGACCTGCACCTGGGTGTGTGA
Source organism: Arthrobacter sp. SDTb3-6 (assembly GCF_013376095.1). Classification (GTDB taxonomy): domain Bacteria; phylum Actinomycetota; class Actinomycetes; order Actinomycetales; family Micrococcaceae; genus Specibacter. Next base: position 61,469 of record NZ_JAAMFN010000016.1, on the reverse strand, counting down.
GCAGCTCGGCGAGAAGGCACCCACGCCCAAGCTCGAGGAGGCGCTGTATGCGGCCGGCCCGCGGCGCATGCTGGCCGTGGTCAACCACGTGCCCGAAACAGTGACCACGCTGATGGTGATCAGCCACATGCCCGGTGTCCAGGAGCTGGCGCTCACGCTGGCCTCGCGCGATTCAGACCAGGACGCCTACATGAACATGGCCAGCGCCTACCCCACCAGTGCGTTCACGGTGCTCGAACATGCCGGCGACTGGGCCACGCTGGACGGCCAGGATGCCCGGGTCACCCACTTTGTGGTGCCGCGCCCGGGACGGTAGCGCCTACGCCAGGGCGCGGACCAGCGCCTCGTCCCGGTCGCGGAGCAGGCGCACGGAGACGTCCGCCTCCGGCACCAGCGCATCGGCGCCGTGGTAGAAACCCGGGTAGACCTGAAGCGCGGTTGGCACGCCGGCCTGCAGCAGGCGCGCCGCATACTCGATGTCCTCATCCCGGAACAGGTCCAGCTCGCCCACCTGGATGAGCGCGGGCGGCAGCCCGGACAGGTTCCCGGCCCGGGCCGGCGCCGCGTACTCGCTCACCTGGTCGGTGCCGTGCGCCGGGCCGAGCAGCCAGGACCAGGCCTGCGTGTTGCGTTTGCGGTTCCAGGAGGGGATGGCCGGGAACTCGCGGTTGGACGGGGTCTGGTCCCGGTCGTCAAGCATCGGGTACGCCAGGTACTGGAAGCGCAAGGCCGGCCCGTCCTGGTCCCGTGCGCGCAAGGCCAGTCCCGCCGCGATCCCGCCGCCGGCACTGGCGCCCCCAATGGCCAGCCGGGCGGGGTCGACGCCGAGCAGCCCGGCATTGTCCACGGTCCACAGCAGTCCCTGGTAGGCGTCGTCAACGGCTGCCGGGAAGGGGTGCTCGGGGGCCAGGCGGTACTCCACGGACACGACCGCCAAGCCGGTCGACAGCGCGAGCTGTAGACAATGCAGGTCGTCCCCGGCCATGGTGCCGGCCACCATGCCGCCGCCGTGGATCCAGTACAGGCACGGCAGCGTCCCGGTGGCATGCGCGGGCCGGTAGCTGCGCAGGGCCACATCCACCCCCTGGCCGCCGCCTGGGGCCACGTGGTCGGCCATGGTGGCCTGGTCCGCCAGGCCGGCCGGCAAGGCGGGGCGCCGGGCCGCATCGGCGCGGCGCATGGCCACCAGTTCGGCAAGGGTCGTGGGCGGGGTCCGGCCCGTCAGGAAGTCCAGGCCGGGGTGGAGCTGGGGATCGGTGCGGTCAAAAAAGTTCACGGCTGGTCCTTTCGGGATGGACGCGGCTCAGGCGGTGAGGGCGTCCCTGAACCAGCCGGTGATGGAGGCCGGGTGGGTGATGGCGGTGCCGACCACCACGGCGAAGGCTCCGGCGTCCAGCGCCTGGCGTGCCTGGGCGGGGGAGTGGATGCGGCCCTCGGCAATGAGCGGCTTCCCCAGCCCGGCGGCGGCAATGGCGGCAATGAGGTCCAGGTCCGGCCCGTCCGTCTTCGGCCGCTCGCCCGAGTATCCGGCCAGCGTGGTGCCGATGAGGTCGGCGCCGGCAGCGGCGGCGGCAACGGCGTCGCCCAGGGAGCCGCAGTCCGCCATCACGAGGGCGTTGGAGCCGGCGTGGATGCCCGCAACCGTTTCGGCCAGGGTCAGCCCGTCCGGGCGGGGGCGGCGGGTGCCGTCAATGGCCACAATGTGCGCGCCGGCGCCGGCACAGGAGAGGGCGTGCTGCAGGGTGGGGGTGATGAAGACGCCGTCGTGGCCGTCCTTCCACAGCCCGATCACCGGCACCTCCACGGCGGCACGGGTGAACTGGATGTCCGCAAGGCCCTGGACCCGGATGGCCGCGGCACCGCCGATGACGGCCGACGCCGCCACCTGCGCCGTGGTGCGGGGATCGCGCATGGGCTCGCCGGGGTAGGCCTGGGCGGAAACAACCAGCTGGCCGGCCAGGGCGTCGAGGTTGGTCAGTTTTAAGGTCATGGTGACTCCTGGGAATGGGAATGGGAATGGGAATGGGAACGGATTAGGAAAGGACCAGTGAGGCTGCGCCCACGACGGCGGCCGTGTTGCCCAGCGCGGCCCGGACCACGGGCACGTCCGCCAGCGGAGCGAGCAGTTCGGCGCGCAGCGCACGCTCCATGGGGTGCCACCAGGGCCCGCCGGCGTCGGCCAGGCCGCCGGAAATGACCACCACCTGCGGGTCGAGGATGTTGGCCAGCCCGCCCACGGCCTGGCCGGCGGCCCGCGCGGCCGTGGCAATGACCGACGCGGCCAGTTCGTCGCCGAGGCCGGCCGCAGCAAAGACGGCCCGGGTGTCCTCCAGCGCCGCACTGCCGCCGTCGCGCACGTAGGCTGCGCGGATGGCGGGCCCGGAGGCGACGGCCTCCACATGGCCTGCATGGCCGCAGGAACAGGGCAGGGGAGTGCCGCGGTGGACGGCGAGCGGCGAGGCGAAGTGCCCCACGTGCCCGCCCACAAAGTGGTGGCCCAGCAGGGGACGGCCGTTGACCACGAAGCTGCCTCCCACGCCGGTGCCAAACGCCATCATGAGCGAGGTTGACGTGCCGGCGGCCGCGCCAAGCCAGGCCTCGCCCAGGGCGTGGGCGTGCACGTCATTGATGACGGCGGCCGGCAGTCCCAACCGCTCCTGGAGGCCCGCGATGATGTGTGTACCGGTCCAGCCGAGGATCGCGTCGGTCGCCGAAATGACGGTGCCCTCCGCGGCGTCGATGACCCCGGCGGAGCCCACGCCCACGGCGTCCACCGTGGCGCCGGCGCCGGCCGCGTCCTTCACGAGGGAGCGCACCAGTTCCGCGGTGGCGTCCAGGATGGCGGCCCCGCCGTCGCGGTTCTTCGTGGCGACCTGCCCCTGGACCAGCACGGAACCGTCCGCCGCCACCACGCCGGCCGCCGTCTTGGTCCCGCCCAGGTCAACGCCCACTACGTACCGCATGTCAATTCCTTCACAGTAAAAACGTCTGGACCCGCACTCCTGCCGCCGGCCGGGCCTGTCGAGACCCCGACTCTCGAGACCCCGACTCTCGAGACGCCGACTGTCGAGAACCCGGGGGGACTGCGATCAGATCAGGCCGGTACGCACCAGGATCGCCTTGACGGCCGCGGTCTCGTCCTCGTCCAGGGCGAGCATGGGGGTGCTCATGACATTGGTCTTGATGATGCCCATGAGCATCATGGCCGTCTTGAACGCGCCCAGGCCGGCGGCGTTGCCGGACACGCGGCCCGCCTTGGGCGTGTAGACGATGTTGAAGACGTCGGCGAGGCGGTCTTGCTCGGCGGCAGCCTTGGCCCAGTCGCCGGCCACGGCCGCGTCGTACAGGCGGCGGTAGCCGGCCGGGTCCACGTTGCCCAGGCCCGGGACCACGCCCTGTGCGCCGCCCAGGAGGGCGCCGTCCACCACGACCTCGTGGCCGGTGAAAATGTCAAAGTTCGGGATGTCCCTGGCCGCAATGACCAGCTGGCGGAAGGAGACGTCGTCGCCCGAGGAGTCCTTGACGCCGGCGATGACGCCCTCGCGGCCCAGCTCGACGAGCAGGTCGGTGGGCAGCTTGAAGTGGGTGCGGACGGGGACGTCGTAGGCGAACACCGGGACGTCCACGGAGGCGGCGACGGCGCGGAAGTGGCGGCCGTTCTCCTCGGCGTTGCTGATGGCGTAGTACTGGCTCGTGGCCACGATGCCGTCGGCGCCGAGGGACACCGCACGGGCGGCCTCCTCGATGACGCGGTTGGTGGTCTGCTCCACGGCGCCGGCCAGCACGGGCACCTGGCCGGCGTTGACGCCCACAATGGTGCGCAGCACGGTGTCGCGCTCGTCGTTGGTCAGGTGGGTGACCTCGCCGGAGGAGCCGTTGACGAACAGGCCGGTGACACCGCCGTCGAGCAGGTGGCGGGTGACATTTTCCAGGGAGGGGACGTCAATGGCGCCGTCGGCGGTGCGGGGGGTGACGACGGGCGGGATGACGCCCTGAAAACGGGAAGCGACGGTTGTCACGGTAATAACTCCAAAATTGCGGTTGATTGATGGGGAAAATCGGGGGAGTGCGTGGGGCTCAGAGGTGCAGCAGCGACGGCGCCGCGCCCAGCAGCTTCTTGGTGTAGTCGTTGGACGGGTTGTCGAAGACCTGCTCGGCGTTGCCTTCCTCCACGATCTGGCCGTAGTACATGACGCAGATCCGGTCGGAGACGTAGCGGACGGTCTGGATGTCATGGCTGATGAAAACCATGCCCAGGTTCAGTTCCTTCTTCAGGTCCGAGAGCAGGTTGAGCACCTGGGCGCGGACGGAGACGTCCAGTGCGGAGGTGGGCTCGTCCGCCACGACGATGTCGGGGTCCAGGGCCAGGGCCCGGGCAATGGCCACGCGCTGGCGCTGGCCGCCGGAAACGTTCGACGGCGTGACCTCGGCTGCGGACTGCGGCAGGCCCACCAGCGCCAGCAGTTCGCGGACCTTGGCCAGGCGGGAGGCCGCCGTGCCAATGCCGTGGACGGCGAGCGGGTCCACCAGGATGTCCTGGATGGTCATGCGCGGGTTCAGCGCCGTCGACGGGTCCTGGAACACCACGGATACGGAGCGGCCGAATTCCTTGCGCATCGCTGCGCTGCGCTTGATGGCCGGCTTGCCGTGGAAGAGCACCTGGCCCGAGGTGGGGGCCTGCAGGCCCACCAGGACGGAGGCCAGCGTGGACTTCCCGCAGCCGGACTCGCCCACGATGCCCACGGTTTCGCCGCGGCGGATGCTGAAGTCCACACCGTTGACGGCCTTGACGTAGCTCGGCTTGAACAGCCCGCCCGAGCGGGTCCGGTGGTGGACGTGCAGGTCCTTGAGCTCGATGACAGGGGTGGTGGCCGTGCTGTGCGTGCTCATCGTGCACCTTCCTTTTCTTTTCCGCTCAGTTCCGGCTGGCGTTCGTGGCTGGCCCAGTAGTGGTCCGTTGCGACACCGTCGCGGACCACCGGGACGAACGCCAGCTTCTGCTCCGGGTCGGCGTCGGGACGCTGCGAGCGGCCCGCGAACCTGTCGCCGGGGGCAAATTCGCGCGGTGACGGCACGGTTCCGGGGATCTGGTGGAGCCGGACGGCGTCGGACTCGATGGAAAGGACGGCCCCGAGCAGCCCGCGCGTGTACTCGTGGGTGGGGTGGGCCAGCAGCTCCGAGGCCTGGGCGGATTCAACCACCTGGCCGGCGTACATCACGGTGATCTTGTGCGCCAGCGAAGCGACCAGGGCCAGGTCGTGGCTGACAAAGATCATGGCGAAGCCGAGCTGCTCGCGCAGTTCATTCAGCAGGTCCACGACCTGCTTTTGCACCGTGACGTCCAGTGCCGTGGTCGGCTCGTCCGCCACCACGATCTGGGGCGAGCGCGACAGCGCCATGGCGATCAGCACGCGCTGGCGCTGTCCGCCGGACAGCTCGTGCGGGTAGCTGCGCAGCGTGCGCTGCGCGTCCAGGCCCACCAGTTCCAGCAGCTCGGCCGGCGTCTTGCGGCCGTTGCGGCGGGTCAGCTGGTGCATCTGGTCCTTGACCAGCATGGACGGGTTCAGGGAGCTGAGCGCGTCCTGGTACACCATGGAGATCTGCTCGCCGCGGACGCCTTCGTAGGCCTTGGCCGAGCTCTGCTTCGTGGCCGGATCCAGCAGTTCCCGGCCATTGAACCTGATGGAGCCGGTGACCTCCGCCGTCGGCGGCAGCAGGCCCATGACGGCCAGGGAGGTGATGGACTTGCCGCAGCCCGATTCGCCCACCAGGCCCATGGTCTCGCCCTCGCGGACGGTGAAGGAGACCCTGTCCACGATGGCGGTGTCGCCGTAACGGCCCGGGAAGCGGATGGAGAGGTCCTTCACTTCCAGGACCACACGGGCGTCGGCGGCCACCTGCGGGAGGCGGTCGGTGCGCTGCTGCTCGACGGCCCGCAGGAGCAGGAGTTCCTTGTCCAGGGCCGCGAAGGGGTCCTCGATGGCGGCACGTGCGGCGGCGTCGGCCTTGGCGAGCTCGACGGCGGCCGCGGCCGAACCGTCGTCGTCCTTCACCGGCGCGGCCTTGCGCAGGCGCGGGTTCACCATGGCATCGGTGAGGCCCTCGGCCAGGATGTTCAGGCTCAGCACGGTCAGCAGGATGGCGAGGCCTGGGAAGGTGGTGCCCCACCAGCCGCCGTTGAGAAGCAGCGTGCGGCCGTAGGAGATCACATTGCCCCAGGATGGTGCGGGATCCTGCACACCGGCGCCGAGGAAGGACAGGCTGGCCTCGAAGACGATGGCATCGGCCACCAGGACCGTGGCGAAGACCAGCACGGGGGCCGCGGTGTTGCGGACCACGTGCTTGACGAGGATGTAGGAGCGTGCGGCGCCCATGACCTTCTCGGCGCGCACGTAGTCCTCGCCGTAGGCGGAGAGGACGTTGGCGCGGATCACGCGGGCCAGCTGCGGGGTGTACAGGATGGCGATGGTGACCATGATGACCGGGACGGAACGGCCAAACACGGCCAGGAACACGGCGGCCAGGGCGATGGCCGGGAACGCCATGAACACGTCCAGCACGCGCATGATGGTTTCGTCAAACACCTTGCGGGTGGTGGCCGCCAGCGAGCCGAAGAGCGCGCCGAGCAACACGGCCAGGATGGTGGCGCCGATGCCGATCACCAGGGAGTAGCGGGCACCGTACATGATGCGGGAGAAGATGTCCCTGCCTACGCGGTCGGTGCCGAACCAGTGGTCCAGGCTGGGCGCCTGGGCCGGGATGTCGCCGGTGAGCGGGTTGTGGATGGTGATGAGCGGGGCGAAGATGGCCGCCAGCGCAATCAAGACCAGGAAGGCCAGGGCAAACTTGGAGCCTAGCGGCAGGGCCTTGATACGCAGCCCGGGAGCACTCAGGCGCTCTGCGAGTCCAGTACGCATGGGTTACACCGTCCGAATTCTGGGGTTGAGGATCAGGTAGAGCAGGTCAACGACCAGGTTGACGAGCACAAAGGTGACGGCGATGATGATCACCACGCCCTGGACGATGTTGGTGTCGCCGGCGGTGATGCCGTTGACAATCAACTGGCCCATGCCGGGCAGCGAGAAGATGGTCTCGATGACGATTGCGCCGCCGAGCATGTAGCCGATGCGAAGGCCCAGGACGGTCACCGGGGTCACCATGGCGTTGCGCAGCACGTTGCGGCGGACCACCTCGCCGCGGGGGACGCCGTTGCCGATGGCGGTGCGCACATAATCCTTGTCCAGCTCCTCGACCATGGAGGTGCGGACCACGCGGATCAGCGATGCGGCCACGGGGATGGCCAGTGCGATGGCGGGGAGGAACAGGGACTGCAGCCAGCCGGGGAACGAATCGGTGGGGTTGACGTAGCCGCCGGTGGGGAACAGGGGCCAGTTCAGGGCGAACTGCTGGATCAGCAGGATGCCGATCCAAAACGACGGCGTGGCGATGCCGGCAACGGAGACGATGCGGATGAGCTGGTCGGGCCACTTGTCGCGGTACAGCGCTGCGGTGACGCCGAGCACCAGCGCGAGCACCACCGCCATGATGACGCCCAGGAAGGTCAGTTGGAGGGTGAGGGGGAAGGCCGTGGCGATCAGGCTGGACACGGGTTGGGCCGGCGGTGCCGTGTTGCCCAGGTTTCCCGTGACCAGGTTTCCCAGGAAGTGGATGTACTGGACGAACAACGGGTCGTTCAGGCCGTTGGCAGCCCGGTACGCCGCGATTGCCTGCGGGCTGGCGCCTTCGCCGAGGGCGACGATTGCGGGGTCGGTGGGAAGGAACTGCATGACGACGAACACCAGCAAGGTGACGCCCAGCAGCATGAACGGGAGGACGATTATTCGCCGTCCCAGCAGTCGCAGGAATGCGCTCAAGGTTCTATCTCCATTGCGTATGGGAAGCCGGCTGGCGGGTGCCGGGTCGCGGCCCCGCCAGCCGGGTACTGCAGGGAATGTCAGACACGCCCGACGTTCTCGAAGGAAAGGCCGGTGGTGGGCAGGGCGCGGAAGCCTGAGAGCTGGCTGCTGTTCCACGCGGTGGGCAGGCTGACGTGGTACAGCGGGTAGAGCGGGACGTTCTCGGCGACGATGTCGACGACCTGGTTCCACGCAGCCTTCTGCTTGGTCGCATCCTTCTCGGCGGCGGCCTGGGCCAGCAGCTTGGTCACCTGGGCGAATTCCGGGGTGTTGTCCCAGTGGTAGCGGTTCTTCGGCCACGTGGTGCCGGCATAGAACCAGCTCAGCAGCAGGTCCATGTCGTTGCCGTAGATGGACGGGTCGCCGGAGGCTGCCAGGACCTGGAAGTTGCCGGTGCCGACGAAGTTGTTGCCGTAGACGTTGGCCGAGGCCTGGCTGTTCAGCGTGGTCTTCACCCCGATTGCGTCCCAGAACTGCTTGACCAGCGGGACCGAGTCCGTGATGAACGCGGTGGTGGTGGTCAGCAGTTCCACGGACAGGTTCGACTGGCCGGCTTCCTTCAGCAGCGCCTTGGCCTTGTCGGGGTTGTAGGTGTAGACGGTGCCGGCCCGCTTGTAGTCCGGGTGGGTGTCCTGGACGTAGTTGGTGGCGGGGGTGCCGTTGCCCAGCAGTGCGGTCTTGACGATCTTTTCAACATCGAGCGCGTAGAACAGGGCCTGGCGCACGCGGACGTCGTTGAACGGCGCCTTGGCGCAGTTGAACATCAGGAACATGGAGTTGAAGGACGGCACGGACTTGACTTCGGCCTTGGCCTTCACCGCGTCGATGTCCAGGTACGGCACGGCCTCGACGGCCTGGACGCGGCCGGACTGGATGGCCGTGGTGCGGGCCGAGTTGTCCGCCAGCATGTACCAGGTCATGGCCGCGGCCAGTGCCGGGCGCGGGCCGTTGTAGGCGTCGAAACGCTTGAACGCGACGTTGTCGTTCGGGGTGACCGAGACAAAGGCGTACGGGCCGGTGCCGACCGGCTTGGCGTCGAAGCCCTTCTGGTCGGCCGAGGCGATGGCCTTGGGCACCACCTTGACGACGGAGATGCGGGTGCCGAACAGCGGGAACGGCTTGTTGAGCTTGAATTCCACCGTGCTGGCATCCACGGCCTTGACCGAGGCGATGAACGGAATGAACTGGGCCAGGAGGGCCGTGTTGGCCGGGTCCAGCACGCGGGTGAAGCTGTAGACGACGTCGTCCGTGGTCACCTTGGATCCGTTGTGGAACGTGGCGCCCTTGCGCAGGGTGGCACGCCAGGTAAGGTCGTCGACCTGCTTGGGCGCTTCGCTGGCCAGGGCGGGATACGGGGTCCGGTCCACCGGATCCAGCTCCACGAGGCCTTCGAAGATGTGGTAGTTCGCTGCGGTGGCGACGGCACTGCTGGCGTTCATGGGGTCAAAACCGCCGGAAAGGACAAATGCCGTGCCCGCCTGGATGGTCGCGTTCTTGTCGATCTTGCCGCCATTGGCACTTCCGGTTTTTTGGCTGGTCGTGGAGGCCGGTCCACTGCAGGCAGCCAGGGATGCGGTGAACGCGGCAGCCGCGCCCATGGCTCCCGCCATCTTAATGAAACTGCGGCGGGACGAGTCCTTCACGAACGGCATGTTCTCAAGAGTGTTGCTCATTATGGGGCCTCACCAATTCAGATTTAGTAGTGGAGTTGCTAGATGTAGGACGTCCGATGCTTGTAAAAGAACTGTAAGAGCGGTCACGTCGATTGGTCAAGTGGCGTTCTGATAACGGGCTGCCCGTCCCGGCGTGGCGCGCCCTCCCGGGAACTCGGCCGTGCTGCGTGCCGGCGGCCCCTCTGCGGTGGCCGGAGGGAGTCCCATGGTGGCATCTTCCTCGAAGGTTGGACGTCCGATATCATATGTACTAGATCACGGTTTGGGAACGCATGCAACAGGCCCCATCTTCACCTCCCGGGCCGGTTGTCCCCTAGAATTCGGCGTATACCGTCGTGGGGGAAGCCGGCCCCTTGACCCGGCACTTTATAAGGAGTCACTTTGGCTACATCGACTGCAGTCCCACGTGCACGATTCAGCGCCCAAGTGCGCCTTCGCGCCCTTCAGGCAGACATCATGGATTTGATCCTGGACCGGGACCTTGACGCGGGCGACCCCATGCCCACCGAAAGTGAGCTTTCCGAGGTGCTGGGCGTTGGCCGCAACACCTTGCGTGAGTCCCTGAAGGTGCTGCAGGCCCTGGGTGTCATTGAAATCCGCCACGGCTTCGGCATGTTCGTGGCGCCCAGCAACTTTGACGCGCTGGCGGACGGGCTGTCATTCCGCGGCCGCCTCTCCCTGCGCCACGAAGGCCTGGAGGCCCTGCAGCTGGTGGACATCCGCCAGGCCCTCGAGTCGGGCCTGATTGGCGGCTGCCTTGACCAGACGACTCCCGGCCACCTGGCCCGCATCGAGGAGGCCGTGGTCAAGATGGAGACGCTCGCGGCCCGGGGTGAGACCTTCTCCGAGGCTGACGCCGAATTCCACCGGCTCCTCTTTGAGCCCCTTGGAAATGAGTTGCTGATGAACCTGATGAGCGTGTTCTGGAAGGTCTACCGGAAAATCCACCTGGAAATCGGGATCACCACCACGGGCCTGGTGGACACTGCCGCGCAGCACCGTGCGATCTATGACGCCGTGGTCGCCAAGGACGCCGCCACCGCCTCCACGCTGCTCAGCCGGCACTTCGACGGCATCCGGCGCAGCATCAGGGAGTTTGTGGACGCGAACTAAGGCCGGGCCCCGGCGTCGGCCGCGCGGCCTGGCCGCCCGCCGGCCCCGCGCCCACAAGGCCCGGGGCCGGCCGTCCCCAACGGATTAAACAAATGGGCCCCAGGCCGAAGCCTGGGACCCATTCATTTTTCTGTGGTGCGCGCGAAGGGATTCGAACCCCCAACCTTCTGATCCGTAGTCAGATGCTCTATCCGTTGAGCTACGCACGCATATTTTGTTTCTTTTTTGCTTTCGACCCTCGGGCCGTGAACAACTCTAACCCGTCCGGGGCTGTGTGTACAAATCGGACGACCCGTGTTCCCGCACACTATACCGGTCTAGGTGATCTGTCTCACATCTGAAGGCGATGGTCAACTCACTAAACCGCGGATTCTAGGCACTTTGTGGAGAATGCACGGCACTACGTCCCATGTCCAATGCGCCGAAATGCGGATTTCCGGGCCATAGCATTTAGACACACCACTGACCCAATGAAGGGATACACGATGGGCCACGCGCCAGTGCAGGATTCTGTTGAGCAGGCAACGACCACCCACGAAGGCCTCGCCGCCTGGGTTGCCGAGGTTGCCGGGCTCACGCAGCCGCGGGACATCCACTGGGTCGACGGGTCCGCCGGGGAGTACGCGAAGCTCACGGGCGAACTGGTGGAAGCCGGAACCCTGACCCCCCTGAACCCGGAATTGTTCCCCAACTCCTTCGCGGCATTCTCGGATCCGAAGGACGTTGCCCGCGTTGAGGGCCGGACCTTCATCTGCTCCGAAAAGGAGCGCGACGCCGGCTTCACCAACAACTGGATGGACCCGGCGGAGATGAAGGCGATCCTGAAGGAGCGCTTCTCCGGCAGCATGCGCGGACGCACCATGTACGTCATTCCGTTCGTCATGGGCCCGCTCGACGCCGAGGACCCCAAGTTTGGCGTGGAAATCACCGACTCCGCCTACGTGGTGGCCTCCATGCGCATCATGGCCCGCATCGGCACCGATGTGTTGAGGAAGATGGAGACGACCAACGCCTTCTTCGTCCCCGCCCTCCATTCCGTGGGAGCACCGCTGGAAGCCGGCGAGAAGGACGTGCCCTGGCCCTCAAGCGATGAAAAGTGGATTGTGCACTTCCCCGAGGAGCGCTCCATCTTCTCCTACGGCTCCGGCTACGGCGGCAACGCGTTGCTGGGCAAGAAGTGCTTCGCCCTGCGCATCGCCTCGGTCATGGCCCGCGACGAGGGGTGGCTCGCCGAGCACATGCTCATCCTCAAGCTCACCAGCCCGGAGAACAAGAGCTACCACGTGGCCGCGGCGTTCCCGTCGGCCTGTGGCAAGACGAACCTGGCCCTGCTGGATCCCACGGTGCCCGGCTGGAAGGCCGAGACCCTGGGCGACGACATCAACTGGATGCGCTTCGGCAAGGAAGGCGAGCTGCGTGCCGTCAACCCCGAGGCCGGCCTGTTTGGCGTGGCCCCCGGCACCGGCTGGTCCACGAACCCCAACGCCATGGCAGCCATTGCCAAGGGCAACTCCATCTTCACCAACGTGGCCCTCACCGACGACGGCGGCGTGTGGTGGGAGGGCATGACCGACGACGTGCCCGCACACCTGACCGACTGGCAGGGCAACAGCTGGACGCCCGACGCGGGGCGCCCGGCCGCGCACCCCAACTCCCGTTTCTGCACGCCCATCGACCAGGTGGACATGCTCTCCAAGGAATACTTCTCCCCGGAGGGCGTGGAGATCAACGCGATCCTGTTCGGCGGCCGCCGCAAGACCACCATCCCCCTGGTGACGCAGGCCCGCGACTGGAGCAACGGCATCTTCATGGGTTCCACGCTGTCCTCGGAGACCACGGCCGCCGCCGCCGGCGCCGTCGGCGTGGTGCGCCGTGACCCCATGGCCATGCTGCCCTTCATCGGCTACGACGCCGGCGACTACCTCAAGCACTGGATTGAGCTGTCCGCCAACGCCAACCAGGCGCGGCTGCCCAAGATCTTCCTGGTCAACTGGTTCCGCCGCACCTCCACCGGCGGCTTTGCCTGGCCGGGCTTCGGCGAAAACAGCCGCGTGCTCAAGTGGGCCATTGAGCGCATCGAAGGCACCGCCGACGCCGTCGAGACGCCGATCGGCTTCGTCCCCACTCCCGACTCCCTGGACCTGGAAGGCCTGGAGGTGGCGCCGTCGGACCTGGCGGACGCGCTCAAGGTCGACGCCGGCGAGTGGGGCGAGGAACTGGCCGGGATCGAGGAGTGGTACGCCCGGTTTGGCGAGTCCCTCCCGGCGGAAATGGCCGCCGAGCTGGCCGGCCTGAAGGCCCGCTTCGCAGCCTGATTAAACGGGTCCCGACAGGCTCGACCACCGTCGTCGAGCCTGTCGGGACCCCCGTGCGCTAGTTCGCCCCCGCCAGCCAGAGGTCCGGCCCGAAGACCTCGTAGTGGATCTTCGTGGCGGGGATGCCGGCGTCGATGGCCTGGTTGCGGATGGCCTTCATGAACGGCAGCGGGCCGCAGACGTACATGGACGCGTCGGCCGGAATGTCCAGGCCCTCGAGGGTCATGAAGCCCTTGTTGAAGCCGTCGGTGGGCTCCTCCAGCCACAACGTCAGGTTCGCGCCGTCGATGGCGGCCACATCGGCGGTCATCTGCTCACGCAGCGCCCACGCCTCGAGGTTCTTCTCGGCGTGGAGCACCAGGACCTCTCGGTCGACGCCGTTGCTGGCGAGCGAGCGCAGGGCCGACGCCGAGGGGGTGCAGCCGATTCCGGCGGTGGCAAACACGACCGGACCGTCGCCGTCGTCCAGGGTGACGTCACCATAGGGGTTGGACAGTTCGACGACGTCGCCCACCTCGATGTTCCTGTGCAGCACGGGGGAAACCTCTCCGCCGTCGTCCCGCTTGGTGGTGAACACCCGGCGGGTGGTGGATTCCACGTCGGCTGAGAGTGAGTACTGGCGGCACTGGCGCAGGCCGTCGGGCAGCGCGACCCTGACCGAGACGAACTGGCCGGGGCGGGCCGTCGTGACGGGGGTGTCGTCGGCGGGCTCCAGGACAAACGTCATGCAGTCGGTGCCGGCCGGGTTCTTCTCCACCACTGTCCAGGGCATCCACATCCTGTCATTGGCCTGGATGGCGTAGAGGCCCTTTTCGATCTTGACGAGGGCATTGGCCATGAGCCAGTAAACCTCGGTCCATGCTTCGGCGATCTCCGCCGTGATGACGTCGGCGAGCTCTTCGGCGATGGCCTCGAAAAGGTACTTGTAGACAATCTGGTACTGGTCCTCGGTGATCCCCAGCGAGGTGTGCTTGTGGGCGATGCGGCTGAGCATCTGCTCGGGAATGATGTCCGGGTTGGCCACGAGCGCGGAGGCGAATCCCGCGATGGAGCCGGCCAGGGCCTTTTGTTGTTCGCCGTTGTTTTGGTTGGCCCGGCTGAACAGGCCGTCCAGGAGCTCCGGGTGGGCGGCAAACATGCGTGCATAGAAGTTCGGCGTGATGGCGCCCAGGCGGGAGCCGACCAGCGGCAGCGTGGCTTCAATCAGGGGGCGGGACTTTTCCGAAAGCATCTGTACTCCTTGGGTGGAATCCGTGGTGACAACCCCAAAGTAGCATTTGAAATACGACATTAAAGCCAGTGAAATGCGGCAACTTCTACGAGATGTAGAAAAATTGCCGGATTGGCGCGGCTCAAGCGTCCCGGTGTGTGTGCAACGTCACGGGAACCGGCCCGGCGTGCACCGGGATGGCCAGGCTGGAAATCGTCACGGTGTCCAGGGACGCGTAAAACGCCTCACGCGCACGGCTGAGCGCGCCGCGCAGCCCGCAGGCGTGCAACAGCGGGCAGTCGCCCATTTCCGTCTGGCACGCGGCGACGTCCGGGTGGCTGTCCAGGACGCGCAGTACCCCGCCCACCGTCGCCTGCAGGCCCTGTTCGGAGATGCGCACGCCCCCGCTGCGGCCGCGCACGGAAACCACCATCCCCATCTGCCGCAACTTCAACACGGCCTTGCTGACATGGTTGTACGGGGTGTCCACGAGCTCCGCCAGCTCCCGTGTGGTGAGCAGTTCCGGCTTCGTGGACAACAGCATGAGCACCCGGAGGCTGACGTCGGAAAACGCGTTGATCCGCAACGGCTACGCCCAGATCTGGTTCTCGCCGGACTCCAGGAACGGGTTGCCGAACTCCCACCCGCCGGGTGACTGCCGGTATGGCCGGACGGCGGAGACGCTGACGCCGCCGCTGTGTTCGGCCATGACGTGGATGGCGTCCGTGGCATCGTCGGGCAGGTGGATGTCACAAACGACGGCGGCTGCCCGGTTTTGGTCCTTTTGCTGTCCCAGCGCCTCGAACAGGTCCGCGATCATCGCATCGGCGTCGAGTTCGCTCTCCGTCCCGCCTTCCACGGCATTGGGGGCCACGGCCACGAGGCTGATGTCGCCGTCGTTGTTGACGACCAGGCCGACAGGCATGAACGCACCGTGCGCCTCGATCTGGTCCCCGGCAACCCCCAGGGCGGTGCCGATCAGCTTGTTGAGGTCGTCCTGGACCTGCTTGTCGGCCGCGTTCTCGTCCATACAGCGCTCCTGGAGGAATCGATCGGGTTGTCGGTTATTGGCGGACCAGGGCCAGGACGTCGTCGCGGATGTCGGCCATGGTGACGGCGTCCTCGGCCTCGGCGTTCAGGCGCAGGAACGGTTCGGTGTTGGAGGCGCGCAGGTTGAACCACCAGCGGCCGTCCTTGGCGGTGAAGGTGAGGCCGTCGAGCTCGTCGATGGTGACGTCGTCGCGCGTGTATGCGGCGCGAACCCGGGCCACGGCGGCCGGGACGTCGGCGAGCTGGGAGTTGATCTCGCCGCTGGAGACATAGGGTTCGTATTCGCGGCCCAGGTCCGAGAGCGGCCCCTCCTGCTCGCCCAGGGCGGCCAGGACGTGCATGGCGGCCAGCATGCCGGTGTCGGCGTTGAAGAAGTCGCGGAAGTAGTAGTGCGCGGAGTGCTCCCCGCCAAACACGGCGCCTTCGGCGGCCATGGTGGCCTTGATGAAGGAGTGGCCCACCCGGGTGCGGACGGGGCGCCCGCCGTCGTGCGCGATGAGTTCGGGCACGGCGCGGGAGGTGATGAGGTTGTGGATGACGGCGGGGCGTTCCTCGCCGCCGGCCTTGGCCCGGGCGATCTCCCTGCGTGCGACCAGGGCGGTGACGGCCGACGGGGAGACCGGGGCGCCTTGTTCGTCGATGACGAAGCAGCGGTCCGCGTCGCCGTCGAACGCCAGGCCGATGTCTGCGCCGTGGGCCACGACGGCGGCCTGCAGGTCGGCCAGGTTGGCCGGCTCCAGCGGGTTGGCCGGGTGGTTTGGGAAGGTGCCGTCCAGCTCGAAGTACAGGGGCACGATCTCAAAGGGCAGGCCGGGCAGGAGGGTGTCGCCCAGTACGGCGGGGGTGGTCATGCCGGCCATGCCGTTGCCGGCGTCCACCACGATCTTCAGCGGCCGGGAACCGGAGAGGTCCACCAGGGTGCGCAGGTAGGCGGCGTACTTGGCCAGCACGTCGGTGTCTACGATGGTGCCCCTGGTGCCGGCCGGGATGCCGTCGGCCAGGTACTTTTGGGCGAGGTCGCGGATGTCCATCAGGCCGGTCTCGGAGGAGACGGGGACGGCGCCGGCCTTGGCCATTTTCATGCCGTTGTATTCGGCCGGGTTGTGGCTGGCGGTAAAGACGGCACCGGCCGCGTTCAGCGCCCCGCAGGCAAAATACAGCTCGTCGGTGGAGATCAGCCCGAGCAGCTGCACATTGGCGCCGCGGCTCGCTGCACCCTCGGCGAAGGCCTGGCAGAAGCCCGGGGAGGAGGGGCGCATGTCCCCGCCCACCAGCACGGTTTCACCTGCCAGTTCCAGCACGTCGGTGAACGCCGCACCCACGGCTTTCACGGACGCGGCCGTAATGGTCTCGCCCACAATGCCGCGCACGTCGTAGGCCTTGAACGACGCGGACAGGTCAACGGGTACATTCTCTGCGGTAGTCACGTCTCCATGCTACCGGCAGCCCCGCCCGCCGGGGAGTCGTTGTCAACGGGGATGCGGCGGGACACGTGCAAGGGGCCTGCACAGGGAGTTCTCCGGCGCGTGTTGTCCACAGATTGGCCTGCCGGCGGGGACGGGCGTCGGTGGGCACTGGAATACTGGGTGGCATGACACCAAGCGAGCACACCCAGGGGATGGACCACGGCAACGCCAGCAGCATGGGCAGCGACTTCCAGGCCATGGGCGGCCGGACAGCGGTGGGCACGGCCGGGCCTGCGCCCACCCGGTTGCAGGCGTTGGAGATCCTGCGGCGGCTGGTCGGGCGGGACGACGCCGACTTCCACGACGGCCAGTTTGAGGCGATCGAGGCCCTGGTCGACGCCGGGCGCCGCGCCTTGGTGGTCCAGCGAACCGGCTGGGGAAAGTCGGCTGTCTACTTTGTCTCCTCTCTGCTGCTGCGGGCCCGCGGGTCCGGGCCAACGCTGATCGTCTCGCCGCTGCTGGCCCTGATGCGCGACCAGGTGGCCGCCGCCGAACGCGCCGGCGTGCGGGCCATGGCCATCAACTCCGCGAACGCCACCGAGTGGGGGGAGATTTCCGCGGCGCTGGCGGCCGACGAGGTGGACGTGCTGCTGGTGTCCCCGGAAAGGCTGACCAACCCCTCCTTCCGGGAAAACCAGCTGCCCGCGCTGATCCGCCGCACCGGCCTGCTGGTCATCGACGAGGCACACTGCATTTCGGACTGGGGCCACGACTTCCGCCCGGACTACCGCCGCATTGCGGACCTCATTGCGCAGCTGCCCGCCTCGGTGCCGGTGCTGGCCACGACGGCCACGGCCAACTCCCGGGTGGTGGCAGACATTGAGGAACAGCTCGGTGCCGGCGTGTTCACCATCCGCGGTCCGCTGGCCCGCAAGTCCCTGCGCCTGGGCGTGCTGCGGCTCGCCGACTCCCGCGACCGGCTCGGCTGGCTGCTGACCCACCTCGCGGAGATGCCTGGCAGCGGCATCATCTACACGCTGACGGTGTCTGCGGCCGAGGACACGGCACGGCTGCTGGCCGAAGCCGGGCACGTGGTCCGCCCCTACACCGGGCGGACGGACCCCATGGACCGGGAGTCGCTGGAGGAGGCGTTGAAAAACAACGAGGTCAAGGCACTCGTCGCCACGAGCGCGCTCGGCATGGGCTTCGACAAGCCGGACCTGGGGTTCGTGGTCCACCTGGGCGCTCCGTCCTCGCCCGTGGCCTACTACCAGCAGGTGGGCCGCGCCGGCCGTGGCAGCGCCAACGCGGACGTCCTGCTGCTGCCCGGCAGCGAGGATGCGGAGATCTGGCGCTACTTTGCCACGGCGTCCATGCCGTCGGCCGAGAAGGCCACGGCGGTCCTGGGTGCGCTGGGGGAGGCCGGGAAGCCCATGTCCACCCCGGCCCTGGAAGCCAGGGTGGACCTGCGCCGCACGCCGTTGGAACTGCTGCTGAAGGTGCTCGCCGTGGACGGGGCGGTGCGCCGGGTGGCCGGGGGCTGGGAATCCACCGGGCAGCCCTGGGCTTACGACGCCGAGCGCTACCGGCGCATTGCCCAGGCCCGCGTCGACGAGCAGCACGCCATGGTCGAGTATGAACAGGCCGCGGGGTGCCGGATGGAGTACCTGGCCGCGGCCCTGGATGATTCGACGGCGGCGCCGTGCGGCCGCTGCGATTCGTGCGCCGGGCGCTGGTTCCCCATGGACGTCGGCTCCGGTGCCGTGGCGGCCGCCAGCGAGTCGCTGAGCCACGCGGGCCTGCCCCTGGACCCGCGCACCCAGTGGCCCACCGGAATGGACCGGCTCGGCGTGCCCGTCAAGGGCCGCCTCAAGCCCGACGATCAGGTGGGGCCGGGACGGGCGCTGGCCAGGCTGACCGACCTGGGCTGGGGCAACGCGCTGCGGGCGGTGTTTGCCGCCGGGGCCCCGGATGTGCCGATCGACCCGGCCATGGCGCAGGCGGTGGTGGCCGTGTTGCGCGACTGGGGCCAGGCCCGCTGGGCGGGGCAGGGCCGTCCCGTGGCGGTGGTGTCCCTGCCGTCGCGGGGGAAGCCGCAATTGGTGTCTTCGCTGGCGCAGGCGATCTGCCAGATCGGCCGGCTGCCGTACCTGGGCGAACTGTCGCTGGAGTTCGGCGGGCCCACGGGCGGGCGCGGCGGCAACAGCGCCTACCGGCTGGCGGGGGTCTGGGAGCGGTTCAGTGTGGGCCCAGGGCTGGCCGCCGCCATCGCCGCGTATCCCGGCGGGCCCGTGCTGCTCATCGACGACCTCGTCGACAGCCGCTGGACGCTGACCGTTGCCGGCCGCACCCTGCGCCAGGCCGGCGTGGACCAGGTGCTCCCGCTGGTGCTCGCCCAGGCGGGGTAGGCCGGATTCGAACCCAAAACGCTCCCGCGCGATCGGGGGTGTTTTCCGGATCGCTCCCGCCATCCGGAGAATAAAAAAGCACCCCTGAATTCCTCAGGGGTGCTTTTTTGATGCGGAGACGGGGGGATTTGAACCCCCGGTGGAGTTGTGCCCCACACTTCATTAGCAGTGAAGCCCATTCGGCCGCTCTGGCACGTCTCCAGCACTGGAAAGGGTAGAAGCCCCCAACCAGCATCCCAAACTTTACCTAGAGACAGGGGTACAAAGCAAAACGGGGGCCGCGGCGCCCCGCGGCACGTTTTCCCACCCGTTTTTAGAACCCGCCGGTCAGCGCCCGCCAGAGGAATTCGTGCGACGCCGTATGCAGGCGGGCCGCCTGCGCGTTGTTTCCGGCCCCCGCGTGGCCGCCCTCCAGTGCCTCGTGGAACCAGACGGGCAGCCCGAGCGATTCCATCCGGGCGGCCATCTTCCGCGCCTGCACCGGCCCCACCCGGTCGTCGGACGTCGCGGTCCAGATGAACAAGGGCGGATACGCAAGCCCGGCCTGCAGCAGGTGGTAGGGGGAGAAGGTCTTGATGAACTCCCACTGTGCCGGCACGTCCGGGTCGCCGTACTCGGCGATCCAGGAAGCGCCGGCGGACAGCTTTGTGTACCGGCGCATGTCCAGCAGCGGCACCCCGCAGGAAATGGCGCCGAACAGTTCCGGGTAGTGCGTGAGCATGTTGCCCACCAGCAGGCCGCCGTTGCTGCCGCCGGCGCAGCCCAGGTGTTTGGGCCGGGCCACCCCGCGGG
Source organism: Arthrobacter sp. SDTb3-6 (assembly GCF_013376095.1). GTDB lineage: Bacteria > Actinomycetota > Actinomycetes > Actinomycetales > Micrococcaceae > Specibacter. The sequence goes on along the minus strand of NZ_JAAMFN010000016.1, from coordinate 41,586 downwards.
CCGCCAGGTCGCGGGCCACGGCGGCAAAGTCTTCATAGGCGCGGTGCCGGTTTTCCTGCAGCGCGGCCGTGTGCCAGCCCGGGCCGTACTCGCCGCCGCCGCGGATGTTCGCCACCACGTAGACGCCGCCGCGCTCCACGCCGTCCACCACGGCGCGGCGCTCCAGCCAGCTGCGCCCCACGGCCCCGCTGTACGAAGGCGTCCGGGAAACCTCAAAGCCGCCGTAGCCGCCCAGCAGGGTGGGGTTGCCGCCGTCGAGCACCAAGTCCTTCGGCCCCACCTGGAAGTAGGGGATGCGCGTCCCGTCACGGGACACGGCGAAGTGCTGCTCCACCGCGTAGCCCGCTTCGTTGAAGAACGACGGCGCCTGCCGGACCACCGCCGCCGGCCCGCCGGTTGGCAGCTGCCCCCGGTACACCGTGGACGGGGTGAGAAAGCCGGTGGCGACCAGCCAGTAGTCATTGCCGGCAGCCGGGTCCTCATCGTCGACGGCGTACGCATCCACCGAGTGCAGCGGCGGGCACGCATCCAGCCCGCTGGCCGCCCATTCCCGGGCAGGGTCCAGCACCAGGATTTTGGAGGAGACGTCCTCGAGCAGGTTGAGCAGCAGGTAGTCGCGGGTCCAGCTCCAGGACTGCAGGGACTGGGCGGGCGTCGGCGCAAAAACGGTCCGGACATCACGGCCGCCGGCCAGGAACGCGTCCAGTTCAATGGCCAGCAGCGCCCCGGCCGCATGCACGGAGCCGGCCACGGCCCAGTCCGTGCGCGGGCGCAGCAGCAGCCACTCCTTGTGCAGGGAAACGTTCATGTCATCGGGCACGTCAAGGTGCACCCAGTCGTCGCCCGTCCGCAGGTAGCTGCGGGACCGGAAGAAGTCCAGGACGTCGTAGGCCACGTCGCGCTCAAAGCCGGGCGTGCTGTCATGGGACACCCCGCCGCTGAGGTGGTCCGGCGGCACGGAAAACAGCGGCTGCTTCGCCGCCAGTTCCGCCAGGGACTCGCCACGGTGCAGCACGCGCGACGCGGCGGGATAGGAGGAAGCCGTCATGGAGCCGGTGCCTGTGTCCGTGCCCACGTACAGCGTGTCCGCATCCACCCAGCTCAGGCGCGTCTTCGCCGTCGGCAGTTCAAAGCCGCCCGGCACAAAGGCCCGGGCCGCCAGATCGAACTCCCGGTACGTGACGGCGTCGCCGCCGTCGGGGGAGAGAGCCACCATGGCCAGGCGGTATTCCTCCCCGGCCGGGGGCCGCAGCAGCGAGGCGCCGGCCCACAGCCACTCCGTTCCTTCCGCCGCCGCCAGGGCATCCACGTCCAGGATCAGCTGCCACGCCGGGCTGCCGGAGACGTAGCTGTCCCAGTCCGTGCGCCGCCACAGCCCGCGCGGGTTCGCCTCGTCCCGCCAAAAGTTGTAGTACCAGTCCCCGTGCTTGGACACCATGGCGATGCGGTCCTTGGAATCGAGCACCTCCAGCACGGCGGCCTCCAGCGCAGTGTAGGCCGGGTTGACCAGGGCGGCGTCGGTGCGCGCATTGTGCTCCCGCACCCAGGCCATGGCGTCGCTGCCGTGGATGTCTTCCAGCCACAGGTTCTCATCGAAGGGCTGCTCGGCAACGGCCGGCCCGGTTGTGGCATCGGGACTCAGGGGGAGGGTCATGGTCCCATCCTAGGCAGGGCCGCCGCCCCGTCCGCCCAAGGCCATCAGTTAAGCTCAAGGGGTGGAATCCTTGGGCGGCAGGACAGTGGTCATTGTGGGGGCGGGGCCCCGGGGCACGTCCGTCATGGAACGCCTGCTGGCCCGGTATGCGGCGCAGGCGGAAACCGCGCGCGATGCCCGGAACGCGGCCGGGCCGCAGGCCCCGCTGCACATCCACCTCGTGGATCCCTACCCTCCCGGCCCGGGGCACGTCTGGCGTACGGAGCAGTCCCGGCTGTACCTGATGAACACCCAGTCGTTCTTCCCCACCCTGGTTCCGGACCAGGGCGTGGCCGCCGCGCCGCTGGCCGGCTGCAGCTTCAACGCCTGGCGCGAGCTCATGCGCGCCGCGCCGGACCCGGAGCTCAGCACGGGCGACCGCAGCGAACTCGCCGCGCTCGCCGCCACCGGTTTTCCCGGTCGCGCGCTGTACGGCCGCTACCTGTCCTGGTGCTTCGCCCGCCTGCTGGAAAACGTGCCGCACGGTGTCCAGGTCACCATCCACCGGGGTGAGGCCAAGCGGGTGGCGAGGGACCATGCCACGGGAGGATACGGCGTCGAACTCGTCAGCGGGGAGACGCTGCCGGCGGACAAGGTGGTCCTGGCGCTGGGCCATGTGGAGTCCCGGCTGGGGCCTGCGCAGCGGGCGCTCCGGGACGAGGCCCGCGCACAGGGGCTGAGCTACCTGCCGCCGGCAGTGCCCAATGACGTGGACTGGGACCAGCTTCCCGCCGGCGAAACGGTCCTGGTGCGCGGCATGGGGCTGAACTTTTTCGACGTGCTCGGGCAGTTGACGGAGGGCCGCGGTGGCCGCTTTGAGGCGACCGGCCGTGGCCCCGGCGATGCCCTGGCCTACCGTGCCGGCGGCCGGGAGCCGGTGATCGTCGGTGCCTCCCGCCGCGGCACGCCGTACCGGGCCAAGGCCGAGCTGGCCAGCTATTATCCTGCCGGGGTGGAGCTGCGGTTCCTGTGTGAGGAGGCCGTCACCCGGATCCGCGACATGGGCGCGACCGCCGGTTTTGACCATGACATCTGGCCCCTGCTGCACCGCGACACGCTCTGGGCGTATTACACCACCCTGGCGCGGACCAGCCCGGGTGCCGTGGCGCCGGGCTTCCTGGACGAACTGGATGCGCTGCTGCACTCCGGGCCCGACGGCGCGGCCGGCAGCTGGGCGGACCGCCTGAAGTCCCTCGAGGCCCGCCACGTGGCGGAGGGCCGGGCCCTGGACCTGCCCGCCCTGGCCCGCCCGCTCTCCCGCCACCCGCTCAGGCCCGGCGGCAAGCACCGCTTCGGCTCACAGGCCGGGCTGGATGCGGCCGTCCTTTCCTACCTCACCGACGACGCCGCCGGGTCGGCCCGCGGCGAGGACGACCCCGTCAAGATGGCCATTGGCGCGCTGAACGCCGGCCGGGCCGTGGTGAAGTCGCTCGTCGCCGACCGCGGCATCACCCAGGAATCCTGGCTGGGCGAGCTGCGGGGCTGGTTTGAAGGGTTCGTGGAGGGGCTGGCCAGCGGGCCGCCGGCGCTGCGCGTGGAACAGCTGGCCGCGCTGGTGCGTGCCGGCGTGGTCCACTTCGCCGGGCCGGACCCTGTTTTTCGCATCCAGGACGGACAGTTCACGGCCAGCTCGCCGTGGGTGGCCGACGAGCCGTGGCAGGCCCGGCACCTGGTCGAGGCGCTGGCACCCGCCAACCGCATCCAGGGCACGGCGTCCCGGCTGCTGAACAACCTGCAGGCCGACGGGCTGGTCCGGCCGCGCGTCATGCTGGCGGCCGACGGCGGGCCCGTCGTCACCAGCGGCCTGGACGTTTCCGCACCGCCCTACCGCCCGCTCGACGGCGCCGGCCGGCCGGCCGAGGGGCTGTACGTGCTGGGGCTCCAGCTTTCCTCGGTGCAGTGGGGAACGGCCATCGCCGCGCAGGCCAACGCCGAGTACCGCAGCGGCTACCGCACCATCCTGGACGCCGACGCCATCGCGGCGGACATCCTCGCCTAGCGCCCAGGGCGCCGGCCTCCGTGCGCCATGAGCCAACTGGGTCGCAGTAGTTGCAATGGCAACCGCTTGCACGGTGCCCATTTCTGCAACTACTGCGACCCAGCGTGTGGGCGGCTGCGCCGCGCCACCTCGGCGCCGTGGCGGGCGAAGTCGGGCCACGATGACGCCGGCCACCTGGGCGGGGTACCGCGCAGAGCCGTACGGGGCCACGGCGGCGGGCTGGATGAGCGCCGTCGTGCCGGCGTCAGGGGCGCAATCGGGAAGGCGGGCGCAGGGCAGCGAAAAGGGAGGCATTCCTGGTGGAATGCCTCCCTCATTGCGCGGAAGGTGCGAGATTCGAACTCGCGGTACGGGGTCACCGCACACTGGTTTTCAAGACCAGCTCCATCGGCCGCTCGGACAACCTTCCTTACCCTAGTAGTGTTTCATAGGCGGGGCGGTGCCGCCAAAGCGGCGCCCCCGCCCAGTACTGCGCAGTAGGAGGAGAAGTTCATGAAGGCGATTGTTGCACGGGCTGCCGGCGGCCCGGAGGTTTTGGCCTTGGCCGACGTCCCCGCACCCGTGCCCGGAGACGGCGAGGTCCTGATCGACGTCGTCGCCGCAGGCATCAACCGCGCCGATGTCCAGCAGCGCCGAGGCTTTTATCCGTCGCCGGCAGGGGCCACGGACGTGTTGGGGCTGGAAGTGTCCGGGCGGATCGCCGGCTTCGGTCCCAACGTCACCCGGCCCTTCTCCATCGGCGACAAGGTGGTTGCCCTGCTGGCTGGCGGCGGGTACGCCCAGCAGGTGGCGGTCCCGGCCGGGCAGGTGCTCCGGCTTCCAGGCGGCGTCGACGTCGTCACGGCCGCCGCGCTGCCCGAGGTTGCCGCCACGGTGTACTCCAACCTGTTCATGACCGCCCAGCTGCAGGCGGGGGAGACCGTGCTGGTGCACGGCGGCACGGGCGGCATCGGGGTCATGGCCGTCCAGCTCGCGAAGGCCGCCGGTGCGCGCGTGATCGCCACGGCCGGCAGTGACGAGAAGGTGGCCATGCTCACCGGCTACCTCGGTGCGGACGTGGCCGTGAACTACCGCACCCAGGACTTCGTGGAACTGGTCAGGGAACACACCAAAGGTGCCGGCGCCAACGTGATCCTCGACGTCATCGGCGCCAAGTACCTGGCCCAAAACGTGTCCGCACTGGCGCTCTACGGCCGCCTCGTGGTGATCGGCCTGCAGGGCGGGACGACGGCGGAGCTGAACCTGGGCACCCTCCTCGCCAAGCGTGCGGCCGTCATCGGCACCACGCTGCGTGCCCGCCCGGCGGGCGAGAAGGCCACCATCATGGAGGGCGTGCGCGAGCACGTGTGGCCGCTGGTGGCCTCGGGCGCCGTGAAGACCATCGTGGACAAGACGTTCCCGCTGGCGCAGGCGGCCGCGGCGCACGAATACTTCGACTCCGGCTCGCACGTGGGCAAGGTCCTGCTGACGCTCTAACCCGCCCCAAACCCAACGCTCGGTTGCAACCGGGGCTTTTTCGCCCAACGCTCCCGCACAAACGACATTCCGCCGCCCCGGTTGCAACCGAAGGTTCGTGAAAAGTGCCCCGGTTGCAACCGAGGGTGTCGGGCCATTCGACGCAGAAACGGGGCCGTTGGTCGATTCCTTTGTATGCCCCGTATTCCTTTGTATGCCCCGAGCCACAGCGGCGGGCCGGGCCGGGCCGCGCTGCTACCGTCAAGGGTTCAGAATTCGGCCTTGAGTAAGGAAAACAATGACCCAGCCTTCCAAGGGGACAGCCCGCCACGCGGGCCTTCTGCTTCAGGATCCGGAGCTGCCGCCCGTGGCCGTGGACCTCGAGGCGGAAGCAGCCACGCAGAAGTGGACGCCGCTGAAAATAGCCCTCTGGGCGGCCATCGCGCTGCTCGGCGGCGTGGCCTGGGTGGTCCTGGCCGGGAAACCGTGCGGGCGGGGCACTGACAGTGGAGCTGCTGCACCGTGCGGCCGGGGTGTTGGGTTCAGTCAGCATGTACCTCATGGGCGTCCTGGGTGAGGACGCCTATGAAAAGTACCTGGACCACCACCGCGGCACCGGCTGCACCACCCCGGCCATGACAGTCAAGGAGTTCTGGCGGGACAGGATGGACCGCCAGGAGGCCAATCCCGAGGGCCGCTGCTGCTGACGCCGGCTGCATGGCTGCGCGAGTGTGCAGTTGTGGCGGGTTGGCGGGCCCGGCACCCGCCACACCTGCACACTCGGCGGGGCTGCACCTAAAGGCTGCGCCTAAAGTCCGCGCCTAAAGGCTGCGCCTAAAGTCCGCGCCTAAAGGCTGCGCCTAAAGTCCGCGCCTAAAGGCTGCACCTAAAGTCCGCGCCCAAGGCCCGCGCCGAAAAACCGGCGCGGACAATTGCGGGGACGTCGTGAGAGACTGGCCGTATGACTGACAAGGCGCATGTGCAGGAAGCCGGGACCACGGCCGAAGGCAAGGTAGTGGACGATCCGGCCAACATGGACGTGGACGTGGACGGCTTCGGAGCCGGGGCGGCGCAACAGCCCTCCGCCGCCCAAGGGGGCGGAACGGAGGCGAAGCACGCCACCGTCGCGGACATGGTGGACCAGCCGGCCAAGGTGATGCGCATTGGCACCATGGTCAAACAACTCCTGGACGAGGTGAAAAGCGCGCCGCTGGACGACGCCGCCCGCGCGCGCCTGGCCGAAATCCACGGGCGCTCCATCGCTGAACTCGAGGACGGGCTCTCACCGGAACTCGTGGAGGAACTGCACCGGCTCAGCCTGCCGTTTACGGACGCCAGCGTGCCCTCGGATGCAGAACTGCGCATTGCCCAGGCGCAGCTGGTCGGCTGGCTCGAGGGGCTGTTCCACGGCATCCAGACCGCCATGGCCGCCCAGGCCATGGCAAACCAGCAGGTGGCGGCCCGGCTGCAGATGCACCAGCTGCCGCCGGGCACCGTCATTGCGCCCGGCGTGGTGGTGGGCGAGAACGGCGAACCCCAGCGCGCGCCCGCGGGCCGGGCGCAGGGCCGTCCCGAAGGTTCCGGCCAGGCCGACGCCGGCCGCCCGGGCCAGTACCTCTGACGGCTCCCTGACAGCGGAGCACGCACGCATGCCCCTGGGATTTTTTGGCGCCGGCCGGCAAGCCAGGCGCGACGACGCCGAACTTGGCAAGGGCGTCTGGCGGCGCGCCCACGACAGGTTCCGGCGCGGCTTGGACCGCTTCCACCAGATGCTTGAGGGCGTCGAGGAGGAAGCCAGCCACGCCGAAGGCGGTCCGGGGCAACACTATTCCGCGCTCGTCCCGGTGGCCGACGCCCTGGCGGACCTCCTGCCCCAGGTGCGCAGCATCGCGGCCCGGGCGCAGTCCATCGCACCCAGTGAAGGCATGGAAATCCCCACCGGCACCGGCGGCTACCTCAACGACGTCCACCGCGAGCTCTCCCGGGCAGGCAACGCCCTCGCCGCAGCGGCGGAAGCGGTCGCCATGGTGAGGCTCGGGGCGGGGGACGTGTCCGGCGTCGTCCGCAGGGCCGCGATCGTCCACGAGCACGTCACCCGGGCCGGCGAACTGCTTGGTGAAAGCCGGCAAGACCCGGCCTAGCTGGACCCGGTCCATTTTGGTCACGCAAATGTGACGAAATTCAGGAGAGCTGTGTCACAATTTCGCGTTGTGAGGGTAGCCTCGCCTATCGTTGCATTACGATCAATAAAGCTTCGCTAATTCACCTACGCCGAAAGGCCCCCATGAAGACCTTGCTCAACACCCGTTTCCTGCGCAGGAGCGCGCTGACGGCGATCGCCGGAGTCTCCGTGCTCGCCCTCGCCGCCTGCGGTGGCAGCACCACCCCGGCCGCGTCGAAAGGCGCCCAGGGCTCGGCCACGGACGCCATCACCGTCTATAACGCCCAGCACGAGGAGCTCACCCAGGCCTGGGTGGACGAATTCACCAAGGAAACCGGCATCAAGGTCACGCTGCGCAACGGCGACGACTCCGAGATGAGCAACCAAATCATCGCCGAGGGTGCCAAGTCGCCCGCGGACGTCTTCCTGACCGAAAACTCCCCCGCCATGACGCAGGTGGAAAACGCGGGACTGTTGACGGACATCAGCAAGAAGATCCAGGAACAGGTCCCCGAGGCCTACCGGCCCTCCACCGACAAGTGGACCGGCATTGCCGCCCGCAGCACCGTCTTTGCCTACAACAAGACCAAGCTGACCCCGGCCCAGCTGCCCAAGTCGATCATGGACCTGGCGGACCCCGCCTGGAAGGGCAAGTGGGCCGCGTCGCCGTCCGGTGCCGACTTCCAGGCCATCGTCTCCGCCATGCTGGAGCTCAAGGGCCAGGACGCCACGCTGGCCTGGCTGAAGGCCATGAAGGAAAACGCCAAGCCCTACAAGGGCAACAGCACGGCCATGAAGGCAGTCAACGCCGGTGAGGTGGACGGGGCCGTCATCTACCACTACTACTGGTTCGGCGACCAGGCCAAGACCGGCGAGAACTCCAACAATGTGGCCCTGCACTACTTCAAGAACCAGGACCCGGGCGCGTTTGTCTCGGTCTCCGGCGGCGGCGTGCTGGCCTCCAGCAAGCATCAGGCCAATGCCGAGAAGTTCCTGGAATTCATCACCGGCAAGGCAGGCCAGGAGATCCTGCAGACCGGAACCTCTTTCGAGTACCCGGTGGCGAGCGGTGTTGCCGCGAACGCCAAGCTGGTTCCGCTGCAGGACCTGCAGGCGCCGAAGGTTGACGCGGCCAAGCTGAACTCCCAGAAGGTCACCGACCTCATGACCGAGGCCGGTCTACTCTAATACCAATGTATTCTTCACCCAGTACGACGGCGGCACGCGCGCCGCGCGCAGCCAACCGACGCAACGCAGCCGGGGGCCGGGGCACACGCTCCGGCCCCTGGGCCGTCGTCGCCCTATCCATCCTCATCGCCGCCTTCTCCCTGCTGCCGCTGGGCTATGTGGCGGTCATGACGGGCAATGCCGGGTGGGGCACCATTGAGAAGCTGGTCTTCCGCCCGCGCGTGGGGGAACTGCTGCTGAACACGCTGGGCCTGGTGGTGATCACCGTGCCGGTGTGCGTGGTGCTCGGCATTGCCGGGGCGTGGCTGGTGGAACGCACCAGGCTGCGCGGACACAAGATTTGGGCCGTGCTGCTGGCGGCACCCCTGGCCATTCCAGCGTTTGTGAACAGCTACGCGTGGGTCAGTGCGGTCCCCTCCCTGGGCGGGCTGTTTGGCGGCGTGCTCATTTCCGTGCTCTCGTACTTCCCGCTGGTGTACATCCCCGTGGCCGCCGTGCTCAGCCGCATGGACCCGGCCCTTGAACAGTCCGGCTCGTCGCTGGGGCTGGGTCCGTGGAAGGTGTTCTTCCGCGTGGTGCTCCCGCAGCTGCGGCTCGCCTCGGCCGGCGGTGCGCTGCTGGTTTCCCTGCACCTGCTCGCCGAATACGGCGCCTTTGCCATGATCCAGTTCGACACCTTCACCACCGCCATTTACGACCAATACCGTTCCACGTTCAACGGGGCGGCTGCCAACATGCTGGCCAGCGTGCTGGTGCTGTTCTGCTTGTTGCTGCTGTTGGGCGAGTCCAAGGTGCGCGGCAACGCCCGCTATGCGCGGGTGGGCTCGGGCGTGCAGGCCAACCCGCCGCGGCTGGCGTTGGGCCGGCTGGAGATTCCGGCGCAGGCGGGCCTGGCGGTGCTCACCGCCCTGGCATTGGGCCTGCCCTTGTTCCATGTGTTCCGATGGCTGGTGGTGGGCGGGCCCGGGATCTGGAGCGGCAGCGCGCTGGCCAACGCGGTCCTGCAAACGCTGGTGTACGGCCTCGTAGGGGCGCTGGTCACCACCGTCCTGGCCTTTCCGCTGGCTTTTTTGGCGGTCCGGCATCCGGGCCCCGTCACCAAACTGCTCGAGGGTGCCAACTACATCTCCAGCTCCATGCCCGGCATTGTGGTGGCACTGGCCCTGGTGACCATCAGCATCCACAACATGCCCGGCATCTACCAGACCGCCGTCGTGCTGGTGGCGGCCTACGCCATGCTGTTCATGCCACGTGCACTGGTGAACCTGCGCGCCGGGCTGGCGCAGGCGCCCAAGGAACTGGACGAGGCCGCCCAGGCGCTGGGCAAGCCCCCGCTGCTGGCGTTCATGCGTGTCACGCTGCGCCTGACCGCCCCCGCCGCGGCGGGCGGGGCCGCGCTGGTGTTCCTGGGCATCATGAACGAGCTGACGGCAACGCTGCTGCTGGCCCCGAACGGCACCCAAACGCTGGCCACCGAATTTTGGTCGCTCAGCAGCGAGATCAACTACACCGGCGCCGCCCCCTACGCACTGCTGATGATCCTGCTCTCGGCACCCATGACCTACCTCCTCTTTGCCGAATCCAAGAAAGCAGCCGGACAGTGACAGCATCGCGCAGGCCGGCCCCGGCCGCGTCAACCCTCCCCGCCTTTGAACCGGACGCCGACCACGTCACCGACCACCTGCAGATCACCGGTGCGCGGAAGTCGTTCGGCGGCACGGAGGTGCTCAAGGGCGTGGACCTGACCGTGGCCCAGGGGCGCACCACCGCCATTGTGGGCGCCTCGGGTTCCGGCAAGACCACCCTGCTGCGCCTCATTGCCGGCTTTGAGGCACCCGACGCCGGCAGCGTTTCCCTTGACGGGGTGGAAGTGGCCGGGCCCTCCGGCTGGCTGCCCGCCCACAAGCGCAGCGTGGGCTATGTGGCGCAGGACGGCGCCCTGTTCCCGCACCTGAGCGTGGGGCAGAACATCGCGTTCGGGCTGCCGCTGCGCGGCCGGGCTGCGGCCTCCCGCGTGGCCGAACTGCTGGAGATGGTCTCCATGGAGCCGTCCTACGCCAAGCGCAAGCCGTCGGAGCTTTCCGGCGGGCAGCAGCAGCGCGTGGCCCTGGCCCGAGCGCTGGCCCGCCAGCCGGAGCTCATGCTGCTCGACGAGCCGTTCAGCGCTCTCGACGCCGGGCTGCGCGTGGCCACACGCCGGGCCGTGTCCAAGACGTTGTCCGACGCCGGTGTCACCACCATCCTTGTCACGCACGACCAGGCCGAGGCGCTCAGTTTCGCGGACCAGGTGGCCGTCATGCGCGACGGCAGGCTGGCCCAGATCGGCAGCCCCTTCGTGGTCTACACGCGCCCGTCCGACCGGGCGACGGCGGAATTCCTCGGCGACGCGGTCATCCTTGAGGCGTGGATGGAAGGCTCACTGGCGCTGTGCTCCCTCGGCGGCATCCCCGTCCGGCGCCCGCCCGTGCAGGGCCGCGTGCACCTGATGCTACGGCCCGAGCAGATCCGCATCAGCGAAGGCGGAAAGATCCGCGGCCACGTCGTGGACACCGACTACTTCGGCCCCGAAACGACCGTGCGGATCCAGCTGGCGCCCATCGCGGTGGACCCCCTTCACCCTGCCGACCCGCACCAGCCCGTGGGCGGCGAGGTCATCAACATCCGGCACTGGAACGCGATGCTGGCGCGGCCCGGCACGGAGCTGTCGCTGAAGGTGGTGGGGGAGGGCGTCGTCTTCCCCTGGGACGGATAGGCCCTCAACCCTGCCGGGCCATGGCGCGATGGTGCAGCTCCACGTAGGCGGTGAGCGCCAGCAGGAGCACCACGGCCAGCCCAAGCACGACGGCGGCCGGCACGTCCCGGCTGGCCGGCACGAGCAGGAGGCTCAGTGCCACGGCCGGAATGGACCAGGGGAGCACGGCGCCGGCGGACTGGCCGAAGCGCAGTGAAACCACGGCATTGGTCAGGTAGAACAGCGCCAGCCCGCCGCCGAGCGTGATGCCCGAGCCGAGGGGAAGCGTGGCGAACGGCGCCGGGATGGCGGTCGCGATGGCCCCGGCGATGGCGGTCACGCCCGCCACCAGCAGAAACGGCATGAACAGGATGGTCAGCTGGATGCCGCCAAAGTCGCGCCGGCCGGCCAGCCGTTCCAGCCCGGCGTTGAGGGTGCCGGTGCCGTACTGGAAGAAGGCCCAGCCGAGCAGGGCCACCACCACAAAGCCCAGGGAACCGGCCAGCCACGCCGCGGGATTCCACACCGTGGACACTACGGTGACGACGGTGAACACGGATTCGCCCAGGACGATGATGACGAACAGGCCCAGCCGTTCGGCGGCGTGCTCGACGTTGATGCCGGCAATGCCGGCGTCGGGCTGCAGCCGCCCGCCCACCAGCACCATGGACACCTCCACCAGAATGGCCGCGGCCCACAACGCCACGGCGCCCTCCAGGGGCAATGCGGCGGCCACGAGCCAGAGGGCTGCCGTCCCGCCGTTGTAGGTCCAGATCCGCCACGACGGCGCGGCACCGCCCGTGTGCCGGCGCCGGTAGAGCCACAGCACCAGCAGGATGGCCCGCATGGCCGCGTTGGCCAGCGAGAACGCCCATGCCCGCCCGCCCAGGGCGTGCGGGGCGGCGGCGGCCATGACACCGGCGGCCGCCATCGCCGCCAGCATGGCCATGCCCAGGCTGCGGGAGGACAGCCCGGGCAGGAGGTTGACAACGGAGACGATGTTGACCCACGCCCACCACGCCGGAAAGAACAGCAGGATGAAGGTGCCGAACTCGGCCCAGCCGGGATTGCCGTGGATGCCGTGGGCGAGCTGGCCCACAAACGCCACGAAGACCAGGTCAAAAAACAACTCCATCCAATGGACGCGGCCGGGCGCCCGCGCCGGCCCACGGGAACGGACCCTGGGCGGCATTTTCTCGGTCATGGGCCCATGATAGGTCCGTGCCGGGTGAAGGGGGGTGTTCACTGTGCGCGAAACTGGACGGTTGCCGCAAGTAACTGTTTGCCCGCGCGGGATGAAGGGAGTAGCGTACGTCCCTGCGCAACAAATTTCGTTGCGCCCACGCCGTTGTGATGCCGGTGCCAGCGGCATCCTCCACACGTTTTGAGGACGCATGTCTAGCGACAACCCAACAGCCAACGCATCCGGGGCCAGCCCCGCAGGCAGCGCGGTGATGAACCACCGCCAAATCCTGTTTGTGATTTTCGGGCTCATGGCAGGAATGTTCCTGTCGGCCCTGGACCAGACGGTGGTCGGAACGGCCATCCGCACCATCGGTGACGACCTCCACGGCCTGAGCCTGCAGGCGTGGGTCACCACCGCCTACCTGATTGTTTCCACGATCAGCACACCCATTTACGGCAAGCTGTCCGACATCTTCGGACGGCGCCCGCTGTTCCTCTTCGCGATCGTCGTCTTCATCGTCGGATCCGTACTGGCGAGCTTCTCGACCTCCATGATCGAGCTCGCCGTCTTCCGCGCCGTGCAGGGCCTGGGCGCCGGCGGCCTGATGTCCATGCCGCTGGCCATCATGGGCGACATGCTTGCCCCGCGCGAACGAGCCAAGTACCAGGGCTACTTCCTGGCTGTCTTCGGTGTTTCCAGCGTCATCGGCCCGCTCATCGGCGGCCTCTTTGCCGGCAGCAATGAGATCCTGTGGATCGCCGGCTGGCGCTGGGTGTTCCTGATCAACGTCCCGATCGGCCTGGCCGCCCTGGCCATGGTGCTGCGTTTCCTGCACCTGCCCAAGGTGGACCGCCATTCGGTGCGCATCGACTGGTGGGGCGCCGCCGCCGTGATTGTGGCCCTCGTGCCGCTGCTGCTCGTGGCGGAGGAAGGCCAGATCTGGGGATGGTCCAGCCCTGCTTCCATCGCCTGCTACGGCATCGGCGTGATTGGCGTGGTTGCCTTCATCCTCATTGAGGTGCGCATGAAGGAAGATGCCCTGATCCCCATCACGCTCTTCCACTCCGCCACCTTCTCCATGGCCACCGTCATCGGCGTCCTGGTGGGCTTTGGCATGTTCGGCGCCATGATGACCATCCCGCTGTACCTGCAGATTGTCCTTGGTTCCACGCCGACGGAGAGCGGCTTCCAGATGCTGCCGATGATCCTGGGGCTGATGATCGCCTCGATTGCCAGCGGCCAGCTGATCGCACGCAACGGCAGGTACAGGATGTTCCCCATCCTCGGCACCGGCCTGATGTCCGCGGGCTTCCTGTACTTCACCTTCCTCAGGTACGACTCCAGCTTCTGGTTTGTTGCCGGCGGCATGCTGCTGATCGGGCTTGGCCTGGGCCAGCTCATGCAGACCCTGACCATCGCCAGCCAGAACTCCGTGGGCCTGCGCGACATGGGCGTGGCCACGAGTGCCTCGACGTTCTTCCGCCAGATCGGTGGAACGCTGGGCACCGCCGTCATGCTGTCCCTGCTGTTCACGGTGATGCCGCTGAACATCCAGACCTCGCTGTCCGACGGACCGACGCTCAAAAGTGCACTCAATGCCGCCATGACCCCGTCCGTGGCGACGGCGCCCGAGAACAAGGCCATCATGGCCTTGATCTACACCAACATGGTGACGCCGGTGGAGAAGGGTGCGCAGCAGGCGGCCCACGCTGCCGGCGTGAAGGCGCTGGTCGCCAAGGGCGTGCCGCAGGCGCAGGCTGAAAGCACGGTGCCGGCCCAGCCGCTGGACTTCTCCAAGCCGGCGGTCCGCAGCCAGGTGGTCGACCAGGTGGCCCCCACCATCGCGCAGAAGCTGAAATCGGCAACGGGGTCGTCGTCGGCGGGCAGCAGCGCGCTCAATGACACCTCATTCCTCAAGGGCGCCAACCCGGCCCTGAGCAAGCCGTTCCTGACGGGCTTCACCGCCTCAACCATCGTCATCTACTGGGTTGCCCTGATGGTGGTGCTGCTGGCGTTCGTGCTTGCCCTGTTCTTCAAGACTCCGCCGTTGCGGGCGAAGTCGGCCCTGCAGGAGGCCGCGGACAACGCGGCGGCACGCGCCGACGATGCGGACCTGTTGCTCCAGCACACGGCAGAACGGATGGGGGCGCTCGTCGAACCGGGCAGCCACACCCACGCAGGCAGCAGCAGTTCCGGCGACGGCGGCGGCTCCCGCTAGTCCCTCCCGGCCCCAGGACCCAGAAACGGACAGGTGCGGTTGAGAATTCAACCGCACCTGTCCGTTTCTGTCTCCGCACCGGCGGCGGGCCATGCCGCGGGCACGTAAAAAGCCCCTGGCATCAATGGATGCCAGGGGCTTTGGTGGAGCCTCCAAACAGAATCGAACTGTTGACCTTTTCATTACGAGTGAAACGCTCTACCAACTGAGCTATGGAGGCCTGTGGCCGTGAAAACCCCTTGCGGGGGCATTCGCCGAACACAAGAAACAACTCTAATATGTCCGGCCCCCATGTACAAAATCGGCCCCGGCCGCCGTCAGCAGGTGGTGCCGGCGGCAGGGACCTTTCCGTTGACAAAGTAGTCGTCCACGGTGGACGTCAGGCATTGGTTTGCCCGGCCGTAGGCGGTGTGCCCGTTGCCCTTCCAGGTCACCAGGACGCCGGAATCCAGCTGCTTGGCCAGCGACTGCGCCCACTTGTACGGGGTGGCGGGGTCGCCCGTGGTGCCGATGACCAGGATGGGGCCGGCGCCCGGTGCGGCAATGGGGGCCGGCCTGCCGGTGGCCGGGAACGGCCAGTACTTGCACGTCAGCCCCGAGTAGGCCAGCAGTGCGCCGAAGGTGGGGGAGGCCTTCTCCAGGGCCGCCGCGTCGGTGCGCATGTGCGCGGTGTCCGAGTCCATCGGGTAGTCCAGGCAGTTGATGGCCGTGAACGCCGCCGCCGTGTTGGAGTTGTACTTGCCATCCGAGCCGCGGTCCGCTGAGTAGTCGGCCAGCATCAGCATGCCGGAGGCGTCCCCGGCGAAGGCCTGTTTCAGTGCCGCGGCGAGGGGCTCCCACAAGTCGGTGGAGTACATGGCGAACGCCACGGCGTTGGTGAACTCGGTGCCGGTCACCACGCGGCCGCTGGAGGTCTGTTGCGGCGTTTTCGTGTACACGGCATTCAGCTGGCGGATTTGCTCCACCGCCCCGTCCACGGTGCCGGAAACCGGGCAGTCCTTGGTGCCCAGGCAGTTCTTCGCCCAGGCGTGCAGGGCATTTTCAAAGCCGACCGCCTGCCCCATGGAAATCTGGTCAATCCCCAGCGACGGGTCCAGGGCGCCGTCCAGGGAGAACCGTCCCACCCGGGAAGGGAACAGGCCGGCATAGGTGGCGCCGAGCTTGGTGCCGTAGGAAAAGCCCATGTAGTTCAGCTTCGCATCGCCCACCACGGCGCGCAGGATGTCCATGTCGCGGGCGGAGCTGACCGTGTCCACATGGTCCAGGATATTCCCCGAGTTCTTCACGCACAGCTCGGTCTGCGCCTTCGAGTCCGCCTCGGCGGCCTGAAACCCGGCCGTCGTGGACATGTCGTAGTCCTTCTGCCGTGACGCGTCCATCTGGGCGTCATCAAGGCACTTGACGGGGTCCGAGCGCTGGACCCCCCGCGGGTCAAAGCCCACAATGTCGTAGGCGGCGCGCAGCTTCGCGGAGAAGTACTGCCGGCCGCTGTTGACCACCAGGTCCACGCCGGAGCCGCCCGGTCCGCCGGGATTGACCAGCAGGGACCCGAGCCGCTTTCCGGTGGCAGGCAGCCGAGTGACGGCGAGCTTGATGGACTCCCCGCCCGGCTTGGCGTAGTCCAGCGGCACCTTCACCTTCGCGCACTGGAAGCCGCCGTTGCAGGACGTCCACGTCACCACCTGTCCGTAGTAGGGGGCCAGGTCCGCCGGCACGTCGCCAATGACGGACGCCTGCGCACTGGCAACCACCGTCGGTGCCGTCGCGGGGGCGGGGGCCGGAGCCGAGCAGGAGCCCAGCAGGAGGGCGCCCACGGCCGCCATGGCGATGGTGAGGGAAAGGCGGAGGCGGTGCCGCCGTCGTACGGGTGCGTGGGGCATGGGGGTCCTTTGCGGATCTAGAGCAGGCTGACGGCCATGGCTTCAAGGGCCAAAAGCGGGGAGACGTTGGTGGTGGTCAGGCGGCGGCGCACGGCGTTGATGGCGTCCATCCGGGCCAAGGTGGCTTCAGGGCGGCCCCGGGCGGCGAACTCGGCCAGGTGGTCGCGGAGCGGCTCGTTGACCAGTTCCACGGACCCTTCGCAGGGCACGACGCCGGGCCCTCCCTGCGCCGCCAGCTGGAGCACCAGCACGTCCCGGTAGAAGGAGAGGAGGTCCGTCAGGGCCCGGTCCAGCTGGTCCGTCACCGAGCGCTTGGAGCGGCGCTTCTGGTCCTCCTCCAGGGCCCTGACCTGCGCGCGCATGGGCGGTGGCAGGGTGCCGGTTTCGGGGGCGCCGAGGTCGCGCAGCAGCTTGGCCTTTTCGGCAATGTCGCGTTCCTCATTGGAGGATCCGGCCTCCGCCTGGGCCAGCTCCAGCAGGTTCCCGGCGGCGCGCACGGCCGCCGAAACGTCGCGCAGGGAAAAAGGCAGGCGGACGATGGTGTCGCGCCGCTCCCGGGCGCCGGCGTCGGAGGCCAGCCGGCGGGCAATGCCAATGTGGCTCTGCGCGGCACGGGCGGCGTGCAGGGCCAAGGCGGGTTCAATCCCGTCGCGGCGCACCAACAGGGCCGCCACGTCCTCCACCGGCGGCAGGCGGAGCGTGAGCGTGCGGCAGCGCGAGCGGATCGTGACCAGCACGTCGGCCGGGCTGGGCGCGCACAGGATCCAGATGGTGCGCGGCGGCGGTTCCTCGATGGCCTTGAGCAGGACGTTGGTGGTGCGTTCGGCCATGCGGTCGGCGTCGCCCACGATCATCACGCGCCACCGGGACGAGGAAGGGCTGTCGTGGGCCTTGCGGACCAGCTCGCGGGCCTCCTCGATGGTGATGGTGGTCTTTTCGGTGGCGATGAACGTGACGTCCGCGTTGGTGCCGGCGAGCGTGGTGTGGCAGGCCTTGCACACGCCGCAGCCGCGCTCGGCCAACTGCTCGCGTTCGCAGACCAGCGCGGCGGCGAAGGCCAGCGCGGCGTTGGAGCGCCCGGACCCGGGCGGGCCGGTCAGCAGCCAGGCGTGCGTGGGGTTGCTTGACTGGGCGGCGCGGCGCAGCTGCTCCACCACGGGCCCCTGCCCCTGCAGGTCCACCCACACGCTCATGCAGCGCCCGCTTCCCTGGCGGCCAGCAGCTCCAGGACACGGGTGCGCACCGCCGCGGCCAGCTCGTCCACCGGCCGGCCGGCAGGCAGCACCAGGTAGCGTTCGGGGCGGGCGGCCGCCCGGTCCAGGAATGCCTGGCGGATGGCCGCGTGGAAGTGGTCGGGCTCGGATTCCAGCCGGTCCTCCGCCGCATCCCCCGCGGTGCGTCGGCTGCGCCCGTCCTCGGGGGAGACATCCAGCAGCACGGTGAGCTCGGGCCACAGCCCGTCGGTGGCCCATTCGTTGAGCCGGCGGACCTCGGCGGCCCCCAGTCCCCGGCCGGCCCCCTGGTACGCGATGGAGGAGTCGATGTAGCGGTCGGTGATGACCACCTCCCCGCGTGCCACGGCGGGGGCGATCACCTGGGCGGCGTGGGCGGCGCGGGAGGCGGCAAAGATCAGCGCCTCGCAGCGGGCGTCAATCTCGCCCTGCCCGTGGTCCAGCACCAGCGAGCGCAGCTTTTCGCCCACCGGGGTCCCGCCCGGTTCGCGGGTCCGCAAAACGGTGCGCCCGGCGTCGGACAGGGCCCGGGCCAGCAGGGCGGCCTGGGTCGATTTTCCGGCCCCGTCACCGCCTTCAAAGGCAATGAACAGGCCGGGCTGGGCGGCGGGTGGGAAAGTCACGGTCCCAGCTTACCGGCCGCCGCTGACAGGCCTCCCGGCTTGTCCACAGGCTGCGGCCGCCGGCCCGGCCCGTGTCACGAATTTTCGTCCGGGGCGCCCGGGCGCACTATCTTTGGAAGCATGACCCTTGAACCTTCCTCCCACCCCGACCAGCTCAGCCCGGAGACGGTGGCGGTGGCCGCCGGCCGGCCCGCCCGCGAGCACGACGCCGCGGTCAACCCGCCCATCGTGCTGTCTTCCACGTACGTGGGCACCGGACAGGTCGTGGACGGCGACAGGGCCTACGGCCGTTACTCCAACCCGACGTGGGACCCGCTGGAGGACGCCCTGGCCGAGCTGGAAGGGGCCGCCCTGCCGGCGCTCGTGTTCAGCTCCGGGCTGGCCGCCGTGTCCGCGGCGTTCTCGCTGATCCCGGTGGGCGGCGTGCTCGTCATGCCGCGGCACTCCTACCAGGGCGCCCTGGTCATGGCACAGGAACTTGCGGACAAGGGCCTGTTCAGCCTGCGCACGGTGGACATTGCCAACAACGACGAGGTCATCGCCGCCCTCACCGGGGCCGGCGAAAAGGCGGCCGACATGTTGTGGCTGGAAAGTCCCACCAACCCCATGCTTGAAGTGGCAGACCTGCGCGTCCTGTGCCGTTCCGCCAAGGCCGTGGGTGCCGTGGTGGTCACGGACAACACCTTCAGCACGCCGCTGGTCCAAAAGCCGCTGGACCTGGGCAGCGACGTGGTGCTCCACTCGGTTACGAAGTACCTGGCCGGGCATTCCGACGTCATCCTGGGCGCCCTCATCACCTCTGACAAGGACCTGCGCCACACGCTCCTCCACCACCGTTCCATCCACGGCGCCATTGCCGGCCCGTTTGAGGCCTGGCTGGCCCTGCGCGGCGTGCGCACCCTGGCCCTGCGCGTTGAGCGGGCCCAGGCCAATGCCTTCGAGCTGGCCAAGCGCCTGAACGTGCACGACGGCGTCGAGAGGGTTTTGTTCCCCGGCCTCAACTCCGATCCGGGGCACGAACGCGCCAAGGCGCAGATGCTGGGCTTTGGCTCCATCCTCTGCATCGAGGTGGCCGGCGGCGAGGAGGCCGCCAACACCCTCGTGGAAGCACTGCGCCTGTGGACCCCCGCCACCTCCCTGGGCGGGGTCGAATCGCTCATTGAGCGCCGCCGCCGCCACGCCAACGAGCCCGAATCGGTGCCCGTGAACCTGCTGCGCCTGAGCGTGGGCATTGAAAACGTTGAAGACCTCTGGACGGACCTGGCCCAGGCACTGGACGCCGCCGGACGGTAGGGGAGCCGCGGCGCCCGGGCGGGAAGGCTCCCGGCCGCGGCATGTTTCTTGTCGCCCGCACCGGCTAGGCTGGTGGTGTGAGCTTCTTCCTCTATGCTGCGACCTTTTTCATCCTGGTGGTGCTGGGTGCCGTGGCGTTCGGCGTCCAAATCTGGGCCCTGACCGACTGCCTGCGCACGCCCGCCGCGGATTTTCAGCGCGTCTACAAGCGCACCAAGCAGTTTTGGGGTTCCCTGACGGGAATCTCGGCGTTCTTCGGCTTCCTGTACCTGTTGCCGGTCGTCACCACCTTCAGCTCGCCCAGCCTGGGCATGCTCATGATCATCGACCTTGCAGGCGCCACGGTTGCCGGTGTGTACCTGGCCGACGTCCGGCCCGCCCTGGCCGAGGTCCGCGGGCGGGGCCGCGGCAACCAAAACCGCGGGTCCTCCTGGTAGCATCCGGCAGCAGCCGCGCCTAGTTCGGGTCGACGGCGGCCCACGCCACGGTCAGCTCGCCCAAACGCCACCGCGAGGGGTCGCGCGTGACGGGCCAGCCGTCGTCGTACATCTTCTGGCACATGCGCAGCCAGCGCTGGCGGTGGCCGAAGGGGGCCAGCGGCGCCGCGGCGAGCCAGTGCCGGTCCAGGGCCTGAAGAAAGTCATTGACCTTTTCCCCGGGCACATTGTGGTGGATCAGCGCCTTGGGCAGGCGCTCGGCCACGTCGGAGGGCAGGTTGAAGGCCCCAAAGCGCATCGAGATCGTCAGGGTCCGTGGTCCCGCGGAATCCAGTGCCACCCAGGTGCTGCGGCGGCCGATCTCGTCGCAGGTGCCGTCAACGAAGATTCCGTTGGGGGTCAGCCGGGAGCAGACGGTGCCCCAAATCAGGCGGACGTCCGCCTCCTCGTACTGGCGCAGGACGTTGAAGGCGCGGACCATGGTGGCGTGGCCGGGTACCGGGATTTCAAAGCCGCCCACCCGGAAATCCAGGCCGTCGTGCTCCAGCGGCTTGGCGGTGCGGACCCGCTCGGGCTCGATTTCAATGCCGGTCACATGGGCGCCCGGGCAGGCAGCGCTGATGCGGTGGTGCAGTTCCACGGCGGTGGTGGGTGAGCTGCCGTAGCCCAGGTCCACCACCAGGGGGCGGGCGCCGGCAGTGCTGTCCCGGCGCAGCCGCCACGCTTCCGGGCCGGCCAGCCAGCGGTCCACGCGGCGGAGGCGGTTCGGGTTGGTGGTGCCGCGGGTGGGGTTGCCGAAGGGTTTGCTGCGGGACCGGCCGCGCGGCACGGAATCACGTTGTGCAGGGCCGGTGGAAGCTGTTTTGACCCTTTGGGCACGTTGAACCACTGGATTACACTAATGGCCCGGCGGCGTCCGGCTGAAATAACGTGGCGGGGCTCACGGCCGGCGGCGCTTATGCGCCAAACCCGGCGGTGGGTGGTGCGCATAAGCTGCGGGCCGCTTTCGTTATGCGCCGGACCCGGCGTGGGTTTGGCGCCAGTGGACCAGCTGCGCCAAACCCCGCACGGGTCCGGCGCATAAGCGAAGCGCAGCCTCCATATGCGCAAAACCGCCGGTGAATCCGGCGCATAAAAGACGGCGGCGTGAACGCCGGGCCGGGAGCTTCCGCCGGGTGCGCAGCGGCACGTAGCATTGCGTCCCGCAGCGGGCCCGCGGGGCCCGTGCCGGTAGGATGACACCATGACCTATACCCTGATTTTGCTCCGCCACGGCCACAGTGAGTGGAACGCCAAGAACCTGTTCACCGGCTGGGTGGACGTTGACCTCAACGACCAGGGCCGCCAGGAAGCAGTGCGCGGCGGCGAGCTGCTGGTGGAGAACAACCTCCTGCCGGACGTGCTGTACACCTCGCGGCTCAAGCGGGCCATCAACACGGCCAACCTCGCCCTCGACACCGCCGACCGCGGCTGGATTGACGTCAAGCGCGACTGGCGCCTGAACGAACGCCACTACGGTGCGCTGCAGGGCAAGGACAAGGCCCAGACGCTGGCTGAGTTTGGCGAGGATCAGTTCATGCAGTGGCGCCGCAGCTACGACACCCCGCCGCCGCCGCTCTCCGATGACAGCGAGTTTTCGCAGGCGCACGACCCCCGCTACGCAGGCCTGGGCAACGCCCTGCCGCGCACCGAGTGCCTCAAGGACGTGCTCATCCGGCTGCTGCCCTACTGGGAATCGGACATCAAGGAAGACCTCAAGGCCGGCAAGACGGTGCTGGTCACGGCCCACGGCAATTCCCTGCGCGCCCTGGTCAAGCACCTGGACGGCATCTCCGACGACGCCATCGCCTCCCTGAACATCCCCACCGGCATCCCGCTCGTGTACGAGCTGGATGAGGACTTCACCCCCGTCACCCCCGGAGGCACGTACCTGGACCCGGATGCCGCAGCGGCCTCCATCCTGGCCGTGGCGAACCAGGGCAAGAAATAAGGCCATAAAGCACGACGGCGGCCGGTGCCCTTTCGCTCGAAAGGTCACCGGCCGCCGTCGTGCTTGGCGCCCGGGCAGCTGCCTAAACGGCCAGGAAGTCCTCGGCCTGCCATTCGCCGGTGACCAGGTAGGAGACCTTGCGGGCCACGGAGACGCCATGGTCGCCGAAGCGCTCAAAGTAGCGGCTGGCCAGGGTGACGTCCACGGTGGTGGCGGGCGTTTCGGCCCACCCGGGGGCACCCATGGCGGAAAAGACCGTCTTGTGCAGCTTGTTGATCTCGGACTTGGCAGCGGCGATGTCGCCCACCAGCCCGAGGTCCCTGGACTCCAGCAGTTCGGCGACCTTGCGGGCAATGACGAGGTCCTGCCGGGCCAGTTCGGCAAAGGTTTCCCGGAGCGGCTCCGGGATGACGTTGTTCGGGTACCGCAGCCGGGTCAGCTGGGAAATGTGGCGGGCCAGGTCGCCCATGCGCTCAAGGGAGGCGCTCATGCGCAGTGAGCCGACGATCATGCGCAGGTCGCTGGCCACCGGCCCCTGCAGGGCGAGTACGTCGATGGCGCGCTCGTCGAGGTCGTTTTGGAGAAAGTCGATCCGCGCGTCGGCAGCGATGACTTCCTGGGCTGCCTGCAGGTCGGCTGCGGCAAAGGCCGTTGAGGACTTGTCAATCGCATCAATCACCAGTGAGGAAATCTCCACCAGGCCCTCCCCGATTTGGTGAAGTTCAGCCTGAAATACTTTGCGCACGCGTGGTTCCTTTCATGGGCAGCCCGTTACATAGGTGGGCTTGATCATCTCCCACCTTGCCATCCAAGTGTTAACGCGGCCGCACCATCAGGTGAACGTTGGCTGAACGGGCGGCCACGGGTGACCCATTTGGGGCGGCCCGGGTGGAAACTGCGCATAGTCTTGGGATGTGAATCCTTTGCTGATTGGAGTGGCTGCCGGGCTGGTGGGCCTGGCCATGGGCATGTTCGGCATGCTCGCCTTCAGCACCAGCGAACGGGCCCGCCGCCGCACCGTGGACGTCGGCGAACCGTCACTGCCGGAGGGCTCCGCGGAGATCCTTTCCGTGGTGGGCAAGGCCTTCATCGTCATTGACGTGGTCGACGGCGTGGTCCGCGCCAGCCCGGGCGCCTACGCGTTCGGCCTGGTCCGCGGCCACACGGTGGTCCACCAGGAATTGCTGGACCTGGCCCACCGGGTCCGCCGCGACGGGGTCATTGAGGAGCGCGAGCTGCTCCTGCCCCGCGTTCTCCTGCCAGGCCAAGGCACTGCCCCAGGTTCGACGCCGGACGCCGGCCCGGGTGCGCAGCCCCCGCCCGGTTCCCCCGGCCAAGGCACGCTGGTCATCCAGGTGCGCGTGGCGCCGCTGGGTGAGGAATACATCCTGCTGTTGGCCGACGACCGCACCGAAATTGCCCGCACCGAGGCCGTGCGCAACGATTTCGTCGCCAACGTCTCCCACGAGCTGAAAACGCCCGTGGGCGCCATCTCACTGCTGGCCGAGGCGCTGGAGTCGTCCCCGGATGACGAGGCGACCGTCCGCCGCTTCGCGTCCCGCATGATCACCGAGTCGGCCCGTCTGGCCGCCTTGGTCCAGGACATCATTGAACTTTCGCGGCTGCAGGGCAAGGACATCGTCCAGGCGGGCACCGACGTGGACATCAACGCGGTCATCGCCGAGGCCGTGGACCGGACCCGGCTGCCGGCGCAGGCCAAGAACATTGTTCTTGCGGTGGGCCCGCCCGTCCCCGCCCTGGTCCACGGCGACGCGTCCCAGCTGGTGACTGCGCTGCGGAACCTGATCGACAACGCCGTGCGCTATTCCCCGGAAAACACCCAGGTGGGGATCGGGCTCCAGGTGCGTGACGGCGTCGTCAGCGTCAGTGTCTCCGACCAGGGCGACGGCATGAGCCCGGAAGACCAGGAGCGTGTCTTTGAGCGCTTTTACCGGGTGGATGCGGCCCGGTCACGCCACACGGGCGGCACGGGACTCGGCCTGAGCATCGTCAAGCATATTGTGGGCAACCACGGCGGCGAGGTCACCCTGTGGTCCGCGCCCAAGACAGGCTCCACGTTCACCGTGCGCCTGCCCCAACTTTCCCCGTCCACCAGCGACGCCGCCCTGAGCCTTGGCACCGGACGGAAGCAACGCTGAACCACACCACAGCTGGGTTATGACACAGCTGAGTCACAAGGAGCAAGTACACGTGAGCCGCATCTTGATTGTCGAAGACGAAGAGTCCATCAGCGACCCCCTGTCCTTCCTCTTGGCCAAGGAAGGGTACGAGGTGGAGGTGGCGGACGATGGGCTGGACGCCCTGGTGGCGTTTGAACGCAGCGGCGCCGACCTGGTGCTGCTGGATCTGCAGCTGCCGGGCATGAGCGGCACCGAGGTCTGCAAGCACCTGCGCCAGCGCTCCACCGTCCCCATCATCATGCTCACGGCCAAGGATTCGGAGATCGACAAGGTGGTGGGGCTGGAGCTGGGCGCCGACGACTATGTCACGAAGCCGTACTCGTCCCGTGAACTCATGGCCCGTGTCCGGGCCGTACTGCGCCGGCAGGGTGAACCGGAGGAGCTGGTCAGCTCCACCGTGCAGGCCGGCCCGGTCCGGATGGATGTGGAACGGCACGTGGTCACCGTGCACGGCGAGGGCGTGTCCTTCCCGCTGAAGGAGTTTGAACTGCTGGAAATGCTGCTGCGCAATGCCGGGCGCGTGCTCACGCGCGGGCAGCTGATCGACAGGGTGTGGGGATCGGACTATGTGGGCGACACCAAGACGCTGGACGTGCACGTCAAGCGCATCCGGAGCAAGATCGAGCCGGACCCGGCGGCGCCGCGGTTCCTGGTGACGGTGCGCGGGCTCGGGTACAAGTTCGAGCCGTAGGCCGCGAGCCGCAGGCCGCAGGGCAGGTTGCAGGCCGCAGGACGCAAAGGGACGGCCACCGTGATTCACGGTGGCCGTCCCTTTGCTGTGGGCGCAACGTCAGCTGCGCCCTGGCAGGACTGCGGTTACGGGGTGGCCTTGGCGGTGGGCAGCATGTCCTTGTACTCGGCCAGGGTGCCGTCCAGGACCGGGACGGTCAGCGACGTCGAGTCGGTCGTGGCGCCGGACCCGCGCAGCTGCAGCACCTCGGTGGCGCCCGGGGCTGCCGTGACGGTGCTCAGGATCGCCTTGTCGGAGGCGCCGTTGAGGACCAGCGGCACGCCCGGCTTGACGGTGACCTCGGTCTGTGATCCCTGGTCGCCGCTGATGGTCAGCGTGGCGTCGGAGTCGGAGGTGTTGTAGAACGTGCCCAGGACGCGGCCGGGGGCGTCACTTCCTTGGGAGATGACCAACACGTTGCGCAGTTCCAGGCTGCCCACATTCGCATCAACGCCGTCGGAGACAACCTTGATCTTCGTGGTGCTTTGCTCATTGATGGCACTGCAGCCGGTGAACGCGATGGCACCAATGCCAATCGCGGCAATCAGGCTCAAGCGCCGGGCTCGTTTGGCACCGGGCATGCCGGCAGCGATTCTCACGTCAGTAACTCCTCATGGAAAAGACAAATATCTGCCACCACCTTATCCGCAATCGGGGCGAAAGCATGCTTTTGTGGCGGTTTCCCGGCGGGGGCGTGTATTGTGTGCGGCCGCCACTGCATCCCGGAAGCGTTTAGTCAAGGGCCCAAAAAATCTCCACTTGTTGGAGCAATTATGCCGTGGAAGTTTCCGCAGGAGCCCCTGACCTGCGGAAACTCAAGGAAGTAGGCGGCTGGACGTGGTAAACTGGGAGTATTGGAAAGGGAGAATCCACATGCTTTTTGAGGTCGGCGAGACAGTAGTTTACCCACACCACGGTGCGGCCAAGATCGAAGAGATCAAGATGCGCACGGTTCGGGGTGAAGAGAAGATGTATCTCAAGCTCAAGGTTGCCCAGGGGGATCTAACCATCGAAGTGCCCGCGGAAAACGTAGACCTCGTCGGGGTCCGCGACGTGGTGGGCAAGGAAGGCCTGGAACACGTTTTTGACGTGCTCCGCGCGGAATTCACGGAAGAGCCCACCAACTGGTCCCGTCGTTACAAGGCCAACCTGGAAAAGCTGGCTTCCGGTGACGTCATCAAGGTGGCCGAGGTTGTCCGCGACCTCTGGCGCCGCGACCACGACCGCGGGCTGTCCGCCGGCGAGAAGCGGATGCTGGCCAAGGCGCGGCAGATCCTGATTTCCGAGCTTGCCCTGGCGGAAAAGACGGACGAGGACAAGGCCGCAGAAGTCCTTGATGAGGTCCTGGCCTCGTAGCGGCAACTTCGAACGGGTCCGCGGCAGGACCCGCAAGGAACCCCGGCACCCCACGGTGCCGGGGTTCCTTGCGTCCCAGGCCGCGGTTCCGGGGCTACTGTGGAGTCATGACTGAGGAAGCGGGCGCGCGCTGCGCCGTCATCATTGTGGCCGCCGGTTCCGGGGAACGACTGGGGCACGGGATGCCCAAGGCGCGGGTCCCCCTGGGTGGTTCCACCATGCTGGCCCATGCCGTCAACGGCGTGGTGAAGGCGGGGATTGCCGGCCAAATTTGCATTGCGGTCCCGGCGGGGGACCAGGAGATGGTGGAGCTGTGCGGGGAGCTGGCCGCCGCGCATGCGGAGCAGCCGGACCTGGTGTGGAACGTGGTCGACGGCGGCGCGGACCGGACCGCGTCCGTCCGGGCGGCACTGGCCATGGTGGGACCGGACATTTCCACGGTGCTGGTGCACGACGCCGCCCGGCCGCTGACGCCCACAGGGGTCTTCGAACGCGTCGTGGCCGCCCTGCGCGACGGCGCCAAGGCCGTCATCCCCGCGCTTGCCGTGGTGGACACCATCAAGACCGTGGTCCCCGCCGAATTCCCTGCCACCGGCGCCGGTGTGGAAAAGGTGTCCGGCACGCCGGCCCGCAGCCGCCTGCGCGCCGTGCAGACCCCGCAGGGCTTTGAGCTGGAAACCCTGCGCCGCGCCCACGCCTACGCCGCAACGCTGGTCCCGGCCGAGGCCGCCCAAATCACCGACGACGCCATGCTCGTTGAAGCCATGGGCGGGGACGTGTTTGTGGTCCAGGGGTCCACGCACAGCCTGAAAATCACCACGCCCATGGACCTGCTGTTGGCCGATGCCATGTTGCAGGGGCCGTTGCGCCCGCGCTGGGTGGAGGGGTAGCCGTGGCGGGTGGAGAAAACCGGCCTGTGCTGCCCCGGACAGGCATTGGCGTGGACACCCACGCCTTCGCCGCGGAGGCGGACGGCGCCGGCGCGGGGGTGCCACTGTGGCTGGCCGGCCTGCTGTGGGAGGGTGAGCGCGGCCTGTCCGGCCATTCCGACGGCGACGCCGTGGCCCACGCCGCCGCGGACGCCCTGTTTTCCGCCGCGGGGGTGGGCGACCTCGGCACCCACTTCGGCACCGACCGGCCGGAATGGAAGGGGGCCAGCGGTGTTTCGCTGCTGGCCGAAGCCGCCCGCATCGTCCGGGCCGCCGGATTTGAGATCGGCAACGTCGCCGTGCAGTTCATCGGCAACCGACCCAAGTTCAGCCCCCGGCGGGCCGAGGCCGAGGCGGCGCTCAGCGCAGCGGCCGGCGCACCGGTCTCCGTCAGCGCCACCACCTCGGACGGACTGGGGTTTACCGGCCGCGGCGAGGGCATCACAGCCGTTGCCACGGCGCTGGTCGTCCGGGCATCCTGGCAGGCCCCGGGCCCCGCTGCCGCCGGAGAGGATAACCTAGAGCAGTGACCCTGCGCTTTTATGATTCCGCCACCGCCGCCGTCCGCGACTTTGTCCCGCTCGAGGAAGGCCGCGTCTCCCTGTACTACTGCGGCGCCACCGTGCAGGGCGAGCCGCACATCGGCCATGTCCGCTCGGCGCTGGCCTTTGACCAGCTGACACGCTGGCTGCAGGTCACCGGCCACGACGTGACGGTGGTGCGCAACGTGACGGACATTGATGACAAGATCCTGCTCAAGGCGGCCGAAAACAACGAGCCCTGGTGGGCCCTGGCCTACCGGTTCGAGCAGGCCTTCGAAGACGCCTATGACGCCCTCGGCATCCTCAAGCCCACCTACGAGCCCCGGGCCACCGGCCACATTCCGGAAATGCACGCGCTCATCGCGCAGCTGATTGACCGCGGCCACGCCTACCCGGCACCGGACGGCTCCGGCGACGTCTATTTCGACGTCCGCTCGTGGGCCAAGTACGGGTCCCTGACCCACCAGAACATTGACGACATGCAGGCCGCGCCCGACGCCGATCCCCGGGGCAAGCGCGATCCGCGCGACTTTGCGCTGTGGAAGGGCTACAAGGAGGGCGAACCCGAGACGGCCCGCTGGGAGTCCCCGTGGGGTGCCGGCCGCCCGGGCTGGCACCTGGAGTGCTCCGCCATGGTCACCAAGTACCTCGGCACCGAGTTCGACATTCACGGCGGCGGGCTGGACCTGCGCTTCCCGCACCACGAAAACGAGATGGCCCAGTCTCAGGCCGCCGGCCACGGCTTCGCCAACTTCTGGATGCACAACGGCATGGTCACCTACGAGGGTGAAAAGATGTCCAAGTCCATCGGGAACACCATCAATCCGCGCGAAATGCTGGAAATCGCCCGGCCCCTGGTGGTCCGCTACTACCTCGGCCAGGCCCACTACCGCTCCGTGCTGGACTACCGGCCGGGCTCGCTGGCGGAGGCAGCGGCCGCCGTCGAACGCATTGAAACGTTCGCCCGGGCCGCCCTGGCAAAGCTGTTCCCCGGCAACGGCGTCAGGTACGTCGGCACCCGCCCGGAGGCGTTCAGTGCCGCGATGGATGACGACCTGAACATCCCGGCGGGCCTCGCTGTTTTGCATGAAACCGTGCGTGCCGGGAACACGGCGTTGGCCGCGGGCGACGCCGACAGTTTGCAGGAGGCGTTCCTGGCCGTCATGGGCATGACCGACGCGCTGGGCATCAACCCCCTCGACCCCCGGTGGCAGGAGGGCGGCGGGTCCGGAGCCGAGCTCGACGCCCTCGACGTGCTGGTCAAGGCCCAGCTGGAAGCGCGTGCGCAGGCGCGGGCGGCGAAGGACTGGGCCGAATCCGACAGGATCCGGGACATCCTGGCGGCTGCCGGCGTCGAGGTCGCCGACACGGCCGACGGCGCCACCTGGTCCCTCAAGCGCTAGCCACCCACCCAACGCCCGGTTGCAACCGGGGCGTTTTCCGCCAACGCTCGCGCGCAACCGGGGCGTTTTTCGTGAACGCTCGCGCGCAACCGGGGCGTTTTCCGCCAACGCTCCGGCGGGAAGTGCGGAAGCGTTGCCCGATTCCGCCCCGGTTGCAACCGAGCGTTGGTGGGGGGCGGGCGCGTGAGAATCCGCACTTTTGGCACCACATGGCAGAAAACAGGCCGTAAACTGTTAGCTACGGGTTTTAATTCTCCCGTATTCCCGTGTGCCTAAAAACGTCCGCGGGCACGAATTTTGACGAACTTCGGGGCCAGGCAAAGACCGGCACCGCACCAATCGTAAGGGTTTCACCATGGCCAACAGCTCCCGCTCCGGCGCAGTCCGCAAGCTCAAGAAGGGCCCCGTCAAGGGCACAGGCGGACTGGGCCGCAAGGCGCTTGAAGGCAAGGGCCCCACGCCGAAGGCCGAGGAACGCACCTACCACAAGGCCTACAAGAACAAGCAGCTGGCCGAGCGCTCCGCCGCCAAGCGCGGCACGGGCGGCACCACCGCCCCCCGCCGCAGCAGCGGCCCCAAGGGCAAGGCGACCGAAGAACTCGTCACGGGCCGCAACTCCGTGGTGGAGGCACTGCGCGCCGGCATCCCGGCCAAAGCCCTTTACGTGGCGGTCCGCGTTGACATGGACGAGCGCGTGCGCGAATCCATCAAGCTGGCCACCGAACGCGGCATCCCGCTGCTCGAGGCGCACAAGCCGGAACTGGACCGCCTCACCGAAGAGGCCGTCCACCAGGGGCTGGTCCTGCAGATCCCGCCCTACGAGTATGAGGACGCCGTGGACGCGGCCGGGGAAATCATGTCCGAGTGGAAAAAGGGCCACATTGCCAACGCACCCCTGATCGTGGCCCTGGACGGCATCACCGATCCCCGCAACCTCGGGGCCATCATCCGCAGCGTGTCCGCCTTCTCCGGCCAGGCTGTCATCATCCCCGAGCGCCGCAGCGCGGGCGTGACTGCCTCGGCCTGGAAGACCAGCGCCGGCGCCGCCGTGCGCGTGCCCGTCGCGAAGGCGCCCAACCTGAACCGTGCCATTGGCTCCTTCCAAAAGATGGGCTACTTCGTCCTGGGGCTCGACGGCGATGGCGACGTTTCGCTGCCCGACCTCGGCCTCGCGCAGGACCCCATCTGCCTGGTGGTCGGCTCCGAAGGCAAGGGCCTCTCGCGCCTCGTGCGCGAAAACTGCGACCAGATTGTCTCCATCCCGATCAACTCTGCCATGGAGTCGCTGAATGCGTCGATGGCCGTGGGAATCAGCCTGTACGAGGTCTCCAAGCAGCGGGCGGCCCAGGCCTGAGATGCCCGAGACTGTCGTGGAGGATGTGAGCACGCTCGGCACGGCGCTCTCACGGCGCTTCCCCCTGGGTGTCACCCCGCATTCCCGCGAAGAGGGCGCCGACACGGTGAACGTGGCCGTGTACGCCCCTGCCCTGGAACAGCTGGTGCTGTGTTTCCAGCCGCCGGGAGGTGCCTGGAAGGCGATCCTGCTGCCGGACCTGACCGACGGCGTGCACCACGGGTTGGTCTGGGGCATGCCCGTGGGCAGCCGCTACGGTTTTTACGCCGGCGCCCCGGAAGGCCCGGAAGGCAACCTCGACCCCGAAAAGGTCCAGCTGCTGCTTGACCCGTACGGCCGCTACATCGACCAGGCAAAGTGCGCCGACGGTGTCACGCGGTACGTTTCGGTGCGGATGCAGTCAGGTTTTGACTGGGGCGAGGCCAAGAGCCCGCGTACGCCGCAGCGCAACACCGTCATGTACGAGGCCCATGTGCGCGGCCAGACCATGCTGCACCCGGACATCCCCGAGGAGATCCGCGGCAGCTACGCCGGCATGGCGCACCCCGTCATGATCGAGCACCTCCAGAAACTGGGCGTGACCGCCGTCGAACTTCTGCCCATCCATTTCCACATTGACGAGCCGCACCTGGGCGGGACGGGCATGAGCAACTACTGGGGGTACAACACCCTGGGCTATTTCTCCCCGCACGTGCAGTACGCCAGCGCCGCGGCCCGCGCACAGGGCCCGGCGGCCGTGCAGGACGAGCTCAAGGGCATGGTGAAGCTGCTGCACCTGGCCGGGATCGAGGTCATCCTGGACGTGGTGTACAACCACACGGCCGAGGGCGGCCAGGGCGGGCCGGCACTGAGCTGGCGCGGGCTGGGCGAGGAGCAGTACTACCGCATGCGCGACGGCGGCTACGTGGACACCACCGGATGCGGCAACACGCTCAATTTCAGCAATCCGTACGTGATCCGGATGGCGATGGACTCGTTGCGCTACTGGGTGGAGGAATTCCACATCGACGGCTTCCGCTTCGACCTGGCCGTATCGCTGGCCCGCGACGGCGCCCATGAATTCACCCACCAGCACCCCTTCCTGCTGGCCGCGGCCACGGACGGCGTGCTGTCCACCACGAAACTGATTGCCGAGCCCTGGGACGTGGGCTACGGCGGCTGGCAGACCGGGAACTTCCCCACCGGCTGGTCGGACTGGAACGATTCCTTCCGTGACAGCGTCCGTGAAGTGTGGCTGACCGACCGTGCCGCGGCGCTTGACGGGCACCACAGCGGCAACCTGGCCAAGTTCGGCGACGCGCTGGGCGGCTCCGCCGCGCTGTTTGCCCGGTCCGGGCGCAGCCCCCTGGCCTCGGTCAACCTGGTCACGGCGCACGACGGCTTCACACTGGCGGACCTGACCGCGTACAACGAAAAACACAATGAGGACAACCAGGAAGGCAACCGGGACGGGCACGGGGACAACCGCAGCTGGAACCACGGGGTCGAGGGCATCACGAACGACCCCGCCATCCTGTCCGAGCGCGGCCGCACCGCCCGCAACATGATGGCCACGCTCCTGCTCGCCCAGGGCATGCCCCTGATTTCCGCCGGCGACGAGCTGGGCCGCAGCCAGGGCGGAAACAACAATGCCTACTGCCAGGACAACGAAATCGCCTGGCTGGACTGGTCCATGGACCCCGACGCGCAGACCATGCTGGCAGCCACCCGGCGCCTGGTCCAGCTGCGCCGCCACTTCCTCAGCGAGCAGCCCAGCAGCTACCCGACACGCGGCGGTGAGGCCTTCATCCATTGGTTTGGCGCGGACGGGGAGCCCATGGCGCCGGAGCGGTGGACCAACCCACACGAACGCATCCTCACCATGCTCATGGGCTCGCCCAACGGAAAAGTGGACGGCCTGGTCATCTTCAACACCGGCATCACCGACGAATCCGTGACCTTGCCGGCCAATCCGCGTTTCGCCGGGGACCCCTCGCTGGCGGCGAACCCCTACCAGCTGCGCATGACCACCTCCGGGCCCTTTGCGACGGACGACGGCGAACCCACCTTCCGCCTGCCCCGCACCGTCCCGGGCGTCCAGGCGGGCGAAGCCGTCCCGGTCGAGGCCAACACGGTACTGATCTTCCGCAACCTGCTCCCCAGCCCCTGATCGGGACCCCGCCGGTCGAGCTTGTCGGGACCCCGCTTGTCGGGACCCCGCTTGTCGGGACCGTGGCCCTGCCTTACGCCGTGACGATGAGTCCCAGTTCCGCCGGGTCGGCCAGGCCGCGGTGGCGGGGGAGGACCTGCACCCCGTAGCCGAAACTGCCGGACCGGTCGATGACCAGCTCGGCTGCAAACCGGTGCCGGCCGGAGCCCAGGTCCGCGTCCGGCGCCAAATCCAGGGTGCCGGTGTCGGTGAGTTCGTCGTTTTCGCCCACGCGCCCGTACGCCACGGAGACGGTGACGTCGCCCGGGGAAAGCACGCCCAGATGGACGTCGGCGCGGACCTGCAGCGACTCCCCGATCAGGGGTTCGTCCGTGAGCCCGCGGGATTCAACGTGTTCAATGCGGATGAGGCCCCATTCCGTGCGGATCGTGCCGATCCAGGCGGCCAGGTCCTTCGCCTCGGCGTAGCCGCCGGCCCGTGCGGCCCGGCCGGACGCAGCAGCCGGCTGGTACAGGCGCTGCACGTATTCCTTGACCATGCGCTCGGCGGAAACCTTGGGTCCGAGGTTGGCCAGGGTGTGCCTGATCATGGAAATCCAGTGTGAGGGCGGGGCGCCGGTGGCGCCGCGTGATGGGCCGGGCGCGCCGGAGCCGGCGGTTGCCGGGCCGTCGTAGAACCGCGGTGCCACTTGGGTCTCCAGCAGCTCGTACAACGCCGCGGACTCAATGTTGTCGCGTTCCTCGGCGCTGGTGCCTTCGTTGGCGGTGGGAATGGCCCAGCCGTTTTCGCCGTCGTACAGCTCGTCCCACCAGCCGTCCATGACGGAAAGGTTCAGCGAACCGTTGATGGCGGCCTTCATGCCTGAGGTCCCGCAGGCCTCCAGGGGCCGCAGCGGGTTGTTCAGCCACACGTCGCACCCCGGGAACAGGGTCCGGGCCATGGCGATGTCGTAGTTGGGCAGGAAAACGATCCGGTGCCGGACTTCCGGGTCGTCGGTGAACTGGACGAGATCTTGGATCATCTTCTTGCCGGCGTCGTCGGCCGGGTGGGACTTGCCCGCAATGACCAGCTGGACGGGGTGCTCGGGGTGCAGCAGCAGCGCCTTGAGCCGGGCGGGGTCGCGCAGCATCAAGGTCAGGCGCTTGTAGGTGGGTACCCGGCGGGCAAATCCGATGGTGAGCACGTCCGGGTCGAGGGCCGAATCGGTCCAGCCCAGCTGGGCGTCCGCGGCCCCCCGCTTCTTCCACGACGCGCGCAGGCGGTGCCGTGCGTCGTCCACCAGGGCCGCGCGCAGCCGCCGGCGCAGCTCCCACACTTCGCTGTCGCTGACGTCGTACACCTTGGACCAGTCCGGGCCGTCCAGGACGTCGGCGCCAAACTTCTCCCGGGCAAGGCGCGCCAGCTGGGGGTCCACCCAGGTGGGCACGTGGACGCCGTTTGTCACGGACGTGATGGGGACGTCTTCGTGGTCAAAGCCCGGCCACAGTCCGGAGAACATTTTGCGGGACACCACGCCGTGGAGCTTGGCCACGCCGTTGGCGCGCTGGGCCAGGCGCAGGCCCATGACCGCCATGTTGAACACCTCGGGGTTGCCGCCTTCGTAGTTCTCCGCGCCCAGGGCGAGGATGCGGTCCACGGGAACGCCGGGGGCCAGCTCGCCGGCAAAGAAGTGCTCAATCATGCTGCGCGGAAAACGGTCGATCCCGGCCGCAACGGGCGTGTGCGTGGTGAACACGGTCGACGCGCGGCCGGCGGCCAGGGCCTCGTCCCAGGACAGCGGGCTGGGTGTGACGGCGGGGTCCATGAGCTCGCGGATGCGTTCGATCCCCAGGAATCCGGCGTGGCCCTCGTTCGTGTGGAACACCTCGGGTTCCCGTGTGCCGGTCAGGCGGGCGTGGACGCGCAGCGCCTTCACCCCTCCCATGCCCAACAGCAGCTCCTGGGCCAGGCGGTGGTCGCCGCCGCCCCCGTACAGCCTGTCGGTCACCCCGCGGGCGGCCCCGTCGTTTTCAGCCACATTGGAATCCAGCAGCAGCAGCGGCACGCGGCCCGCATCGGCGCGCCAGATGTTGGCGCGGAGCATGCGGCCCCCGGGCAGCGGCAGCGAAATCTGCGCCGGCGTGCCGTCGTCCTCGCGCAGCAGGGTCAGCGGCAGGGCATCCGGGTCCAGCAGCGGGTACGTTTCCTGCTGCCAGGCGTCCCGGGACAGCGACTGCTTGAAATATCCGGCCTGGTACAGCAGCCCGACGCCGATCAGCGGCACGCCCAGGTCGGAGGCGGCCTTGAGGTGGTCGCCGGCCAGTATGCCCAGGCCGCCTGAATACTGTGGCAGCACCTCGCTGATGCCGAACTCCGGGGAGAAGTAGGCGATGGCCTGCGGGGCGTCTGCTCCCAGCGACTGGTACCAGCGCGGCCCGCCCAGGTAGGCGTCGAGGTTCTCCCCGGCGTCGGCCACGCGCGCCACCACGTCCGGGTCCGCGGCCAGCGCCTCCAGCTTCTCCCGTGACACCGCGGCGAGCATGGCCAGCGGGTCGTGCCGCACCTCGTCCCACAGGGCGGGGTCCAGCGACTCGAACAGCTGGCGGGTGGGCAGGTGCCAGGACCAGCGGAGGTTGGTGGCCAGGCGCGGCAGTGCGCCGATGGGCGCGGGGACAACGGTGCGGACGGTGAATCTGCGAATGGCCTTCATGCCGGTCACCCTAGCCCATGGACGTTACGCCCGTCCGCCGACGCCGACACAAACGACGATTCATGACGTCACGAACGCCTCCGGCCCCGGGAACCGCTTCATATCCGCACGCAAACGGCCCATATCCGAAGATGGCCTTCGCATTCTGGGTGCGGAGTCGCTAACGTCGAGATTGTGACTACCTTGAAGACCATTCCGACAGCGCCCGGCGTCGGCCAGGCAGATGCACTTGCCGCGGCAGGACTGCGCTTCGGGCGCATCCCCGTCACCAACGTCCAGCCCGTCATCGAGGACGGGAAGTTCCCGGCCAAGGCCGTGCGGGGGGGAGCAGTCAACGTCCGTGCCGTCGTCTTCCGGGAAGGGCACGACGCCGTCGGCGCCACCGCCGTTCTGCTGGACCCGAGCGGGAAGGAAGTCCAGCGGACGCGCATGGCCCCGCAGGGCAAGGGCACCGACGCGTGGGCGGGCACCCTCACCCCGACGGCGGAGGGCGACTGGCAGTTTGCCGTTGAAGGCTGGACCGATCTTTACGCCACCTGGACCCACAACGCGCAGGTCAAGATCAACGCCGGAGTGGACGTCGCGGTCATGCTTGCGGAAGGACACCTGCTGCTGTCCCAGGCGGCCAGGGACACCCCGCACCCCCAGGACGCCAAGACGTTCAAGCACGCCGCCAAGGCGCTCGCGGACATCACACTGAACACGAACGACCGCCTGGCCGCCGGCACCGGCGCGCAGGTGCGTGCCGCCGTCGCCCGTTTCCCGCTCCGGGACCTGGTGACGCGCAGCCGCAGCTATCCGCTGAAGGTGGAACGCGACGCCGCCGGGCGCGGCGCCTGGTACGAATTCTTCCCGCGGTCCGAGGGTGCCCGCCGCAACCCGGGTACGGGGGAGTGGACCAGCGGGACCTTCAGGACGGCCGCCCGCCGCCTGCCGGCCGTCGCGGACATGGGATTCGACGTGGTCTACCTGCCGCCCATCCACCCCATTGGCACCGTCAACCGCAAGGGCCCCAACAACACGCTGACGGCCGGCCCCGCGGATCCCGGCTCGCCGTGGGCCATCGGCTCCGCGGTCGGCGGCCACGACTCGATCCACCCGGACCTGGGCACCTTTGCCGACTTTGACGCATTTGTGGCCGCCGCCAACGAGCTGGAGCTGGAGGTGGCGCTGGACCTGGCCCTGCAGTGCGCCCCTGACCACCCGTGGGCCACGGAGCACCCGGAGTGGTTCACCACCCGCGTCGACGGGACCATTGCGTACGCGGAAAACCCGCCGAAAAAGTACCAGGACATCTACCCGCTGAACTTTGACAACGATCCGGCCGGGCTGTCGGCGGAAATCCTGCGGATCGTGCGCCTGTGGATCAGCCACGGCGTGAAGATCTTCCGCGTGGACAACCCGCACACCAAGCCCGTCTGGTTCTGGGAGTGGCTGATCGGCACGGTCAACGCCGAGCACCCCGAAGTGGTGTTCCTGGCGGAGGCGTTCACCCGCCCGGCCATGATGGCCGCCCTGGGCCGGGCCGGTTTCCAGCAGTCCTACAGCTACTTCACCTGGCGCAACACGAAGGAGGAACTGGAGGAGTACCTGCACCACGTCAGCCGCGAATCGGCAGGGTATTTCCGGCCCAACTTCTTTGTCAACACCCCGGACATCCTCACCGAATTCCTGCAGTACGGCGGCCCGGCGGCCTACAAGATCCGTGCCGTACTTGCCGCCATGGGCAGTCCGCTCTGGGGCATGTACGCCGGCTACGAGCTGTACGAACACGTGGCCCGGCCGGGGTCGGAAGAAAACATCGACAACGAAAAGTACGAGTACAAGGACCGCGACTTTGCCGGCGCCGAGGCCGCCGGCAAGTCGCTGGCACCCTTCGTCACCTTGCTGAACACGATCCGCCGCACCCACCCGGCCCTGCTGGACCTGGAAAACCTGACCCTGCACGAAAGCTCGGACGACGCCACCCTGGTCTTCAGCAAGCACAAGGCAGTCGCCGCCACGGCTGATGCGCCGGCCGGCAAGGACACCATCATCGTCGTCATCAACGTGGACCCGCACAGCGTGCGCGAAGGCCGGCTCACCCTGGACCTGGACGCCCTGGAGCTGGACGGGCTCGCCCCGGACGGGACGTTCATTGTCGACGAGCTCATCACCGGCGCCACCTGGAACTGGGGCAAGCAAAACTATTTCCGCCTCGACGCCCACCTGGAACCGGCCCACATCCTGCACGTGCGGCGGTAGGCATGTCCTCCTGCCGGCGTTATCGCAGCGGCTCCAGCCCCGGATCGGCAGCGGCCTGATGGACAGTGGCATCCTTGGGCTGGTCGCGGACTGGCTGCCCGCCCAGCGCTGGTACCCCCTCAAGGGCGACGCCGGACAGGGCACCTCCCTGCGCAGCGCCGGCAGCCTGGCGCTGCCGTCCACGGTGGCCGGCACGGAATTCACCGTACTGTTCGTCGGCGTCGTCCCCGCCGGCCCGCCACCGTCCCCGGACGACGCCGGGCGTTCCGTTACGCTGCAGGTCCCCGTGGGCGTCTCCGGCCACCGTCCGCCCGGTGTGCCACAATCCGCGATTCTGGGAAAGCTGCCAACAGGTGGCTGGGTGTATGACGCCCTGGCAGATCCCGGCTTCATCGCCGCCTGGCTGGACGTGGTCTCCGGCGCCACCCCGCTGGAGGGCATCAGCACCTGGCACAGTGCCACCGCACTGGCAGCCGCGGGCGGCACGGCGGGCGCAGCCGCGGGCCCGGCTACGGGCGCAGCCGTGGCGGCCGTGCGGTCCGTGGCGGCTGAACAGTCCAACAGCTCGGTGGTCTTTGAGCTGGCGGGCCGGCCCCTGGTGGCCAAGTTCTTTCGCGTTCTCCAGCCGGGGGTGCACCCGGAAGTGGAGATCGGCAGGGCACTCGCGCGGGCCGGATGCGCCACCGTCCCGGTCCTGCAGGCCGCTGCCTGCCTCGGCCCCAGGGCCGCGCCGGCGGGTGCCGGGACGGCAGGCACCACGCTTTTTGTCATCCATGACTTTATTTCCGGCGGCGTCGACGGATGGACCACGGCCCTGGCCGCAGCTTCCTCCGGCAGCGATTTTTCCCGCCAGGCCCGTGGCATCGGCGCCGCCCTGGCACGGCTGCACACCGACCTGCTTACGTCCCTCGGGACGGCCGGGACGGACAGCGGGACCGGGGCGTTTGTCGAGGCGCTCACCGCCCGGCTCACGTGGTCCTGGGAACGGGCGGGTGCCGCCGTCGGACCCTACGATGAAGCCTTCGGCGATATCCTGGCACAACTGCGCCAAATAAGGCAGGTTCCGCTGCTGCAGCGCATCCACGGGGACCTTCACCTGGGCCAGCTCCTTCACGTGGTGGACCCCGGCGGGCCGCAGTGGTATTTCCTGGACTTTGAGGGCGAACCACTCCGGCCGCTTTCCAGCCGGGGCGCGCCGGACGTGGCGTTGCGCGACGTGGTGGGCGTGCTGCGCTCCTTCGACTATGCGGGGGCGCAGGCCACCGGCCGGTCGCATGCCACCGCCGGGGACGCTGCGGCGTGGGCCAAGGCGGCCGCCGCCGCCTTCATCGACGGCTACCAGGAAGTCCTGCCCCGCAGTATTGAGGCGGAATCGGCGCTTTTCATGGCATTGTGGCTGGACAAGGCGTTGTACGAGGTTGTTTATGAATTGCAGAACCGGCCTGATTGGGTTGGTGTGCCGGTGAAGGCTGTTCGGGATTTGTTTGAATCAAGGGAAAGTAGTGTGGACATGGGACTGAAGAAGACATTGCCGCTGGCTGTTGCTGACGGGGTCTTGGCCAGTGTTTCCGAGGGGACCTACTACGCGCCGCACTCGGTGCTCGGGGCGCACCTGGATTCGGAGGGTTTTGCAACCATCCGCACCTTGCGCCACCTGGCGGAGTCCGTGAAGGTCCTGACCGGTGGCCGCACGCACGCGATGACGCACGAATACGGCGGAATCTGGGTTGCGGTGGTGCCTGTGGAGGAAGCCGGGCACGTGCCGGACTACCGCCTGGAAGTCCGTTATGGCGACGGCGTTCACGAGGTGGATGATCCCTACCGCTACCTGCCGACCGTGGGCGAACTTGACCTCCACCTGATGGCTGAAGGGCGGCACGAGGCCCTGTGGACCGTCCTCGGCGCGCACGTGCAGCGCTACCATTCAAGCCTCGGCGACGTCCACGGCGTCAGCTTTGCGGTCTGGGTTCCCGCCGTGCGGGCCGTGCGTGTCATCGGCGAATTCAACAACTGGGACGGCCGGTCCCACGCCATGCGCACCCTGGGCGCCAGCGGCGTGTGGGAACTCTTCATTCCGGACGCGGCGGCGGGCGACCGCTACAAATTCCAGATCCTGACCGAGGACGGGCGCTGGCTGGAAAAGGCCGACCCCATGGCGTACGGCACCGAGGTACCGCCGCTCACCGCGTCCCGCGTGGTGGAATCCGCGTATTCCTTCCAGGATTCAGAATGGATGGCAGCCCGGGCGGCACGGGACCCGCACAACTCGCCGATGAGCGTCTACGAGGTCCACCTGGGTTCGTGGCGCCAAGGCCTTTCGTATCGCGAGCTGGCTTCGGAACTGGTTGAGTACGTCCAGTGGCTCGGCTTCACGCACGTCGAATTCATGCCTGTCTCCGAACACCCCTTTGGCGGTTCCTGGGGGTACCAGGTCACCTCCTACTATGCGCCCACCTCCCGCTTTGGCCACCCGGACGAGTTCCGCTTCCTCGTCGACTCCCTGCACCAGGCCGGGATCGGGGTCATCATGGACTGGGTCCCGGCACACTTCCCCAAGGACGAATGGGCCTTGGCCCGGTTCAATGGCGGGGCACAGTACGAGCACTCCGATCCGCGGCTGGGCGAGCACCCCGACTGGGGCACGCTCATTTTCGACTTCGGCCGGAATGAGGTGCGCAACTTCCTGGTGGCCAACGCACTGTACTGGCTT
Source organism: Arthrobacter sp. SDTb3-6 (assembly GCF_013376095.1). Lineage (GTDB taxonomy): Bacteria > Actinomycetota > Actinomycetes > Actinomycetales > Micrococcaceae > Specibacter. Next base: position 1,193 of record NZ_JAAMFN010000016.1, on the reverse strand, counting down.
GAGGAATTCCACATCGACGGACTGCGCGTGGACGCCGTCGCGTCCATGCTTTACCTCGACTACTCCCGGGAAGACGGCCAGTGGAGCCCAAACCGCTTTGGCGGGCGGGAAAACCTGGAGGCCATCAGCTTCCTGCAGGAAATGAATGCCACCGCCTACCGCCGCAATCCGGGGATCGTCACGATCGCTGAGGAGTCCACGGCATTTCCCGGGGTCACGGCCCCGACGGGTGCGAACGGCCTTGGCTTCGGCATCAAGTGGAACATGGGCTGGATGCACGACTCCCTGACCTACATGGCAGAGGACCCGGTGAACCGAGGCTGGCACCACAACCAGATCACGTTCTCCTTGGTCTACGCATTCACGGAAAACTTCCTGCTCCCCATCAGCCACGACGAGGTGGTCCACGGCAAGGGCTCGCTGTTGCGGAAAATGCCGGGGGACCGGTGGCAGCAGCTGGCCAACCTTCGCGCCTACCTCGCCTTCCAATGGGCTCACCCGGGCAAGCAGCTGATTTTCATGGGCACCGAGTTTGGGCAGGAAGCGGAGTGGAGCGAACAACACGGACTGGACTGGTGGCTGACGGAAAACCCGCCGCACCAGGGGATCCAGCTCCTGGTCCGGGAGCTGAACCAGGTCTACGCCGGCACTCCCGCGCTCTCTGAACTGGACAACAAGCCTGAAGGCTTCACGTGGATCAACGGTGGGGACACGGCCCACAACGTGGTGTCCTTCATCCGGTGGGACAACGGCGGAAACCCGCTGGTGTGCATCATCAACTTTGCCGGTGTCGCCTACGAGGGCTTCCGGGTGGGGCTGCCCCAGGGCGGGCAGTGGCGGGAACTGCTGAATACGGACCGGGCCGAATACGGTGGATCGAACGTCCTCAACGATGGCCCGCTTCCCGCCGGAACGCAGGCCTGGGACGGGCAGCCACACTCGGTCGCCCTGCGGCTTCCAGCGCTCGGCGCCGTCTACCTGCGGCCGTCCGGCGACTGACACGCGCATGTCCTGATGGACATCTTCCTGCTGTTTGGCGAACCCGGCAGCATGGTGTTAGAGTTAGTACCCCGCCGGACATACAGTCCGGCCTTGGATCAGACTCGTTCATCAAGCCATGAAAATTGGCCCGATGGCATGTGTTCAATTTCAGCGATGTGAATCGTCTGAATGCGGACATGGGAAAGAATCAA
>NZ_JAAMFN010000015.1 GCF_013376095.1 Arthrobacter sp. SDTb3-6 | reverse complement strand
AAAGGTTAATGCGTGCTGGCCACGGCGATGGGCTCCCCGGAGACTTCCTCAAACTGGCGGCTGCGGCCGGCGAGGAAGTAATAGAGCACTGCGGCGATGCCGGCGCCGAAGAACCACGAGAAGTCTGCAATGTCGTGGAAGAACGGCACCAGGCCAAGGACGATGGCAATGACGGCGGCCGGGAGAAAGGCGGTGATGGCCCGCGGGTTGACCCCCTGCCGGTAGAAGTACGGCCCGGAATCCTGCTGCGTGTAGAGCGCCGGAACGTTGACGCGGGCCTTGCGGATCAGCCAGTAGTCCACCATGATGATGCCGAACAGCGGGCCGAGCAGTGCACCCAGGCCGCCCAGGAAGTACACGATCACCACCGGGTTGTTGTATAGGTTCCACGGCAGGATGACCAGGCCGATGATGGCGGAAATCAGGCTGGCCCGGGCAAAGTTGAGGTGCTTGGGGAAGAAGTTGTTCAGTGCGTAGACCGGCGCCACGAAGTTGGCCATCATGTTCACGGCGATGGTCAGCACCAGCAGGGCCAGGCTGGCCAGCACCACCAGGAGCGTGTTGGGGATGGCCTGCACGATGTCGGAGGGGCTGGAAATGATGTGGCCGTTGATCCTGAACTGTGCACCGGCCATGACCACCGCAATGACGCCAAAGAGCATCGTGTTGACCGGGATGCCCCACAGGTTGCCCCTGGCGATCGACTTACGGGACCTGGAGGCGCGGGTGAAGTCGCAGAAGTTCAGCACGAAGGTGCCGTAGATGGTCACCCAGAGCGCGGCGCCGCCAAAGATGCTGCGCCACATGGCGCCTCCCGTGAGCGGATGGCTGGTGGAGAAGGAAATGGACAGGCCGGCCTTGAAGAACATCCAGACGGCCAGTGCGATCAGCGTAAACAGGACGACCGGGCCGGCGAAAACCTCATATTTGCGGATCATGTCCATGCCGTAGCGGACGATCACCACCTGGATGACCCACAGGAAGAGGAAGGTCAACCAGCCAAGTGTTGAGAGGCCGAGGAAGGAATTGTGGTCCAATGCCCCGAATCCCGGGGCGATGGCGATGAGCATGACCCGAAGGACCAGGGTGGCCAGGTATGTCTGGATGCCGAACCAGACGATCGCCACGGCACCGCGGATGGCTGCCGGCAGCTGCGCACCCCGGATGCCGAAGGCGATCCGGCTCATGACGGGGAAGGGCACGCCCGTCTTGTGTCCCATGAAGCCGGAGTAGGTCAGCAGGAAAAACAGCAGTGCGGCGCCAATGGCCAGCGCGAGCAGGATCTGCCAGGCTCCCAGGCCCAAGGCGAACAGGCCGAGTATGAAGCCGTAGTTGCCCAGGCTGTGCACGTCGTTGGCCCAGAGTGCGAAGATGCTGTACGACGACCAGTGCCGGCCCTCTTTTTTGGTCGGGGCCAGGTCCTGGTTGTACAGGGTGGCACTGATCCGGGGCAGCCCGGGCACTTCACCGCTGGGCGGGTAGTGCAGCACGCGGTCCATGTGAGCGCGCCTGACTGTTTCATCGTGCGGCGGGGTGGCGGGTTCGATTTTCATGATGCTGGGCCAATCACTCTCGGGCGGCCTCATCGTTGAGGCCACCCTGAAAGTGTAGGCAGAATCACATTGATTCCACAAGGGGATATTACATTTTCATAATGTGAAAATCTGGACGTCTGGGTCGCCCTGCCCGGGGCGCCGGAATTACCGCGCGAGTGCCTTGACGATGTGCGGGAGCAGGGCGCGGAAGGCCTGGCCGCGGTGGCTGATGGCGTTCTTTTCCTGCGCCGTCAGTTCGGCGCACGACTTGGCCAGGCCCAGCGGCTGCAGGATGGGGTCATAGCCAAAGCCGCCGCTGCCGCGCGGTTCCGAAAGCAGGGTGCCCTCCAGGGTCCCCTCCTCCACGACGTCCAGGACGCCGTCCGGGCCGGCCAGCGCCGCGGCGCACACAAAGCGGGCGCCGCGGTGTGCGCTGTCGATGTCGGCGAGCTGGGCCAGCAGCAACTGCAGGTTGGCGGCGTCGTCCCCGTGTTTCCCGGCCCACCGGGCGGAGAAGATCCCGGGCGCGCCGCCCAGGACATCCACTGCCAGGCCGGAGTCGTCGGCAATGGCCAGGATCCCGGTGAACCTGGCCACCTCATGGGCCTTCAGCCGCGAGTTCTCCGCAAAGGTGACCCCGGTTTCCTTGACGTCCGGCGCCTGCACGGCACCGGCGTCGACCACATCCACATCAACGTCCAGGCCGGGCACCTGGCCCCGGAGCAGCTCGCGCAGCTCACCCAGCTTGCCCTGGTTGTGGGTCGCCAGGACCAGCCGCGGGCCGCTCACTTGGAGCCGAGCGTTTCGCGCTGGATCTCGGCCAGCTGGCTGGTGCCGATCAAGGCAAGGTCCAGGAGCTGGTTCAGCTCGGTCCGGTCGAACGGCGCGCCTTCGGCGGTGCCCTGGACCTCCACGAACTTGCCCGAGCCGGTCACCACCACGTTCATGTCGGTCTCGGCCCGCACGTCCTCCACGTAGGGCAGGTCCAGCATGGGGGTGCCGTCGATGATGCCAACGGAGATGGCCGAGACGGTGTCGATGAGCGGCTGGGCGTTCTTGGCGATCAACTTGTTCTCCTTGGCGTAGGCGATCGCGTCGGCCAGCGCCACGTAGGCGCCGGTGATCGCCGCGGTGCGGGTGCCGCCGTCGGCCTGCAGGACGTCGCAGTCCAGGACGATCGTGTTTTCGCCGAGCGCCTTCGTGTCGATGATGGAGCGCAGCGAGCGGCCGATGAGCCGGGAGATCTCGTGCGTGCGACCGCCGATTTTGCCCTTGACGGACTCGCGGGAGTTGCGGGTGTTGGTGGCGCGCGGCAGCATGGCGTATTCGGCCGTGACCCAGCCGGTGCCTTCGCCCTTGAGCCAGCGCGGCACGCCGGCGGTCAGCGACGCGGTGCAGAGCACGCGCGTGTTGCCGAATTCGATCAGCGCCGAGCCCTCGGCCTGCTTGGACCAGCCGCGTGTGATGGTGATGTCGCGGAGCTGGTCGTTGGTGCGCCCGTCGGCGCGCAATGTCTGCGTGGAAGTCATGCTGACAAGCCTATCGCCCGCAGGGCCCCGGCCGGTCAGCGGAACTTGTTGGCCTGCTTGAAGTTCTTCATGTCAGTGAAGAACAGTGATCCCGGCTTGATGAAGCACAGGACGATGGCGGCGATGCCGGCCAGCACCTGCAGGATCGAGAAGATCCCGGCGGGCATGTGGAGGCCGAAGAGCTGGGAGAGCGAGACCACTGCCAGCACGAGTCCGGTGATGCGCGCCCAGCCGGCACCCTTGTTGATGAACAGGGCAATGATGATGTAGACGACCACCGCCACCACGGCCGAGACGATCAGGAAGCCGATGGTCGTGGCCACCGTGACCGACACCAGGTCACGGCCGGTGGTGTTGGGCAGGTGTTGCTTTTCGATGGCCGCCTGCGCCGTGGCACGGAACGAGTCCGAGGTGGCATAGACAATGCCGAAGATGGCGGCCACGACCTGCAGGAGGGCTGCGGCCAGGATCAGCTGGAAGGCCCAGCCCACCTGCTTGGGCTTGACCGGGGCCGCCACGGCGGGCTGCTTGGACCACTCTGGGTTGTAGCTGGGCATCGGCATGTTGCTCATGGCATTGTCCTTTTGCTGGGAACGGCCTTGGCGGTCCCGCCGGTCCTGTCAAGCAACCGTCAGACGCCCCCAAGTCTTGTGCATCGGTAGCCCCGAGCCTATCGGACCCGGCCCGCCCAATCATGATCATTTGGGATGATTCTTCAGGGCCTAGATGATGTAGTGGACCCCGGCGACGGCGACGGAAACGTCGCGCGAATACACCCCCCGGGCCTCGCCCACCACGGTGTTGGGGTCGGTCCAGACCGGGATGTGCGTGAGCAGGAGCCTGCGGGCGTTGGCGCGTTCGGCTGCTTCCCCGGCCCGCTTGCCCGTCAGGTGCACGTCCTTGATGTGGTCGTCGCGGCCTTCTTCAAAGGCCGCCTCACACAGGAACAGGTGGGCATCCCGGGCGGCGTCCTCCAGTCCCGTGCAGGCGTCGGTGTCCCCCGAATAGGCAACAACGATCTCCCGGTCAACACCGGTTCCGTCATATTCGATGGTTTCCACCCGCAGGGCGTATGCCTCCGCCACGGGATGGTTTACGGGGTGCGGGGTGACCTTGAACGGGCCCACGGTGACCGGTTCCAGCGCCTGCCACGGCTGGAAGTCAAACTCCTCGCGCATGCCCGGGTCCAGTTCCAGGCCGTAGGCGGTGGCGAGCCGGTCCGCCGTCGCCTCCGGGCCCCAGACGGGGATGCGCCCGCGGTGCCAGCCGTGGGGGTTCCAGCGCACGGCCACGTGCAGCCCGCACAGGTCCATGCAGTGGTCCGGGTGCAGGTGGGAGAGGAAGATCGCGTCGATGTCCTCCAGGTCCATGTACTTTTGGACATCGCCCAGCGCCCCGCTGCCCAGGTCCAGCAGCACGCGCCAGGGCCGGGCGCCGTCGTGGGCGGTCAGCAGGTAGCAGGATGCGGATGACGACGGGCCCGGGAAGGACCCGCTGCACCCCACGATCGTCAGTTTCATGTGCGTTCCCCAGCCGCAGCTTCCGGAACGGAGAGCCTGCCCGCAGGCTGGTGCAAGACAAAATTGGACATGCGCGGGCCGGCCTGGCCGCCCGCCGCACGGGCGGCGGCGATCATGTCCGGGGTGATGCGGGCCATCGAGCCGGTGGGATAGTGCGCCGAGACATGGCTTGCCTGCTCCACGCCCCGGACCTCCGGGCCCAGGAAGCGGCGGGCCAGGACGCCGAACTGCCCGGCGTCGCCCGTGGAGAGGAAGGTGTGCGTGGGAGGGTTGTCGGAGAGCCGTTCCAGGTCGTGCCCCACCAGCGCCTTGTAGACGTCCTTGGCCGTCTCCTCGGCGCTGGAGACCAGGGTCACGCCGTCGCCCATCACGTAGGAGATCACGCCGGTGAGCAGCGGGTAGTGCGTGCAGCCCAACACCAGGGTGTCCACACGGGCCTCCCGCAGCGGGGCCAGGTAGGCCTCGGCCGTGGAGAGCAGTTCGGGGCCCGCCGTGACCCCGGATTCCACAAAGCGCACAAAGTCCGGGCAGGCCACCGAGGTGATGCACAGGTCCGGCGCCGCCGCAAAGGTATCCTCGTAGGCGCGCGAGCCCACGGTGGCCACCGTGCCGATGACACCCACGTTGCCCGTACGCGTGGCGGCAACCGCCCGGCGCACGGCGGGCTGGATGACTTCGATGACGGGGATGCCGTAGCGGGCCGTGTAGCGTTCCCGGGCGTCGCGCAGCACCGCGGCGGAGGCGGAGTTGCAGGCAATGACCAGCAGCTTCACGCCGGCGTCCACGAGTTCGTCCATGACGCCCAGGGCGTTGGCCCGGACCTCGGCGATGGGCAGCGGGCCGTAGGGTCCGTTGGCGGTGTCGCCCACGTACAGGATGGATTCGTTGGGGAGCTGGTCGATGACGGCGCGGGCCACGGTCAGTCCGCCCACCCCCGAGTCGAAAATGCCGATGGCGCGGTCTGCCAGGGGCTGCGCGGCACCAGGCAGGGCTGTGGTCAGGGGTCCCCGGGGCAATGTGCTCATGATCGTTTCAGAATAGATGCCAAAGCCGACGGCCGGGTACTTTTGCTCGCGTCTGTTTTGTCACAGCGCCCCCAGCCCGGCACTTATTTGCTGCCCTTCAGCCCCGCCAGCATGGCCTGGACCAGGCTTTCCTGCAGCCACGAAACAAAGTTGTAGACCAGCGAAAGGTAGCTCTCCACGTCCTCCGCCTCGCCCCAGTCCTGCACCTGGTGCACCCGCTCGGCGTCGTCCTCGTCCTTGATTTCCAGCCGTTGCGCCAGGACCAGCCGGACGTCGTTCAGGGCCCGGGACCACAGCCGGGCCGCCTCGGCATCCAGGACCAGTTTGTCCTTCTCCAGGTCCAGGGTGGCCGCCCGCAGGGCGCCAATCTTCGTTTCCCGCAGGGAACGCTCGGTGAGCTGGCGGAACTCGAGGGAGGCTTCGGCGTCGTCCTTCACGGCGTCCGGCAGGAGGCGCAGGAGGGCGGGGTCGGTGGGGACGGTGACGTCCATGTCCAGTCCGATGAGTGCCGCGAGCGGGTCCTCGTGGGCGGGCCGGGACGGTTCGAGCATGGTGATGATGTCCGCGAAAAGCTTGCGCAGGAGGTCGCGCTCGGCCGGTTCGAGGAATCCGGTGACGCCGCGGCGGCCGGCATTGAAGGCCTTAGCCACGTCCGCCGCCTTTCTGGACCGTGGCCCACAGGCCGAATCCGTGCATGGCCACCGCGTGGGCCTCCATTTTTTCCTTGGCACCGTGTGCCACGGCCGATTTCCCCTCGGTATGGACCTGCATCATCAATTCAGCGGCCTTTGCTTCGGAATAGCCAAAATAGCTTTGAAATACGTAACTGACGTAGCTCATCAAATTCACGGGGTCGTTCCAGACAATCAGCTCCCAGGGAATGTCAGGGGAAGTGAGTTCGTGTGTGGATTGGTCCCGATCAGTTTCCGGGGCTGTGCTGACACTCATGTGACCATTCTAGTGTTGCGCCACTAAAGTGAATTCCGTGACTTATGCATCAAGCTGGGGACAGCCCCGCACGTCCCTGTTCACGGACCACTACGAGCTCACCATGCTCCAGGCCGCCCTGCATTCCGGTTCCGCCCACCGCCGCAGCGTGTTCGAGGCGTTCGCGCGCAGGCTCCCGGACGGGCGCCGTTACGGGGTTGTGGCCGGGACCGGCCGGTTCCTGGAGGGGCTGGCGGCGTTCCGTTTTGGCGCCCGGGAGCTGGACTTCCTGGCGCAGAACAAGGTGGTCAATGACGAGACGCTGGCGTGGCTGGCCGATTTTTCCTTCTCCGGCAATGTCTACGGTTACGCAGAGGGCGAACTGTACTTTCCGAATTCCCCCATCCTGACCATCGAGTCCACCTTTGCCGAGGCCTGCATCCTGGAGACGTACGTGCTCTCGACGCTGAACCACGACTCCGCGATAGCCTCCGCCGCCTCGCGCATGATCACCGCCGCCGGCTCCCGCCCCTGCATCGAGATGGGCTCCCGGCGCACGCACGAGGAATCCGCCGTGGCCGCCTCCCGCGCGGCCGTGATCGCCGGCTTCCACAGCACCTCCAACCTCGAGTGCGGGCTGCGTTACGGCGTCCTGACCCAGGGCACCGCCGCCCACTCGTTCACCCTGCTGCACGACTCGGAGGACGACGCCTTCCGCGCCCAGGTCCAGTCCATGGGCGCCGGCACCACCCTCCTCGTTGACACGTACGACGTCGAAGCGGCCGTCCGCAGGGCAGTGGCCATTGCGGGCCCCGCCTTGGGCGGCGTGCGGCTGGACTCCGGGGATCTCCTTGCCCAGGCCCACGACGTCCGCGCGCTGCTCGATTCGCTGGGCAACGTCAACACGCGCATCACCGTCACCTCCGACCTGGACGAGTTTGCCATCGCGGCTCTCGCCGCCGCGCCGGTGGATTCCTACGGCGTGGGCACCTCCCTGGTGACCGGCTCCGGCGCGCCGACGGCCTCCATGGTCTACAAGCTGGTCTCCCGCGAAGGCAATGACGGCAAATTTGTCCCGGTGGCGAAGGCCGCCAAGAACAAGGCGAGCGTGGGTGGCAAGAAGTTTGCCCTGCGCCGCCTCAATGAGCGCGGGCTGGCCACCGCCGAGATGGTGGGGATCGGCGACTTGCCGGGGAACGACGGCAACGACCGCCCGCTGGTGCAGGAGTTCATGCACGACGGCGTGCTGGCGCCCGGCTGGACCGGCGCGGAAGGCGTCCGCCGGGCCACCGAACGCCACGCCGCGTCCATGGCGGAACTGCCCGGAGCCGCGCGCCGGCTCCAGCGCGGCGAGCCCGTCATCCCCACCGAATTCATCCAGCCCTCCACCGTACGGAACTAAAGGAGCAACGCATGGCCAAGGCACTGATCATCGTGGACGTGCAGAACGATTTCTGCGAAGGCGGCTCGCTCGCCGTGGAAGGCGGGGCCGATCTCGCCTCGGAGATCAGCGAGCTCATCTCCGAATCGCGCGATTTTGACTTCATCGTGGCCACCCAGGACTGGCACATCGACCCGGGCAGCCACTTCTCCGACACCCCGGACTTCCGCACCAGCTGGCCGGTGCACTGCGTGGCCGGTTCCAAGGGCGCCGCCCTCCACCGCAACCTGGACACCGAGGACATCGACGCCTATTTCCGGAAGGGCAAATACCACGCCGGCTATTCCGGCTTTGACGGCCTGCTGGCCCCGGAAGACGAGGTCATGGTCGGTGAACGCGAGGCCCATGAGCCTGCCGACCCGGAGGCCGCCGGGGCGGATGTCAGCCTGGACGACTGGCTCCGCGAGAACGATGTCGATGACGTGGTGGTGGTGGGCCTCGCCACCGACTTCTGCGTCCGCGCCACCGCCCTGGATGCCATCAACGCCGGCTACGGCACCACGGTGCTGCGCGACTACGTTGCCGGGGTGGATGCGGACGCCAGCGAAGAGGCCCTCCAGGAACTCGCCGAAGCCGGCGTCGAGGTCAAATAGCCCGGCTGCTCGAGCAGCGAGCCCGGTGTTCGCGATCCGGGACCCGGACCGCACCGAGTCCAACCAAGCGTCGATCCCTCCACCGGATGCCATGTCGAGTGCGTTGTCCACAATCCCGCTTACGCCCCTCGAAGGTTGATCGGCAGGGACCGAGAATGTGAACATGCCACATGTCCATATCTTCAAATGCCATGACATCTTGAAATGCAATGACATCTTGAAATGCAATGACTGTTCGTACTCCGTCGGCAGTAGGTGGGACTTGGAGCGCCGGCTTTTCCAGGACAACTCCGGGGAGGGTGCCACCTACACGCGACGTCGCAGACCCGTCGTCTTGGTGTGGGCCCATGAAACCGAACGTGCCGACGCCGCATACGCCCTGGAAAAACAGATTCAAGGCTGGGGCAGGGCCAAGCGCGAAGCCTTGGTTGAGGGTCGTGTTGCGGACCTGCCCGCATTGTCCCAGGCCAAGTCCCGGCAAGCGGACCCCTGTCTGACCACGCTGGAACCAACCGGGTCTCGACGCGCTCGCAGAGCTCGCTGTTCGAGCACCGGCGGCCGTTATTTGCGGCCGACGAACCAGTCCTGGAGCTTTTTCAGGCGCTGCTGCAGTTGCGGTTCGTTGGCCTGGGCCACCGCCGGTCCCCCGCAAATGCGCCGCAGCTCGCTGTGCACCATGCCGTGCGGCATGCCGGAGCGGGCACTCCAGGCGGAAACGTTCTTGGCCAGTTCGTGGCGCAGGTCCATGAGCATCCGGTGGTCCACCACAGCGGGGGCTTCCGCCTGCGGTGCCGCTGCGGCCTTGCCCCTGCGCCGCGTCTGCTGGTCCGCTTGGCGCTGGCGCAGCAGCACCCCCACCTGTTCAGCGTCGAGCAGTCCGGGGATGCCGAGGAAGTCCAGTTCGTCGTCGGAGCCGATTTCCCCGCCGGCGCCGAATTCGCCGCCGTCGAACAACACCTTGTCAAAGGACGCCTGTGACTCGAGTGCCTCGAACTTGAATTTCTCCAGCGTGTCCGAGGCCTTCTCCTCGCGGTTGGCCTCCTCCATCTCGTCATCGGTGATGAACCCGTCCGGGTCCTTGTCCGGCCGGTCCAGGGCGTGGTCGCGCTCCAGCTCCAGCTGGTTGGCCAGTTCCATCAGGTTCGGCACGGAGGGCAGGAACACCGATGCCGTCTCCCCGCGCCGGCGGGCACGCACAAAGCGGCCGATCGCCTGGGCAAAAAACAGCGGCGTGGCGGTGGAGGTGGCATACACGCCCACGGCCAGGCGCGGCACGTCCACGCCTTCGGACACCATGCGCACGGCCACCATCCAGCGCTTCTCGCCGGCGGAAAACGAGTCAATCTTGTCGGAAGCCTTCGCGTCGTCGGAGAGGATGACGGTGGGCGATTCCCCCGTGATCTTCTTCAGCTGCCCGGCGTAGGCCCGCGCGTCCTCGTGGTCGGTGGCAATGACCAGGCCGCCGGCGTCGGGCACGGCGCGGCGGACCTCGGTAAGGCGTTTGTCCGCGGCGGCCAGGACGGCCGGGATCCACTCACCGGCCGGGTTCAGCGCCGTGCGCCAGGCCTGCGAAGTGATGTCCTTGGTGACGGGCGCGCCCAGGGTGGCGGCCATTTCCTCGCCGGCACTGGTTCGCCAGCGCATCTGGCCGGAGTAGGCCATGAACATGACGGGGCGCACCACATGGTCCTTCAGGGCCTCCCCGTACCCGTACGTGTAGTCGGCCTTGGAGCGCCGGATGCCGTCACGGTCCTGGGCGTATTCCACGAACGGGATGGGTGCCGTGTCGGAGCGGAACGGGGTGCCGGTCAACGCCAGCCGCCGCGTGGCCGGGTCGAAGGCCTCGCGGATGCCGTCCCCCCAGGACAGGGCGTCCCCGCCGTGGTGGATCTCATCCATGATCACCAGCGTGCGGGCGGCTTCGGTCTTGGCCCGGTGCAGCAGCGGCTTGCTCGCCACCTGTGCGTAAGTGACGGCGACGCCGATGAAGCCCCTGCCATGGCGGCCGTCGGCGTTTTTGAAGTTGGGATCGATCGAGATGCCCACCTTGGCCGCGGCATCCGCCCACTGGCGCTTGAGGTGGTCGGTGGGGGTGACGATCGTGACCCTGTTGATGGTGCCGCGCGCAATCAGTTGTGTGGCGATGTGGAGGGCGAAGGTGGTCTTGCCGGCGCCGGGCGTGGCCACGGCGAGAAAGTCCCTGGGTGCTTCGGCGAAGTACTTCTCCATCGCCTCGGACTGCCAGGCGCGCAGCTTCTGTGCCGTGCCCCAGGCTGCCCGTTCCGGGTAGGCGGGAGGCAGCGACGGGCCCCCAAACAAAGTTTCCGTCACGATTTCCCCGCCATCAAATCACTTCTTCCATGGGCATCCCCGTTATCCGGGCACGCCAAATCTAGGCACGGAACCGCACCTTTGGAACTGCTGTTGTTGCTGTTACTTCTTGGGATTCTTCGGGCCCTTGCCCTTGCCTCCGGCGGGGCTCATGCCCTCATAAATGGCCTTGCATTCGGGGCAGACGGGGAACTTGTGGGGGTCCCGGCCCGGTGTCCAGACCTTGCCGCAAAGGGCCACCACGGGTTCGCCGGTCATGGCGGACTCCATGATCTTTTCCTTGCGCACATAGTGCGAGAACCGTTCGCTGTCGCCCGGCTCCACCTCCTGGCGGAGTTCCTCACGTTCAATGACAGCCGTGGAACCGCCGGTATGGCCGGGGCCGTGCATGGGGTCGTTTTCGAAGGGATCTGGTGGCAAGCTCATGGAAACCATTCTAGCCTCTCCACCCCTGCGGCACGCCCAAGCCCCGGCCCCGCCCACGGCCCCCGTCTAGAGACCTTGCCAGGCCGGCTTGTTCGCAAAGGCGTGCCGGTACGATGCGGCACCGGCCAGCTTGGCTGCCGCAACCTCGTCGACCAGGATGGTCGCGTGCGGGTGGAACTGCAGCACGGAGGCCGGGCAGGCGGCGGAGACCGGGCCCTCGACAAAGTCCCGGACGGCCTGTGCCTTGCCCGCGCCACAGGCGACAAGGACCACGTGGCGGGCGTCCATAATGGTGCCCAGGCCCTGCGTCACCACGTGGTGCGGGACCTGGTCGATGTTCTCAAAGAACCGGGCATTGTCCTGGCGTGTCTGGTCCGCGAGGGTCTTGATGCGCGTGCGGGACGCCAGCGAGGAACCTGGCTCGTTGAAGCCGATGTGCCCGTTGGTGCCGACGCCGAGGATCTGCAGGTCCACGCCTCCGGCTGCCCGCATGGCCTCCTCATAGGCGAGGCAGGCAGCGGCAATGTCCACAGCCGTGCCGTCGGGGCCGTGCACGTTTTCCGGGGCCACGTCCACCCGGTTGGTAAATTCCCGGCGGATCACCTCACGGTAGGACTCGGGATGGCCGGCGGGCAGGCCCACATACTCATCCAGGGCAAATCCGCGGGCCTGGGTGAAGCTCAGGCCCTCCTCATCGTGGCGGCGGGCCAGTTCGTCATAGACAGGCAGCGGGGAGGATCCGGTGGCCAGTCCGAGGACGGCGGCAGGCTTGTTCCGGACCAGGTTCTCGATGGCGTCCGCGGCAAGCGCGCCAATTTCCTTGCTGCTGGGGAGGATGATGACCTCCATGAAACACGATCCTTTCAGGGCACCGGCGTGCCGGCGGGTGGGAGTGCGTGGAGCCACCTTGGCGGACAGGAACGCCCCGCCCGCCCGGACGCGGCTGCATCGGGGCGGACAGGGCGTCTACGCCGGACAAGGGTGTTCGCTGGAACCAACCTTATCGAGTGTCAGCGATCAGCCGAAACGGCAAGCAGCAGTTCGGGCGCGCGGCGGTCGTAAATCCGGGCCCCGATCCGGATGCCGGCCAGCACGAACACGGCCCCCAGGACGATGCCGCACGTCAGGGACATCCAGCCGAACACGGGCTGCCTGGTGGCCATCGCGACGACGGCCAGGACAATTTCGGGGAGCAGCAGGACGCCGACACCGGCAAAGCCGGCCATCTGGATGAGCATGGCGGAAAAGTTGTTGCCGGGCTTGGATTTCAAGGGGCTGTCACCCGGCAGCGGCGCGTTCATGGTGAAGCGGGCGGAAAAGACGCTGGCCAGGCCCAGCCCGCTGCCAACCACCCCGACGGTCAGGCCCAGCACGGCTGGCAGGAGCGCCCACGTACCGGCCATCCCCGCCCCCACAACTGCGTACAGGAGGCCGAGCGGGAGCGCCAGGCAGGCTGCCGCCATCGCACGGCCGGCACGGTCGGCCGTCCCGGAAACGCCGGCGGCCAGGTGCAGCGCAAAGGCGGTGTTGTCGTAGGAAATGTCGGAGGAGATGCTCCACACCACCAGGAATGCGGCAAGCACCCCGCCCAGCCCCAGGGTCAGGCCCAGGGTCCCAATCCCCCCGGTCCGGGAGCCGGCAAAGACAAACACCAGTGGCAGGAGCGGCGCAATGACCAGGCCTGCGCTGTAGCGCGGATCCCGAAGCCAGTACGTCAGGCTGCGGGCGGCAACGGCGCCGGCAGGCGTTGGCGGAAACAGCCTGAAAAAGCCCATGTTGCCGGCACTGCGTCCGGAGTTTCCTGCATAGGCGGGCGTTACCAAGGCCTTCGCCAGGCAGGCCTTCCACATCCAGGCCAGGGCGGCAGTGGCCGCCAGGGCAATGGCCAGCTTCGCGCCGGCCAGGCCCCAACGGTCCGCCGCCACCTCAGCAGGGACGGCCCAGACCGCGCCCAGCGGGGTCCATGACAGGGTGTTGGCGAGCGAGGGCAAATACGCCTGGAGGTCCTTGACGCCGGCCGTGACACCGGCGATGATCGGGCCGAGAAAGAGCAGGGGCACCAGCAGGACCACGCCGCTGAGGTCCTTGAACCTGCGGGAGGACGCCAGGCTGGCGCTGGCCGCAGTCATGGCACGGGACGCGACAACGCATGTCAGGGCGGCGAGTGCCCCGCACAGGACCGCCGCACCGGCGGCCACGGGCTGCCGCCACCAGGCGGCGGCCGTGCCAACGGAGGCCAGCAGCGTGATGGCCCCCGGAATGCCGATGAAGCCGGACAGCGCCAGCCCGGCCAGCAGCGACGTCATGGGAACCGAATAGGTGGTGAACCGCGCAGGGTCCAGCGTCATGTCCAGCCCGGCGGCCACCACGGGAATGATCAGCCAGCCCAGGAACAGGGCCGAGCCCGCCAGGACAATGACGACCCCGATCGTCCCGGGACCCTGCGTGCCCAGGACGGCGAGGCCCACCAGCACCATGCCCAACACGCCCAGCCCATACAGGGCGCCGATCGCCAGCCCAATAAGCTGCATGGGGCTGCGGCGCAGCGAGTTGCGCAGCAGCGCCAGCTTCAGCCTTAGGAGGTGCGCAACCACGCCAGCCCCGTCCCCTGGTTCCTGCCACCGACCAGCTCCACGAACCTGTCCTCCAGGCTCAGCCCGCCGCGGACCTGCTCCACTGTGCCCGCGGCGAGGACGTTCCCGCCGGCGATGACGGCCACGTGGCCGCACATGCGCTGGACCAGGTCCATGACATGGCTGGAGACAATCACCGTGCCGCCCGAATCGACGTAGCCGTGCAGGATGTCGCGGATGTTGGCCGCAGAGACCGGGTCAACGGACTCGAACGGCTCGTCAAGGACCAGCAGCCGCGGCGCGTGGATCAGCGCGGCAGCCAAGGCAATCTTCTTGGTCATCCCTGCTGAGTAGTCAACCACCAGCGTCCCGGCGTCCTTGGCCAGGTCGAGGGTTGCCAGCAGGTCCGCGACGCGCCCGGCCACGGTGTCCTTGTCCATGCCGCGCAACAGCCCGGCGTAGGTGACCAGCTGTTCGCCCGTGAGCCGGTCGAACAGGCGGACGCCGTCGGGCAGCAGGCCCATGAGGCGCTTCGCCTCCAGTGGGCGGCCCCACACCTCGACCCCGTGCACCCACACCTGGCCGGCGTCCGGGCGCAGGAGCCCTGTGGCCATGGAAAGCGTGGTGGTCTTGCCGGCCCCGTTGGGCCCCACCAGACCGTAAAAGGACCCCGCGGGAACGTCCAGGTTGATGGCGTCGACTGCCACCTTGGTGCCGAAGCGCTTGACGAGGCCCCGGATGGCCAGGGCCGGTGGCCGTTGGGCGGCTGCCGCGGGCTCCGTCAGGTGCGGCGCAATCTCAGTCATGGCGCCACACTAACAAGCCAGGGCCGCCGGGATCGCCATCCGAAAGGATGAATTCCGCCAGGTCCGGGGCGGCACCCGGCGGCCTTTGGTGCGCCGGGTCTAGAACAGGGCCCGGGCCAGGGCCTGGCGTGAGGCTGAGACCCGCGGGTCCGCGGCGCCCACCACCTCGTAAAGTTCGAGCAGGCGCAGGCGGACGGTGTCCCGTTCCGGCCCGAAGTGGAGGGAAATGAACTTCACCAGCCGGGCGAGCCCGTCCTCCACATGGCCCCCCGTGACGTCCAGGTCGGCGATGGCCAGCTGTGCCTCGACATCGTCCGGGTCCCCCGCGGCCCGTGTGCGAAGGGCGTCGGCCTGGGCCGCGTCCAGACCGGCCGTACGGCGCATGAGGTGGACCTGCGCCAGCCCCACCTTCGCGTCGGCGTCGTTCGGCTTCTCCGCCAGTGCCTTTTCGTAGGCTGCCTCCGCGGTGGCCAGGTCCCCCGCCTCGATGGCGTCGAAGGCGGCCTGGTGCAGGGGCGGCAGCGGCGGGGCCTCCGCCGCGGCAGGTTCGGGGGCGCCACCGAGGTTTCCGGTGACCCCATTGGTGGCTGCCACCTTCAACAATTCGTCCAGGAAGTTCTTGATCTGCTCCTCCGGCAGATCACCCTCAAACAAAGGCACGGGCTGGCCGTTGATCAACGCCACGACCGTTGGAATGGCCGCAACGCCAAACGCCTGGGCGATCCCGGGGCTCGTGTCGGCATCCACGCGGCCCAGCGCAATCTTGCCGGCATAGTCGTTCATGAGCTTTTCCAGCACACCGTTCAGGACGGCCGACTGGTTGGAGCGGCTGGAGCCCAGGGACACCACCACGGGCACCTTTTGGGACAGGCCCACGAACTCCTGGAAGCTTTGTTCGTTGACATCAACTGCGTAGGGGGACCCGCCGCGGTTACCGCCTGCCGGTGCCGTGGCACGGTTTTTCAGGGCGGAGAGGTCGACGGCGCCGCGCAGGTTGGCGCCGGAGGGCGGTACGGCAGGCATGGAACTGTTTTGGCTCATGGACCCACTCTAACGTTGCGGCGCCCGCGGCGTTTTGGAATCACGCCGCGGGCGAAACTGACGGTACAGCCCGGTTACTTGAACTTGGCCCCCACCAGGCTGCGGTTGGCGGAGACAATGCTGATCTGCCCCTTGGCCGACGCCGGCGGAATGTACATGACCACCGGCTCGCCGTACTGCAGCACGAAGCCCGTGGTGGTGGTCGTGCCGCCGGCAAAGACCGCCGCGTCCGGGCCAATGGTCAGGGTTGCCTCCGCCTTTGACGTTGCATCAATGCCGAAGGTGTAGCCCACCACCACCATGGCGCCGCCGTCGGCCGTGCGCATGGCCAGCGCCGACTTCAGGTCCGGTGTATGGCTGAAGACGTAGCTGGCGTCCTTGGCTTCCTTGAGCACATTCGCCTGCGTGCTGAGCACGCTCGGGATGTACACGGTGTCCTTGAACGTGGACTTCCACTTGCTGTCCGCCTTCGTCAACCGGTCACTGAGTGCGGCAATGGCGGCCTTCGGGCTCATCTGCAGCCCGGTGGCCGAATCCAGCGGAACACCGGCGGCGCCCTCCTTGTCGACCTGCGGGAACGTCTGTCCTGGCAGCAGCGGCGAAGCGTTGACCAGCTTGTAGTTGTCACGGGGGCCGGCCTGGACGAGGGTCAGCAGCTGGGGCAGGGCGTTGCCGTCCCCCTGCGTGACAAAAATGGCTGAACGCGGCCACGACGAGTCCGTCGTCACAACCCGGGCCAGCAGCCGGGTGCCTTGGACCGGGTCCGGGGCCGCCTGCGTGGACACCTTGGACCGGATCTTGTAGTTGGCCGCCCGGACCTGCAGCGCCATTCCGGCGACGCGGGACTGAAGTTCCTTGGCGTTCTTGGCACTGTCGCCCGAGGCCACCACCGTGGACACGGCCGCGGCGATCCGCTGCACCTGGCTGTCCAGGAGCACGGGGAGCCCGACGGTTGCCCCTTCCGTGGCCGAGGCGCTGGCCGTTGACGACGCCGAGGGGCCGGCCGCGGGCGTGGTGGGGTCGGCCGCCATGGCCGGCCCGACGGTTCCTGCCACCAGGACGGTGGCAACGGCAGCCCCCCAGCGCAGCCTCACCGGCGATATGCGCCGGTCCTGAGGACGTACGACGGCGGCCGGCCCGGCCGTGAACTCCTTCTTCCCTGCCCCGGGCTTGCCTTTTGCGCCGCCCTTCGCGTTGTTTTTGGTCTTGTTGCCGGTGCCGGTCTTGGCAGTGCCCTTGGCACCTTTCCCGTTATTGTCCTTGGCGCCACCCTTGGCCGTGCCGGTCGTGGCCCCCTTCGCGGCCCCGCTGCCGGGGCCTCCTGCGACCGCGTTGTCCGCCGAGGGGGATCCCCCGGCCGGAGGCTGTTGTGCGGCAGCTCCGGAACCAGCGGGGGTGCCTGCGTCGCCGCCGTCGTTCCGGTCCCTGTTCCCGCCCGTGGGCTTGACTGCCTCATTGCCGCCGTCGGAGGCGGCGTCGGCACCGTCCGGCTTCTCATCACCGGAAGCGCTGGCGGCCGGCGCCGTGCCGGGAAGCGGGATGGCCGTGGTTGCCGCGGCACCCGTGCCGCGCCTACCTCCCAGGACTGCCCCCGGCAGTGCAGTGGCGTGGTCCGTGCCCGCCTCCGTGCCGGGAGTGGCCGCCGGGGCGGCTGCGCCGTCGACCGGGACCGCGGCTTCGTTGCGGCGCGCGGCGCGGCGGGCATCGGCGATCGTCGCCGGCTTTGGCTCCCGCGCCCGGGCAGCCTGTTCGCGGGCTGCCAGGATCTTCTCCACCTCCATCGTGCCGGTTGCGGCATCGGACGGGGCCCGGCCCGCGGCCCGGCGCCCGGCCACGGCGGCCTGCGGCCTGCGCGGTGCGATGAAGAACAGCAGTGCAGCCAGCGCCAGCAGCGCCGAGCCGATGATCATCAACGGCACCGCCCAGGGGGTCCCGGCGTCGTTGTCCGTGGTGAGCGAAATGTCGGTGGGGGCCGGCGCCGTGCCGTCCGAGGACAGGAGCAGGGCCCAGTCTCCGTGGCCCGGAGCCTGCCAGGTGTAGCTCAGCTCGCCGGTGGCCTTTTCCTCACTGACCCACATGTCCGAGCCTGCCGGGTTCGGAACCTTGGCATCGCCGGCGACACCCTTGGCGGCCAGCGCCGTGAAGTCGCTGTTCACGCCCGTAATGTCGGTGTGCGCGGCCTTGCCCACCCAGCCGCTGATGTCCCGCTGCTGGCCAACGGCCAGTTGGATGGGGCCCTTGGCCTTAATGGTCATCGTGAAGTTGCCGTCCTTGGCGTTAAGCACGTCGGGGCCGATCACGGTCAGGGGCGCAGGCGCAACACTGCCCTGGACGCTGGCCGTGATCGTGGCCGGCGGGAGCCAGATGGTGCGCTGGCCGATCCCCAAACCGAGGACCACCAGGCCCAAAATGACCAGGACAACTGCAATCTTGGAACGCAAATACATACCTAACATCGGCGGAAAACTACTAAGATCGTTGGTTCAAGGGTAACCGAAACGTTATCTTTGGCCCCGTTTTGCGAGGAAACTCTCATCCCCGGCACCGCCCCGGACGGCAACCGGCACGGCTTGGCGCACCCCGTCCGGGCGGCGGAAATGGCCATCCCGGGCAACCTGTCGCTGATACTGTCGACTCACCATGAACAACCGGGCTTTGGCGAGGCCTGACACTCCCGAACACGAAGGCAGCATCCCTTGAGTTCTTCCCATGAATCCGACGCACCTGGACCGGATCCCTCCGGCAACCATGCCTCCCTGAGGAACGACGCCGGCCCGGAACCGGAGGCTGCGGGCGCCCCCCGGGTGCCTTCCCCGGCAGACGGGGCGTCCCCGCGCGCCGGCAACGGCACTGAAAGCAACGGGCCCGCCAGCCCCGGGCCCGCCACGGCTAACCGCACCGCTCCCGACGGAACACCGACGGGAGGCCGGGGCGGGGCGCCCGGGCCGGAGCCGGCGTCGTCCGTCCCCGCAGCGGGTCCGGCAGCCCCGGGATGGCGCGCCTGGCTGGCCCAGAGGGTCCGGCAGCCGCTTCCGGGCGCACAGCCGCGCGTGCGCTTCGCGCTGCCGTCCGAAACGGCCGGGGCCGGTGTCGAAACCGAAGCCGGTTCCGCGCTGTCCCCGACCGCCGGCATGTTCCGCCACCCCATCTATTTTGGCTTCATGGGCACGGTGGGTGTGGGAATTGCGCTGTTCCTGAACTACATCATGGCCAACACCTCCCAGCTGCTGCTGTGGATTGTCACGGCCCTGTTCATTGCGCTGGGACTGGACCCCGTGGTGCGGTGGCTGGAGATGCGGAAGGTGCCCCGGCCGCTGGGCATTGTGCTGGCGCTGGTGGTCCTCCTCGGCCTGGTCGCCATCTTCTTCGCCACGCTGATCCCCACGATTGTCGACCAGACAACGCAGCTTGTAGTCAAGGCGCCCGGCTGGATCAATGAGTTCCTCAGCTCGGACCTGTTCCACCAACTGGACGTGCAGTACCACGTGGTGGACACCATCAATGCCCAGGTGGCCAAGTTCTTCCAAAACGCGCAGACCGTCGGCGGCATCTTTGGCGGCGTGGTGGGTGTTGGCAGCACCATCGCCAACGGCCTGTTCGGCACCTTGATCGTGCTGGTCCTGAGCCTCTATTTCCTGGCGTCGCTGCCGTCCATGAAGAAGTGGGGCTACCGCCTGGCGCCACGGTCGAAACGGGCCCGTGTGGAGGAGCTCAGCGAGGAAATCACCCGCGGCGTGGGCAACTACGTGATCGGCCAGGTTTGCGTTGCGGTGCTCAATGCCGTGTTCGCCTTCATCGTCATGAGCATCCTGCACGTCCCCTTCAGCGTCCTGCTGGCCTTCGTGGTGGCGCTCCTTGCTTTCATTCCGCTGGTGGGCGGCATGCTGGCGGCCGTCGTGGTGATCGCCGTCAGCCTGACGGCCGGGTGGCAGACGGCCGTCATTTACGCCATCTGCTATTTTGCCTACCTGCAGTTCGAGGCCTACTTCATCTCCCCGCGCATCATGCAGAAGGCCGTGGCCGTGCCGGGCGCCGTCGCCGTCATTTCCGTCATTGCCGGGGGCAGCCTGCTGGGCGTTCTGGGCGCACTCATTGCCATTCCGACCGCCGCGGCCGTCATGCTGCTGGTCAAGGAAGTGTTCATCATCCGGCAGGACAAGATGTAGCGGCCTGCGTGTCCCGCCGCGCTGCCCGGCCGCCCTGTCGGGTGGACGCCGCGGCGGCTGCCGCCTATCCCGCGGGCGCGGCGGCCACCGGCCCCTGCCACGCGGCGGGCAGTTCCACGCTGCGCCCCAAGACCGTCGAGGCCATCTCGGTCAGCACCCGCACCACATATTTTTCCCCGACCCACAGGTGCTTTGCGCCGTCGACGGCCACCATCCGGGCCTGCGGGACCAGTGCGAACCGCTCCCGCGCGGCCTCCGGCTGCAGGTAGTCGTCAAACTCGGGCACCAGCACGGCCAGCGGCTTGCCGAAGGCAGCCCAGGCTGCCAGGTCCGCGTCCCCGGCCCGGTGCAGCGGCGGGGAAAGCAGCACGGCGCCCTCCACCTGGGAGGCCGCCGGCTCCAGCGCGCCGTACTTGAGCACCAGTTCGGTGCCAAAGGACCAGCCCACGAGCCACCGGTTCGGCAGCCCGCGGTCCACGGCAAACTGCACCGCCGCTTCCAGGTCCAGCCGTTCCCCCACACCGTCGTCAAATGCGCCGCCGCTGGTGCCTCGCGGCGACGACGTGCCGCGGGTGTTAAACCTCAACACGGCAATCCCGGCCATCGCCGGCAGGCGGTACGACGCCTTCTTGTAGACGTGCGAGTCCATGAAGCCGCCGTGGGTGGGCAGCGGGTGCAGCGTGATGAGCGTGGCCCGGACCACGCCGTCGGCCGGCAGCGCGAGCTCCCCGACCAGGGTGAGCCCGTCCGCCGTCGTCAGTCCAATGTTTTCGCGCAGGGCGGGCAGCACCGTGGATGCACGGACCGCAACGGGTGCGCCGGGGGTGGAAAAGTCAGGGGTTGCCGGGTCAAGTGCCATGCCTACCAGCCTATCTGTAACGGTAGCTGCGGCCCCGCCAACAGTTGGTGTGCCAGTGCCGGCGGTCGCGCAGCCCGGCTTCCGCGCCAAACAGGGCATCTTCCTGCCACACCACCAGGTGCGCCACGCCCGGCTGGACGGGGTGGTTGCAGCCCGGGCAGGTGTACACCTTCTGCGCGTTGCGGGCCGTGATGGTGCGCACCGCCCACTCGCCGTCCGGCGCCGATTCCCGCTCGGGGATGCCCAGCCGCGCCCGGTCCAGGTCCAGTTCTTCGTCCGCCGCCGCGCCCTTCCCGCCCGCTGCCCGCCCCAAGCTGGACGTTCGACGGCGTCGCGGATGGTTTGAGCGGGGCATGCCACCATTGTGCCGCACGGGTGCCTGCCGCACCCAACCAGGCCGCCGGCCCACACCGCTGCCACCGGCGAAGACCCGCTATTGTGGAGGGCGTGCGTTTAGTGATTGCCAAGTGCTCCGTCGACTACGTCGGACGCCTCAAAGCCCATCTTCCCCTGGCCATCCGGCTGCTGCTGGTCAAGGCCGACGGATCCGTGCTGGTCCACTCCGACGGCGGTTCCTACAAGCCGCTGAACTGGATGAGCCCGCCGGCCACGCTGCGCACGGTGCTGCCCACCGACGCCGAGTTGGAGGACGGCGTGGTGGAACAGTGGGTGGTGCAGTCCACCAAGGCGGACGACAAGCTCATCATCAACATCCACGAGCACATCCACGAGTCCAGCCACGACCTTGGCACCGACCCCGGACTGATCAAGGATGGTGTCGAGGCGGACCTGCAACGGCTGCTGGCGGCCCAGATCGAGCTCCTGGGCAGCGGCTTCACGCTGGTGCGCCGGGAGTACTTCACGGCCATCGGGCCGGTGGACATCCTGGCGCGGGACGCCCAGGGCGCCGCCGTGGCCATCGAGCTCAAGCGCCGGGGCGACATCGACGGTGTCGAACAGCTCACCCGGTACCTCGAACTGCTCAACCGGGATCCGCTGCTGGCACCCGTGCGCGGCATCTTCGCCGCCCAGCAGATCAAGCCGCAGGCGCGCGTGCTCGCCGAGGACCGGGGCATTGAGTGCCTGACCCTGGACTATGACGCCATGCGCGGGGTGGACGACAGCGCCTCGCGGCTCTTTTAGCAGCCGCGCCTCCCCGGCGGCGGCAGGCGCCGCCCCCCAACGCGCCGCTGGCTAGACTTGACGCATGAGCGAACCCACTGACGCGGCCCAGCCCGCCAAGACCCTGATCCACGGTCCCGTCCACACCGACCACGGACTGGTGGAGGACGGTCTGCTGGCGGTGGAGGGGGAACGGATCGCCTATGCGGGCCGGGCCGACCACTTCGACGAACCCGGCTTTGAGCCCGCCGGGCTGGACCCGGCCAACATCATCACCCTGCCCGCCGGGCAGCGCCTCATCCCGGGCCTCGTGGACGTCCACAACCACGGCGGCAACGGCGGCGACTTCCCCAGCGGCGACGAGGCATCGGCCCGCACCGCCGTGGACTTCCTGCACCGTGCCGGCACCACGACGCTGCTGGCCAGCCTGGTCACCGCGGCGCCGAAGGACCTTCTCAAGGGCATCGGCATCTACGCGAAAATGACCGCTGAAGGGCTGCTCGCCGGCATCCACCTGGAAGGCCCCTTCCTCTCCCACGCCCGCTGCGGCGCACAGAACCCCGATTTCCTGCTCGAGCCGGACCTGGAGCTGACGGCCGCGTTGATCGAGGCCGGCGAGGGCACCATCGCCACCATGACCTACGCACCCGAACTGGCCGGCGCCGCCGACCTCGTGGACCTGCTGACCGCCCACGGCATCACCCCGTCGGTGGGCCACTCCGACTGCGACACCGCGACGGCGGCCGAATCCCTCGCCCAGGCCCGCGAAGGCCTCGGCTCCACCGGCTTCGACGGCGTTTCCGGCCGTCCCACAGTGACCCACCTTTTCAACGGAATGCCTCCCATGCACCACCGCTCCCCCGGCCCCGTCGCCGCCTGCCTGCGCGCTGCGAAGGCCGGCCACGCCGCCGTGGAGCTGGTGGCCGACAACACCCACCTGGACCCGGAGACCGTCAACACCGTGTTTGCGCTGGTGGGTGCCGCCAACATCCTGCTGGTCACCGATTCCATGGCGGCCGCGGGGCTCGCCGACGGGCAGTACATGCTGGGCCCTTCGCCCGTCACGGTCAAGGACGGCGTGGCCACCCTTGACGCCACCGGCTCGATCGCCGGCGGCACGGCAACCCTGCTTGACGTGGTGCGCCGCACCGTGGGTGCCGGTGTCAAGTTCACGGATGCGCTCCGCTCCGCCACCGCGGTTCCCGCCGAAGTGCTGGGCCTGACCGATGAGGTGGGCTCCCTGCGCCGCGGCCTGCGCGCCGACGCCCTGGTGGTGGACGAATCCCTGGCATTGCAGCACGTGATGCGTGCCGGCAAGTGGTTGAATTAGTTACTTTCCAGGTAATGATTGCGTCGTCTCGTTGACCAGAAATGTGATGCATGCCATGCTGAAGGCTGTCTTGCATGGGCATTACATTTATGAGGAGAAACAATGGCACAGGGAACCGTCAAGTGGTTCAACGCTGAAAAGGGCTTCGGCTTTATCACCCCGGACAATGCCGATGGCGATGTCTTCGTCCACTATTCGGAAATCCAGGGCGCCGGCTTCAAGTCGCTGGAAGAAAATGCACGCGTCGAATTTGAAATCGGCCAGGGCGCCAAGGGGCCGCAGGCCACCGGTGTCTCAACGCTGTAGCAGGTAACGCTGCCTGAAAGGGCCCCGGCCATGGCGCCGGGGCCCTTTTTTGCGCCGGTTGGGCGGCCGGCTACGCCCGGCGCAGCAGCCGCGTCAGCTCGCGGACGGAGACATTTGGCATGTAGGCCTCCCCCACGGCGCGGCCGATGGCCGGCAGCGACAGCGGATCCTGGTAGGCCATGTAAAGCGTACGGTGCCGCGGCTGGAACCTCTTTTTGAAGTTGGCCAGCGACGCGAATCCGTACACCGGCTCCAGGGTCCGGGCCAGCACGCCCAGGATCCGTTCCATCGAGGTGCCCTCGAGTGCCAGAAGCGGATGCATGTCCGTCCCGGGCGCCTCGGCGGCCGCGGTGCCCGGGCCGCCTTCGGCCGCCGGCACTTCCGGCGCGCTGACGGCCAGGGGCGATCCGGACAGGGAGATGTATTCGACCTGGTCGCGGAAGTGCAGCACGGCCTCCGCAATCAGGAACTCCATCACGCCCTTGAAGGCGCCGTCGTTGCGGCGCATGAAGTCCAGCGTCCAGCTGACCACTTCCCCGTCCGCGAAGACGGGCAGCCAGCTCGTGACACCGTGGACGCGGCCGGTGCCGTCCACGGCGAGGCAGACCTGGACGTTGTCGTCCTTGAGCTGCTCCACGGTGCCCAGCGTGAATCCCAGTTCGGGCAGCGCCCTTTCCGACACCCAGTCTTCGGAAATTTCGTGGATCTGCGTGCGCAGGCCGGTGCTGAGCCCCGAGTATTTCTGCCAGCTCGCCTCAACCTGGAGTTTGGCCGCCTTGTTGAGGGCCGTGCGCACGTTTTGCCATTCCTTGCCCTTGAATTCCATGGCACGGATGTCCAGGAGGGTTTCGGTGGCCACGCCCGCACGGTGGAAACCGCGGCGCTCCAAGGTTTCCCAGCATTCATCGGTCAGTGAATAAAAACACGGGGTCAGGGATTGTTCGGAGCAATAATCAATGAATCCGTTCACGGCGGCCGGGTAGTCCGCCGGCTCCCCCAGGGGTCCGCCTACGGTCACCGCGACGCCAAAATGTTCCTGGTAGGCAAAGCCGGCGGTCCGCGCCGGCGTAAACCAGTACTCGTTGCCGGGCCAGAGCGCCATCCAGGACAGCGAATCGCCACCGCGGTGCACCAGGGCCGCCGCGGCTGCCTTGTCCGCACCGGCCGGACCGGACACCACGCGGCGGCTCAGGAACAGTCCCAGGACCACGACCACACTGGCGGTCCATAACGCGGCCCCGCCCATGCTGAAGAGCAGCGTGGAGAAGAAACCGTGCGGGTACACGGCGGCCCCATAACCAAAGGGGAAGGGGTAGGGCAGCAGCACCCTGGGCAGGCTGGCAAAGAGGCCGATGAACCCGTATTTGCCCTGTTCGTTGCCTTCCAGGTACCAGGCGGCTGCGTACAGCGCCACGAAGGCGCCGAGCATGATTGGCAGCAGGACGGCGGCCCGGCGGCGCAGGGCAGGGTCCGGGTCGATGTGGAAGTGGCGGCGCCGGGACACCAGGACGGCGGCGATGACAAACGGCACCAGGACCACGGGGAATACCTCCCACGCGGAGCTGTCAATGCTCAGAACGCGGCGTCCCCGCAGCAGCGGCAGCCCGAAGCCGGCAAACACCTGGAGGTAAAACGCGCTCATGACACCGATCACCAGGTGCAGGTAGACGGCCATCCAAAGGGCCAGCCGGTTCCCCCGCCGCAGCCCCTCGGCACACGCCAGGAGCAGCAGCATGGGGGCCAGTGCCAGCAGGTGCCCGCCCGGACCCCAGAGACCCATGCCGTGCCCCAGGCCGCGGCAGGATTCCTCCAGCGGCGTGCAGGCCGCCTGCAGCTGGCCAATGCTGGGCACCGGGTTGACCACCAGGTTGCGCAGCCTGGCCAGCGGACCCACCGGGATGTGGGCGACGGCGGCCATGAGCGGGCCCACGGCAAAGACGGCCACCACAATGGCCAGGTTGGTCCGCGTTTCACGGCTGGTGGAGCGCACCACGTAGGGGGCGGTCCGTGCCGGGAGCAGTGCCATACCCATCACCAGGCCCACCAGCGCCGCCACCAGGATGAACAGGTTCTGTGCATGGCCCACATAGAGGGTCAGCATCACCGCGGTGGCCAGCACCAGGTTGCGCATGCGCCGGCGCCACATGCGGCTGACCAACCGGCTTGCAGCCATCAGGGCGCCGGCCGAAGCCGCGTACGGCCCCATGAGGGTCGCCTCCTGCATGCCCTGAAGCCATTCAATGCCAAGGGCCCCGCCCAGTTGCACGACGCCGGTGAAGACCACCGCCGCCGCGAGCTGCACCGAGAAGAACAAAGCTGCGGCCCGCCACGTGCCCACCGTGACCTCTGCGAGGCCCAGCACCCCTATCAGCAGGGCCAGCGCGGCCAACAATCCGGCAGGGCCCTGGGTGAGGAACAGCGTGGTGATGAACGACCACCACTGCCCGTGCACCAAGTCGGTGGACTGCAGACCGGCAGCGCCGGCCACAAACCGGGACAGGGGGTAAATAACCGACCGGGTGCCAACCACCACGACGACGGTCGCCGCCACGACGGCCAGCGAGAAGGGCGTCCGGCGCACCCAGCTGGCGAAGGCAGCCGTCACTGCAGTCCCAGTCGCGCGCCGAGGTAGGCAAACGCCGAAGGCAGCGCCTCCGTCACCATGATCCACGAGTGTCCGCCCGGGAAGGTGGTGCGTTCCACCTTCATGCCGGCCCTGCGCGCCGCAGCCTCAAGCACCACGGCATTGTGGGTGTACACCTGGTCCTGTTGGCCACTGGCAAACCAGCCCTGGACGAACGGGTAATTTTTGTGGTCGAGCAACGTCAAGGGCACCACGGCGTCGAACGCGGACGCATTGCCGTGGAAGGCGCGCTGGATGGTCACGGCCCGGTCGGCGGTCAGCGCCGGCTCCCGCTCCGCGGAGATGGCTGCAAATGTCCTGTAGACGCTGGGGTGCCGGGTGACCATCTCCATGGCGCAGGTGCCGCCGTAGGAAAACCCCGCCACGGCCCAATGCTCGTGGTTCGTGTCCACGTTCAGGGTCGCGGAAATCCAATGCGGCACGTCCACCGCCATGTAGGTGTCCGCGCGGCCGAGGGCCGAGTTCATGCACATCGTGTTGGCTTCCTGGCTGCCGTTGGCATCCGGCATGACCACGACGGGTGCCAGGCCGTGATGGGCTCGGGCGTAATCAGCCATGGTCTGGGGCAGGTGCCCGGAGACGAGCCAGTTCTCCGGCGATCCCGGCTGCCCGGTGACCAACACCACCACCGGAAGAGCTGGCGCACGTGGCGCGAAGTAGGCCGGAGGCAGGTAGACCACCGCAGGGCGGGCATGAAAGCCGGAAACCTTCCCGGGAATGGTGACCTGGCGGAATTCGCCGTTCAACATTTTGCTGGGCGGCACCCAGCCGTCCTCCACCGGCAGCAGCCGGAAGCGCTCCGCGCTCTTCTTTTGCAGGAAATGAGGGATGCCCCGGGCCAGGGCCGGGTCCCCGCGTACCAGGCTGCCCACCGTGGGGTATTCGCCAAAGTAGACATTGACCTGCACCGCACAAACCACGAGCACGACGACGCCGGCAGCCACGCCCAGCAACCGCCTCACCAAGGACGTGCCCGCTCGCACCTGGCGGCCGCCATGGCGCACCTGTCCCTCGCGCGCGCGACGCCCGCCCAAGCCAAGAAGCGCCGTCGCCAATCCGAGGACCAGGCCCCAGATGCCGAAAGCCACGCAGGCAACGACGGTGGCGGGAAGGTCTTCAGGCCACCAGTACCAGACGTGGATGACGGCCCAGCAAAGCAACATCCCCAGGGCCGCCGAGACGGCTGCCGACAGTGCGCAGAAAATCCACCAACGGCGGGAGCGGCGGACCAGCAGGTACGCCAGCGCAACGACGCCCAAGACAAAGGCCGCCAGAGGCAGGAATCCCGAGGCCAGGCTCAGCCCATAAATCCACACACCTAATTGCATTGCTTGCCCTTTTCCGCCTGTCCCGCATCCAACATCGGGCAACACTGGAGATATTAGTGCCAAATTCTGGGAGGCTGCTGGAGCTTATCTCCAAGTACCGATCCCCACCACGGGACCAGCCTCCAGCCAGGACGACAATCCCGCGTAGGCACCGAATTTCATGGCCAGCAGCACTTCCTCACCCTTGTAGGAGAGCGTGACAATGACCACCCCGGGCGGCACCCGGGTCAGTTCCGCCTCGGTGGGCTTGCGCCGCCCCACCAGCTCAATGGAACTGCGGACCATCTTGCGGCGCGGAATGGGGCTTAACGAAAGAAGCCGGAACCATTCAAGGTCCGACTCCTGATAACGGCAAACCCCCATCTGCCAGCGGTTGCCGCCAATGCAGAGGGAGGCGTCCACGGTACCCAGGGCGCGCCGCAGTTGAAAGCGGCGCACCCCAAACAGGCACAGTGCTATAACGACCAGCAGGAAAATCGCTGCCAGGACGATGAACGGGATGCCGGGTTCGTTCATCAAATACTTGCTAGTGGTTGCCTGCGTTTGACGCTGCGCCGTCTTGCAACTGCGCGTTGTCGGCAACGATCACCACCCGGTCCTTGTCTACCGAGAAGAAGCCGCCGTCCACGGAAACCGCCATGCGGCCTCCGTTGACGGGCTCGATGGCCAGCTCACCCTCTGCCAAAATGGCCAGCAGGGGCGAGTGGCCCGGGAGGATGCCGATCTCGCCGTCGGACGTGCGCGCCTTGACCATCTTCGCCGCACCGGCCCACACATGGTGGTCCGCCGCTACGATTTCAACTTCCAGTTCGGCCATGGTTACTTGGTCGATTCCTGGATCTTGGCCCACTGGCGTTCGACGTCGGTCATGTCACCGACGTTGAAGAACGCCTGCTCGGCAATGTGGTCGACGTCGCCGTCGCAGATCGCGGTGAAGCCTTCGATGGTGTCCTTGATGGAAACCGTGGAGCCCTCGACGCCGGTGAACTGCTTGGCGGTGTACGTGTTCTGCGACAGGAACTGTTGGATGCGCCGGGCACGGGCCACGACGATCTTGTCCTCTTCGGAGAGCTCGTCCACACCCAGGATGGCGATGATGTCCTGCAGTTCCTTGTTCTTCTGAAGGATCTGCTTCACGCGCACTGCGGTGTCGTAGTGCGCCTGGCCGATGTACTGCGGGTCGAGGATGCGCGAGGTGGATGTCAGCGGATCAACGGCCGGGTACAGGCCACGTGAGGCAATTTCACGCGAGAGCTCGGTGGTGGCGTCCAGGTGGGCGAACGTCGTTGCCGGGGCCGGGTCGGTGTAGTCGTCGGCAGGGACATAAATGGCCTGCATGGACGTGATCGAGTGGCCCTTGGTCGAGGTGATGCGCTCCTGCAGGAGGCCCATCTCGTCGGCAAGGTTGGGCTGGTAGCCCACAGCGGAGGGCATGCGGCCCAACAGCGTGGAAACTTCCGAACCGGCCTGCGTGAAGCGGAAGATGTTGTCGATGAAGAGCAGCACGTCCTGGTTCTGGACATCGCGGAAGTACTCCGCCATGGTCAGGGCGGACAGGGCAACGCGCAGACGCGTTCCCGGCGGCTCATCCATCTGGCCGAACACCAGGGCGGTGTCCTTGAGAACACCTGCCTCGTCCATTTCAACCCAAAGGTCGTTGCCCTCACGGGTGCGCTCGCCAACACCGGCGAACACGGAGGTGCCTCCGAAGTTGCGGGCAACACGGGTGATCATTTCCTGGATCAAAACGGTCTTGCCGACACCGGCACCGCCGAACAGGCCGATCTTTCCACCCTGGATGTACGGGGTGAGAAGGTCGATCACCTTGATGCCGGTCTCGAGCATCTGCGTCGAGCCCTCAAGGGTGGCGAAGGCCGGGGCCTTGCGGTGGATCGGCCAGCGCTCGGTGGTGGTCAGCTCCGACTCTTCGATGTCCAGGGGCTTGCCCAGGACGTTGAAGATGTGGCCCTTGACGCCTTCGCCGACGGGGACGGAGATCGGCGCGCCGGTGTCCTTGACAGACGTGCCGCGGACCAGTCCGTCGGTAGCCTGCAGGGAGATGGCCCGGACCAGGTTGTCACCGAGGTGCAACGCGGTTTCGAACGTGATGGTGCGCGTCTCGCCGGCGAGCGTCAGCTCTGCTTCGAGGGCGTTGTAGATGCCGGGGATGGACCCCGCTGGGAATTCTACGTCAACAACGGGGCCAATGACGCGGGCAATGCGTCCAATGGCACCGGCCTTGGCGGCTACCTGCTCTGTAGTAGTGGCAGTCATCTCTCTCACTTCAATCAGTAGATGGCGTGGGGTTAAGTGTATCGGGGTCAGAAACCGGGCGGGCGGACCCGCCCCGGGGTGCGGCGTGGGCTAGGACGCGTTCAACGCGTCGGCACCGGCCACAATCTCGGACAATTCCTGGGTGATTTCGGCCTGGCGGGCCGTGTTGCGCAGTCGCGTGTACTTCTTGATCAGGTCCGAGGCGTTGTCGCCGGCGGACTTCATCGCCCGCTGGCGTGCTGCAAGTTCGCTTGCGGCAGCCTGCAGGAGCGCGTTGAAGATACGGGATTCGATGTACCGCGGAAGCAGGGCGTCAAGCACCTGTGCCGGCTCGGGCTCGAACTCGTACAACGGAAGAAGGTCGGACTCGCTGGTTGCCTGCTCCTCCACCACCTCAAGGGGCAGCAGGCGGACAACCTGGGGAACCTGCACGACCATCGACTGGAATCGGGTGGAGACAATGTGGATTTCATCCACACCGCCCTTTTCGTATTCCGTGGCGAAGGCTTCCAGGACTGCCTGGGCAATCTCCTTCGCGGTGCTGAATTCGGGGGCATCCGTGCCACCGGTCCAGACCCGCGCGTAGCCGCGGTCACGGAAATCGAAGTACGCCTGTGCCTTGCGGCCGACCAGGAAGTACGAAACTTCCTTGCCTTCCGAGCTGAGCAGCTCCGCGAGCTGTTCAGACTGCTTGAGGACACCGGCGGAATAGGAACCCGCGAGGCCCCGGTCGGAGGCAACAACGACGACGGCGGCCCGGCGGATCTGCTCCGGCGTCGTCACCAACGGGTGGTCGATCACACTCTGCGATGCCACGGCAGAAACGGCGCGGGTAATGGCATTCGAGTAGGGCAAGGATGCCGCCACACGCAGGCGCGCCTTACCGATGCGCGAGGTGGCGATCAGTTCCATCGCCTTGAAGATCTTGCGCATCGAGGTGGTCGATGCGATCTTCTGGCGGTAGACCCGGATCTGGGCTCCCATACTTTTCCTTTCCTAAAGTCCCGGTGGCCGGTCCTGCCGGGGACATTGCCCCGGCAGGACCGGCCGACGTAGAGTCAGCGCTTCTGCTTGACGATCTTCTCTTGGTCGACGTCGGAGCCGGCAAGAGGGTCGTGCTCCTCGTGTCCGGCACCAACCAGCTGGTTGGCCCCGACACCGAAGAAGCCGGCCTTGAAGTCCGTGATGGCGGCCTTGAGCGCATCAACGGTTTCGTCAGCCATGACGTTGGTCTGTGCCAGCGTGGTCAGGATGGAGGTGGCGTGGCGCAGGTGTTCCAGGAACTCCTTCTCGAAGCGCGAAACGTCCTGGACCGGGACATCGTCCAGGTAACCGTTCGTGCCGGCCCAGATGGAGACAACCTGGTCTTCCACCGGGAACGGTGCGTACTGGCCCTGCTTGAGCAGTTCCATGAGGCGTGCACCGCGGGTCAGCTGCTGCTTGGAGGCGGCATCCAGGTCCGAGGCAAACATGGCGAACGCCTGCATGTCGCGGTACTGGGCCAGTTCCAGCTTCAACGTACCGGAAACCTTCTTCATGGACTTCACCTGTGCGGCACCGCCCACGCGGGAGACGGACACACCGACGTCAACGGCGGGGCGCTGGTTGGCGTTGAAGAGGTCCGACTGGAGGAAGATCTGACCATCGGTGATGGAGATCACGTTGGTCGGGATGTAGGCGGAAACGTCGTTTGCCTTGGTTTCGATGATCGGCAGGCCGGTCATCGATCCTGCTCCGAGCTCGTCGGACAGCTTGGCACAACGCTCCAGCAGGCGGGAGTGCAGGTAGAACACGTCGCCCGGGTAGGCTTCGCGTCCCGGCGGGCGCCGCAGCAGCAGGGACACGGCACGGTAGGCCTCAGCCTGCTTGGACAGGTCATCGAAGACCACCAGGACGTGCTTGCCCTGGTACATCCAGTGCTGGCCGATCGCCGAACCGGCGTAGGGTGCCAGGTACTTGAAGCCGGCGGGGTCCGAAGCCGGGGACGCCACGATGGTGGTGTACTCCAGCGCGCCGTGGTCTTCCAGGGTCTGGCGGACGGCGGCGATGGTCGAAGCCTTCTGGCCGATGGCAACGTATACGCAGCGGACCTGCTTGTTCGTGTCGCCGGAAGCCCAGTTCGCCTTCTGGTTGATGATCGTGTCAACGGCCAGGGCGGTCTTGCCCGTCTGGCGGTCGCCGATGATCAGCTGGCGCTGGCCGCGGCCGATCGGAATCATTGCGTCGATGGCCTTCAGGCCAGTCTGCATGGGCTCGTGGACGCTCTTGCGCTCGGTTACGCCGGGGGCCTGGAGTTCCAGGGCACGGGTGGTCTCGGCGGCAATCTCGCCCAGGTCGTCAATGGGTGTGCCCAGCGGGTCAACCACACGCCCCAGGAAGGCGTCGCCCACGGGCACGGACAGGATCTCACCGGTGCGGTGAACTTCCTGGCCTTCTTCAATCCCGGTGAAGTCACCGAGGATGATGACGCCGATTTCACGGACGTCAAGGTTCTGGGCGAGGCCCAGGGTGCCGTCTTCGAAGCGAAGCAGCTCGTTGGCCATGACGGAGGGAAGACCCTCCACACGGGCAATGCCATCGCCTGCGGTGGTAACCCGGCCAACCTCAACGCGCTCGGCGTTGCCCGGTTCGTAGGACGCCGCGAAGTCATTCAACGCAATACGGACATCGTCGGCGTTGATGGTCAATTCGGCCATCTGCAGTCCCTGCTCTCCTATTTCGCGATCACCGCGTGTTTCCCGGTGACCTAGCTTTCGCACCATTCCCGTCCTGGTGGGCGGGCGGTTTGGTTTCTTACTTTTTTGCTTTGCGGCTATCCAGCCAGCTGGCGGCGCAGTTCGCCCAACCGGGCCATGACGGAGGCATCCACTACCTCGTCACCCACCCGGACACGGACGCCGCCGATGAGCGCGGGGTCCACGCGGACGTTGACGTTCAGCTCGCGTCCGTACAGGGAGTTGAGCCCGCGCTGCAGCCGCTCGAGCTGCGTGGCGTCCATCGGACGGCTCACCGTGACCTCGGCAATCCAGCGCTGCTGGCGTTCCGCTGCCAATTTGGCGAAGCGTTCAATGAGCTTGACGCTCTTGAGCCCGCGCGGGTTGACGACCGCCTGGCGAATAAGAAGCTGGGATTCCTCGCTCGCGCCAGGTGCCAGCCTCAGTGCCAGGTCCACCTTGGCGGACTCGTCTGCCTGCGGTTCCACCAAGGCGCGCTGCACCTCGTGGCTGGATTCAACGGACTGGTTGAAGGCGAACAGGTCGCTCTCCAACGCAGCCAGGCCGTTGAGGCCGGAAACGGAGTTGCCGGAACTTGCAGACGCGCTCCGATTTTCAGCAACGGCAATGACCACGGTTGCGGCCACGGTCTCGAGTGCATCGCCAAGGTCACGCGCATCGCTCCAACGGGCTGCGGCCAAACGGCCGACGATGGCCTCCGCTTCCGCGGAAACCTTGCCCTTGACAAGTGAGGCAACCAGCGCCGTCTTCTGCGCACCCTCGCGGGACGGGTCAGTCAGCGAACGGCGCAGGCCGGCCGAGCTGTCCAGGACCGCCAGGATGGAAAAAAGCTCCTTGGCCAACGACAGCGTCGCCGTGGGAAGCTCTGCTTCCAACTGGCCCAATGCCATGGTCAGCGATTCGCTCGATACGCCTGCCATTACTTCGTAGCACCTTCGCTCTGCTTTTCCAGGTCAGCCAGGAAACGGTCCACCACGCGGGCTGCGCGGGCGTCGTCGTCCAGCGACTCGCCCACAATGCGTCCCGCCAGCGTGGTGGCCAGCGAACCGACCTCGGCACGGAGGGACACGACTGCGGCCTGGCGCTCGGCGGCGATGGCC
This sequence comes from Arthrobacter sp. SDTb3-6, assembly GCF_013376095.1. Classification (GTDB taxonomy): domain Bacteria; phylum Actinomycetota; class Actinomycetes; order Actinomycetales; family Micrococcaceae; genus Specibacter. The sequence continues at coordinate 59,941 of NZ_JAAMFN010000015.1, read as the reverse complement.
GTCTGTGCCTGTTCCGTGATGCGGGCAGACTCACTGGCGGCCTTTTCCTTCAGGTCCGCCAGGATCTGGGCACCTTCGGTGCGGGCTTCCTCACGGATGCGGTTTGCTTCCGTGCGTGCGTCAACCAGCTGCTGCTTGTACTCACCGAGAGCCGCCGACGCTTCCGCCTGTGCCTTCTCAGCCTTGGCAATTCCGCCTTCGATGGCTTCAGTGCGGTCGGCATAGGTCTTCTCAAACATCGGGACAACGAACTTGGCCACGATGACCATGAGAATGGCGAAGCCGACAGCGACCACCAGGACTTCAGACCAGCTGACAGCCAGTGGGCTGGGCGCTGCATCCGCCGCATTGACGGAGGCTAAAACCATGAGATTATTCATATTTCACCCGTCCTTTTCTACTCGTGTTTTGAAACTTCGAAGTTCTCTTTACTTGAGAACGAACGCAAACACGAGGCCGAGGATGGCCAGTGCTTCGGTCAGCGCCAGGCCCAGGAAGGCGAGGGGCTGGAGCACACGCTGGGCTTCCGGCTGGCGTGCAACGCCGTTGATGTAGGCAGCGAAGACCAAGCCCACGCCAATGGCACCGCCGATTGCGGACAGACCGTAACCAATGAGGTTCAGCGAGCCGTTGATATTTCCCGTCATTGTGTTTCCTTTCAAGATGCCCGTAGGCAGGTTGTTTGGTTCAAGTTATCCCCCAAGGGGAATTCTTTTGGTGCGGTTAGTGGCTGTCCGCGTGGACAGCACCCTCAATGTAGATTGCGGTCAGCAGGACAAAGACGTAGGCCTGCAGGACCATAATCAGGGCTTCAAGCATGTACATGGCCACTGCTCCGACCAGTACCAAAATGGAGGTGCCCTTCAGGAACCAGCTTTCCTGTGCAATCAGGAACTCGATGCCGGAGCCGGCGATCATGACGATCAAGTGGCCGGAGAGCATGGTGGCGAAGAGACGCAGGCTGTGGGTCATCGGTCGAACCACAAAGTTTGAGATGATCTCGATCGGGACCACCATCGGCAGGATGTACCACGGCACACCCGACGGGACCACGGCCAGCTTGAAATAGCGCAGGCCGTTTTCCTTCAGGCCCACACCGATCCAGACCACGTATACGAGCAGGGCCAGGACATAGGCGCCGGAGACGTGCGAGAAGCTGGGCAGCTGCAGGATCGGGATGGCACCGAACAGGTTGTTGACCAGGATGAAGAAGAACAGGCAGAACAGCAGCGGCACGTACTTTTTGTAGTCCTTGGCCCCGATGACGTCCTTGCCAACGGAGTTGCGCACGAAGCCGTAGGCCATTTCGCCCACAAATTGCAGCCGGCCCGGAACGAGCTGGCCTTTGCGTGCCGCAGCCACGAAGAACCAGGCGATGATCACGACCGAAAGCAGCACCAACAAAATCTGCTTGTTGAATTCCAGGCCACCGATCGTAAAGAACGGGGTCAGGTGGCTTTCGACGCTGGGCGGGGTAAAGCTTCCACCATCTTGGGCGGGGAGCATAAGCGCGATCAACGCGTTTCCTCTCTGCAGTGTCCGTAATTGGGCTGGTTTGCGGGAGCGGAGACGGAACGCGCCTCGAAGCCCCCAAGGTTATAGAAAAAATGTGGTATCAATGTTGCTCAGGCCCCTGGCCGTTGGTCGCGGTTGGAGGTCCGTCCACACGCTTGGAACTGCCCATTCCGAAGCGGCGGGCAAATGACAAATAAAATCCGCCGGCGAGGCCAATGAGTGCCCCGGCCAGAACCATCCAATGTGTTCCGAGCAAAATATCCAGACCCCACCCTATCAAACTCCAGACCACTATTCCGCCAATAATGTAGCTGAACACGACCATTCCGGAGTTGTAGCCGCCCGTGCCTTCGGTGTTGTCGGGGTTGCCGGAAGCCGCGGAATACTTCTCCCCGCGTCCGTTGCCGCCGCTCATGCCTGGCCCGCTTCCGACGGTGGTTTGACGGGGTCGTTGTAGAGCTGCAGGCGCTGGCGGCTGAAGGTGACCACCTCGGTGGCCTGCCACAGCAAAACCACCACGACGCCGGCCGTTGCGAACCAGGGGCCGTTGAGCCAGGTAGGGGCACCCAAGGTGAAAAGGATGACCGCGAAGCCCACCACTTTCACCAGGTAGGTGACCATGAAAACGCCAATGGCACCGGAGGGATTCTTCCGGCCGTAAATGTGGCCCACCAGAAGACTGAGGCCGAAGAAGGCAACCACGACGGCGGCACCAAAGGCGACACTGCCAACCCCCGGCCAGCCCGAAACGACGAGCGCCGCAACGGCAAGCACCACCGTGGCGGCCACAGCCACCAGCAAACACTTCACGAGGATGTTCAGCCAAGGGGTGGCAGAAGGACCGGCGACCTTGACGGGTCCCCGAACGGCGCCGTGGGGGGCACTTTTATCCTTCATTACCACTCTCTTCAGGAGAGACTTTTATCGCACGAAAGCCAATGAAACGCGGGGGCGGAATTCGCCAAAAACAATTCTACACGAGATAGAACTGTTACATGACCTAACTAATGCCCCTCCGCACCCGGCCACGGCCGGTGCCGTGGCGCACAGCCGCCGCTACCGGGCATCGGCGCCGGCCTTCCGGCGGAAATGCCGCTGGAAAAGCGTGGGCGTGCGAAGGTACAGCAGCACCGCCACCAGGCACAGGGCCGTGGCCACAACCTGCACCAGGCTGCTGCCCTGGGCGGCCACAATGCCCAGCACGCTGACCACCACCGTTGCTGCGCACACCACCGCAGTGGACTGCACATGGCTCAGGCCCACAATGTTCAGGCGCTGGTAGACGTGTTGGCGGTGCGAGGCATACCAACGCTCCCCCGCCAGCAGCCGCCGCAGGAACGTGACAAAGGTATCCACCAGGTAGACCAGCACGGGCGAGAAAATGTATTCCACCGGAACGTGGGCCAGGAAGGCGGCCATGGCAGTGACGGAGATGGACGCACCCAGCAGGTAGCTGCCCACGTCGCCCATGAAGACCTTGTTGCGGCCCAGGTTCCATGGCAGGAACCCGGCAAACGCCGCGGCGATGGCCACGCCGGCATACACCAGCCACTGGTGGCCCGTCACGGCACCGCCGAAGGCATAGAAGCCGCCCACCAGGAGCCCGTGCGTGCCGGAAATGCCGTCCATGCCGTCCATGAAGTTGGTGACGTTCACGTAGGCCGCCACGGCCACCGCGCCGGCCGGGATCCACCACAACTGCTGCGCGGCCGGGTCAATGATTGCCACGGCTGCCGTGGCCAGGGCCCCCACCAGCAGCTGCAGCCCGGCACGGACGGTGATGGCCAGGCCCCGGATGTCCTCCACCCAGCCAATGGCAGCGGCACAGAGGGTCACCAGCAGGATCACGACCAGGGTGGCGCGCGCCTGCGACTCGTTCACGCTCCCCTGGGGGAGGAACAGGGCGAGGGCCAGTGCGGCCGGCAGGGCAACGGCCGTCGTGATTCCCATGCCCCGGATGGTGGGCCGCTGGTGGGAGCTGCGCGCGTTGGGCACGTCCAGCACCCCGGCGCGCACCAGGAGCGGGCGCGCGACGGCGGGCAGGCCGAGGGCCAACACGAGGGCGACGGCGGCCACGGCGGCGGACGCAAGCCAGCTGGAGGTGTCCATCAGGCGCCTGCCGCAACGTCGCCGTCGGACTCGTCAATGCTGGGCGCGTCGCCGCCGGACTCCTCACGGCAGCGCTGGAGCCACAGTTCGAGGTCCAGGTCCGCGGGGGCCAGGGGTCGGGCGTGGGTGTGGGAAATCTTGGGGTGCCCGTCGGGCTTGTTGATCTCGTCGTCGCCGGTGAGCTGTTCGTGGAGCTTCTCGGACGGGCGCAGGCCGGTGATCTGGATGTCGATCTTTTTCCCGGACATGGCGATCATGCGCCGGGCCACGTCCATGATGCGCACGGGTTCGCCCATGTCCAGGATGAGGACGTCGCCGCCGTGGCCGATGGCACCGGCCTGGATGACCAGCTGGCAGGCTTCGGGGATGGTCATGAAGAAACGGGTGACGTCAGGGTGGGTGACCGTGACCGGTCCGCCCTTGTTGATCTGGTCCGTGAACAGCGGCAGCATGGACCCCCGGCTGCCGATGACGTTGCCGAAGCGCACGGAGACATAGCGCTTGCCGGTCTCCCCCGCCATCCAGGACGTCAGCTTTTCCGCGGCGCGCTTGGAGTGTCCCAACGCGGTGGTGGGGCTGGCGGCCTTGTCCGTGGAGACGTTCACGAAGGTTTCCACGTCGACGTTGCGGGCGGCGCTGAGCACGTTCAGGGAGCCGAGGACGTTCGTCTGCCAGCCCTCTTTCGGGTACATCTGCAGCAGGGGGGCGTGCTTGAGGGCGGCGGCGTGGAACACGACTTCGGGGCGGCGCTTGGCGAAGATTTCGTCGAGCGCGTCCGCGTCGCGGATGTCCGCCAGCACGGTGGAGTTGTCGTTGAGGAGGCCGTGGCCAAAAATTGAGAGCTGCGTGTGCTGCAGGCCGGATTCGTCACGGTCCAGCATGATCAGCTCGGCCGGGTTGAAGCCGTGCAGCTGGCGGCAGAGTTCGGAGCCGATGGAGCCGCCCGCTCCGGTGACCAGGACCCGCTTGCCGGTGACATAGCCGGCAATCTGGTCCACCTTGATGTCCACCGGGCGCCGGCCGATCAGGTCCTCGACGTCGATCTCGCGGAAGTCCGTGAGGCCGCCGGCGTTGTCCCGGTTGGTGTTGGAGGTGAGCATTTCCTGCAGCGGCGGGAGCACCAGGACCTTCACGCCCAGCCCGGCGACGGAGTCGGAAATTTCCCGGATGCGTTCGGCGTCGATGTGGGCCATGGCCAGCACCACCACGGTGGACCTGGTGCGCTTGATGATCTCGGGCAGCTCGTCGCCGCGGCCCAGGACACCCACCGAACTCAGGCGCAGGTGCTTCTTGGCCGTGTCGTCGTCAATGAGGCCCACCGGGACAAAGGGCGACTCCGGGTCCTGGACCATGCGGGTGACCAGCGAGTTGCCCAGGAATCCCGCCCCATAGATCAGCGTCTTTTGGGCCTCGTCGCCGAAGGTGGGCTTGCCCTCAACGTACAGGCGCTTGGCGTAGCGCACGGCCGCCATGATCAGCGCGGCAAAGGGAAAGGCGATGGCGCTGACGGAGCGGGCAATGTGAAGCTCCTGCACCGTCAGGAACAGGAAAACTGACGTCACGGCGGCCACAATCAGGGTGGTGGCCACCAATACCCGGGCTTCCTGGATGCTGCCGAACGTGTAGCGGCCGCGGTACAGCGAGAGCCACCAGCCGGCAACGAGCTGGGTTGCCACCGCCACGGCGATCAGCAGTGCCATCCCGCCGGGATTGATCAGCCGCACGTCCAGCTCGTAGCGCAGCAGCACGGCGAGCAGCAGGGCGGCGGCCCAGGACAGGGAATCCAGGATGGCCTGCGACCACAGCCACAGGCGCGGCTTGGCGTCGCCTTCGGGGTGCGTGGCTCCGGGTTTTCCTGCTGCTGTGGTGCTCGACATATTCAACGTGGTTCGTAGTCCGTTTTCTGCCCGTAATTGGTTGGCATGCGCTTCGGGCCCAAATAACCCTACAGTCCGTTCGAGGCGCGCTGTACTAAAGTAATGGCTATTACGATAGTAATCGCTTCACCCATGCCACACCGCCAACCCGCGCCGCGCGCCCCCGCCGGCCGAGAGGATCCAGGACTTGCAAAACACCGTAGCCGTGGCTGCCGTAACCTTTGACCGGCCGGGGGACGTACGCACTTTGCTGGAAGCCCTCTCGCGGCAGAGCCACGCACCGCATTCCATCTCCCTGGTTGATTCAGGCACGCAGCCGGTGGACCGGATTGCCGCGGACGCGCCGGCCCCCGTGACCTATCTGAGGTCCGAGGCCAACCTGGGCGGGGCAGGCGGCTTTTCCTTCGCCATCCTCAGCGCCCTGGCCTCCGGCGCCGAGTGGGTGTGGATCATGGACGACGACGCCCACCCGGAGGACCCGTCGTGCCTGGCGACGCTGCTGGAGGCGGCCCGGGAGCGTGGTTTGGACGTGGTGCTGCCGCTGGTCGTCGCCCCCGGGGAACCCACCAAGCTGTCCTTCCCGTTCCGCCTGGACGGGCGCCTGACGCACGAGCGTGCCGATGTGGAGCCGCTGGGCCTGATTGAAAACGTGGGCCAGTTCTTCAACGGCGCCCTGATCCGCTCCGAGGTGTTCTTCAAGGTGGGCCTGCCGGACCTGCGCCTGTTCATTCGCGGCGACGAGGTCGACTTCATGCTGCGGCTGCGCCGGGCCAACGTAAAGTTCGGCACCGTCACCACCGTGGCACTGACACACCCCGCCGGCTGGGGCGAGGTCCAGGAACTCATGGGCAGCCGCTTCCACGTGCTGGTCCCGGAATCGCCGTTCAAGCGCTTTTACTTCTTCCGCAACCGCGGCTACCTCACGCGCAGGCACCGGCGGCTGAAGTCGTTCGTGGCCGACGCGGTGGGCTACCCGCTCTACTACCTAAAGCACGGGGACGTGAAAGGGCTGGCCGAATGGGCCGGCGCCTATTCGGCGGGGCTGCGCGGGGCAAAGTTCGGGCCGTTGAAGGACCAGAAATTCTAGCCGTGGGGCGACGCGACCGCTTCTTCATCGTGATCACCACCTTCAACCGGGCGGACTATCTCGCCGGGCTGATGGAGTCCGTGGCCGCCCTTGACCCGGCCCCCGACGCCGTTGTGGTGGTGGACAACGCCAGCACCGACAACACGGCCGCAGTCATTGCCGCGGCACGGGAGCGGCTGGCCGCCCTCCCGTCCCCCGTTGCCCTGCACCACCAGGCCCTGGGCACGAATGTGGGCGGCGCCGGCGGCTTTTCCGCCGGCGTGGAGCGCGCACTGTCCGAAGGCGCCCAGTGGATGTGGCTGATGGACGACGACGTAACCGCGGTTCCCGGGGCCATCGGCGCCTTCGGGCCGTGGATGGACAAATACGACGCGCTGGTGGGCCGCCGCTACGACCCCGCAGGCAAGCCGTTCTTTTGGCAACACACATTCAGCAGCTTTCTGGGCATCCACCTGCCGGTGCGCGGCGACGTTTTCGCCCACACCAACGAGTTCCCCACCAACGTTGGCTGCTTTGAGGGCATGCTGGTGCACCGTGACGCAGTGGCGTCGGCGGGCCTGCCGGACCCGCGCTTCTTCATCACCTGGGACGACGCCATTTACGGCTGGCTGGTGGCGCAGGAGCGTCCCGTCATGTACGTGAACGAGTTTGTGCTGCACAAGGTCCGTGAACAACGCACCGTTGACCTGTACATCCGGCACCTGAACGACTCCTCCAACCTGAGCCGCTTCTATGTGATGCGCAACCGCGGGCTCGTGGCCCAGTACCTGCGCGCCCACGGGCAGTTCAACCCCATGGGGTTTGCCGTCGGGACGGCCCTGACGGCAGCCAAGGAACTGGTGCGGCTGCTGGCCGTGGAAAAGACGCTGCGCGGCAGCGCCAGGCTGTGGGCAGGATGGCGCGCCTCGCGCCCCATCCTGGCGGACCGGCAGTGGCAGCCCATGGCAAAGCTGGACCTCTAGGCACCGAGCGTACAGCTCCGGCGGGCCGGCTGAAAGCGGACCCGCCGGAGCTGTACATTCGTCACGGAATCAGGCCTGCTCGGTGTTCGAGGCCGCCTCCGGTGATTGGGCCCCTGCGTGCTCGACCTGCGCGGTGCCAGCGGGCTCCGGGGCCGCCTTTTCCAGGCTGACGGGCGAGTCCGAACCACTTGGTTCCCACATGTGGGGTTCCTCGTCATGCCCCAGGGCACTGGGCACCATGCGCCGGATCTCCTCCAGCGTGATGGCACCTTCGCGGACCAGGCGGAGCCGTGGCCCGGTGGCGTCAATGATCGTTGACGGAACACCGTCCGTGCCTGCTAGGGGGCGAAACCCGGCCTCCAGGTAAACTTCCACGGATTCAGCAAGCTGTTCACGGGCCGCCTGGGCCGTCTGCGCAGCGGGCTGCCCGGTCCGGTTGGCGCTGGAGACGGCCAGCGGTCCGGTCAGGGTCAGCAGGTCCAGGGCCAGCTGCTCGTCCGGCACGCGCAGTGCCACGGTGCCGACGGTGTCACCCAGGTCCCAGGTCAGGGACGGCTGGGCGTGGAAGATCAACGTCAGCGGTCCGGGCCAGTACTTTTCCGCGAGCCTGCGGGCATCGTCAGGAATTTCCGTGGCGAGCCCTTCCATGGTGCCGATCCGTGGAATCAGCACTGGCGGGGGCATGTTCCGCCCGCGGCCCTTGGCGGCGAGCAGGGTGGCGACGGCCTGCGGCGAGAACGCGTCGGCCGCGATCCCGTAGACGGTGTCCGTAGGCATCACGATGACCTGCTTGGCCGCAATGGCCTTTTGGGCGTGCGCCAGTCCCTCGGCCCGCTGTTCATCATTGGTGCAGTTATACGAAGTGGTACTCACATTGACCATTCTTTCATCCGGAAACCCCGGTACGTGAACGCCGCATCCCCGGCCACGGCGATGGGCCCTTCCTTCAGCCGGCACTCCCCGGGCGGCGTGCGCTGGTGGCCCGGTCCCGTCCCGTCAGGTCGGGGTGCGTTGCAATGTCTTCCCAGGCGCCACTGCCTTTCAGCAGTTCCGCCATCTGCGCAGCCTGGACTTCGGCGTGTTCCATGACGAAGTACCCGCCAGGGCGCAGCAGGCGCGCGGCGGCGGAAGAGGCGGCCATGGGCATTTCCATGCCGTCCGCTCCCCCTCCATACAGCGCCATGTGGGGGTCGTGGAGCTGCACTTCCGGGTCCCTGGGAACGGCGCCGGCGGGAATGTAGGGCGGGTTGGAGACCACCACGTCCACGGTGCCGTCCAGCTCGGTGAACGCCTCCCGCAGGTCGCCGTGAACCAGCGTGACGCCGGTCCCGGCCAGGTTCCTTGCCGCCCACGGATACGCCTCGTCGCTGAGTTCAACGGCGTACACCCGGCAGCCGGGCACCTCCCCGGCCAGCGACGCGGCGATGGCCCCGGACCCCGTGCCAAGGTCCACGGCGGACAAGGTACCGTCCACGCCACGTTCCTGGCGCAGTCGTGTTAAGACGTCGATGGCCAGCTGCACCACCGATTCCGTCTCCGGCCGCGGCACAAAGACGCCCTTGCCCACCGCCAGTTCAAGGTGGCGGAAATAGGCGGTCCCGGTGATGTGCTGCAACGGCTCGCGGGCGGCGCGCCGGGCCACGAGTGCCTCGTAGCCCTCCGGTGCCACAGCTGTGCCAAATAACATGGCGGCCAGTTCGCCGCGGCCCACGCCAAGCAGGTGCGCGGCCAGGAGCTGCGCGTCCACGGACGGTGACGGCACACCGGCCGCCGCCAGGACCGCCGTCGCACGCTTCACGGCGTCCGACAGCGACGCGGCACCTGACGGCGATGCGGCACGGGCCGACGGGGCGGAATCCCGATGGGCCCCGTCAGTCACCCAGGGCGTCCAGCCGGTGCTGCTCATCCATCTCGATGGCCGACTGCACCACGGCTTCAAGGTCGCCGTTCATGACGGCGTCCAGGTTATAGGCCTTGTAGCCGGTGCGGTGGTCGGCGATCCGGTTTTCCGGGTAGTTGTAGGTGCGGATGCGCTCAGAGCGGTCCATGGTGCGGATCTGCGACTTGCGCACGGCCGAGTTCTCGGCGTCGATGATGGCCTGCTGGTGGGCCAGGATGCGCGCACGGAGCACGCGCATGCCGGCCTCGCGGTTTTGCAGCTGCGACTTCTCGTTCTGCATGGCCACCACGATCCCCGTGGGAAGGTGCGTGATGCGCACTGCGGAGTCGGTGGTGTTCACGGACTGCCCGCCAGGGCCTGAAGAACGGTAAACATCAATCTTGAGGTCGTTCTGGTTGATGTCCACCTCTTCGGGTTCATCGACCTCCGGCAGCACCAGGACCCCGGCGGCAGAGGTGTGGATGCGTCCCTGGGATTCCGTGGCCGGCACCCGCTGCACGCGATGGACGCCGCCTTCAAACTTCAGGCGTGCATACACGCCCTCGGCGGGATCATTGGAGCGGCCCTTGACGGCAATGGAAATGTCCTTGTATCCGCCGAGGTCGGACTCCGTGGAGGAGATGACTTCCGTCTTCCACCCGCGTGAATCCGCATACCGCGTGTACATCCGGACCAGGTCCGCCGCGAACAGGGCGGCCTCGTCGCCACCCTCCCCGGCCTTGACCTCCAGGATCACGTCCCGGGCATCGTCGGGGTCGCGCGGGATCAGCAGCCGGCGCAACTTTTCCTGCGCTGAGGCGAGCTGGCTCTCAAGATCGGGCACCTCGGCAGCAAAGTCCGGGTCTTCGGCCGCCATTTCCCTGGCCGCCTCAAGATCGCCGGTGAGCTGTTCCACCTGGTGGTATCCCTCCACCACGCCGCTCAACTCCGCGTACCGGCGTCCCAACCTGCGCGCCAGCGACTGGTCGGCATGGACGGCGGGGTCGCTGAGCCGCTGCTGCAGTTCGGCATGCTCATCAAGCAGCCCGTGGATGGATTCAAACATTTCAAAACCTCTCTCGACGTAAGTCAAGTCTAATTACTTCTGCTGTCCGTACCCGGCCGCCCTGGCCCGGCCGCCCGTGGCCCGGTCCCCGTGGCCCGGTCCGGCGGCGGCCCGACGTTTTCCCGTCCGGCTATCCGCCCCTTCGGCCGCGGGCGGCCTTCGGGTCTCCTTTACGCCGGACTACAAAAACATCGGCTCCCCCGCCTTGGCCTCTCCGTCGCCCTTGCTGAATTGTCCGGACGGGCACCCGGCGCGCTGGGCCCATGGACACGAAGTGCCCTTGGGCCAGCTGGTGGGCCTGCCGCGCAGGTGGTGGAGCGGTGTTTCCGTAGGTCGCGTAAAGGAGACTGTAAGGCCGCCCGCGGCCGTCAGTCGGATAGCGACCGAGGGAATGCCGCTCCGCCGCCGGACCGGACCACGGCGCCCAGGCTCTCGACAGGCTCGACCACCGCGTCCCGACAGGCTTGACGGCCGCGCAACGCGAAGGGGCGGGCCGGACACGAATGTCCGGTCCCGCCCCTTGTACTCAGCTACTTGTCGTGCTCGGCCTTGGATCCCAGGGTGGTCTTCTGGATCTGCATGAGGAACTCGACGTTGGACTGCGTCTCACGGATCTTGGAGGTCAGCAGTTCAAGCGACTGCTGCATTTCCAGGCCGGAGAGGACGCGGCGCAGGCGCCACATGATCTTGACCTCTTCCGGGGAGAGCAGGTTTTCTTCGCGTCGGGTACCCGAGGCGTTGACGTCAACAGCCGGGAAGATGCGCTTGTCGGCCAGCTGGCGCGACAGGCGCAGTTCCATGTTGCCCGTGCCCTTGAACTCTTCGAAGATGACCTCGTCGGCCTTGGACCCGGTTTCCACCAGGGCCGTTGCCAGGATGGTCAGCGAGCCGCCGTTTTCGATGTTGCGGGCCGCACCGAAGAAGCGCTTCGGCGGGTACAGTGCAGCGGAATCCACACCACCGGAGAGGATGCGTCCGGAGGACGGTGCGGAGTTGTTGTAGGCACGGCCCAGGCGGGTCATGGAATCCAACAGGACCACCACATCCATGCCCATCTCCACGAGGCGCTTGGCACGCTCGATGGAGAGTTCAGCCACCTGCGTGTGGTCGTCTGCGGGGCGGTCGAAGGTGGAGGCGATGACCTCACCCTTGACGGTGCGCTGCATGTCGGTGACTTCTTCTGGGCGTTCGTCAACCAGCACCATCATGAGGTGGACCTCAGGGTTGTTGGTGGTGATGGCGTTCGCGATCGACTGCAGGATCAGCGTCTTTCCAGCCTTGGGCGGGGAGACGATCAGGCCGCGCTGGCCCTTGCCGATCGGGGCCACCAGGTCAATGACGCGCGGGCCGATCTTCTTGGGGTCCGTCTCCAGGCGCAGGCGCTCGGACGGGTACAGCGGGACCAGCTTGGCAAATTCAACGCGGTCCTTGAGCTCGTCCGGGTTCTTGCCGTTGACGCTGGTGACGCGCACCAGGGCGTTGAACTTCTGGCGGGCGCTCTGGCCCTGGCTGCGGTCCTCGCCGTCACGGGGGGCGCGGATGGCGCCGACGACGGCGTCGCCCTTGCGCAGGTTGTACTTCTTCACCTGCGAGAGGGAGACGTAGACGTCGTTGGAGCCGGGCAGGTAGCCGGAGGTCCGGACAAAGGCGTAGTTGTCCAGGATGTCCAGGATGCCGGCCACGGGCAGCAGGACGTCGTCCTCGGTCACCTCGGTGTCGTCAAAGTCCGGACCGGCGTTGCGTCCGCGGCGGCGCTCGTTGCGGTCGCGGAAGCGGTCGTTGCGGTCGTTGCGGCTGTTTCCGCCCCGGTCGTTGCGGTCGGAGGAATCGTTGCGGTCGCGGCGGTTGCGGCGGTTGCGGTTGTTGCGCGATCCGTCTTCGTCATCGTTGCCGCCGTTGGACGAACGCTCAGTGTTGGACGAACGCTCAGTGGACGGCTGTCCGGTGCCCTGGCGGTCGTTGTTGCGCTGGTTGCGCTGGTTGCGGCGGTTGTTGCGGTCGTTCTTCTCGTGACGCTCGGAACCCTCGCCGTTCTCGCCGGCAGCAGCGTGCTCGCCTTGGTGCTGCGCGCCCTGGCCGGCGTCGGCCTGGGGTGCAGCCGTTTCCGTCTTCGGTTCCGCGGAGGCGTCCTGTGGGGTGGCCGCGTCGCGTCCGCCGCCTTGTGCGCGGCGGTTGCGGGTACGGGGCTGGCGGCGGACCTCGCCGTCGGCGCCCTGTTCGGCTGCCTGTGCCTGGTCGCCGTGCGCGCCTTCCGCGGCGGGGGCCGCCGGGGCTTCCACGGCGGCGGTCTGCACTGTGGCGTCACCGGTGGTGATGATGCCGTCGCTGCTGGCTGCCCGGCGGCTGCGGCGGCCGCGGGCCGGGCGCTCTTCCGGGGCGGACTCGGCCGGGGCTGCGGGAGCTTCGGCTGCGGCAGCGGAGCTGTCCTTGCTGCTGCGGGGTGCCCGCTTGGCGGGTGCGGCGGCTGCGCCGTCGTCCTTGGCCGTGCGCACCGGGCGGTCAGCCACGGACGAACCGCGCTGGTGGGCCGAAATGGCGGCAACCAGGTCTCCCTTGCGCATCCGGGACCCGCCGGTAATGCCGAGCTGGCCGGCGAGTGCCTGCAGCTGGGCCAGCTTCAGGCCCGCCAGGCCGGCCGGCTTGGCCGTTGCTGTGGATTTGGCGGTGTCGTCCAACTCAGCTGCCTGGTTGACGGCAGCTGGAGTCATGGTTTCTGTCACGAAGGATCCTTCCCCCTCGAAAAGCGAGCCCCTTGGAGCGAGGCCGCGATGATTAGTGTCAGCCGTCCTGCCGCTGCCGCACAGGCCGGGGCTAAGAAAAACAGCTGAGGTTCCAATTCGCACTTGCGAAATCTTTTGGAAGTGCGGGATTGGGGGTGTTCACCCCTGAATCAACCTGTAAAAAGACCAATTCGTGAATAAACGAGGCGGCTGCCAATTGTTGATTCGATCTACCGGCCGGCCCAGATGGAACGTCACGGTGAAGGGGTGGCATCAATCTTGGGCCGCTTATGAACCCGGATGCACTTCCACTTTAGCACCTTCAAGGTCAACGGCCAGCCGCAGCACGCGCCACGACACGCCGCCGGTTGCCAAATCCGTGGCCGCCGGATTGCGCCTGCGGATGAATTCCACCACTGCGTCGGCCTCGGCCCCACCGTTTGCCAACGTCATGACTGTGGGCCCGGCCCCGGAAATGAACGCGGCGTGCCCCGCCAAACGCAGTGCCGTGACGAGCTCCGCGCTTTCCGGCATGGCGGCGGCACGGTAGCCCTGGTGCAGGTAGTCGCGGGTGCCGGCGGCCAGCAGTTCCGGCGCGTCCTTGAGCGCATGCATCAGCAGCGCCGCACGGCCCGAGTTGGCGGCAGCGTCGGCGTGCGGCACCGTGGCCGGCAGGAGCCCGCGGGCCAGCTCGGTCTTGACCTCAAAGTTGGGAATTGCCACCACCGGGACCACTGCGTCCGACGGCGTGAGCCGCGTGGTGGCGTATTCCCCGTCCGCCTGCCAGGAGATGGCGACGGCACCGAAGATGGCCGGTGCAACGTTGTCCGGGTGCCCCTCCATTTCCGAAGCCAGCTGCAGCACCCACTGCCGGTCCTGCCGGTCGGCCGGTGCCACCAGGGCGTTGGCGGCGGCGATGGCGGCCACAATGGCCGAAGCCGAGGAGCCCAACCCGCGCCCGTGCGGCAGCACGTTGTGGGCACAAATCCTCAAGCCGCCGCGGCGGTACCCCAGGCGGGCCAGGGCCAGGTCCATGGCCTTGACCACCAGGTGGCCCGCGTCCCGGGGCAGTTCGTCCACGCCCTCCCCGTGCAGGTCAAATTCCAGGACGTCCTCCGCCAGGGTGGTGACCTCCAGGGTGTCGTACAGGGAAACAGCCAGGCCCAGGGAGTCGAATCCGGGGCCGAGGTTGGCGCTGGTGCCAGGCACCTGCACCGTGGCGGTGAAGCCCGGGGCAAGTGCCGTGGCGGCGGAGGGCGTGAGTGTCATGGCGGTGCCTGTCATGGTGGTCAAGGACGTCTCGGCGGGCGGGACTAGTCGGCGAGGCCGAGGGCTTTGGCGACGGTGACGACGTCGTACTCCACCCGGGTGGGCTCAACGGCGCTGCCGTCAACGTTCTTCAGGGCCCAGTCGGGGTCCTTCAGGCCGTGGCCCGTGACCGTGATGACAATCGTCTTGCCCGCGGGGACTTCCCCGGCGGCATGCTTCTTGATGAGGCCCGCGACGCCCGCTGCGGACGCGGGCTCCACGAACACGCCTTCCTTGGCGGAGAGCCAGCGGTGGGCGGCGAGGATTTCCTCGTCGGTGACCGAGTCGATCAGGCCGCCGGACTCATCGCGGGCGGCGATGGCCAGGTCCCAGGACGCCGGGTTGCCGATGCGGATGGCCGTGGCGATGGTGTCCGGCTCCGTGATGGGGTGGCCGGCCACGAACGGGGCGGCGCCGGCGGCCTGGAAGCCCCACATGATGGGGGTGTGCGTGGACACGGCGGGGAGCGTGCCGGCGGCGGCCGACTCGTAGGGGGCCGAGTATTCCTTGTAGCCGCGCCAGTAGGCGCTGATGTTGCCGGCGTTGCCGACGGGCAGCACATGGTAGTCCGGGGCGTCGCCGAGGGAGTCGACGACTTCAAAGGCGCCGGTCTTCTGGCCCTCGATACGGGCCGGGTTGACGGAGTTGACCAGGAACACCGGGTAGGAGTCGGCCAGCTTGCGCGCCACGTCCAGGCAGTTGTCGAAGTTGCCGTCCACCTGCAGGATGGTGGCGCCGTGGGCCACGGCCTGGCTGAGCTTGCCCATGGAGATTTTGCCTTCGGGCACCAGCACGGCGCAGGTGAGCCCGGCCTGCTTGGCATACGCGGCGGCGGAGGCGGAGGTGTTGCCGGTGGAGGCGCACACCACGGCCTTGGCCCCGGCGGCGACTGCCGCCGTCATGGCCATGGTCATGCCGCGGTCCTTGAAGGAGCCGGTGGGGTTCATGCCCTCCACCTTCAGGTACACCTTCGAGCCGGTGAGCTCGGAAAGCTTCTGGGCGTACACCAGGGGCGTGCCGCCCTCGCCCAGCGTAATGACCTTGGTTTCCGCCGTTACCGGCAGGCGTTCTGCATATTCGCGGACTACCCCGCGCCACTGGTGAGCCATTAGACTCCCTCCACCCTCAAGACACTCGTAACTGAATTTATGATGTCCAGGCCCTTGATGGCCTGGACGGTTGCTGCCAGGGCAGCCTCGCTGGCGCGGTGCGTGACGATGCGCAGCTCGGCCGAGCCGGGAGCGCCGTCGTCGTGCGGACCACGTTCCCGGTGCACCGTCTGGCGCATCGCCTCAATGGAGACGCCGTGCTCGGCAAAGAGCGCGGAAATCTTGGCCAGCACGCCGGGCTGGTCCGCCGCGTCCAGGCCGATGTAGTACTGGGTGGTGACGGCCTCAATGCCCAGCACCGGCAGCACGCCGGTGGTGGTTTCGGTCCGTCCCGGCCCGCCCAGCACCAGCCGGCGGGCAGCGGAAACCACGTCGCCGAGCACGGCCGACGCCGTGGGGGTGCCCCCGGCGCCCTGGCCGTAGAACATGAGCTCCCCGGCGGACTCGGCCTCGATGAACACCGCGTTGAACGCACCGTGGACGGCGGCCAGGGGATGGTCGCGCGGCAGGAGCGTGGGGTGCACACGGACGCTGACGCCCGCCTGGACGCCCCCGTTGTCATTCCCGGCCGGCACGGGCAGCTTCTGTGCGATGGCGAGCAGCTTGATGACAAAGCCGGCGTCCTTGGCCGCGGCGATGTCCGCCGCCGTCACCTGCGTGATGCCCTGGCAGTGGACGTCCTCCAGGCTGAAGGGCGTGTGGAAGGACAGGGAGGCCAGGATGGCACCCTTGGCGGCGGCGTCGTGTCCCTCGATGTCCGCCGTCGGGTCGGCCTCCGCATAGCCCAGACGGGTGGCCTCGGCCAGCGCGTCCTCGAAGGAGGCGCCGGTGGTGTCCATCTGGTCCAGGATGAAGTTCGTGGTGCCGTTGACAATGCCCATGACGCGGGTGATCTTGTCCCCGGCGAGCGAATCCCGGATGGGGCGCAGGATCGGGATGGCCCCTGCCACGGCGGCCTCGTAGGAGAGTTCCAGTCCGGCGGCGTCGGCCTTCTCGTACAGGCTGGGCCCGTCCACGGCCAGCAGCGCCTTGTTGCCGGTGACCACGGTGGCGCCGTGTTCAATGGCCTCCAGGATCAGGGTGCGGGCCGGTTCCAGGCCGCCCATCAGCTCAATGACGACGTCGGCGCCGCGCACCAGCGTGGAGGCGTCCGTGGTGAACAGCTCCCGGGGCAGATCCACGTCGCGGGGGGCGTCAATGTTGCGCACCGCGATGCCCGACAGTTCCAGCCGGGCCCCGGTGCGGGCGGCCAGGGCGTCAGCGTCCTCCAGCAGGATGCGGGCCACCTGGGCACCCACGTTTCCGGCACCCAGGAGGGCCACCTTCAAGGTTTTAGTCTCAGCGGACGCCGGCGGTGAAAATACGGCCGCGTCCATGGTGTTGCGCTCGGTCAATGGTTTCTAGGCCCCTAAATCGCGTGCCAGCAAATCGTCTTCTGTTTCGCCCCGCACAATCAAGCGTGCGGCGCCGTCCTTGACGGCCACAACGGGCGGCCGGGGCACGTAGTTGTAGTTGCTGGCCAGTGCCCAGCAGTACGCGCCCGTTCCGGGAACGGCAAGCAAATCCCCGGCCGCCACGTCATTGGGCAGATATACATCTCTAACAACAATGTCGCCGCTCTCGCAATGTTTGCCCACCACTCGGGACAGCGCCGGGGCGGCCGCGGCATGGCGATTGGCCAAAACTGCCGAATAATCCGCTTCGTAGAGCACCGGACGGGCGTTGTCGCTCATGCCGCCGTCCACCGACACATAACGACGCGGGGCCGTCACACCGTCCGTGCCGTCGACCTCGACCTGCACGGTTTTCAGCGTGCCCGTCTCATACAGCGTGAACGTGGAGGTGCCCACGATCGCGCGGCCGGGCTCAATGGAGATCCGGGGCGCGGCCATGTCCAGTTCCGCGCACGTCGCCCGTACGACGGCGGCCATCGCCCGGGCGATTTCGGCTGCCGGGCGCGGGGTGTCCACGGCGGTGTAGGCGATGCCGTAGCCGCCGCCCAGGTCAAGTTCGGGGAGCGTGACGCCGTACGTCTGCTGAATCCGGTGCGTGAACGCCAGCAGGCGGCGCGCTGCGATCTCAAAGCCCTCGGCCTCAAAGATTTGTGAACCGATGTGGGCATGGAAGCCCAGGAAGTTGATGCTTTCCGCTTCTACGGCCAGCTTGGCGGCGGCTTCCGCGGCGGGCAGGCCGGGCGCGTCCGGGTCCTCGGAGATGAGGGACAGCCCAAACTTTTGGTCCTCGTGGGCCGTGGCGATGGATTCGTGCGTGTGGGCGTGCACGCCGGGGGTCACCCGCAGCATCACGTTGGCGGTGGCGCCTTTCGCGGCGGCGAGCCCTGCAACGCGGTGCAGCTCGTGCAGGCTGTCCACCACGATCCGGCCCAGCCCCAGCTCCAGGGCCCGGTTGATTTCCGCGTTGGACTTGTTGTTGCCGTGCAGCCCCAGCTTGTCCCCGCGCAGCCCGGCGCGCGTTGCCACGGCCAGTTCGCCGCCGGAGCAGGTGTCCAGGCGCAGCCCCTCGGACTCCACCCAGCGTGCCACCTCGGTGCACAGGAAGGACTTCCCCGCGTAATAGACGTCCACGCCGCCGCAAATGTCCGCAAAGGCCGCATCAAAGGCGTCCTTGAACGTGCGGGCGCGGTGGCGGAAGTCGCCCTCGCTCATGACGAACAGCGGGGTGCCGAACTGCTCCTTGAGCGCGCCCACGGGCACACCGCTGATGGTGAGTTCGCCGTGTCCGGCGCGTTCGACATCGTCCGCCCACATGGCGGGCACCAGCTCATTCAGGTCCCCGGCGGCGGGCAGCCAGGCGGGCGCCAGCTCCGCTCCGGCAATTTGGGTCTGGGCCATGTTCCTACATCCGTTCCGGGGCGGAGACGCCCAACAGGGACAGCCCGTTGGCCAGGACCTGGCCCACGGCGTCGTTGAGCCACAGGCGGGTGCGGTTCACGTCCGTGACGGCGTCGTCGCCCATGGGGGTGACCCGGCAGGCGTCGTACCAACGGTGGTAGGCGCCGGCGATGACCTCCAGGTGGCGGGCTACGCGGTGCGGCTCGCGGAAAGCGGCGGCCTGCGTCAGCACGCCCGGGTACTGGCCCAGGACGGCGAGCAGCTCCGACTCGGTGGGATGGCTCAAGGCCGCAGCGTCAAAGGCAGTGCGTTCGACGCCGGCGGCTGCGGCATTGCGGCCCACGGCGCACGTGCGGGCGTGGGCGTACTGGACGTAGAACACCGGGTTTTCGTTGGACTTCTTGGTCAGCACGTCCAGGTCGATGTCGATGTTGGAATCGCTGGAGAAGCGGGCCAGCGAATAGCGGGCCGCATCCGTGCCCACGATGTCCACCAGGTCCTCCATCGTGACCACGGTGCCGGCGCGCTTGGACATGCGCAGCGGGACACCGTCCTTGACCAGGTTGACCATCTGGCCGATGAGCACCTCGACCCGGTTGGCGTCGTCGCCCATGGCTGCCGCGGCGGCCTTGAGCCTTGCCACGTAGCCGTGGTGGTCGGCGCCGAGCATGTAGATGCACAGGTCAAAGCCGCGGTCGCGCTTGTCCTTGAAGTAGGCGATGTCCCCGGCGATGTAGGCGGCGTGGCCGTCGGACTTGATGACGACGCGGTCCTTGTCGTCGCCGAACCCGGTGGAGTTCAGCCACCAGGCGCCGTCCTTGGCGTACAGGTTGCCGGAGGCCTTGAGCTGCTCCAGCAGCTTTTCCACGGCGCCGTCCTCGAACAGCGAGTTTTCGTGGAAGTAGACGTCAAAGTCGACACCGAATTCGTGCAGCGATGCGCGGATGGAGGCAAACATCAGCTCCACGCCCTGGGCCCGGAATTCCTCCTGCGGGTCCGCGCAGCTGAGGATGTCCGGGGTGTTCGACATGACCTCCTTGGCGATGTCCTCGATGTAGGCCCCGCCGTAGCCGTCCTCCGGCGCGGGCTCGCCCTTGGCGCTGGCCAGCAGGGAGCGGGCAAACCTGTCGATCTGGTTGCCGTGGTCGTTGAAGTAGTACTCGCGCGTGACGTCGGCGCCCTGCGACTGGAAGATGCGGGCCAGGGAGTCGCCAACGGCGGCCCAGCGGGTGCCACCGAGGTGGATGGGACCGGTGGGGTTGGCGGAGACGAACTCCAGGTTGATCCGGGTGCCGGCCATGCCGGTGTTGGTGCCGTAGCTTGCGCCGGCCTCCACAATCGCCTTCGCCAGCCCGCCGGCGGCCGCGGCATCGACAGTGACGTTCAGGAAGCCCGGTCCGGCGATGTCCACCTTGGAAACGCCGGGGATGGCGGCCAGGCGGCCTTGAAGGACCTCCGCGATCTTGCGCGGCGGGACACCGGCCGGCTTGGCCAGCTGCAGCGCGATGCTCGTGGCCCAATCACCGTGCTCGCGACTCTTGGGCCGCTCCACGCGGACTTCCCTGGGCAGCGCGTCCGCCGGAACGGTGAGTTCACCGGCGTCGACGGCGTCTTTAAGGCAGGAGGTAATGGCGGCGGAAAGTTCTTCAGGAGTCACGGTTCCAAGTGTACGGTTCCCGCGCCGCGCTCCCCCAATCCGCCCACAGTGTGGCACCGGCGCCGACGGGGGCCGCGATAATGGAGGCATGAAAGTCGACCGGCTGGATGCCGCCATCATCGAGATGTTCACGGACGAGCCCGGGATCGGCGTGCTTGAATGCTCGCGGCGGCTCAAGGTGGCCCGGGCCACGGTGCAGGGCCGCCTGGACCGGCTGCACTCCGGCGGTGTCATCACCGGGATTGTTCCGCGCCTCAGCCCGGCGGCCTTCGGCTTTCCCATCATTGCGTTTTGCTCCATCGAAATCGCCCAGGGCATGGGCCACGGCGTGGTCTTTGACGCCATCGGCCAGATTCCGGAAATCCTCGAGATGCACACGGTGTCCGGTCCCAGCGACCTGCTGGTGAAGATCGTGGGCCGCTCCACCACTGACCTGCAGCGCGTGCTGGATGCGTTGTCGCAGGCACCAGGCGTCGCCCGCACCTCAAGCGTGATTGCGCTGGAGAGCCACATTGAAAACCGGCACCTGCCCCTGTTGAAGGCGGCCGCGGAGTCCTGACCCGCCGAGGCTATACAAATTGTATGGTTTACCAGGCGATCGATACCCCAATCTGTACAGGCTGGCTGGTGGTTTCGCCGACGCTTGCGTGCCGGGCCGGGGCGTTCCACTGTTGGGTGCACCACATCCGTTGTGCGTGCCACGCGGCCCGCCCGAGTAGATTTGAGCCTCCAGTGACCGAGCAGCCCACCGTATCCGACCTTGTTGCCGATGTTTGCGCCCGGCATGCCGACACCGTATTTGGGCTCATGGGCAACGGCAACGCCTTTTTCACCAGCAATGTCACCCGCCGCGGGATGCGCTACATCAGCGCCCGCCACGAGGCCGGCACGGTTGCCATGGCCGACGCCTACTACCGCGCCTCGGGCAGGGTGGCCGTCGCGTCCGTCACGTACGGGGCCGGCTTCACCAACGCACTGACCCCGCTGGCCGAGGCCGCCAAGGCCCGCATTCCCCTGGTGCTGGTTGCCGGCGGCGTCCCCGCCGGGGGCGCGCGGCCGTGGGACGTCAACCAGGACATGGTGGCCGCCGGGCTCGGCGTTGAAACGCTGGCGGTGACCTGCGAAACCGCCGCGTCGGCCACCGAACGGGCCTGGGCGCTGGCCGTCCGCGACAGCCGCCCCGTGGTGCTGGCCATCCCCTATGACATCGCGGCGCTCGACGCCGGCCCCCAGCAGGCGCCCGCCCCGGTGGAACAGCGGGTTCCCCCTGCCGTGGACGGTGCCGCCACGCACCGGATTGCCCGGCAGCTGTCCGGCGCCGAAAGGCCCCTGATCATCGGCGGACGCGGCGCCGTGGAGGCCGCGGCCGGCCGGGCCCTGCGCCGCCTGGGCGACGGTTTGGGGGCATTCTTTGCAACATCCGCCATGGCCCGCAACCTCTTCGGCTCCCCCTGGGACCTGGGCATCGCCGGCGGCTTTGCCGGCGTTCCGGCGGCCGACATCATGCGCCGCGCCGACGTGGTGCTGGTGGTCGGGGCGGGCCTGAACACCTTCCAGACCCGCTACGGCACCTTGTTCGCCGACGGCGCCACCGTCATCCAGGTCGACGACCGCCCCGAAGCAGCCGCCCCCGCTGCCACCGAGTTTGTCCACGCGGACGCGGCCGCATTGGCCGCCGCGCTGCTGGATGCCCTGCCCCGGCTGTCCGGGCACGGCTGGCGGGACGGCTTCCCGGAGGTGGCCGACCGCTCCCTGTTCGCCGAACCGCCCGCCGGGGAATTCGCCCCGGACGGCCGGCTCAACCCCCGGGCGGTGGCCACGCTGCTCGACGCCGTGCTGCCAGAGGAGCGTACGATCGTCCAGGACGGCGGGCACTTCATCGGCTGGGCGCCCATGTACTGCGCGGTCCCGGACCCGCAGGCATTGATGATGGTGGGCACGGCGTTCCAAACCATCGGGCTGGGACTGCCGTCCGCCGTCGGCGCGGCAGCCGCCCGCCCGGAGCGGCTTACCGTCCTGGTCTCGGGGGACGGGGGCGCGCTCATGGGCCTGGCCGACCTCGACACGGCCGTGCGGACCATTGCCAGCGGTGTCATGGTGGTGTTCAACGACGCGGCCTACGGCGCCGAACTGCACCAGTATGCGGTGCGCGGCCTGGACGACACCGCCATGCAGATCGAGGAAGTGGACTTCGCCGCGCTGGCCGGGGCCTTCGGCGCCCACGGCACCAAGATGCGCTCCCTGGCGGACATCGGCCGTCTCCGGGAGTGGCTCGACGCCGGCGCCCGCGGCCTGTTCGTCCTGGACGTGGCCGTCTCCCAAAGCGTCGTGGCCGACTACATGCGCGAAAGCATGGCGCCCATCCTCGCCGCCCGGGCCGGCTGAGGGGCAGGGCCGGCAGTCACCTGGCGAAGTCGTCCTCCAGCATCCTGGGCCGGCAAATGATGAAGGCGCCGGCGCCCAGGAGGACCAGTGTGGCGAAGAGGAACACGAAGGGCCCCGTCCAGGAGCCGGTCCACTGCCTCAGCAGCCCGAAGAAGAGCGGGCCCACACAGGCCAGCCCGTAGCCCATGCCCTGGCCGAAACCGGACAGCGCGCCGGCGCCGTGCTGTGTGCGGGTGCGGTGGTTGATCAGCAGCAGCGCCAGCGGGAACGTGCCCGGGCCCAGCCCCGCCAGCGACACCCACAGCCAGGTGCCGTTCGCCGGGGCGAGCAGCAGCCCCAGGTAGCCGGCCACGAAGCAGCCCAGCATGGCCAGCACCAGCGGGAACGGGTTGCGCATCCGGGCGGCGACCAGCGGTATGCCCAGGCTCATGGGCAGGCCGAGCGCGGCAAACAACGCGAGCATGGAACCGGCGTGGCCTCGGTCCAGACCGGCCTCCGTCAGGATTTCCGGCAGCCAGGCGAACAGCGCATACGTGTTCAGCGAGGTGCAGCCGAACATGAACGTCAGCCCCCAGGCTGTGGGCGAACGCGACAGCTTCATCCTCGGGCCGGCCGCGTCAGGTGAGGGGCGCGTAGGGACCGCCAACCGCACCGCTGCCGGCGGTGCCACGGCGCCCGGTGGGCCGGGCGCCGTGCCGGGTGCCGGCGTCGTGCGGGTGGGAATCGCGGCCAGCAGCCAGGGGACCACGGCGATCATGCTGACCACGGCCCAGGAGGAGAGGGAAAACTGCCAACCGGCGGCGTCGGCCAGGGGCACCGAGATCTGGGCGGGAAGGGCGGTGCCGAGTGAAATGGAGGTCACGTAGAGGGCCGTCATCAAGCCGACCCTGCCGGGGAAGTGCTTCTTCACCAGGGGCGGCAGGAGGACGTTGCCGGCGCCGAGGCCGCCGAAGGCGACGACGGAAAAACCCAGGAACAGGAAGGTGTTGGGGGCAAAGACCCGCGCGATCTGGCCGACGATTCCGGCAACGATCGAGAGCACGATGAGCCGTTCCTGCGACGCCCAGCGGATCACGTACGGGGTGAGGAAGCCGAAGAGGCCAAACGCCGCCGTGGGGAGCAGGCCCAGGACGCCGATCGTGGCGGTGCCCATCGGGAGGTCGTGCGTGATGGTGGAAATCAGGGGCGGGACCACCGTCACGGCCCCGCGCAGCGTCAACGCGGTAAGGATGATGCCCGCCGCAAACAACCACAGGGAACGCGGGACATTCCTCACCATGTATTCACCATTGCCCCAATGTTACCGGCCCGGCCGGCGGCGGCGCAGGCGGTTCCAGTGGCTGGACGCGGGACCCGCCCCGGGCCGTCGACAGGCGGCCGCCATGGAGGCGGCGGACGGCGCGCGGGCACGGCGTTCGATTCAGCGCCCGGCACCTGCTAAGCTCTTTCTCGTTCCCTTCGGCAGCCACGGTTGCCGCGCCCTCGTAGCTCAGGGGATAGAGCGGTTGCCTCCGGAGCAACAGGTCGTAGGTTCGAATCCTATCGAGGGCACCACCGTCCGGGGTCCGCACGCAGCCAAACAGCCGCGTGCGGGCCCCGGATTTTTTGTTGCCGTCGCTGGGACGGCAGCGGCGGGCCCGAGGCTGGAGAACCGGGCGTGGCCAACCGTGCCAGTGCCTTCCTGCCCGGCTTGCGGAACCCCGGGGCGGGGTGGAAGCTGGGAAGGACGGCCCCAAGTGCCGAAACCAGATGAGACAGCAGTCACGAAGGAAGCAGGGTACATGTCCACGCAGCGATTGAACATCAACGAAATCGATCCCAAGGCCTACCAGCCCATGTACGCCATGGAAAAGTACATCCACTCCGGCACCCTCGGCGAGGACCTGCTGGCGCTGGTCAAGATCCGTGCCTCACAGCTCAACAGCTGCGCGTTCTGCCTGGACATGCATGGCCGTGAGGCCCGGGCCGCAGGCGTCGACAACCGCCGCCTGGACGTGCTCGCAGGCTGGCACGAGGCCCCGGGCCTGTACTCGGACCGCGAACAGGCCGCGCTGGCACTGACCGAAGCCGTGACATTGATCAGCAAGGGCGGGGTTTCCGACGCCATCTGGGCGGGCGTCAAGGCCGCCTTCACCGACGCCGAGGTCACGGAGCTGCTGATGGCAATCTCCGCCATCAACGTCTGGAACCGGCTGGCCGTCAGCACCCACCAGGCGTTGCCCGAGCTTCCCTGACCCAGGGCACCGGGTTATTTAGGGCACCGGGTTATTTAGGGCACCGCGCTAGCTTGAGGAGAAGCCTTTGATTCGGCAATTTGACGAGGCGTACTGGAATGACCGGTACGGCAGCCACGGGCACATTTGGAGCGGGAACCCGAACCCGCAGCTGGTTGCCGAGGTGTCTGCACTGCCAGCCGGGACTGCGCTGGACGTGGGCTGCGGGGAGGGCGCCGATGCCGTCTGGCTGGCCGGGCGCGGGTGGCAGGTGACCGGCGTCGACATTTCCAGTGTTGCGTTGGAACGGGCTGCCGGGCACGCGGCCGGGCTGGAACTGCCCGGCTCGCTCGCGTGGCGGCAGCTGGACCTGCTCGCGTGGACTCCCCCTGAGGGGGCCTTCGACCTCGTGTCTGCCCAGTTCATGCAGCTGCCCCGCGCGGATCGCGGGCCCCTGTTTGCCCGGCTGGCTGCCGCCGTCGCGCCGGGTGGCACGCTGCTGGTGGTGGGGCACGCACCGTCGGACATGGATTCCGGCGCGCGCCGCCCGCACCGGGCGGAAGTGCTTTTCGACGCCGGCGAGGTGGTGTCGGCACTGGATCCGGGGTTGTGGCAGGTCCTGGTGGCAGAGTCCCGCCCGCGCCAATCCGAGGGCCACGGCGGCGGGCCCGTCGCGGTCCACGACGAGGTGGTGCGCGCCAGCCGCCGCGCGGACGTGTAGCCTCGCGTCCATCTCCGAGCAACTTCGCCGTCCCCCATCCGCCCCTCAGAGGAGCATCTCATGGCAGTAACCACCCTCGATCCACGGACCGCACTCATTGTTGTCGACCTGCAAAATTCAGTGGCCGCCCTTCCCACGGCGCATCCAATGGACCCCGTGGTGCAAAACGCTGCAGACCTGGCTGCCGGATTCCGCAGCCGCGGACTGCCCGTGGTCCTGGTCCGCGTGGACGGCCGCGCCCCGGGCCGCAATGAGCAGCCGCCCCGGGCTGCGACCGGAACACACTCGGACAACGCCACGGAGCTGGTGGCCGGGCTGAACCATCAGCCCGGGGACCATGTGGTGGTCAAGCGGACGTGGGGGTCCTTTACCAACACGGGGCTGGCCGAACACCTCGCCGGCCTGGGTGTCACCCAGGTGGTCGTGGCCGGCGTGGCCACCAGCATCGGCGTCGAATCCACCGCACGCCAGGCCCACGAGCTCGGCCTCAATGTCACACTGGCGGTCGACGCCATGACGGACATGAGTGCCGATGCGCACAACAACAGCCTCACCCGGATCTTTCCGAGGCTCGGGGAGACCGGCAGCACCCGCGCGATCCTGGCACTCCTCGCCCCTGCCGGCAACTGACGCCGGCCCCTGCCCGGCCAGGCCATCGTCCCCTGGCCGCGCTGCCCCGGCTTGGCGGGCTTGGGCAGCCATGGCAGCCGTCACCAGCGCCGTCGCACCCCGGCCTTTGGTCCGGTCACCAGGCTCGCCGCCGGCACGTCGTCGGCCACAACCGATCCGGCGGCGATGACGGCATCGCGTCCAATGCTGACACCGGGCAGGATCGTTGCACCCGCACCGATCCACACGTTTTCCGCCACGTCGATGGGGGCGCCGGTGAGGTACAGCCTGCGTTCTGCCGGATTGACCGGATGGCCGCTGGTGATCAGCGTGGCCTTGGGGCCGATCATCACGCCCTCGCCGAGCCGGATGCCCGCATAGTCCAGGAAAGTGCAGCCCTGGTTGATGAAGACCCGTTCGGCGAGGTGCAGATTGAGCCCGTGGTCCGTGTAGAACGGCGGATAGACCGTCACCCCTGACGGCAGCGGCCGGCCCAGGATCTGCCCGAGCAGTGCAGCCTTGCCCGCTTCGTCACCAAAGGGCAGGGCATTCAGCCTCGACGTGAGCGCGGTGACCTGCAGGACCCTCTCCGCCATTGACTTGAATTCGGGGCTGTGGATGCGCATGGTGCGGTCGGCGGACATGCCACAATCCTCCTCCCATCGCGCACGAACCAGTACAAGGACACACCCTGGCTGAAAGTCCTGCCGTATCCGGTGCGTACGGCCCGTGGGCACCTGCCGCGGCGGTTTCAGCTTCGCCTTCTGCGCCTTCTGCGCCGTTTGCGGCGGCTGGTGCCCGGCAGGGCTGGCGCGACGGCCGTGTAGCTGTGCCCCGTGGGCGTGGTGGTGGTCGTACCGGGCGGGGCTGAGCCGGGCGGGGCTTTACCGGGCAGTGGTCCCTCGCCGGCCGGCGGTCCGATGGTGGGCGCTACGGTCCAGCCGGGGGCTTCCTTGGCCTGGTTGCAGGCGGCGCAGAGGCCTTGTCCGTTGGGAATGCTGGTGGTGCCGCCTGCGGCCCAGGACTTGATGTGGTCGTAGTTGCGAATCGGTGCATCGCAGTAAGGGCTGGCGCAGCGCTGGTACTGCAGGCGCAGGAACTCCTTCATTCCCTCGGGAAAGAAGCGGGCCCGGGAGTCCATACTGAGCAGGGCTCCGCTCTCAGGATGGGTGAAAAGACGGCGCAGCCACAGTTTGGGCGAGAAGCCGGATTTCCCCGACGCCGTCCCCAGCACCATGGTGCCGGCTTCGGGCGCGGGGATCGGTCCGTGGCCGGTGATGATGGCGGGGTCGCCCGCACCGTCAAAGAGGGACCGGTCGGTCATGACGAGCTCAATCATGATGTCCGGTTCGGTGACGGTGGTGCACAAGCCCGGGGTGTGCGGAGGTGCCGCCACGCCACCCAGTACACCCGGTCCCAGTGCACCCGGTCCCAGCGCACCCGGTTCCAGTACACTGCCATGCCGCGACCCGGCATTTTCCGGTGTTGGGCCGCGATGGTCGCCCACACCGCCCTGGCCCTCGTCACACGGCACGTGCCGCGTCAGGCGGTGGATGAGGGCGTCGGCCATGAGCTGTCCGCGGCCCCGGCCGTCGCCTGCGGCCTTGGCCGCGTCGGCTACCTGGGTGAGGGCGTTGATGACAGTGACCCCGTGCTTCAGTGGGATCAGGGCGCTGAGCAGAGTCATCCCATCCGCAGCCGGGCGCAGGGACACGTAGCGGTCCGCAACCGCTTTCTCCCGGCGCTGGGCGAAAACTTCGGGCTCGAGCCGGTAGGCCTCGGCCCTGGCCGCAGTGGCGATTTGCCGGGAGCCCATGCCTGCCAGTTTCTCCTGGTCTGCGCAGATCAGCGCGTCGACGTCGGCGCGGTGTTCGGCAGAGAGGAATACCGTCTCGGATGCCACTATCCTCGCCCGGTCCTCCCCGATGATCCCGGCCGTGACGGCGTCCATGGTGTGTGGGAGCTCGCGCACCACGACGGCGGCAAGCTCGGCCAGCTGGCGCCCGCGGTGGGCGGATTCATGCCGGGCGAGCCCGACCTGCACCCCCACGTCCCGGCCGAGCTTGGCTTTCGGCACCCCTGTGCGGGCCTGGACCAGGCGCTGCTGGGCCGTGAAGAGCACCTCGGCCTGCATCTGCACCGCTGTCAAGGCATTTTTGGCTTCTTCCAGCCCGGTTATGACATTCACCAGGACCGCGCCGGAAACCCGGTCCACGACGTCCGGGTCGTATCCCCCGGCACCCACGGAACCACCGAACGCAGCAACGACCGAGGCGGCCTCCCCGGCAAGCTTCCCGGCCCGGGTCGCGGCGGCCCTGCATGCTGCGGCGCGGCACGCCAGCCGCTCCAGGAACGCCGCGGCCCGCCCCTCCCGCACGCCCGCATCCAACAGCTCACCGGCTTCCACGGCCCGGTCACGGGCCTGGGCGGCCAGTTCAAGGGCCAAGGCTGCATCCAGCTGGGCCAACACCGCAGGGTCAAAGAATCCGCCACACACGCCGGCCAGGGCCGTGGCGGCTTCGACCACCAATGAAGCAGGATCGGCCGCGTCCATGGGACCCATGGCCCCGCCGGCAGCAGGAGCGGACGGCAAGCCGTCAGGGCCCGTTGCTGCACCTGCCACGGTGGCGACCAATCGTCCGAGTGGGTCCGGGCCCGCCACCTCGGGCACAGTGCCTGCAGACACGCCGGCACTGACCGTGGCATTCCATTCCGGCACCGCCACCGCCTCCACCCCCTCTGCCTGTGCACCCGGGTCCCCCAGCGGCCCCCAAGATATGGAAACCGTGTTCGAAAACCACCAACTTCCCTGCTGCCTCAAGCCTAAAATGGACTGCCCGGGCAGGAACGGGGAGCAACCCGAAATGTCAACAACCATCGGCCGGGCACCCCCTGTGGAGGGAACAGGCAGCAGTATTTTTCCACCCCGCGTGGCAGGACCCGCAGCAATTCATGAGTGGCCCGGCGCGCAGCAGCCGGGCAGCGGAACCCTCGCAAAAGCACCCCCGGCCCCGGCCCGGCGGCCCAGGCACGCCCGAGCCCGGCAGCAGCAACCCGGCGGCGGAACGGCGCAACGGCTAAAGGACCAGCTTGAATCCGGCGTGGGAGTGGACGAAGCCCAGCCGCTCATAAAAGCGGTGGGCGTCCGTCCGGGAAAGATCCGACGTCAACTGGACCAGGACGGCCCCGCGGCGGCGCCCTTCGGCAACGGCCCACCCGATCATGGCTGAGCCCAGTCCGTTGCCGCGCAGCCGGCCGGCAACCCGGACCGCCTCAATCTGCAGGCGGGCGGAGCCGCCGCGGGCCAGGCCCGGCAGAAGGGACAGCTGCATGGTGGCAACCACAGTGCCGGCGTCGTCGTCCACCACGCACAGCAAATGGGCGGGGTCGGCATCGATGGCGTGGAACGCGGCCAAATAGGGGCCCCGGCGTTCGGGTGCGGCGGAGTCAACGGCCGCCCGCAGCTGGTCCGCGGCCAACAGCCCGACGATCGGGCCGACGTCGGACTCCTGCGCCCGCCGCAGCACGAAGCTCCGGCCGGCGGGCGCAAGGTTCGCCAGCGCCGTCGAGCGGGGGAATTTGTTTTCCTGGGCCATTCCCCCAGCCTCTCACGCCCACCCCGGCTGCGGCGCAGGCCAGAGCCCCGGCCACGCCCGCCAAGCAGGAGGTGCCCTGGTGAGGGCCCCGGGGCCCACCGTGGCGGCAGGCGCCTGCGCAGCCTGGGGCAGTTCACCGCCCGCCGGCCTGCTTTGGCACCAAAGCACCCCGAAGCCCACCGCGCCAATATCGGCATAAACTGGGTGGCACCATGACTTTCACCATCACCTACCCCGCCGCGCTTCCCGTCTCGGAACGCCGCGAGGACCTCATGGCCGCCATCGCCGCCAACCAGGTCACCATCATCGCCGGCGAGACGGGCTCCGGAAAGACCACCCAGATCCCGAAAATGTGCGTGGAGCTGGGGCTGGCGGAGAAGGGCCTGATCGGGCACACGCAGCCGCGCCGCCTCGCCGCCCGCACCGTGGCCGAGCGCATCGCCAGCGAACTCGACGTCAAGATCGGCGAGGAAGTGGGCTTCCAGGTCCGCTTCACCGGCCACGTGGGCCCGCAGACCAAGATCAAGTTGATGACCGACGGCATCCTGCTGGCGGAAATCCAGCGCGACAAACTGCTGCGCAAATACTCCGTCCTCATCATCGACGAGGCCCACGAGCGTTCCCTGAACATCGACTTCATCCTCGGCTACCTTCGCCAGATCCTGCCCCAGCGCCCGGACTTGAAGGTCATCATCACCTCGGCCACGATCGACCCGGAACGCTTCGCCGAGCACTTCGCCTCCCCCGGGGGCCCGGCGCCCATCATGGAGGTCTCCGGACGCACCTTCCCCGTGGAAATCCGCTACCGCCCGCTCTCCGGCCCCGCCAAGGGGGAGGACGACGACGAACTTGGCGCGGGCGCGGACCGGAACCGACACGGCGGGAACCGGGAAGACGGCGGCAACCGTGAGGAGGACCGGGACCCGCTCGATGCCGTGGGCGACGCCGTGGAGGAGCTCTCCCGCGAAGCACCCGGGGACATCCTGATCTTCTTCTCCGGCGAGCGCGAAATCCGCGACGCGGCCGAGGCCCTGCGGGGCCGCATCAAGACCAACCCGCGGCTGCGCGACGCCGAGATCCTGCCCCTGTTTGCCCGGCTGTCGCTGGCCGAGCAGCACGCCGTGTTCACCCCGGGCACGCGCCGGCGCATTGTCCTGGCGACCAATGTGGCCGAGACGTCGCTGACGGTGCCGGGCATCAAGTATGTGATTGACCCCGGCACGGCCCGCATCTCCCGGTATTCGCATCGGACCAAGGTGCAGCGCCTGCCCATCGAGCGCGTGTCCCAGGCAAGTGCGAACCAACGTTCGGGCCGCTGCGGCCGCGTGTCCGACGGCATCTGCATCCGGCTGTACTCGGAGGAGGATTTCGACGCCCGCAGCGAGTTCACGGACCCCGAGATCCTGCGCACCAACCTGGCCGCCGTCATCCTCCAGATGGCTGCCATGGGCGTGGCAAAGGGACCCAGGGACGTGGAGAAGTTCCCGTTTGTGCAGCCACCGGACTCCCGGGCCATCACCGACGGCGTGACCCTGCTGCGCGAGCTGGGCGCGGTGAACGCCCAAGGCGGGATCACCGGCGTCGGACGCCAGCTCTCCCAGCTTCCGGTGGATCCGCGGCTGGGACGGATGATCGTGGAAGCCGCGAAACGCGGCGTGGCCGCGGAGGTCATGGTGCTCGCAGCCGCGCTGACCATCCAGGACCCGCGTGAGCGCCCCCAGGGGGACGGCACAAACAAGCAGCAGCTCGCCGCCGAAAAGCACAAGCGCTTTGTGGATGCGAATTCCGATTTCACGGGCTTTTTGAACCTGTGGCGCTACATCAAGGAGAAGCAGGCGGAGCTGTCCTCCAGTGCGTTCCGCAGGTTGTGCAAGGCCGAGTTCATCAACTACCTGCGCGTGCGTGAATGGCAGGATTTGTTCACCCAGCTCAAGCAGATGGGCAAGCCGCTGGGCATCAAGGTCTCCGGCAGCGGCATTGACCCGGTGGCCAACCACGACGCCATCCACATGTCCCTGCTGACGGGGCTGCTCAGCCACATCGGCCTCTATGATGCGCGCAAGCGCGAGTATGCCGGCGCGCGCGGGACCAAGTTCATGGTGTTCCCGGGCTCGGCGCTGTTCAAGAAGTCGCCGGACTGGGTCATGGCCGCCGAACTCGTGGAAACGTCGCGGCTGTGGGCCCGCGTGGCCGCCAAGTTCGATCCCCTGTGGGCCGAGGAGGTGGCCCCGGACCTGGTGAAGCGCAGCTACTCCGAGCCGCACTGGTCCAAGAAGATGGGCTCGGTCATGGCACATGAGAAGGTCACCCTGTACGGCGTGCCGATCGTGCCCGACCGCCGCGTCCACTACGGACGTATCGACCCGGAATTGAGCCGGGAGCTGTTCATCCGGCACGCCCTGGTGGAGGGAGACTGGCACACCAACCACAAGTTCTTCCACCGCAACCAGGCCCTGCTCGCCGAAGTGGAGGAGCTGGAAACCCGCATGCGGCGCCGCGACCTGCGCGTGGACGACGAGGCACTCTTTGAGTTTTACGACGAGCGGGTGGGGCCCGGCGTGGTCTCCGAGCGGCACTTTGACAAGTGGTGGAAGGACGCCCGGCACAAGAACCCTTCGCTGCTGGACTTCGACGCGCACGTGGTCATGGCCGAGGAGCCCGAGCTCGACGGGGCCGCGTTCCCGAAGACCTGGACCGAGGGCGAGTTTGAGCTGCCGCTCTCCTACGAGTTCCACCCGACCGCGCCGGGTTCCGCACCCAACCCGTCCGACGGCGTGACCGTGCAGGTGCCGCTGTTGTTTTTGAACCAGCTGCACGAGGCCCCGTTCCGGTGGCAGATCCCCGGGCTGCGCGCGGAGCTGGTGACGGCGCTGATCAAGTCGCTGCCCAAGGCCGTGCGCAAGAACTTCATCCCCGCCCCGGACGTGGGACGGCAGGCGGCCGCGGCCCTGGCCGCCGACTTCGACCCTGCCGTGGACGCGCTGGAGCCGTCGCTGGAACTGGCCCTGCGCAGGATCAAGGGGCACATCATCCCGCCGGGGTCGTGGAACTGGGACGCCGTGCCCTCCCACCTGCGCATGACGTTCTCCGTGGTGGACAAGAACGGCCGCATCCTCGAAGATGGCCAGGACCTCCCGGCGCTGCAGTCACGACTGGCCGGCGCCACGCGCCGGGCCATTGCCGAACAACTCGGGGCCACGCCGAAGACCGTCACGCCCCGGGGGTCGGGCGGCACCCGGGGACCGGACCCGTCGAGACCAGGTGTCTCGACAAGCTCGACCGGTGACACCCGCGGACCAGAGGGCATTGCCGAGCGCACCGGGCTCACCGAGTGGAGCGTGGGCACGCTGCCGCGCGAGGTGAAGCGGCTGGTCTCCGGGCACACCGTGACGGGTTACCCGGCCCTGGTGGACGAGGGCGCCACGGCCGGACTGCGCGTGTTCCAGCGCCGTGATGCGCAGGAATCCGCCATGCGTGGCGGCGTCATCAGGCTCCTCGCCCTGCGGGTGCCCTCCCCCGACCGGTACGTGCTCGAGCACCTGAGCAACACCGAAAAGCTCACGTTCAGCCAAAACCCGCACGGCTCGGTGGCGGAGCTGATCGCCGACTGCACGCTGGCCACCATCGACAAGCTCACACCCGCGGCCCTGCCCTGGGACCGGAACGCGTTTGATGCCCTGTATGAAACGGTCCGGGCCGAGCTCATTGACACGGTGTTCACGGTGACGGCCGTCGTCGAACGCGTGCTGGCGTCGAAGCTGCGGATCGACAAGGCGCTGCGGGCCAGCAACAGCCTGCCGCTGATCAGTGCCCTCAACGACATCAGGCAGCAGCTGGAACTGCTGGTCTATCCCGGTTTTGTGGCCAAGACCGGCTTCGCCCAGCTCAGCCAGCTGCCGCGCTACCTGGCCGCGATTGAGCGCCGGCTGGAGAAGCTGCCCTCGAATGTGGCCCGGGACGGTCAGTCGATGGCCGCCGTGCAGCGGCTGGAAGACGAGTACGACGACGCCGTGGCCGCCCTGCTGCCCGGCCAGCGGTCAACGGCTGGGCTGGAGCACGTGCGCTGGATGTTGGAGGAACTGCGCGTCAGCCTGTTCGCCGTGGAGCTGGGCACGGCGTATTCGGTCTCGGAAAAGCGGGTCCGCGTGGCACTGTCGAAGGCCTTGGCCGAATAACCAACGCCCGGTTGCAACCGGGGCAACATTCCCCAACGCCCGGTTGCAACCGGGGCAACATTCCCCAACGCCCGGTTGCAACCGGGGCAACATTCCCCAACGCCCGGTTGCAACCGGGGCAACTTTCCCCAACGCCCGGTTGCAACCGGGGCAACTTTCCCCAGGGCTTCCGCATTTTTGGGTCCGTCGCGTCAATGGTTGGGGAAGCACTTTCCCTGGCCGAGCCTGGCCAGGCCGGTGAGGTCCCCGGCGGCATACGTGGTGACGCCCGGCCGGGCACGGTCGTACATCAGCTGCGAGGGGTCCTTCACATGGCCCAGCCCCAGCACATGGCCGATCTCGTGTTCGATCACGGCCTGCACCAGGGCCGGGCCGCCTGGGCGTGACATCGTCTCGCCCAGGGCCCCCGCGTTAAGCTGGACGGTGCCGGTGACGAAGACTTCGCTTCCCGTGTCGCCCACGATTGCCTGGCTGCCACCCAATCCGGCCACGTTGGTCTCGCCGGGAACCGGTACTTGAACAAACTTGGGCTGCTCCGCCGCCGTCGCCCACACAAACAACACGGGTGCCCAGCGTTTGCCGTAGCGCCCGGGCTGATATGGGCCCCGGTTCGTGGAATAGCCCTCCGTGGTGCCGCCGTCGTCAATGAACACCAGCCCGGTCGCCTGCGATGCGGCCGCGACGGCACGGGTGATGAGTTCACGACCGCCCTCAGGGGCGTTGTCGGGGCGGGTTACGAAATGGATTGGGCGGCAGGGATCGTAGGCAATGAGGCCGCTGCGGGAATCCCCGCCGATGAAGGCATACGATTCGCTCGTCTGCGCCACCGCTGCGGGCCTGCCCAGCGGCGCCTTGTGGGCCTCGACGCCCCGCGGCGGGTAGCCGGCAGTCCAGCTCGAAGCGGGGCCGACGCCGGACTGCGGGGCGTGGAACTGTTCCCCGGCAATCGCTGCCGTGGCCTGGCCCACGAGGCCCGGAAAAGCGTAATAGCTGACAATCATGGCCAGGGCCAGGACGGAACATGCTGCGGGCAGGATGCGCCGGAACCTGCCATGGTGCCGCCGTGGCTTCTTTCGCACCGGGCCGGACGCGGGGCGGCCAGCCGCAGGGAGCCCGGACCGGGCGGCGGGCCGGGCTGCTTCCTCATCCGGCACCCATTGCGGCACCCTCCCGGACGGGGACCGGCGCAGGCCCTTGACGGGATCCGGTTCCCCCGGCCTCACCGGGCCTTCCCGCCGTGAAGGTTGCGCCTGCCGCCAAGTCCAGCCATGTCCACCGTGCGGCCCCCTGCGACGAAGTGTATTGACGAAATCCTAGCCCAGGCGGGCAGCAGCACCGGCGATTCCCCGGATGTGCCGCCCTCGCAGGTGCCCGGCCGCCTGCGGCGTCACCAACGGCTCCGCCGGATCGGTATTGTCCACCACACGGTCGGCTCGCAGCCATGGGGCTGCCTCGGCAAAATACAGCCTCTGGCCCCCGACGTAGCGGCGCATGCCGGGGTGGCCGGGATCAGCCGGCGTGCCGTCGCGAAGCGCCATCCGGCGGGCCGTCTCGGCGAACGGCACGTCCAGAAACACGGAGTAGTCCCATCGGCCGGCAAGTTCCCTTCGATGCAGGAACATGCCCTCGACAATGCACACAGTGCCCGGGCGGGCCTGCAGCCGGGGCGGATCAAGGGCCAGGTCCAGGCGGCGGTCCGTTGCTGCGCTGCGGTACAAGCCGTCGCCCCGAGGCCCGAACGGCGCCAGGACGTCCCGTTCCAAGGCCGCGTAGTCGTAGGTGTCGAGCCAGAAGCCTTCCGGCGAATCACGCCCTCGGCGGTGGCGCACGGCCCGGAGGTTGAGGAAGTCGTCAGCGTGGATGACAACCACCGGGCGCCCAAGCACCTCCAGGGCGGTGGCATAGGCCGCGGCGAAGGTCGTTTTCCCGCTCCCGTCCACCCCGTCGATGGCCACCAGGGTCCAGCCGCCATCACTGCGCGGGGTCTCGAGTGCCAGGGCGCCGGCCAGGGCTGCGGCGCCGGCCTGGCACATCGACGCCACGCCCGTCACGGCCTCCCTGCTGGGCCCCGCCACGGCGTGCGCGTCAGTCCTCGGGGACGAACTGCCCGTGCCCGGCGTCGCGCAGCGCACCGCGGAGCTTTTCAGCATTGGCCTCAAGGACGGCAGGGTCCGGGTTGTTGTCCACTGCCTTGAAGTTGAAATTGTCCAGCCCGTAGGCGGGGAAGACGTGCACGTGCAGGTGCTCCACCTCAAAGCCGGCAACAATCAGCCCGGCCCGCGGTGCACCAAACGCCGCAAGCTGCGCCTGCCCGATGGTCTGGGAAACGCCCATCAGGTGCCCCACCAGTTCCGGCGACGCGTCGGTCCACTTGTCGACTTCCTCGCGCGGCACCACCAGGACGTGGCCGTCCGTCAGGGGCCCGATCGTCAGGAAGGACACGCAGGTCTCGTCCTTCCAGACGAACCTCCCGGGGATGTCGCCGTTGATGATTTTCGTAAACAGCGTGCTCAAGAAATGCTCCTAAAGGGTCGAGTTGTCCAGGACAAAGCGGTACTTGACGTCCCCGGCCACCATGCGGTCGTAGGCGGCGTCCAGCTCCGGTGCGGCAACCATTTCAATGTCGGAAACAATCCCGTGTTCGGCGCAGAAGTCCAGCATTTCCTGGGTTTCGGCAATCCCGCCGATCAGGGAACCGCCGTAGGCCAGGCGCTTGCGGATCAGCAGGCCCGGATCCACGGGCGGCATTTGTGCCGGCGGCAGCCCCAGCTGGATGAGGGCGCCGTCGCGCGCCAGGGTCTGCAGGTACGGGTTGAGGTCGTGGACGGCCGCCACGGTGTCGATGATCGCGTTCAGCGTTCCCTTCGCAGCGGCCATCTGTGCCGGATCGGAGGACACCACCACGGTGTCGGCACCGAGCTCAAACGCCGCGGCTGCCTTGCCCGGTGAGGTGGTGAAGACAGTGACCGAGGCCCCGAGCGCCTTGGCGATCTTGACGGCCATGTGCCCCAGCCCGCCGAGGCCCACCACGCCGACCGCGTCGCCGTCCTGCACGTCCAGGTAGCGCAGCGGGGAGTAGGTGGTGATGCCGGCGCACAGCAGGGGCGCGACGCCGGCCGGGTCCAGCCCGGCGGGCACGTTCAGCACGTAGTTCTCATCCACCACGATCGACGACGAGTAGCCGCCCTGCGTCACGCCGCCGCCGTTGCGGCGGTCCACCACGCCGTAGGTGCCGGTGTTGCCTTTTTCGCAGTACTGCTCAAAGCCTTCAAGGCACGAGTCGCATTCGCGGCAGGAGTCCACCATGCAGCCCACGCCCGCCAGGTCCCCCACGGCAAAGCCCACCACGTCGGCGCCCACCCGCGTGACCCTGCCGACGATTTCGTGGCCCGGGACCAGCGGGTAGCGGGCCGGCCGCCATTCGGAGCGGACGGTGTGCACGTCGGAGTGGCACAGCCCGCAAAAGTCGATGGCGATTTCCACGTCGTGCGCCCCCGGCTCCCGGCGCTCAATGGTGCTGGGGTTCAGTCCGGAGGTGGCGGACGTTGCTGCGTATGCTTTTGCTTGCGTCATGGTTCAACCCTATCGCCACCGGCACCGGTCTCCACGGGCCGTTCCGGGCGGTTGGACCACGCCGACCACGACCCGGGATACAGGGCAGCAGGGAACCCGGCAATTTCCAGGGCCGCAATTTCGTGGGCCGCCGTCACTCCGGAACCGCAATACACGGCCACCTCCGAACCCTCCCGCACGCCCAGCGCCGCAAACCTCGCCCGCAGTTCCTCCGCCGGCAGGAACGTGGCATCCTGCGCCAGGTTTCCGGCCGTGGGTGCGCTGACTGCCCCCGGAATGTGCCCGGCCCGCGGGTCGACCGGCTCCGTCTCGCCCCGGTACCGCTCCCCCGCCCGGGCGTCCAGGAGGATGCCCGGCCACCGGGCGGCCCCTTCCGTGTCCACCGTGGCCCTTGCCCCGTAATGTACGACGGCGTCCCCCGGCTCCGCCGTCTCCTCGCCCTGGGCGAGCGGAAGGCGGGCGGCGCGCCAGGCCGCCAGCCCGCCGTCGAGCAGGTGGACATTGTCGATGCCTGCGTAACCCAGGAGCCACCAGGCGCGGGCAGCGGCGGCTGCCCCGGCGTCGTCGTAGGCCACCACGGTGTCCCCGGTGCGGAGGCCCCAGCGGCGGACGGTTTCGGCGAAGTCGGGCTCGGCGGGCAGGGGGTGGCGGCCGTCGCGCGGCTCCCCGTGCCCGGCCAGCTCGGTTTCCAGGTCCACGAAGACGGCACCGGGGATGTGGCCGGCCGCATAGTGCGCGCGGCCGTCCGGGTCGCCCAGCGCCCAGCGGACGTCGAGCAGGACGGTCCGCAGGCCGGCCGCCCGGCGTTCCTGAAGTTCGGCAACGTCCATCAAGACGGTCATGTGCAGCTCCTTTGTGGTGGTTTTACCTCAAATCTAGCCCCGGGCCGGGCGCAAACCACCGAACCGCGTGCACGTTAAGCTGGCTGGATGACAACACGGCAAGCGGAGCAATGGTCCTGGACGCACCAGGCGATGGCAAAGGTGCAGGCGGAAAACAACCGCAGCGCGGATACGCACCTGTACAAGGTCGAGCTGCCGCCGGGGTGGGGCGTGGACCTGTATGTGAAGGACGAATCCTGCCACCGCACGGGCAGCCTCAAGCACCGCCTGGCCCGCTCCCTGTTTTTGTTCGCGCTGGTCAACGGCTGGATCCATGAGGGCACCACGGTGGTGGAGGCCAGCTCCGGCAGCACGGCGGTGTCCGAGGCCTACTTTGCGCAGCTGCTCGGGCTGGATTTCACGGCGGTCATGACGCGGGGCACCAGCCCGGAAAAGATCGCCTTGATCGAAAGCTTTGGCGGGCGCTGCCACTTTGTGGACCAGGCGGACCAGGTCTATTCGGCGGCCGCGGAGGTGGCCGCGGCATGCGGCGGCCACTACATGGACCAGTTCACCTATGCCGAGCGGGCCACGGACTGGCGCGGCAACAACAACATTGCCGAGTCGATTTTCAGCCAGCTCTCCCACGAACGCTTCCCGGAGCCGCAGTGGGTGGCGGTCGGGGCGGGCACGGGCGGCACCTCGGCCACGATCGGCCGGTACATCCGCTACCACGGGCATGCCACGCAGCTGGCCGTGGTGGACCCGGAGGGTTCGGCGTTTTACCCGGCGTGGCAGTCCGGCGAGCTGTCCGTGGTGACGGGCAGGTCCTCCCGCATCGAAGGGATCGGCCGCCCGCGCGTGGAGCCAAGCTTCGTGCCCGGCGTCATCGACGCCATGTTTGAAGTCCCCGACGCCGCCTCGGTGGCAGCCATGCAGCATTTCGGCGACCTTGCCGGGCTCCATGCGGGCCCCTCCACCGGCACCAACCTGTGGGGCGTGTGGCAGCTGGTGGCCGGGATTGTGGCCGCCGGGGAGCAGGGCAGCATTGTCACACTCATGTGCGACGGCGGCGAACGGTACACGGGCAGCTACAACAACCCGGCGTGGCTGGCCGGCAAGGGCCTCGACCCGGGGCCGCACCTGGCCTCGCTCCAGCGCTTTTTCGAGACCGGGGTGTGGACGGGCTAACAAGGCGCGGCCGGCGGCGTGCCATGCTGGCGAGGGCGGGTAAAATTTCACCTGCCCCGGACACTATGGCACGCCGCCACGCAGGCAGGCAGGCAGCCTAGACCTCCACGGAGTCGCCGGCTGCCAGGTGCCGGAAATCGGTCCCGTGCTGCGCGCCCAACCGGGCAATGTGCGACTCCGTGAAGGCCAGCCCCGACTCGTTGAGCAGGGCGTCGTGGATCTGGAAGGCCTTGGGCGCCCGCACGGACACGACAAAGTCCACCACCTCGGCGACCTTCGACCACGGGGCGTGGACGGGCACCAGCAGCGTTTGGACCTGGACGCCCGGGGGAACAATCAGGGAATCGCCCGGGTGGTAGACGGCGTCGTCCACCAGGTAGCCCACATTGGCGACCACGGGGATGGACGGGTGGATCAGGGCGTGCTGGCCGCCCAGGCAGCGGACGGAGAAGCCGGCGGTGGTGAAGGTGCCGCCCGCCGCGGTGGTGTGGACCTGCCCGGCAGTCCCCGGGGCGGCGGCGCGCAGGGCATCGGCCACCACGGCCGGGGCGTGGACGGGCAGGGAAGGTGTGGCTGCGAGCGCGGCCAGCACGGCCTCCTGGTCGAAGTGGTCGGCGTGTTCGTGCGTGATGAGGATGGCGTCCGCACCGGCCAGCACCTCGCCGGTTTCGGAGAGGGTGCCGGGATCAATCACGAGCGCCCCGTCTTCCTTTTCGATCCGGACACAGGCGTGGGAGTATTTGGTCAGCAACATGGTGCCAGCCTATGCCCGCCCGGGCCCCCGCGGCAGGCACGGCGTGATCCGTACTTCCCGCCACCGCCCGCAGTTGGCCCGTGCGCTAGGCTGGTTAATTGGAATGAAGCCACGTGAAAGCAGGTTGTACGCATGTCTGGAGGGCCTGATTCCGGGGCGCCTGTCCCTGAAACGCCGGTCAAGGAACAGCGTGTCACCAAGCAGCGCCTGGCCATCAGCGCCGCCCTGGACGGCCTGGACGACTTTGTCAGCACCCAGGAACTGCACCGCCTGCTGGCGGACAAGGACGTCCGGGTCTCGCTGGCCACCACGTACCGGATCCTGGCGTCCATGGCCGAGGAAGGCCTGGTCGACACCCTGCGCAACGGCGAGGGCGAGGCCGTCTACCGGCGTTGCTCGGCCACCAGCCACCACCACCACCTGCTGTGCCGCAACTGCGGGAAGACCGTTGAGGTGGAAGCCCCGGCCGTGGAAAGCTGGGCCGCCCGGATTGCCAGGGAAAACGGCTTCACCCAGGTCCAGCACACCGTGGAGATTTACGGGCTGTGCCCGGAGTGTGCCGCGGGCTGACCCTTCCTAGCCGCGGGCCATGGGCGGCACAAAGTCCCCGAGCGGCTCACGCACCCACCAGTCGCCGGTGCCGCGCCACTCCCGCCAGGTGCTGTAGCGGTAGCTGAACACGCGGGCCCGCACCCAGGCCGGCCGCTGCCCGCCAAACGGGTCACGGCGCAGGAGCTTCAAGGTGGCGGGGTCGGCGTCGAGCAGCTTGTTCAGGAACGGCACAAACCAGTTCAGCCCGGGCGATCCCAGTGCCAGGAACCACATCAGCCAGTCGAGCCGCAGGTGGTAGGGCGCGAACTGCCGCGGCATCCGCCCCGGCTCCCCCGGCTTGCCCCGGAACCCGTACTCCTGCCACGGCCCGGCCACCGGGTCCCCGGCCGTGCCCTCCACCACCACCTCATACCGCTGGCGGGTGATGGAGCCGAACGCGCCGTAGGCATTGGCCAGCCGCCACCGGTTGAAGCTGCCGTTCATCACCTGGTTCCGGGAGAACAGGTTCCGCAGCGGCTGCCAGCTGAGCACCAGCATCAGGAGCCCCATGGCGAGCACGACGACGGCGAACCAGGCGGGCATTCCCGGCCCGCCCTGCGCCGTGGCCGGCGTGGCGACGGCCGAGAAGGCGGCCACAATCGTGATGACGTTGAGCCAGGCGAAGTTGCCGGAGAGGACCAGCCAGCACTGGGTGGCAATGATGACCGCGGCGGCCACCGTGGCCACGGGCT
Source organism: Arthrobacter sp. SDTb3-6 (assembly GCF_013376095.1). GTDB lineage: Bacteria > Actinomycetota > Actinomycetes > Actinomycetales > Micrococcaceae > Specibacter. Next base: position 18,479 of record NZ_JAAMFN010000015.1, on the reverse strand, counting down.
GCGGGGCAAACACAAAGAACGGCACCACCAGCTGGGCGAAGTGGTTTCCCAGCACCTCGGCCCGGTGCAGCGGCTTGGGCAGGTGGTGGAACCACCAGCTCAGCGGGTTCGGCATGGGCTGGGTCTCGTGGTGGTAGTACAGGGCCGTCAGGTCCCGCCAGACGGGGTCGCCGCGCATCTTGATCAGGCCCGCGCCAAACTCCAGCCGGAACACGAGCCAGCGGAAGGCAAACAAGGTGACGGCCGGCGTCGCGGTCTGCTCCGAGCCGAGAAACGCGGCCAGGAAGCCGGCCTCCAGGAGCAGGATTTCCCAGCCAAAGCCGTAAAAGACCTGGCCCACGTTGACGATCGACATATACAGCAGCCACATCGCCGCAAACACCAGCATCGGCACCCAGGCGGGCCCGCGCTGCGGCAGCCCGGCCACCACGCACAGTCCCAGCACGGCCCCGGTCCAGGCCACGGCGCGCAGCAGCCGGTCCGAATACCGCCACCGGAACAGTGTGGGCCCGGGCGTGCGCACCACGCGTGAGAGGTAGCGCGGGACGGGTAGCAACCCGTGTTCGCCCAGCAACGCCGGGAACTGGAGTGCGCCGGAAACAAAGGCAATGACGAAAATGGCCGCAATGCCGCGCTGGAGCACAAACCGCGCCAGCCCGTAGTCCGCGGAGTCCAACCAGCCGGTCCAGCCCGCGGCCGGAACATTCCAGTCCATGCCCCCACGCTAGCCCCTGGCCCCGGGCCGGACCAGCGTCCCGTGGCGCCACTTCCGCAGCGCGGCGGCGGGGCCTCTAGGCGCGCGCCGGGAGCGTGGCCCGTGCCGTCCAGCCCCGGCGCCTGCGCACCGCCCCGGCCACGCGGCACACCAGGTAGATCACGAACGACAATGTGGTCACGTAGGGCGAAATCGGAATCCGTCCGCCCAGCGCCAGCAGGATTCCCCCCACCGTGGCAACGATGGCAAAGGCAACGCTGAGCAGCACCACCATGCGCGGCGCCGCCGTCACCTGCAGCGCCGCGGCGGCCGGCGTGATGAGCAGGGCCAGCACCAGCAGCGCGCCCACCACCTGGATGGACAGCGCCACCGAGATGCCCAGCAGGAACATGAAGGCCACCGACAGGGTGCGCACCGGGACCCCCCGGGCGGCGGCAATGTCCGGATCCGCGCTGGCAAAGGTCAGGGGCCGCCAGATGACCACCAGCCCGGCGATGACCACCAGCGCCGTGACGGCCAGGGCGGAGAGCTGGGTGGAGTCCACCGAGACGATCTGCCCGGTCAGCAGGCCGAACTTGTTGGCCGCCCGGCCCTGGTACAGGGACAGGAACAAGATGCCCAGCCCCAGCCCGAACGGCATGATGACCCCGATCACGGAGTTCCTGCCCCGCGCGCGCACGCCCATGGCGCCCAGCAGCAGTGCGGCCAGCACGGAACCCACCAGCGAGCCGGCGATGACGTCGGCACCGACCAGCAGCGCGAAGGCGGCCCCGGCAAAGGACAGCTCGGCGATGCCGTGGACGGCAAAGGCGAGGTCGCGCATCATGACGAAGGTGCCGATGAGCCCGCCCACCAGGCCCAGGATGGCCCCGGCCAGCAGCGAGTCCCGGAACAACGGGATGAGTTCGGCATAGTCGGTGAAGTTGAACACCGCGTTGGTGAAGTCGGCCCAGCTCATGCCGCTCCCCCTTCCGGCATGTGCCCGTCAATGACCGCCTCGGGCATGCCCACCACCACAATCCGGCCGTTGCTGTGGAGCACCTCGACATGGGTGCCATACAGCGTCGAGAGGACTTTGGTGGTCATGACCTGCTCCGGGGTGCCGATGGTGAAACGGCCGCCGGCCAGATACAGCACCCGGTCCACGTGTTCCAGGATCGGGTTGATCTCATGGGTGACAAAGACGACGGCGGTCCCGTTGGCCTTGGCCTGGTGGCCCACCAGTGCGCTGACGGCCTTTTGGTGGTTGAGGTCCAGGGAGAGCAGCGGCTCGTCGCACAGCAGGACCCTCGGATTGGGGGCCAGGGCCTGGGCGATGCGCAGCCGCTGCTGCTCGCCGCCGGAAAGCAGCCCCACGGGGACGCGGGCGTACGGTGTGGCCCCCACCTGCCCCAACAGTTCGTCCACGCGGCGCCGGTAGGCCCGCCCGCGCAACCGGATCCCCCACCGGTGTCCGTCCACGCCCAGGCCCACCAGGTCCCGGGCACGCAGCGGAGTGTCCGGTGCGAAGTGCTTTTGCTGGGGGACGTAGCCAATGCCGCGGTGGCCGCGGCGGGCGGGTTCGCCGTCGACCGCCAGGGACCCGGAGCTGAGGGGGGAAAGGCCCAGCAGGACCTTCAGAAAGCTCGTCTTGCCGCTGCCGTTCGCGCCCAGCACGGCCAGGAATTCACCGGGGGCGACGTCCAGGTCCAGGCCGTCCCACAGCACCCGGTCGCCGAAGGCCAGCCGGGCATCGCGCAGGCGGACGGCGGGCCGCCCGGACGGCAGGGCGGCCGGCAGCTCGTGGCCGGGCGCACTCACGGGGCCGTTGCCTTCGCATGGTCCAGGGCCCCGGTGAGGTGCGCGGTGTTGGCGGCCATCCACTCCAGGTAGGAGTCGCCGGCCGGCAGTGTCTCGGAGAAGTCCACCACGGGGACGCCGGCGGCCTGCGCCGCCTTTTTCACTTCCAGGGTCTGCGGGCCTTCCGTTTGTTCGTTGTAGGCCAGCAGGTCCACGGTTCCGGAAGCCATGAGCGCCACTGTATCGCGCAGCACCGTGGTGGGGACGTCGGAGCCGTTTTCAATGGCCGTGCTGAATGCTGCCGGGGTCTTGTTGGCCAGCCCGGCGGCCTGGAGCAGGTACACCGGCACCGGTTCGGTGATGGCGGCCGTGGCGCCGGGGTGTGCCGACTTCAAGGCCGCCAGCTTGCCCTCCAGCCCGTCCAGCCGCCCCTTGAAGGCCGAGGCGTTGGCCTTGAATGTGGCGGCACGGACGGTGTCCAGCGAGCTGAACCGTTCGGCGAGTTCATCGGCCAGCTTGGCCATGGTGGGCAGCGAGTACCATACGTGTTCGTTGAAGTCCGCACCCTTGTCCAGGCCGGAAAGCTCACTGACGTTGACCACCTTGGCCGGGTCCAGGACGCCGCTGGCGAGCCGGCCGAAGAAGTCGTCGTAACCGCCGCCGTTTTCAATCCCGACGGCAGCCTTGGAGACCGCCAGCTTGTCCTGCGCGGTGGCCTCGTAGGAGTGCGGGTCCGCGGCGGCACTGTTGATGATTGAGTGCACCGCCACGTCGTCGCCGCCGATCGCCTCGGCGATGCTCCCGTACACGTCGGTGGAGGCCACGACGGCGATCCTGCCCCCGCCTTGGGAGCCCTGGGTGCCTGTGGCTGCCGTGGTACCTCCGCCACAGGCGCCCAGGGCCAGGGAGGCGGCCACGGCCAGTCCCAGGGTCAGTGCTGTGCGGCGCAGGTGCATGCGAAGGTCCTCCAAGGAAAGCTAATGAGAATAATTACCAATAAGTCTTCCCACAGCATAGCCTAATTGGGAATCGTTCGCATCAAGCCTTCCGGCGCTCCTGGACCTGTGTCTGCGTGGCGTCGCGGATCTCGCCCACGAGCTGTTCGATGACGTCCTCCAGGAACAACACCCCCACCGTCCGCCCCTCCGCGGAAATGACGCGTGCCACGTGGGATCCGGTGCGCTGCATGATGGCCAGCGCATCCTCGATCTCCTCGTCCGCGGACAGGTTGACGAGGGAGCGCACCCGCGCCTCCCCGATCGGCAGCTCGTAGCGCTCCACCGGAATGGGCAGCACGTCCTTCAGGTGCAGGTACCCCAGCAGGGTCCCGGCCTCGTCCGCGAAGACAAAGCGGGAGAAACCGGTCTTGCCGACCTTGTGCTCAAAGTCCACGGGGGTGGCCGACGGCGGCAGGGTCACCACCTGCCCCAGCGGCACCATGATGTCCCCCGCGCGTTGCGTGGAGAACTCCAACGCACCGTTGATCAGCCCGGTCTGGTCATCCACCAGGCCGCTGCGCGTGGACTCGGCCACGATGGACTGGACCTCCTCCAGGGTGAAGGAGGAGGAAACCTCGTCCTGGGGCTCAATCCGGAACAGGCGCACAATGTGGTTGGCACTCCAGTTCAGGGCCACGATCACCGGCCGCACGCCCTTGCCGATGAGCACCAGCGGCGGGGCGAGCAGCAGTGCCGCCTTGTCCGCGGCGGAGACGCTCATGTTCTTGGGCACCATCTCGCCAAACGTCACGTGCAGGAAGGTCACGAGCAGCAGGGCCACCACAAAGGCCACCGGCGCGGAGATGCTGTCCGCGACGCCGATGGCATGCAGCGGAGCCGACAACATGTGGTGGATGGACGGCTCCGCCACGTTGAGGATCAGCAGCGAGCAAACGGTGATGCCCAGCTGCGAACAGGCCAGCATGAGCGAGACGTTCTCCATGGCGCCCAGCGTGATCTTGGCCCGCTTGGACCCGGTCTCGGCGAGCGGTTCCACCTGGCTGCGGCGTGCCGACATGATGGCGAATTCGGCGGCGACGAAGAAGGCGTTGCCCAGCAGCAGCACCACAAGCCACACCAGTCCGGCCCAGCCGCTCATTGTCCACCACCGCCCGCCGGTTTCCCGTGGGGCACGACGCCGGGTTCCCCCGTTGCGGGGGCCGGCGCCGGGATGAAGCAGATCCGGTCAATGCGGTGGCGCTCGAGCCGGTCCACCACGAGGGTGCCGCCTTCGACCGGGACGGTGTCACCCACCACGGCGATGCGCCCGAGTTCGGCCATCATGAAACCGCCGACGGTTTCATAGCCTGCCTCGTCCGGCACGTTGAGGGCACCGATGCGTTCGGACACCTCGTCGGGGCGCATGAGGCCCGGGAAAAACCAGTTGCCGTCCGCCCCCTGCAGGATGCCGGGCTTGGTGCGGTCGTGTTCGTCGGAGACCTCCCCGACGATCTCCTCCACCAGGTCCTCGAGGGTCGTGACGCCGGCGGTGCCGCCGTATTCGTCCTGGACCACCGCCATCTGCAGGTTGCCTTCGCGCAGTTCCAGGATCAGGGCATCCAGGTGGACAGTTTCGGGCACGCGCAGGACCTCGGTCATGATGGCGCCGGCCTCGATGTCGGGGCGCTTGCGGAAGGGGATGGAGACCGCCTTTTTCAGGTGGACCACGCCCAGGATGTTGTCCGGGGAGTCGCCAATGACGGGGAAGCGTGAGAAGCCGGTGCGCCGGGCGGCAGCGATGATGTCCGCCACGGACTGCTCGGATTCGATGGTTTCAACGCGCATGCGCGGGGTCATGACATCGGCGGCCGTCCGTTCGCCAAAGCTGAGCGTGCGGGCCACAAAGCGGGCGGTGCCTTCATCCAGCGTGCCCATGGCGGCCGAGCGGCGCACCAGGGAGGCCAGCTCGGCAGGTGACCTGGCGCCGGAAATCTCCTCCTTGGCTTCCATGCCGAACACGTGCAGCACCTTGTTGGCCACGCCGTTGAGCAGCAGCACGGCGGGCTTGAAGACGGCGGTGAACACGAGCTGCGGGCGGGCCACGGCCTTGCCGATCTCGAAGGACTTGGCGATCGCCATGTTCTTGGGCACCAGTTCGCCGATGAGCATCGACAGAAGTGTGGCAATCACCATGGCGACGGCGAGGGCTGCGGGCGCCGCCGCTGCCGCCGGAACTCCCACGGCTGCCAGCGGCACGTCCAGCAACGCCCCCAGCGAGGGCTCAATCAGGAAGCCTGTCAGCAGGGTCGTGAGGGTGATGCCGAGCTGGCAGCTCGAAAGCTGGGTGGAGAGGGACTTCAGGCAGCGCAGCAGCGGCGCGGCGGCCGCATCGCCGTTGTCGACGGCGCGCTGGACCGTGGTCTGGTCAAGTGCCACGAGGGAAAATTCAACGGCCACGAAGAATCCGGTGCCGAGTATGAGCAGCAGCCCTGCTGCCAGGAGGATCCACTCCATTTAGATGCCCCCGGTTTCAGCGTTGCAGCTGTGGGGGTTGGCCGCCGGCGGAGGGTGGTCGGCGCTGGGGCCGGCCGGCGTGGAGGTGGCGTCATGGCGGGCTCTGGTGCGGGGTTTGCCGGCTTGTGCAACGTTCGCGGCGGGGCATCGGCGGATACCCTGCGAACCGTTGTGCCGGCCCCTAGATTTACTTTCCATAGGATTTTTAGTCTACATGAGCGGCCTTCACGCCACCGCGCACCCGAGCTACGGGGCGGCATCGTGCCGGGTCAGGCGCCGGGCAGGACGGTGCTGCCGTCAAGGGCGTGGTAGGCGCGCTCATGGTAGACGAGCGGTGCACCCTGGGACGGGGCATCCGGGGCGATGATCCCCACGACGGAGGCTGCCACGAGCAATGAGGCGCCTGCCGGCGTGCGGCTGAGGATCTCACAGCGCAGGGCGAAGCCTGCGTGCCCGAGCAGCGGTTCGCCCGTCGGCAGCCGGGTCCACGCCGTCGAGCCGGCAAAACGCTCCGAGGTGGGGCTGGCGAAGGTGCGGGCCAGGGACAGGTCGGCTGCCGTGAGCAGGTGCACCACGATCGAATCGGCATCGGCAAGGGCGGCGGCAGAGCCGGACCGCGACGCGAGCGAGAACGCGAGGATGGGAGGCTGCGCGGAGACGGAGGCCACGGAGGAGGCCGTCACGCCGACCGGCCCGGTGCCGGAGTCCGCGGTGATGACGGCCACGCCGGCCGGATGGCCGCCGAACGCAGCCTTGAAATCGGCCGTCAAGGCCCAGGTGGGGTCCGTGGCCGCATGCACTCTCATGTGAGATGTCCCTTCCAAGGCACACCCGCCGCCGCGGCGGGCCACCAGCAACACTAGAACCTCAACAAAGGTTGAGGTCAAATCCGCAGGCCCCCATCTGGGTCGCAATGGTTGCAGGGGAAAGCGCTTTCACACCGGCCGAAACCGCATCAACTGCTGCCCAGTCGGGTCGATGCGGTCAAAGGCACGGGCGCCGGGCCGGGTGCCGGCCACCTGGTCGTTGGGGTTCACGAAGCCGCACTCGGCCAGCGACAGGCAGCCGCAGCCGATGCAGCCGCCCAGGCTGCCGCGCAGCTTCTCCAGGGCGGCGATGCGCGTGTCCAGTTCGCCGCGCCAATGTTCCGACAGCCGCTGCCAGTCGGCCTGGGTGGGCACGCCGTCGGAGGGGAGTTCGGAAAAGGAGTCGGCCACGAGGGCCAGCGGGATCCCTGCGCGCTGGGCGGCCCGGATCACGGCGACGCGCCGCAACACGGAGCGACGGTAGCGCCGCTGGTTGCCCGGCGTGCGCGTGCTCGAAATCAGGCCCTGCCGCTCATAGAAATGCAGGGCCGAGACGGTGACGCCGCCGCGTTCGGCGAGCTGGCCGACGCTCAGCTCCTCGTCGGCGCGGTGCCGGCCGTCGGCGTCGTCCGTCATGAGGGACTACTTTCCGGCCACGCGCCTAATGCCGGCCACCGCCTCTGCCAGAAGTTCGTTGATGCCCGCGGCGATGTCGATGACCACACCGCGTTCGTCCGCGCCCAGCGGTTCCAGGGTGGCCAGCTGGGATTCCAGGAGTGCCGGCGGCATGAAGTGCCCGGAGCGTCCCTCCAGCCGTGAGCTGAGCACTTCGAGGGAGCCGTCCAGGTGCAGGAAGATGGTGTCCGGGGCCTTGGTGCGGATGATGTCGCGGTAGCTGCGCTTGAGCGCCGAGCACGCGATGACAATCCCCGCTGCCTTGGTGTTGGCCAGCTCGTTGCCGACGATTTCCAGCCAGGGCAGGCGGTCCTCGTCGTTCAGCGGTGTCCCGGCAGCCATTTTGTGGATGTTGGCCAGGGGGTGCAGCGAGTCGCCGTCCAGGAAGGGGATGTCCATGGCATCGGCCACGAGGGCGCCAATGGTGCTTTTTCCGGAACCGGAGACACCCATGACGATGACGCGGGTGGCGGCACGGGGGCCCGCCTGGCCTTGAGTGTTCTGCAACGGCATGTCCATACTCCCTTATATACCAAAACCGGGCCCCCGTGCCCGCGCCGGGGCTGCCGGGGCCCGGCCGGGCCAACCGGTGCTGTATCAGAGGCGGGTGTCGAAGGAATCGCAGAACACGTTCCCGTTGAACGTGCCCTGGAATTCCGAGAGCCCCTGGATCTTTTCAATCGTGGCCCGGATGGCTTCGCGGGTCCCGGCATGGGCGTGGATGGCCGTCTTGACCATGGGCACGTCGATGAGGTGGTTGGGCTGGTTCAGCGAGACGAACACCGTGGGCACCTCGGTGGTGTACCACGGGATTTCCGCGGCCATGGGGGTTGACCACTTGATCCGGATGGCTGCTTCCTGGGCGAATCCCTTGACGTTGGCGAACACGAACGCGGCGTCGTACTTCTCCGCGTAGTCCCCGGCGGCCTCTTCGGAGATGACGGACATGAAGTTCACGCCCTCCTCCCCTGCCGCCTTGCGCTGTTCGGCGGTCTTGAAGACGTGGACCTCAAAGCCGGCCCGCTCCAGTTCCGCGGCCACCACGTCCAGGTAGCCCAGCGGGTCCGCCATGGTGAAGTCCGATCCACCGGACACGCCGTAGAGGCGGATCCTCTTGTGCGTGGCCGGGGCGATGGGCAGGTTCCGGGCCGTGTCCTTGACCAGCGTGACGGTCTTGTCCGCAATCCCGGCGGCAATGGCCAGGTGTCCGGGGCATCCGATCACGGCCAGGGCCTCCACCGGCGGGACCAGGGCGTCCCGGTCCGCCAGGTGCAGGCCCAGGGACGCCTTGAGTGCCAGGATGCGGCGCAGCGCGTCCTGCAGGCGGTCCTCGGTGATGGTGCCGTTGCGGTAGCCGTCCAGCATGTAGCCAAAATCCTCCGCAGGGTTGCGGAAGAACAGGAACATGTCGCAGCCGGCCGCGATGGCGGCCGGCACCAGGTCCCGGCGCTTCATGGCCTGGGTCATGCCGATCATTTGGGAGGCGTCGGTGAGGATCACGCCGTTGAAGCCGAGTTCCCCGCGCAGCAGGTCCCCCAGCAGTTCGGGAGCCAGCGTTGCCGGGCGCAGCTCCGCGTCCGCCGTGCCGGGGCGGAAGTGGCGGGTCAGTTCCGGCGCCCCGATGTGCCCGGCCATGACCGACTGCACGCCGTGCGCAATCATGTCCCGGTACACCTGCCCGTAGCTCTTGTTCCATTCCTCCCAGCCGAGGGTGTTCCAGGAGGTCACCACGTGCTGGTCGCGCTCGTCGATGCCGTCGCCCGGGAAGTGCTTCATGGCGCAGGCAGTGGGCGATTCGCTGATGCCGTCAAAGTATTCCTTGGCGCGTTCCACCACCACCTCGGGCGTGTTGCCGAAGGAGCGGGTGGAGATGACGGTGTTGCGCCAGTTGTAGTGGATGTCCACGATGGGTGCGAACGCCCAGTTGCAGCCCAGCGCCGCGGTTTCCACCCCTGCCACCTGGCCCATCTGCCGGGCAATGGACTTGTCCGGGTGGGAGCCGGCCTGCAGGTGCGTGGAGACGAAGGTGCCGTCGTCGCAGCTGCCGGCGCCGCCCATTTCCGGGTTGGAGGCAATCAGCAGGGGAATTTTCGTCTTGGACTGTGCGTGGCGGATGTGCGCCTGGACTGCGGCGGACGGGCCCGGACGGTACCGCATGCCGCCCACGTGGAAGGTCTGAAGCACCTCCTCGAGGTATTCCGGGGCGTAGCTGTTGTTGTGGTTGATGAACAGCTGGCCGATCTTTTCCTCCAGCGTCATCGACCCAATGGTCGACTCCACCCAGGCCACGCCGGCGTCGTCGAGGTTGAACGGGGCGGCCCGCAAGTCCACTGCGTACGTCATTGCTTCTCCTGATGCTTGCGTTTGTTCCGTGGCCTAGGCCGTGTGGCCCGGGATGGTGTGCCGGAGGCGTTCGACGGCGTCCCCCACCAGGGCGGGGACCGGCGCCGAAATGTCCATCACGACGGCGGTCTCGTCGTCATCCAGCGGCTCCAGTGTGGCCAGCTGCGAATCGAGAAGCGCCGCCGGCATGAAGTGCCCGGAACGGCCCTCGAGCCGGGATCCCAGCACCTCGCGGCTGCCGTCCAGGTGCAGGAAGACCGTGCCGGGCGCCTGGTCCCGGATGGCGTCGCGGTATTGGCGCTTGAGTGCCGAGCAGGCCACGACGAGGCCGTTGGGCGAGGCGGCCAGCTCCCGGCCGACCGTTTCCAGCCAGGGTGCGCGGTCGGCGTCGTCGAGCGGCGTTCCTGCGGCCATCTTGGCGATGTTCCCCACCGGGTGCAGGGAGTCCCCGTCCGTGAACGGCAGGCCGAGCCCGCGTGCCACCAGGGCGCCGATCGTCGTCTTGCCGCAGCCGGAGACCCCCATGACCACAATGTGCGGCACCGCGCCGACGGCAGCGGCTGGTTGCCCGGCGGCTGCCGTGGTTGCTGTGTCCGTCACCAGTCGTGCACCGTGCCGTCGATCAGGCGGTTGTAGGGCAGGTAGGCCTGCTGGTACGGGAAGGCCGCCGCCGCTTCCTCGTTGAGCTCCACGCCGATGCCGGGCTTGTCGCCGGGGTGCAGGTAGCCGTCCTTGAACGTCATGGACTGCTCGAACACCTGGTTCGTCGCATCCGAGTGCTGCATGTATTCCTGGATGCCGTAGTTGTGGATGGCCAGGCCCACGTGCAGCTGTGCGGCAAAGCCGATCGGGGAGATGTCGGTGGGGCCGTGGAAACCGGACTTGATCTGGTACTGCGCGGCAAAGTCCATGACCTTCTTCAGCGGCGAGATGCCGCCAAAGTGCGTGGCGGCGGCACGTACGTAGTCGATCAGCTGTTCCTTGATGATGGTCTGGAAGTCGTAGACCGTGTTGAAGATTTCACCGATGGCCAGCGGGGTGGTGGTGTGTGAGCGGACCAGGCGCAGCGCTTCCTGGTTCTCGGCCGGGGTGCAGTCCTCGAGCCAGAACAGGTCGTACGGCTCCAGTGCCTTGCCGAGCTTGGCCGCCTGGATGGGGGTCATGCGGTGGTGGCCGTCGTGCAGCAGGGGCAGTTCCGGGCCGAACTCGTTGCGGACGGCCTCAAAGACCGTGGGCAGGTGGCGCAGGTAGGCGCGGGTGTCCCAGTCCTCTTCCTGCGGATAGGTGCCGCGGCCGGCCGGCTCGTAGTCGTAGCGTTCGCCCGAGGCCTGGGCCTGGGCGGCAACGCCATAGACTGCCTTGATGCCGGGGATCGCCGTCTGGACGCGCACGGACTTGTAGCCCAGCTCAAGGTGCTCGCGGATGGAGTCGAAGAGCTGCGGGATGTCGGTGCCGGAGGCGTGGCCGTACGCGCGCAGGCCGTTGCGTGAGGCACCGCCGAGCAGCTGGTACACCGGCAGCCCGGCGATCTTGCCCTTGATGTCCCACAAGGCCATGTCGACGGCGGCGATGGCGGCCATGGTGACCGGGCCGCGGCGCCAGTACGAGCTGCGGTAAAGGAACTGCCAGGTGTCCTCGATGCGGTGCGGGTCGCGGCCGACGAGCAGCTGCGCCACGTGCTCCTTCAGGTAGGCCGCCACGGCCAGTTCGCGCCCGTTCAGGGTGGCGTCGCCGATGCCCGTGACGCCCTCATCCGTCGTGACCTTCAGGGTCACGAAGTTGCGGCTCGGGCTGGTGACAAATACTTCTGCGGAAACAATTTTCACGAAGAGTTCCTTCCGGGATGGGCTTTGCTTGGGGTTGGCAGTTCGGGCGGCGTGCCGGGAGCGGCAGCTGCGGCTTAGTTCTCGGCGGTTTCGGCGGCGTTGCCGCCGGCAGTGCCGCCGTCGGCCGGGCTGCCGTCTGCAGCGTTGCGGGCCTCGGAGATGCGGACAGCGCGGCGGAGGCTGATCTCATGGACGATTTCCTTGTGCCTGGCGTCCGTCAGCGGGTAGATGACCATGACGAGGATGGCCAGGATGGCGAAGACCATGGGCAGCAGTCCGGCACCGGCGCGGATGCCCAACAGGGCATGGGCGCTCTGCTGGCCCGCACCGGCGGTGTAGCCGCCCCAGGCCAGGGCAAAGGCGGCCAGCGCCCCGCCGACGGCCTGTCCGGTCTTGCGCGTGAAGGAGAACAATGCGTAGGTGATTCCTTCCGTGCGGACGCCGGTCTTCCACTCACCGTATTCCACGGTGTCCGCTTCGAGGGCCCACACCAGCATGCTCACCAGCAAGGTGCCCATCTGGGTGACGAGGACTCCGGTGAAGGCGAGCCACACCGTGTTCGCCGGCGCGAGGAAGACGATCAGCCCGCCGAGTCCCATCAGGACGCCGGCAGCCAGGTAGATGTTCTTCTTGCCGAACACGCCCACCAGGCGGGGCAGCAGGGCCGCCAGTCCGAAGGTGAGGAAGATGTTGACGATCGACATGACGGCGTACAGCTCCAGGGAGTGCAGCACGTCACGGAAGTAGTAGATCTGCACGGTGCCGACAGCGAGCTGGCCGGTCAGGAACAGGAACGAGCTGATGCACAGCAGCAGCAGGGGCTTGTTGCCCTTGAGGGTGGAAAAGCTCTGCCGCATGGAGACCTTGGAGACCTCGCGGACCACGCGCTCCTTGGTGCTGAACACCGTGAACATGTAGAGCGCGGTGCCGATGACGGCGAAGATGAGCGTCATGGTGGTGAACAGCGGCTGCAGCTTGGCGCCGTCCTTCATCAGCGGGGCGATGAAGATGCCCAGGAAGGATCCGACGGCCACGGCCCCGATGGTGCGGGCGCTGGCCAGCTTGGCGCGTTCCCCCGCGTGCTGGGTCATGGCACCGGCAAGGGAGCCGTAAGGGATGTTGACGAAGCTGTAGGCCAGGCCCAGAAGCGCGTAGCTGACATAGGCCCAGAGCAGCATGCCGGACTGGCCGATCTGCGGGATCGAGAACGCAGCGACGCTGAGCAGCAGCAGCGGGATCGAGCCGAACATGATGAAGGGGCGGAACTTGCCAAGCTTCTTGTGGTAGGTCTTGTCCACGAAACGTCCTGCGAGGACGTCGGAGAAGGCGTCGAAGATGCGGACCACAAGGAGCAGGGTTCCGGCGGCGGCGGCACTGATGCCGGCCACGTCGGTGTAGTACAGCAGCAGGAACATGGTGGCCGTGGTGAAGGCCAGGTTGTTGGCGGCGTCACCGGCTCCGTAGCCGATGATGCTCCGCCTTGACAGTGGGCCCATGCCCTTTGCGGCGGTGGCGGATGCCCCGCCGGTTGGTGTTTTTGCAGTCATGGTCATTTTTGGGCTCCTTTACCCATTCCCACCGAATATGCGCTTCGGTGGCACGTTCACGGTGCCGGCCCCCCGTGGCCCTTCGGTGGACCGCTGCGGGGACTTCCCCTCGGCGGAAAGTGGGCCGCCGCTTGTCAAACCGGCATGTGAGCTGTATTACGAACCAGTTAACCAGCTCCGACAACATTTGGCAACCGCTTGCCACAATTTTCTTTAATTTCGGCGAATTTTCTTGTTTTGTCTTGTTTTGTCTTGTTTTGGCCCGCCGGCCGTCCGGCAGCATCATGGCGCTCCCCCACCGGGAAAGCGCCACGATCGCCAGTCGAGGGGTGCTAGGCCACGGGGGCCGCTGCCGCTATGCCTGCGACCTGGGCAGCCACGGCCGCCACGGCGGTTTCGTCAGCTGCCAGCTGTGCGTCCAGGATGCCCAGGAGGGCCTGCAGGTCCTCGCCGGCGGGCAGCTCCAGGGCGGCCGCCAGCGCGGCACTGGCTGCATCCGTGACCGTGGTGCCGGTCCGGTGGGCATCGCGCAGGTACGACACCCAGGCGGCAATCATCCGGGCCGCCCCCGCGCCGGAGCGTCCGGCGGCCAGTTCGGCCTTCAGGACGGGGACGGCGCGCATGCGCAGCTTGCTGGAGCCGTCCATGGCGATCTGGGCCAGGTGGTGGGCAATGCGGGCGTTGCTGAAGCGTTCCAGCAGTGCGGCCCGGTAGGCCGGAATGCCCAGCCCCTCGGCGGGCAGGTTGCGTCCGGCCTCATCCCAGAATTCGGTGATCCAGGCGGCGCAGGCGGGGTCCGCCAGGGCCTGCGCCACCGTGGCATGCCCGCGCAGCTGGCCGGCGTAGGCCATGAGCGAGTGGGCGCCGTTGAGCAGCCACAGCTTCCGGTTTTCAAAGTCCTCGATTTCGTCCACAAAGACGGCGCCGGCACTGGCCCAGTCCGGATGCCCGGCGGGGAAGTCCCCGCTCAGCACCCAGTCGGCGAAGGGCTCGGTCACCACGGGCGAGGCGTCGGCCCAGCCGCATTCGGTTGCCACGAGGGCGACTTCGGCATCCGTGGTGCGCGGGGTGATCCTGTCGATCGAGGTGCCCACAAAACTGACGTTTTCACCGATCCAGGCACCCAGGCCTGGGTCTGCGGCGTCGGCCAGCCCGCCGATGGCCGCCCGGGCCGCCCGGGCATTGTTGGCGAGGTTGTCGCAGGAGACGACGGCGATGGGCCCGGTCCCGGCGCTGCGCCGAGCCGCGAGTGCCTGGACCAGGCGCCCGGGCGCGGTTGCGGCGGCGGGCAGGTGGCCGGCGTCGGACGCGGTGCGGGCCGCCTGGGTCCGCAGCACCTCGATGTCGTCCTGGACGGCCGTGTTGGCCGTGTCCAGGGCGCCGTCGGCAGCCAGGTGGTAGGCGGCCTCCGTGATGGTCAGCGTGACCAGTGCGGTGGAGGGGGCCGCGACAAGCCGGCACAGCGTGGCGACGTCCGCGCCGTCGTGCGCCTGCACGATGCTGGTCATCAGCTCAAAGGTGTCGCCGGCCCCGCCGCGTTCGATGAGCGTGTACAGCCCGTCCTGGGCGGCCAGTGCTGTGGCGGCGTCGGGGCGGCGGCCGGTGAAGGCGGCGATGCCCCACTGCGCGCCGTCGCCGGCATGCTGGGTGTACCAGGCCTGGTGGGCGCGGTGGAAGGCGCCCAGGCCCAGGTGGACAATGCGCACGGGCGCGGCCGGCGCGGCCTTCACGGTGCTTCGGTTCAACGGCTCAGTCACAGCTTGAAGGCCCTCCGGGGTGCGGCGTCAACGATGTCGACGATGATTTCATGGGCACGGTCCTCGCTGACACGGCTTTCCGCGACGAGGCGGGCCAGGAAGGCCGCCTCGATGCGGCGCGAGGTGTTGTGCCGGGCGGGGATGGAACAGAAGGCGCGGGTGTCGTCGATGAACCCCGAGGAGCGGGAGAACCCGGCCGTCTCGGTCACTGCCGATCGGAAGCGCAGCATGGCGTCCGGTGCGTCCAGGAACCACCACGGGGCGCCGATGAACACGGACGGGTAAAAGCCGGCCAGCGGTGCAATTTCGCGGGAAAAGACGGTCTCGTCGATCGTGAACGGGATCAGGTGGAAGCCCGGGGCGGTGCCGAAGTCCTCCAACAGGGGGCGCAGGGCCTCCGTGTAGCTGACCGCAAACGGGATGTCATGGCCGGTGTCGGGGCCGAACTTTTTGAAGGATTCGGTGTGGTGGTTGCGGAACACGCCGGGGTGGATGGTCATGACCAGGCCGTCCTCGACGGACATGCGGGCCATCTGGTAGGTCATGTGGGCCTCGAACGCGTCCGCGTCGGCGGGCGTGGCACTGCCGCGCAGGCCCTTCGTGAAGAGCCCTGCCGCGGTGGCGGAATCCAGGCGCAGCGTCTGCGCAGTGCGGACGCCGTGGTCCGCGGAGACGGCGCCGTGCTCCACAAAGTACTGGCGGCGGTTTTCCAGGGCGCGGATGTAGCCTTCGTAGCCGCTCAGGCCGTCGCCGGCGACGTCGATCAGCTTCTCCACGCGCTCGGCCCAGCCGGCGGCGGCAAACTTGATGTAGGCGTCGGGGCGGAATGTTGGCAGCACCCGGCCTGGGAACGTGGGGTCCTTGGCGATGGCCGCGTGCGCGGCGAGGTCGTCCAGGGGGTCGTCGGTGGTGGCCAGGACCTCGATCCTGAAGTCCTTGAACAGCTGGCGCGGGCGGAAGGCCGGGCTCTTGAGCTTGGCGTCCAGTTCATCAAAGAGCGCGTCCGCGTTTTCCTCGTTGACCGGCCGGGACAGGCCGAAGACGTGCTCGAAGGAGTCGCGCATCCAGTAACCGGAGGCCGTGCCGTCAAACAGGGGCCAGGCCTTGGCGAATTCGCGCCAGGTTTCCCGGGGTTCCACGGACGTGGTGCCGCCCATGCGCAGGCGTTCGAGCGGCACGCCGCTGGCATGGATCAGCCGTGTGACGTAGTGGTCCGGGCTGACCAGCAGCGTTGCCGGGTCCGGGAACGGGGTGTCCAGTTCCAGCATGGCTGCGTCAACGTGGCCGTGCGGGGAGATGATGGGCAGCTCCTCGACCCGGGCGAGGAGCCCGCGGGCAATGCTGCGCGTTCCCGGGTCGGCGGGGAGCAGCCGGTCCGGATCGGCTGCCGGGGAAGGCCTGGCGGCGGACGTGCCTGCGGCGGCTGTGGCGGTGGAAGAGGGGGAGTGTGACATACATCAATAATCCACGTCCCCACGGCATTTTGTCAACCGGTTGCCAAACATTGCCGTGGGGTTCAAACGGCGCAGCCAGCCGTTACAACCGGCCCTATCGATTGGCCCTATCGATGGGGGCGTCGGGGCCACCTGGGGGCCCGGCCCCTTCCCACCGTGCGGCGTCACTCCGGGCGTGCCCGGAGCCCCTCGATCCAGGAATGCAGTTCACTGGCGTCGCGGAGCAGCTGGTCCGGGCTGTCGCCGGCCACAAATTCCAGCATCAGGTCAATGCTTCCCGCACTGCCTTGCGCCAGGGTCTCCAGGCGCTCCCGCCAGGCTCCTGCGTGGACTTTCAGCGGCAGGCGGTTGGCCCGGGCGTCCCAGGAAAAGACGTGGAGGGCCCCAACCGTGCCGCCCAGCTGCCGCAGCTCGGCCAGGGCAAGCGGCCCGTCGATGCCGGGCCGTGGCTGCCAGTAGCTGCGGACGGGCAGCGAAGGGTTGTCCCGCGCCGCCGCAATGTCGGCCAGGAGGCGCACCGTGGATTCGGCAGTGTCGGTGAGGGTGTTGGGATGGAATTCGAGGTGGAGCGTGATCCCCTCCCCCGCGGCAAGGTCGGCCGCCCGGGCAATGTTGCCGGCAATCCGGGCACGGTGGTCCGCGCTGCTCCCCGCGGATCCCGAGGCGCCGGCCCAGACGCGGATCCGCGGCGCGCCCAGGCGTGCCGCCGTGGCGGCGATGTCCCCGAAAGGCGCACCGTCCGCGCGCCAGTAGGAGCCGTAGCTTTCCACGTCCAGGCCGGCACCGGCGCAAAGTGCCGCGGCCAGGGCGGCCTGGCGAAAGTTGCCCGGCTGGACGTGGACGTCGCCGCTCCAGGAGACCTTCCCCAGCCCGGCCCGGGCCGCCAGGGTGGCGACGTCGTGGAGGGGAAGGGACCGGAAGGTGACGGACATCAGGCCGGCGGTAAAGCGTGGCATCCTGTCATTCCCCTCGGGCTTTTTGGTGTCCCAACGGCCCGGGCCGGGCAGCGGCCGGGTCAGGCAGGCGCCGGGCCGGTCGATCCGCGGAGCACCAGCTCGGTCTTCAGCGAAGGCATCGCCCGGTCCGAGGCTCCCTTGTCCAGCGCATCCAGCACGTATCGGAGCGCGCCGGCACCGTACTCGTGCAGCGGGGACTTGATGGTGGAGAGCGGCGGCGTGGTGAAATCGGAGCCAAAGATGTTGTCAAAGCCCAGGATGCTCAACTCTTCGGGAATCCTGACCCCGGCCGCCTGCAGCTCCCGCATCAGGCCGATCGCCATGAGGTCGTTGTAGCAAAACACGGCCGTGGCGGACCCTTCCCGGACCGCGGCGGCCGAGCGCCGGCCGCCGTCGACCGTGGGCACGCCGGAGGCAACGACCGTCGCCTCGATGCCGGACCAGTCGCTGCGGGCCTTGATGCTTTCCCAACGCCGTTTGGACATCCAGGACCGGTCGGGGCCGGCAACGTAGGCGATGTGCCGGTGGCCCAGCGTGGCCAGGTGCCGGATGGCGTCGGCCACGCCCGCATCGGTGTCGGCAACCACCGACGCCACGTCCTCGACGTTGCGGTTGACCACCACCACGGGCTTTTGCGCGGCCAGCTGCTGGATTTCGGAGTCGGCCAGGCGGGGGCTGGCCAGGATGAGCCCGTCCACCGTGGCAAGCAGGCGCCGCGCGGCGGTCAATTCCAGCTCGGCGGACTCGGCGGATTCGGCCAGCATCAAGGTGTAGTCATGGTCCGAGGCGGCGGTCCCGGCGCCCCGGATGACGTCAAAAAAGGCGGGGTTGGTGATGTCGGAAACAATTAGGCCGATGGTTCGGGTGCGGCCCGTCGGCAGTGCGCGGGCAAACACATTGACCTGGTAGTTCAGCTCCGCCGCGGCGTCTTCGATCCTTTTTTGGGTCTTGGCGCTCACCCGCCCGGGTGTGCTCAGCGCACGTGAGACGGTGGAGGGGTTGACGCCGGCCAGCTCCGCGATGTCGTAAATGGTGGTGGCCTGTTTCCCGTTGCGGGGGCGGGCCGCGGCGGGCCCCTCACCGCCGCCTGGATTGCTGGTGTCAGTCACTCCGGGTTCCTTTGCAATTGGTTGCCAGCTGCCAGCTTAACGCACGGCCGGCGGGCCCCC
>NZ_JAAMFN010000144.1 GCF_013376095.1 Arthrobacter sp. SDTb3-6 | reverse complement strand
TCAAAGGACGCGAACTCATGCAAGCCGTCATCAAGTCCGTCAGCAACGGCGTTCCCAGCGCACTCATCGAGCTGCGAACACTCGGCCGCACCCTCAATCGCCGGGCAGCAGACGTGCTGGCCTACTTCGACCGACCAGGAACCTCCAACGGGCCTACTGAAGCGATTAATGGAAGATTGGAACACCTTCGAGGATCCGCCCTGGGCTTCCGGAACCTCACCAACTATGTCGCCAGGTCATTGCTGGAATCCGGAGGATTCAGACCGAAACTACACCCCCAATTCTGAAGAGCCCTTAAACTTGACGAAACACACCTACCAATAACGTGCCCCACGCCTGGGCATAAAATGGTCACCATGGACAGCAATTTCCACAAGATCAGGCACCACACACGTGGCCCACACCGCCATGATATTGAACCCGATTTTGGACACTGCCACCGACTCACGGAGAAGTACTCCCCTTTTACTCCCCCTTTTCAACCAAAAACTACGGCAATGAACGACA
>NZ_JAAMFN010000143.1 GCF_013376095.1 Arthrobacter sp. SDTb3-6 | reverse complement strand
CCCGGTCTGGTTCCCGGTAGGCGGCAACCATGCGTTGGTAGATTCCCCAGCTTGCTTCCACCTCGATATGAGTATCGGCAGAGAACAGGGATTCCAGTCGTGTGCGTTGCTTCTCAGTGAGCAGGCCGGCGCCGGTATGAAGCGTCAGTCTGGCCGAATACAAGGGATCCCCGGCCCGTCCCCGGTGACCGCAGCTCTGTTGCTGAACGCGCCGCCGGCATGAATCCAGCGCGTCGCCGGCCAGGCGGATGACGTGGAAGGGATCCATCACGGGAACCGCGTCGGGGAGTTCTTCGGCAGCGGCGCTTTTGAAGCCGGAGAACCCGTCCATGGCCACGACCTCAACCCCGTCCCGCCACTGCTGCGGGCGGCCCTGCAGCCAGGTCGCGAAGACTTTTTTGGAGCGCCCCTCGACCATGTCCAGCAGGCGTGAGGGGCCGGTGCCGTCACGGATAGGGGTCAGGTCAATGATGACCGTGACGTACTTGTCGCCGCGGCGGGTGTGCC
>NZ_JAAMFN010000142.1 GCF_013376095.1 Arthrobacter sp. SDTb3-6 | reverse complement strand
GACCCGCATGGCACAGGACTCAGTTCATGTCCCCTGACGCCTTTGGCAGACGATGGCGTTGCTGAGGCATCGTTCATTCGAATCATGGAACGGCTCGAGGCATCGGGTACGGATTCGATTACCGCCCTCGGATCCACGGGTTCCTGCGCGTATCTCACGGGTGGGGAGCTGGCAAGGGTGGCCCATCTGGCGGTCGAGCATGCCGGCGGGATACCGGTAGTCATCGGTGTCAGTGCGCTGCGCACCTCCCAGGTGCTGATGGACGTGAAAGAGGCCGGGCGGGCTGGTGGCGGCCATGTCCTACCCGGCGCTTACGGCAGATGAGGTATTCGTGCTCTATCGAACGGTGACGGAGAATGCAGGGCTTGCGGTCATCGTCTACGACAATCCAGGGACCACGCACTTCACCTTCACCGATGGGCTGTACGGGCGAATCGTCCGGCTGCCGGGCATCGCCTCGATCAAGGTCCCCGGCGGCCCCGGCGAAGCCCAAGGGGATGTTCAGGCAAT
>NZ_JAAMFN010000141.1 GCF_013376095.1 Arthrobacter sp. SDTb3-6 | reverse complement strand
GTTGCCTGAACATCCCCTTGGGCTTCGCCGGGGCCGCCGGGGACCTTGATCGAGGCGATGCCCGGCAGCCAGACGATTCGCCCGTACAGCCCATCGGTGAAGGTGAAGTGCGTGGTCCCTGGATTGTCGTAGACGATGACCGCAAGCCCTGCATTCTCCGTCACCGTTCGATAGAGCACGAATACCTCATCTGCCGTGAGCGCCGGGTAGGACATGGCCGCCACCAGCCCGCCCGGCCTCTTTCACGTTCATCAGTACCTGGGAGGTGCGCAGCGCACTGACACCGATGACTACCGGTATCCCGCCGGCATGCTCGACCGCCAGTTGGGCCACCCTTGCCCGCTCCCCACCCGTGAGATACGCGCAGGAACCCGTGGATCCGAGGGCGGTAATCGAATCCGTACCCGATGCCTCGAGCCGTTCCATGATTCGAATGAACGATGCCTCAGCAACGCCATCGTCTACCAAAGGCGTCAGGGGACATGAACTGAGTCCTGTGACCATGCGGGTT
>NZ_JAAMFN010000140.1 GCF_013376095.1 Arthrobacter sp. SDTb3-6 | reverse complement strand
TGTCGGCCGTCAGGCTGGGTGTCCAATCGGGGTTAGTGGAACGGGGCTGGTGGGGTGCCGGTTCCCGGTCCCGAGGTGGTCTGCGGTGGTTCCCTGGGTGGTGCAGACGCTGATGTTGGCTGTGCCGGCGATTTCGCGAAGGGCAAACACGCCCTCCAGTGCGGCTTTTTCCGACAGGAACCCAATGGTTACGGCGATGGTGTTCCCGTCATCGTTGACCATTTTTACGTGGTAGACGCCGTCGGGGCCATGATGCAGTTCGATTCGTCCGGTCATCGTTTGTCTGCTCTCCAATTCATGGTTGAGTGGTTGGCCCTACCTGGTGCCGGCGCTTCGTGACGGTTCGGTCCCTGCGGTCCGCTGTCTGGTGCGTGCCCGGCACCAGGGCTTAGGGGCGGGGTTCTTGGCGGTCGGTGGTGGAGCCGGGGAGCCGGGCGGTGCGGGGATGGATGTCTCCAGGCGTTCTTGCCGGGCCTGAAGGCACGGACCGTGGAGCATGTGATGCAGCCGTGTCCGGATGCGTCCGCGACTTTC
>NZ_JAAMFN010000014.1 GCF_013376095.1 Arthrobacter sp. SDTb3-6 | reverse complement strand
TGGCCCGCCCTGTGGAGGAAACAACGCCGGTGCAGGCCTGCAAAACGCCCGGCACCACGGCCTCGGTGGGCCACTACGGGCTCGGCCACCGGGCCCCACCGCGTCTCGACGACCGTGACTCGACGGGCTCGGCCACCGGGCCCCGACGCGTCTCGACGACCGTGACTCGACGGGCTCGGCCACCGGGCCCCGACGCGTCTCGACGACCGTGTCTCGACGGGCTCGGCCACCGGGCCCCGACGCGTCTCGACGACCGTGTCTCGACGGGCTCGACCACCGGGCCTCGACGGGCCCCGACCACCGGGCCCCGGTCGCCGGTTTAATTAAACAAGCCCTCGCCGAGGAAGCCGTCAGCCGCCTGGACCCCAGGCAGCCCAATGAAATAGCCTCCGCCAAATGGCTCGATGTAGTCGGTCATGGGCTCATCCACCAGCCGAAGTTGCGTCGCCTCGAACTGGGACTGGATGTTCCGCTGGAAGCTGGTGAAGATCAACCCGGCCTGCAGGTTGCCGTTGAGGTCCACTCCGAGGTCGTAGTTGTAGCCGCGGCGCAGCAGCCGTGAGGCGTCGGTGGACTTGGTGCGCGGGTTGGCCAGGCGGATGTGGGCGTCCAGCGGAATGTTCTGCCCTTCGGGATCGTTTGCGTAGTCCGGCGTGTCAGTCTCATGCACGGCACCCAGCGGCGCCCCGCTGGCCCGGTGCCGGCCGATCATGCCATCCTGTTCTCCCAGCCCCACCCGGTCCCAGAACTCCACGAGCATCCGAATCAGCCGCACCACGATGAACGTGCCGCCCACGGCCCAGTCCGGCTGGCCGGATTCCGGCGTGATCCAGACCAGATGGTCGTCCTGGCGGGGGTTGACGATCCCGTCCTTGTAGCCAAACAGGTTCCGCGGATTCCCGGCGGGACGTGGTGCGGAGTGGAAGCCGTTGATCTTCCAGGACAGTGCCAGAAGGCCGCGGGTGGCCTTGGTGATCTCACGGAGCGCGTAGTGGATCATGTCCGCGGAATCTGCGCACAGCTGCAGCAGCAGGTCCCCGCCCGTCCACGTCGGGTCTGGGGTGTCGTTCGGGAAGACCCGCATGCCGGTGAGGCCCTTTGGTTTCTTGCCCGCCAGGCCGTAGTCGAGGTTGTCGAAGAGGCTCGCGCCCAGTCCGACCGTCATGGTAAAGGAGTCCGGCGGCACGTCCTCGCCCAGAACCCCGGAGTTCGACGGCGGCCCGCCGGCTATGGCGGGCAGGTCCTCGGCCGGGACAGGTTCGGACGCCTGCACGCCCTTGGCAAGTCGGGCGCCTTGGCTGGTGAGCACCTGCAGGAGCGTCTTCAGCTCCGCCTGGTCGGCAGCCAGCACCCGGAACGCCGCAAAGCAGGCCTGGCGCTGCTGGGTGGCAGGGCGGTACACGCCCGCCTGGTTCGTTCCGTGAAAGGGGACGGCAGGCGCGGAGGGGGAGTCCGGCGTCGTGATCCGTGTTGGGTGGATGGCGGCGTTGGCAGCTGTGGCGGCCAGGGCCGTGGCGGCGGCGCCGGTGCCCGCCCCGATCAGGAAAGAGCGGCGTCCCGGGCGTGCGGTTGGCGTTTCAGATGCGGAATTGTGCATGACGGGCTCCGGGTCAGTCATCAGTGGAGAACAGGGCGGGGACATAGGCGAGGGACTCGAGGGCGGCGCCCAGGGAGGCGGTAACGGGTTGGCGCGCGGCCAGGGGGAGTGCCTTCCACGCCGGCCATTCGCGGCCCGTCTTGGTACGCTCCAGCGCAGTGCCCAGTTTGTCGAGGGAAGCGGAAACCCGCGTCGCGTATCCGTGCGCCAGGTTGTCAATGAGGGTGCCCAGGAGGGCCAGCACCACGCGGGTGCCGTCGAGGTCCGCAGCCGTCAGGGCCAAGGCCATGCTGCTGCCTTGGTCGTTGTTGCCGGACAGGTTGTCCCGCAAGGAGTCTTCGAGGATTTCGTGGCAGCGCAGCGGCATGTCCGAGCCGGCCAGCTCAAGCGTCGGCAGCCGGCCCAGCAGCTCGGCAACGTCGGCGTGCAGCCTGGCCGCGACTGGTGCCAGCTCGCCGGGCCCCTGTCCGTGGAACAGCCCGTATTCCAGCCGGTGCAGGCCCGTGAAGCCGGGATCCGCAGCGCCCTTGGGGAGCCCGGCCGGGAGCCCGTTGATTGCGACGCCGTGGTCGCCGAAGCTGCCGTAGGCCGCGCCTACGCGCTGCCAGGTCAGCTGCGCCTCCAGCCACTGGCTGCGGGCGGCATCGAGGTCGTTGTTGCCGACCGATGCCTTGACGGACAGCACCTGGCCTGCGAGCGTGGCGAGCTTCCCTGCGACGTAGCTGCGGTAGGCTGTGACGGCCGCTGCCATGTTTGGGGCAGGGGCAGGGAGGGAATCGGTCATGGGGATCCTTGGCGTGACGCGGAAGTAAGGCAGGGCTTACTTAGGATACCCCAATAAGGGCATTGTTCTGTTCTCTAATTACGTACCGGATGCCGGAGTTAGTAGCTGACCACCGGTGTCACACCCACCGTATTGCCCGCGATCGAGAGTTTGGCCGTGAAGCCAAAGTCCTCGGCATGCATGAAGGGTGCCACGGCCCCGGTGAAAAGGTCCTGTTCCTGGTACTGCACCTGTGCCCGGACCGTCAGCGGTGCCATGATCCACTTGCCGCCATAGGGGGTGATGGACACCTGGGGATAGTCCACGATGCTCCACTTGACCGCCGAAACGACGCGGTTGTTGGTGGCCGCGCTCATCGGGCAGTTGGCGGGCATAAGCACTGTCTGCTTGGCACACGCGTCGAGGTACTTGTGAATGGTGGAGCCGACCTGGGACAGCAGCTCGCCCGTGGGCCCGGTGGCCAGTGTGACGGCGGGAACGGACACCAGCGGGTCCGTCACGCTGCGCTGGACGGCGGGGGCGGCAAAAAGCGGCGACTTGTAGTCGGCAGAGTAGCTGCCGGGGTAAAACACCGCGAAGGAATTCTTGCCGTTGGGCATGTTGACATCGACGCCGTTGACGGACGCCTGGTTGGCATTGACCACGGACACGTCAAGGACGGGCAGCGTGGTGGGGACGATGCTCCAGGTGTCAAAGAACAGCCAGCGCTTGGGGCCCTGCGCCAGCTTGAAGTCGCTGGACAGTGCCTGGCCGCCAATCGTGTAGCTGACGGTCACCTTTTGGCTGTGGTCCGGGCCGGCGACGGGATCGCCAACCTTGACGTCCTTCAAATCCTGCTGCGACCTGGCCAGGCCAGGGCCGTCCAGGACGGCGGCGTTGGCCGAGGGGACCCTGCCATGCAGGAGGCCCAGCGCCTTGGCGCCGTTGCCGGCGCGAAGCGCATCCAGGTAGTTTTCCACTGTCCGCGCAGGCCCGAAGGAATTGGTGTTCACCACCGTGATGGTGATGATGGCCGCAGCGATGGCCAGCATCAGTATCAGCAGCCACGTAGCGGCAACCTTGATGAGTGGGGCCCCGTTCTTCACGCCGTCCACTGTACCGTCTGGGGCAGGGGGCAGTGGAATCCGCCCCAGGGCGGGGACGGCATTGTGACCTGTGGGCGGGGCCGGACCGATTACCGCCTCCGGCGCGGTGCCGTGCCAAACATGTCGCGCATCAGGCTGCGGCCCAGCTGCGATCCCATGGAGCGGATCATGCTTTTCACGCCGGTTCCCAGCACGCCGCCCAAGGCGCCCATGACCTCGGCGCCCACGCCGCCGCCGTCGTTCTTGGGGGCGGGGAGATTGGTGGGCGGGGGAGGGGGCGCCGGGGTGCCCACGGCGGGGCCGGTTGCGGGGGCCGCGGCCTGGGATTCGAGCTTCTCGTAGGCGGACACCGGGTCCTCGGCAGTGCCGTAGGTGGGAAGCAGGGCCGAGGCGGCTACCACTGCCTTGACGGCGGCGTCGGTGCTGGGCCCCATGACGGAGCCGGGTGCGCGCATGCGGGTCAGTGCCACGGGGGTGGGGGCGCCGTTTTCATTCATGACGGTGACCACGGCCTCGCCAATGCCGGCCGAGGTGAGGACTTCTTCGAGGTCGTAGCTGCTGACCGGGAAGGTGGACACGGTGGCCTTGAGTGCCTTCGCGTCGTCGGGGGTGAAGGCGCGCAGGGCGTGCTGGACGCGGTTGGCCAGCTGGGCGAGGACCTCGCCGGGGACGTCCTTGGGGGTCTGCGTGACGAAGAAGATGCCCACGCCCTTGGAGCGGATCAGCCGCACCGTCTGGGTGATGGCATTCAGGAAGGCCTTGCTGGCGCCGTTGAAGAGCAGGTGCGCCTCGTCGAAGAAGAACACCAGCTTGGGCTTGTCGGCGTCGCCCACCTCGGGCAGCTCGCGGAACAGGTCCGCCAGCAGCCACATCAGGAAGGTGGAGAACAGCAGCGGCTTGTCCTGCACGCTGGGCAGTTCCAGGCAGGTGATGACGCCGCGGCCGTCGGGGGCCGTGCGCAGCAGCTCGGCGGTGTCGAACTCCGGCATGCCAAAGAAATCGCTCATGCCCTGCGCGTCGAGGGTGATGAGGTTGCGCAGGATGACGCCGGCCGTCGCCTTGGACAGCCCGCCCAGCTCCTCCAGGTCCGCCTTGCCCTCGTCCGAGGTGAGGAACTGGATGACGGCGCGCAGGTCCTTGAGGTCGTACAGTTCCAGGCTTTTGGTGTCCGCGTAGTGGAACACCAGCTGGAGGCTTGATTCCTGCGTTTCATTCAGGCCCAGGACGCGCGAAAGCAACACCGGGCCGAAACTGGTGATGGTGGCCCGCACCGGCACGCCGTTGCCGGCGCCGCCCAGTGCCAGAAACTCCACCGGGAACGCCTTCGATTCCCACTGCTGGCCGATGGCCTGCGTGCGCGCGGTCAGTTTGCCGCTGCCCTCCGCCGCCGTGGCCAGGCCCGTGAGGTCGCCCTTGATGTCAGCCATGAATACGGGGACGCCGGCTGTGGAAAGCTGCTCGGCAATCATGTGGAGCGTCACGGTCTTGCCCGTGCCCGTGGCGCCGGCCACCAGGCCGTGGCGGTTCATCATGGTCAGCGGCAGGCTGATTTGGGCTTCGGGGTGGACCTGCCCGTCCACGAGCGCTGCGCCCAGGGCAATGGACGAACCGCTGAAGGTGTAGCCGGCCTTGAAGGTTGCGACGGTCTCTGCAGGTGAGTTGGTAGCCATGGCAAAAGCGTACCCTGCGTCACATTTTTGGTGCGGCAAGGGCGCCGCAGGGCTTTGCCGTGGCCCCCGCGCCGTGGCGCGCGTCAACCGAACAGCAGCGCCACCGCGAACATCGCCGGGATGGCCAGCACGGTGGTCAGCAGCACGGTGTCCTTCGCCACGATGAGCCCCACCAGGTAGCGTTGGGCCGCCACGTACACATTTTGGGCCGAGGGCAGGGACGCGGCCACCACGACGGCGAACAACGCCGCCCCGTCCATGCCCAGGACCAGATGACCCAGCAGGAAGGCCACCGCGGGGTGCAGCACCAGCTTGAAGCCGGTGGCCAACAAGGTGTCGGTCCGCCGTCCGTCAACTGCCGCAAGCGGCTTGCCGCTGCCCAGCGACATCCCAAAGGCAATGAGGATGGCGGGGATCGCGGCACCGCCGATGAGGTGGACGGGCTCGGCCACCAGCGACGGCAGCCGCCAGCCGGTCGCGGCCAGGACCAGCCCCACCACGGTGCCCAGGATCATGGGGTTGCGGAAGATCTGCAAAAAGACGCGCCCCGGTGTGGCCCGGTGCCCGCTCGTGGTGGCGTCGAGCAGCAGTAAATAGCAGGGTGTGTAAAACGCCAGCTGGAAAATCAGCACGGGCGCGATGAGCGCCGCGTCGCCCAGCACGTAGGCGGCAATGGGGATGCCCAGGTTGGCGGCGTTGACAATCGAGGAAGACATGGCCCCGACCAGTGCCTCGCTCAGGCTCCGTTTGAACCAAAACCGGGAAACCAGCAGGAACAGCAGGCCGGTGAACACGGCGCTCGCGGCAGCCACGAGCAGCGGTTCGGAAAACACCTGTTTCAGGTCCGCCTTGGCGAGGGTCTCCAGCAGCAGCGCCGGGCTTGCCACGAAGAATGAGAGCCGGCTGAGCACCTGCGCGGCGTTGTCGCCCAGCACGTTCCGGCGGCCCACGAACCAGCCCACCAGGATGATGAGCCACACCACCGAGAAACCCTCGACGACGGCTAGCACGGCTGCAACGGTCGGGAGGTCGGGGCGGCGGGCACCCCCTAAGCTTAATCGGGGAACACCCTTTCACCGTGCATTGCCCAGCCACCAGGAGTCAGCATGAGCGTCCTTCCCGTCAAGACCGTCGCCGTCACCGGTGCCCATGGCAAGGCCGGCCGCGCCGCGGTGGCCGAGTTCCTGGCCCATGGGTACCAGGTCCTGGCCTGTGACCTGGCCGGGCCCGTTGGCCGCAACTCGGACCTGGGCACTCCCACCATGCGCGTGGACCTGACCGACTACGGGCAGGCGCTGCAGGCGCTCACCGGGGCGGACGCCGTGGTCCATCTGGCCAACATCCCGGAGCCGGGCATGTTCCCGCCCGCCGAGACCCTCAACCGCAACACGGCGATGAACCACAATGTGTTCCTGGCCGCGCAGGCGCTGGGGCTGGCCCGCGTGGTGTGGGCGTCGAGCGAGACCACGCTGGGCCTGCCCTTCGCGGGCGACGGCGGGACCTTGCGCTATGCGCCCGTCGACGAGGCCCATTTCCCCCACCCTTCCTCGACGTATGCTCTTTCGAAGGTGCTGGGCGAGGCGGCCGCGGCCCAGTTTGCCGCCTGGTCGGGGATCCCGTTTGTGGGCCTGCGGCTGACCAACATCTTCAGCGCGGACGAATATGCGCAGGTCCCGGGGTTCTGGGCCGATCCCCTCTCGCGGGCCTGGAACCTGTGGGGTTATGTGGACGCCCGGGACGTCGGCGCCGCCTGCCGCAACGCCGTCGAAGCCGCGAGCACGGGGAGCGAAAACCTGATCATTGCGGCGGCGGACACGGTCATGGACCGACCGTCGGCGGAGCTGCTGGATGAGTTTTTCCCGGGGCTGGAGCGGCGCCGCGACGTCTCGGGGCATGAGACGCTGCTCGCGATCGACGCGGCACGCAGGGTCATCGGCTATGCGCCAGCGCATTCCTGGCGGGACAACCAGTGATTGGGCACCGCGTCCGGTGATTGGGCAAGGTGTCAGGTGATTGAGCAGGCGCCCGGTGATTGAGCTTGTCGAAATCCAGGTCTCGACAGGCCCGACCACCGGACAGGCCCGGCCGGCGAAAACTAGAGGGCCAGGGCGGGGCGCAGCAGGCCTTCGGTGACGGCCTCGGCCGGGTCGGTGCCCAGCTTCACGATCTTGTTTTGCGCATCCACGTGGACGACGGTGGGCACATAGTCGCGGGCCTCGGCGTCGGACATTTGGGCGTAGGTGATCATAATTACCAGATCGCCCACATTGACCAGGTGTGCGGCGGCACCGTTGATGCCGATCACGCCCGAGCCGCGCTCGCCGGCAATGGTGTACGTTTCCAGGCGGGCACCGTTGGTGATGTCGACAATGGAGACCAGCTCGCCGGGCAAAATGTCCGCGGCGTCCAGCAGATCTTGGTCAACCGTGACGGAGCCGACGTAGTGCAGGTCGGCGTGGGTCACCGTGGCGCGGTGGATCTTGGACTTAAACATGGTTCGGTTCATAACCCCACCAGTCTACCGCGACGACGGATGGCCGATTTGTGAGTTCGCTTACGGCGGCTACCGCCGGCTCAGCGGGGTGAGCTTGCGGCCCATGATGGCCTGCGTCAACGCGTCCACCACCTCGGTGTTGGCGAGCGGGTTGCGGATCAGGGTGAAGTCCACGTCGCCCACGGGCGGCAGCTCGAAGCGCCGGGTGATGACCTTAAGGTCGTCGGGGACCAGCGACGTCGGCATGACGGCGATGCCGATCCCGGCGCGCAGGGCAGCCAGCACCCCGCTGATCTGCTTCGTGGAGCAGGTGATGCGCCAGGTGCGCCCGGCCTGCTCCAGGGCATCCAGTGCCAGTTTGCGGCTCAGGCTCGGCGCCGGGTACACGATGACGGGGACCGGCGCGCCGGGCTCAAGGACTGTCTGTTCCAGCCCCACCCAGGCAAAGGTGTCCTGCTTGACCACTTCCCCTTCCTGGGCACCGGACACCCACTTGACGAACACCAGGTCCAGCGCCCCGGCCTTTAGCCGCCGGTGCAGCTGGTCGCTTTGGCTGACCGTCAGTTCCAGGTTGATCTGCGGATAGAGCTGGCGGAATTCGCGCAGGATGCGGGGCAGGCCCGTGATGGCCAGATCGTCCGCCGTGCCAAAGCGCAGCCGTCCGCGCATGGCGGCGCCGGAAAAGTAGCGCGTGGCGGCGTCGTTCGCGGCCAGGATGGTGCGCGCAAAGCCGGCCATGGCGTCGCCGTTGTCCGTCAGGCGCACATCCCGGGTGTCCCGGGCCACCAGCACCCGCCCGGCGGCCTGCTCCAGCTTGCGCACGTGCTGGCTGACGGTGGGCTGGCTGATGCCGAGCCGTTCGGCGGCGCGGGTGAAGTTGCGGGTTTCGGCGACGGCGAGGAAACTCTTGAGCTGCACAGGGTCAAAGGTGGGTGTGTCATGCATGCGCCGGTCCGCCTTACTATTACGTTCCCTAATGCTACTTATAGCCACCATACTCTTTTGGCATGAACTGGTGCTGCCTAGGCTTAAAGGGAAGCAAAAACACACCCCTTCGAGCCGATGGACCTTCGCCTTGACGCCCCCTCCAGCAACACAGCATCCTGCCCTGACCGCGCCCATCAACGTCGTCACCACGCGTCCGCCGTGGAGCCAGACGTTTTCTTCGCTCAAGATCCGCAACTACCGCATCTTTGCCTCAGCCAACCTGCTCGCCGTCATCGCCGTGTGGATGCAGCGTGTGGCCCAGGACTGGCTGGTCCTGGAGCTGTCCGGCTCCGTCACGGCAGTGGGCATCACGGTCTTCATGCAGTTCATCCCGTCCCTGGTGCTCATGCCGCTGGGCGGAATCCTGGCCGACAGGTGCTCCAAGCGCCTGATCCTCATGCTTAGCCAGGGCTCGGCCGGCCTCCTGGCCGCCATCATGGCTGCCCTGGCCCTGACAGGGCACCTGCAGGTGTGGCACATTTACGTCATTGCCTTTGTGCTGGGACTGGTGGTGGTGGCCGACCAGCCGGCCCGCCAGGTCTTCGTCAACGAACTCGTCGGGCCGCGGCAGCTGCGCAACGCCATCAGCCTGAACTCCTCCATTTTTCAGATGGGCGGCATGATCGGCCCTGCCATCAGCGGGATCCTCATCACCGCCGTGGGTGGGGGCTGGGCCTTCGCAGCCAACGCCCTGGCCTGCAGCATCACCGTCACCTCGCTCCTGTTCATCCGCCCGGGCGAGCTGGTCAAATCCGCCCCGGTCAAGCGGTCCAAGGGCCAGCTCAGGGAAGGCGTCCGCTATGCCCTGGCCAAGCCCACCATTTTCTGGCCGGCGGTCATGGCGGCGTTCTTCGCGGTCTTCGGCCTCAGCCTGGCCGTGCTCATGGCGGCCTACGCCAACAAGGTGTTCGACGCCGGTGCCGGCGGCTACGGACTGCTCAACACGCTCGTGGCGCTCGGGGCACTGGGCGGCGCGCTGGCTTCCACCCGCATCGCCACCTTGCGGCTGCGGACCGTCATGACGGCCGCCGGCGCCTACGGCGTGGTGCTCATGGTGGCCTCACTGTCGCCGAACATGGTCACCTTTGGGGCGGTGATGGTGGTGGCCGGATTTGCCTCGCTGATGTTCCTGACCAACTCCAACCAGCTGGTGCAGATGTCTACGAACGTCCTGGTCCGCGGCCGCGTCATGAGCCTGTACATCATGGTGCTCATTGGCGGGCAGGCGCTGGGCGGCCCGCTGATGGGCTGGCTGGCGGAAAACCTCGGCGTGCAATGGGCCATGCTCATTGCCGGCGGCGTGCCGGCCCTGGCGGCCGCCGGCATTGGCCTGGTCCTGGCGCGGCGTGGACAGCTGATGCTCAGGGTCAACCTCCGCAGCCTCAGGCAGCCGGTGTTCATCGTGCCCAAAACGGCCATCACGCCGAAAAGTGCGTAGGCGACTTTCCCAGCCGGCCGACCTACCATGGAAGAAGCGCTAGTTCGCGTTTTCATTGCCGGCTTGAACGGTCGACCCTGACCCTGCCGGTGACACCATGCCCACATCTTCAAACCGAGTTGTCGAAAGCTACTCAACCCTGCTGCGAACGGTGCGGGCCGCGGGACTCATGCGCCGCCGTCGTATGTTCTACCTGACGGTGTTCGCCGTACTGCTGCTGGCCCTGGGGGCGGCCGGCACCGGATTCGTCCTGCTGGGCCAGACCTGGTACCAGCTGCTGATCGCGGCGGGGCTGGGCATCCTGTTCACCCAGTTCGCGTTCCTGGCCCATGAGGCCGCGCACCACCAGATCTTTGCCTCCGGGCGCATGAACGACTGGTCCGCCCGGATTTTGGGACCGCTTTTGGTGGGCATGAGCTATGCGATGTGGGTCAGGAAGCATACGGCCCACCACCAAAACCCCAACACGAAGGGCAAGGATCCGGACATCCACACCGGCGTGATGGTGTTCCACGAGGAGGGCGCGGCCACCAAACACGGCGTGGCCGCGGTGTTTACGCGGCACCAGGGCACTCTGCTGTTCCCCATCATCTTGTTCCTGGGCTACAGCCTGGTGCTGGACTCGTTCAAGACCCTGCTGGGCCGCCGCGGTGTGCGCTACCGCTATGTGGAGATCGGCCTGCTGGTGCTGCGCTTCGGGGCCCTGCTCACGGCGCTGTTGCTCGTGTTGCCGTGGGG
This sequence comes from Arthrobacter sp. SDTb3-6, assembly GCF_013376095.1. Classification (GTDB taxonomy): domain Bacteria; phylum Actinomycetota; class Actinomycetes; order Actinomycetales; family Micrococcaceae; genus Specibacter. The sequence continues at coordinate 85,182 of NZ_JAAMFN010000014.1, read as the reverse complement.
CATGGCGCTGGCGTTCGTTGGCGTACAGATGGCAGTGTTCGGTTTCTACATGGGGGCGTCGTTCGCGCCAAACCACAAGGGCATGCCGATTCTGGAATCCGGCAGCCGCGTGGACTTTCTGAGCCGGCAAGTGCTGACCAGCCGGAACATTCGCGGAGGATTCTTCATGGACACGCTGCTGGGCGGGCTGAACCGCCAGGTGGAGCACCACCTGTTCCCGGACATGGCCCGCCCCGAGTTGCGGCGCAGCACTGAACTGGTCCGCGCGACGTGTGAAAGAAACGGCATCGAACTGACCGAAACCTCGCTGGTGGAGTCCTACGCCATCGTGGTGGCCTACCTTAACCGGGTGGGCCTCACTGCAGTAGATCCGTTTGAATGCCCGCTGCTGCGCCAGTTCCGGTGACCGCCACATCGTCGGGCAGCGGTGCCTGCCGGAGGGGCTGATGGGGCCAGAACCCCGATGGTGTCCATGGTTTGCGTGTGGCGGGCAGCCTGCCCGGCTGCCCAGTCTCGTCCGGAACCATTTCCACCTTTGACATCCCCAATGAAATCACCTTTTTCGTTGACTAAATAGGTCGATTCCCTTGAGCATAGGGCGGACGCATCCTGGGGGCCAGGGGTACATGGTTATTGACACCTTGGCTGGTGCTGTTCCCAGTGCCGGTGCCGGACTGCCGCGGCGGTCCCAGAAAGGCGCCCAGCGCGGCGGACACCGCATCGAGGGACTTCAGCTCGCATTCCCACACAGTGAAAGCCTCCCAGCCCAGCTCGTGGAGGAGTGCCAGAGCCCGCGCGTCCCGCTCCACGGTGCGGCTGCGCTTGGCCTCCCAAAATTCGGGATTGGTTTGCGGCTTGTGCGTGCCGTTCGGGCAGGAGTGCGAGTGCCAAAAGCAACCGTTGACAAAGATGGCCTTGTGGCGGGCACCAAACACGATGTCCGGCCTGCCGGGCAGCCCCGCCGCGTGGAGCCGGTAGCGGTAGCCCTGCGCAAACAGCAGGCGGCGGACCGTCATTTCCGGCTTGGTGTCCTTGCCCTTGATGTTCGCCATGACCTTGTGGCGCTGGTCGCGCGTCAACGAGTCAACCATGGCGTCCATGCTACGCGCGGCCACTGCACCGATGCCGGGACTAGAAAATCTGGCCATGGCCAACGGCTGCATGGAGTGGTAAACATTGTTTACACGCGTCGCAGGACAACGCAGCTTGGATCAGAACCCGTCCTCATCCGAAAGTGGGAACCATGCCGTCCACGCCGAGACAACCGCAGGAAGTGGTCTCCGTGCGGCTCCCGCCGGAACTGCATGCGCGGCTGGATTCCTTGGTGGAGCGCACGCGGCGCTCCCGCGGCACCCCGTCCGCGGATTGACGCCACAGCCACACACTCGAAGAAGGCAACCATGGAACAAGTCAGCGTGCGCTATATAGTGCACGACGTCGATGCCGCCATAGGCTTTTACGTCCACTCCCTGGGGTTCACCGAGGTGATGCACCCCGCCCCGGGGTTTGCCATGCTCACCCGCGGCGCCCTGCGGCTGCTGCTCAGCGCGCCGGGCGCGCTGGACGCCAAGGGGGCCCCGGGCGGCGGCGGCCGGGCCATGGCGGACGGCACCATGCCGGCCCCCGGGGGCTGGAACAGATTTTCCCTCCAAGTGCGGGACCTCACTGCGGAGGTGGCCCGGCTGCGGGCCGCCGGGGTGCGCTTCCGCAGCGAGGTGATGCCGGGGATTGGCGTGGTCCAGGTGGTGGTGGAAGACCCCTCCGGCAACCCGGTGGAACTGTTTGAACCGCTCCTGCCGGAAGCAGCGCACCACGTCATCCAAAACGGGGACGTGTAGGCGCCGATTAACAGGCGCCGGGCTGTACTCCGGCCAAGGGAAGGTACGGATAACTGTCCTGGCGCTTCTGGAATTGCAGGATGGCAGGGTTTTTGACCACGCCACCCTGAATTTCAATGGCGCGCCGGATGGTCTCGCTTTCCTGCCATGCGGAGGGGCCGGCCAAAACGGGCTCAATGAACGGCAGCAGGGCCTCACTGATCTCCCACGTGGATGAATTCCACAAGTAAGAGGGGGAGTGGTCCACCGCGTAGTAATTGACGTTGACACCCACGGTAAACATGGGGTCGGCAAAGCTGGTGTTGCGGGCCCAGCTGAACCCCATGCCCTCGTCGCAGGACACATCCACAATCAGGCTGCCCGGGCGGAAACCGGCCAGGTCTGCCTCCACCAGGTACGTCATGGGCGCATTGGGGTCCTGCAGCGTGCAGTTGACTACGATGTCCGCCTCGGCGAGGAACGCGGCCAGGGGTGCGTCGCCGTCGTCGAGCATCACGAATCCGGTGTGCGGCGGGTCCGGGGCAAAGTCGAACTGCACCATCTCGGCGGAGTGGATGGGGGAGGCGACGGCGGCCACGCTGCGGCTGGTCAGCACCTGCACATCGTGGATGCCCAGTGCATTCAACGCTGTCACGGCGCCGCGGGCGGTGGCGCCAAAACCGATCACCACTGCCTTGAGCCGGCGCCCATAATCTCCCGTGGAGCCGATGAGCGAGAGCGAATGCAGGACGGAGGAATAACCGGCCAGTTCATTGTTCTTGTGGAAAACATGCAGGCCCAGGCCACCGTCGGGCGCCCAGTGGTTCATGACTTCAAAGGCGATCAGTGTCAGCTTCTTATCAATTGCCAGTTGCGTGATGGCCCGGTCCTGGACGCAGTGCGGCCATCCCCAGAGCACCTGGCCATCCTTGAGCTCCGCCAGGTCGGAGGCCTGCGGCTTGGGCAAAAGGACCACGTCAGCCCCCGCGATCACCTCTTCGCGCGGCGCCACGGAGCCCACCAGGGCGGCGAGTGCTGGGTCCGGAACCCCGAACTGGGCGCCATAACCTTCCTCGACCACCATGCTCGCGAGAACGTCCGGCTCAATGCGGGAAAAATGTTCGGGGTGGATGGGTGCGCGGCGTTCATCCGGCTTGCGCGACGCCCCCAGAACGCCGAGCCGCAGCCCGGTTCCTGCGGCGCTCATTTCTTCTTTGCGGCAGTGGGCTTGTCTGCGATCCCGGCACCTGCTTCGCCTGCCCTCTTGTCGGCACGCTTTTCCTTGATTGACTTGCTGGACTTTTTTGATGCGGTTTGCCGTGGTGATTTGTCGCCCATGTCAGCTCCCTGAAGTTGGGACCGAAGATGGTCCCGTAGCCCTGACCCTACACGCACCCGCCGGGACCCGGCCGCCTCGGGCAGAGAGCGGCGAACAAGTGTACAGCCCAAGGAAGGCAGCTCCACATAAAAGCAGTGCCCCTGTTCTGAGCAACAGGGGCACTGGTCGGAGGGGAGCGGGCGACGGGAATCGAACCCGCGTATCGAGCTTGGGAAGCTAGCGCTCTACCATTGAGCTACGCCCGCACAAAAGCATTCCCCGCCGTGAACCGAGGTCCCTGCGGGGTGCTTCGATGAAAAGTCTAGCGGATGTTTGCACCGCCTCAGGACACCGCCACACGGTGCGGCCGGGCACCAGCGCGGCTGGAGGGTATCCGGCCCGGGCCGTCCCGGCCGGCTTACATGATGACTTCAGGTTCCCGGCCGGGGGACTTGCCCTGGAACAGGCGCATGAGCGGTTCCACATACCGGGCCGCCACGGGGCCAAATACGGCCATGATCAACACGTAGGTGGTGGCAAGGGCGGCAAGTTCCTTCGGCACGGCGCCGGAGGCCACGGCCAGCCCGGCAATGACAATGGAGAACTCGCCGCGGGCAATGAGCGCGGCGCCGGCGCGGGCCCGGCCCAGGAGGGCGATGCCCTGGCGGCGGGCCGCCCACCAGCCCGTGACCACCTTGGTTGCGGCGGAGGCCACGGCCAGGAGCAGCGCGACGCCGAGCACCGGCGGGATGCTGCGGGGATCCGTGTTCAGGCCGAACAGCACAAAGAACATGGCGGCGAACAGGTCACGCAGGGGTTCCAGCACGCGGGTTGCGTTCTCCGCCGTGCCCCCGGAAATGGCGATCCCCAGCAGGAACGCGCCCACGGCGGCTGAAACCTGCAGGGCGGAGGCCACACCGGCCACGAGCAGCGCGGCACCCAACAGCTTCAACAGGAACGACTCCCGGTCGGGGCTTTCGAGCATGTTGGAGACAATGTGCCCGTACCGCAGGGCGCCCAGCAGGACCACCGTGATGACGGCAAGGGAAATTCCGAGGGCGGTCAGCCCGCCCAGGAGCGACACCCCGGCCAGGACCGCTGTCAGGATGGGCAGGTAGGCGGCCATGGCCAGGTCCTCGATGACCAGGATGGCCAGGACCACGGGGGTTTCCCGGTTGCCGAGCCGGCCCAGGTCACCCAACACCTTGGCGATGATGCCCGAGGACGAGCTGTAGGTGATGCCGGCCATGACCAGGGCGCCCACCGGCCCCCAGCCAAGCAAAAACGCCACGGCCACGCCTGGTGCCATGTTCAGCAGCAGGTCCAGCAGGCCCGCCATCCAGGATTGTCGCAGGCCCGTGACGAGCTCGCGCGCCGCATATTCCAGCCCCAACATGAGCAGGAGCAGGATGACACCAATCTCACTGCCGATGTGGGCAAAGTCGTTGATGCTGCCAAAGTCGACGAGACCGCCATGGCCGAACGCCAGCCCGCCCAGCAGGTACAGAGGCACGGGGGACATGCCAATCCGGCCGGCAAGCCTCCCCAAAAAGCCCAGCGCAAAAAATACGATGCCGAGCTGGATGAGGGAGAGGGTGATTGGATCCAATAGCGATCTACAACCTGGACTGCAGGATTTGGGCTGCCTTTGCCAGGCCTGTCTCCGTGCCCACGATGACCACCAGGTCGCCCACTTCCAGGATCTGGTCCGGGCGCGGGGAACCGATGACCTCGTCGCCGCGCAGCAGGGCCACGATGGACGTGCCGGTCAGGGTGCGCATTTGGGTGTCGCCGAGGGGACGGCCGGCATAGGCGGTTCCTTCGCGCAACAGAATTTGGTGGGTCGTGACGCCCGTGACGTCCTTTTGTTCGTTCGCAAGCTGGGCGATGAGCTGGGTCGATCCAAGAAGCGTCCCCAGCGCCGAGGCTTCCTCGGCGGTGAGCGGGATGGACGCTGCACAGGCGTCGGGGTCGTCCACGCGGGAGAGGATCAGTTCGGTGTGGCCGTCGCGGTGGGTTACCACACCCACCCTGCGGCCGGTGGCGAGGCGAACTTCGCGGCGGACGCCGATGCCCGGAAGAGGGGTCTCTTCAATATTCATGCTCTTACCTTAGTCGTGGTGGGCTGCCGATTGCCGTAAAGAATTCAACGTCCGGGGCGCAGCAATTAGTCCACGGCGCTTCGGGTGGGCGGGCATGCGCTATTTTTAGAGGGTGCTGATCTCAGACCGCGACATCCGAGCCCAAATTGACGCTGACCGGATAGTCCTGGACCCCTATGACCCGTCCATGGTGCAGCCCTCCAGTGTCGACGTGCGCATTGACAGGTATTTCCGGCTTTTCGACAACCACCGCTATGCCCACATCGACCCGGCCGAGGAGCAGCCCGAGCTGACCCGCCTCGTCGAGGTGGACCCGGAAGACGCGTTCATCCTGCACCCTGGCGAATTTGCCCTCGCCTCCACCTATGAAACCGTCACGCTGCCCGACGACGTCGCCGCCCGGCTGGAAGGAAAGTCCTCGCTGGGCCGCCTGGGCCTGTTGACCCACTCCACCGCAGGTTTCATCGACCCCGGCTTTTCCGGGCACATCACCCTGGAGCTCTCCAACGTGGCCACCTTGCCGATCAAGCTGTGGCCCGGCATGAAGATTGGCCAGCTGTGCTTCTTCCAGCTCTCCTCACCGGCCCAACATCCCTACGGCAGCGGCCAGTACGGCAACCGCTACCAGGGCCAGCGCGGCCCCACGGCGTCGCGGTCCTTCAAGAACTTCCACCGCACCTCGATCTAACGCCCGGCGGCGTGAAGTTCGGGCCTTTTGACCGGCAGCAGGAGGGCCAGGCCGAGCACCAGCACCAGCACGATCCCCAAGATGCCCCAGCGCTGGGTGCCGAACACGGCGATGAACACCGTGAACATGGCCGGGGCCAGGAAGGACACGGCGCGCCCGGTGGTGGCGTAGAGGCCAAACAACTCGCCCTCCTGCCCCTCCGGCGCGAGCCTGCCGATGAAGGTGCGTGCCGATGACTGGGCGGGTCCCACAAACAGGGTCAGCAGCAGCCCGAAGATCCAGAACGCCGTCTTGCCGTGCAGGAAGAACAGGGCGCCGCCGCAGACAACGAGTCCGGCCAGCGACGTCACGATGACGGCCTTGGGCCCCACCACGTCGTCGAAGAAGCCGGCGGACATCGCCCCCAGGGCAGCCACCACGTTGCCGGCAATGGCGAAGATGAGCACATCGCCGGTCTTGAACCCGAAGGACCCCACGGCTATGACTGCCCCGAAGGTGAAGATCGCGGCGAGCCCGTCGCGGAACACGGCGCTGGCGATCAGGAAGAACAGGGTGTGGCGGGACGTGCGGGCCAGCCGGACGATGGTCCTCCACAATTCCCGGTAAGCCTGGAAAAAGCCGAGACGGGGCATCAGGGGGTTGCGGGGCGATTCGGGGATGGCAAACATGACCGGGAGGGCAAAGACCAGGATCCACACGGCCGAAAACACGGCGACGGCCCGGTATTTCATGCCGTCGGCGCTGGTGATGCCGAAGGCGCCGACGTCGGGCTTGATCAGCCCATAGTAGACCAGCAGCAAGGCCACAATGCCGCCCAGGTAGCCGGCCGCCCAGCCAAAGCCGCTGATCTTGCCGATGGTGGACCGGGTGGAGATCTGCAGCAGCATGGCGTTGTAGTTCACGCCCGCAATTTCAAAGAACACGTGCCCGGCGGCAATGAGCAGGCAGCCGAGCACCAGGTAGGACTCGTGCGGCTGGACAAAAAAGCAGGCGCCCGTCAACAGTGCCACGACCACCGTGTTCACGCCCAGCCACAATTTCCGCCGCCCGCTGTGGTCGGTGCGCTGCCCCGTGACGGGGGCCAGCAGGGCAATGGCCACCCCGGCCAGCGACACCATGAGGCCCAGCACGGCCGAGGCATGGTTGGCGCCGCCAAAGGAATCGCCGGTCAGGTACAGGGCAGTGAAGATGAAGGTGGTCATGACGGCGTTGAAGGCAGCCCCGCCCCAGTCCCACAGTGACCACGCCGTGATCTGCCACAAGGTGCCCGGTGGCTTGGCCGCGGTGGCGGGCGGTACGGCAGCGGCCGGAGGGAACTCAGTCATAGGGCACATGCTATAGCTCAATGGCGTCCCACGGGCGGACGTTAAGAATCGACTTTTTCGCGTGATGATGCCCACTCCGCGGGCCTGTCCCTGTGCGGCGCCGGCCACGGACGCTGCGGGCCTTGATAGGGTTGAACGGTCGGGAACCGACCTTACTCCTGCAAGTCAGACGTCCAGCCCGAACCCTGCGGAGCCCACTTTGTTGATTGTCCTTTGTGCACATTTCATCGTGGCCATTTTCGCGCCTGCCTTGTTTTCGCGGTTTGGGCGCGCCGCCTTTTACCTCCTCGCCGCCGTCCCCGGCGCCAGCTTTGCCTGGCTCCTGGCCCAGTACGGGGCCGTCTATTCAGACTCTGCGCCCGGCCCCACGCTGGACATCGCCTGGATCCCTGCCCTGGGCCTGGACCTCACCTTCCGCATGGACCAGCTGTCCTGGCTGATGTCCCTGCTGGTCCTGGGCATCGGCGCGCTGGTGCTGGCGTACTGCGCCCGTTACTTCAAATCGGACGACGCCGGACTGGGCGGCTTCGGTGCGCAGCTGCTGGCGTTCGCCGGGGTCATGTTTGGCCTGGTCACGGCCGACAACCTGATCCTGCTCTTTGTGTTCTGGGAACTGACCACCGTGTTGTCGTACCTCCTCATCGGTTATGCGCGGACCCGCATCGCTGCCCGCCGCGCGGCACTGCAGGCCCTGGTCGTCACCACCCTTGGAGGGCTGGCCATGCTGGTGGGGCTGATCATGGTCGGCGAAGGTGCCGGTACATACAGCCTTTCCGGCATCCTGGCGAAGGCCCCCGAGCTGGTCGCCGCCGGGGGCACGCCGGGGGTGGTGCTGGACATCGGGGTGGCCCTGGTCCTGGTGGGCGCCGTGACCAAGTCGGCGCTGCTGCCGTTCCACTTCTGGCTCCCGGGGGCCATGGCGGCGCCCACCCCCGTCAGCGCCTATCTGCACGCCGCTGCCATGGTGAAGGCCGGCATCTACCTGGTGGCACGCCTGGCACCGGGCTTTTCCGACACGGCGTACTGGCAGGTGCTGCTCACCGTCCTGGGCCTGGCCACGATGGTGTTGGGCGGCTGGCGGGCCCTGCGCCAGCACGACCTCAAGCTCATCCTGGCCTACGGCACGGTAAGCCAGCTGGGCTTCCTGACTGTCGTTGTGGGCCTGGGAAGCCGGGAAGCCGCCATGGCGGGGATGTCCATGGTGCTGGCCCACGCCCTGTTCAAGGCGGCCCTGTTCCTGGTGGTGGGCATCATCGACCACCAGTCCGGCACCCGCGACATCCGCGAGCTGTCCGGCGTGTTCCGTTCCGCGCCGAAGCTGGGGGTGGTGGCCCTGGCCGGTGCCGCCTCCATGGCCGGGCTGCCGCCGCTGGCGGGCTTTGTGGCCAAGGAATCGGTGTTTTCCGCCTTCGAGGCGAATGCCCGCTACGGGCCTGCCGGTCCGGCGATTGGCGCCCTGGTGCTCGGTGTCATGGTGTTGGGCTCCATTTTGACGTTTGCCTACAGCGCACGGTTCCTGTGGGGCGGCTTCGCACGCAAGCCCGGCCTTTCCGTGACCGCCTTCCATCCCGTGGGCTGGCTGTTCCTCGGCGCCCCGGCCCTGCTCAGCTTCCTGACCGTGGTCCTGGGCCTGTTCCCCGCGCTGATGGAAGCGTGGATTTCCCCCTACAGTGCCCGCTTCCCCGCGGACGGCCCGCACGGGCTGCACCTGGCGCTCTGGCACGGTTTCACGCTGCCGCTGGCCCTCAGCGCCGTGGTGGTGGCCGGCGGCGTGGGCCTGTTCCTGGCGCGCGGCCGCTTCGAGGCACTGCAGGCCAAGGTGCCGCCGGTCCTTGACCTGGAACGCGGCTACCGGCAGTCCGTGGTGGCCCTGGACATGGTGGCCATCTGGGTGACCGGCCGCACCCAGCGCGGTTCGCTGTTCTTCTACCTCTCCGTCATCCTGGCAACCGCCATTGCCTCGGTGGGGGCCGTGCTGGTGCTGACGGGGCCAAACTGGGCGGCACACTCCTACGTGGTGGACCCCGGTTCGCCGTTCCAGGTCGTGGCCGGTGCCGCCATCGTGGCCGGCGCCGTCGCCGCCGCCCGGGCGGACAAGCGCTTCATGGCCGTGCTGATGGTTTCGGTCACCGGATATGGCGTGGCGATGATCTTTGCGCTGCAGGGGGCCCCGGACCTTGCCCTGACCCAGATGCTGGTGGAAACCATTGTCCTGGTGGCGTTCGTGCTGGCCATGCGCTCGCTGCCGGCCGGACTGCGGGAACGCACGGGCGGCGGGCGCAAGGTGGTGCGCATCCTCCTCGGGGTGGGATTCGGCGCCGTCATGGTGGTGGTGGGCATCGTCGCGATGGGCTCGCGCATCGCGACGCCCGTCAGCCTGGCCCTGCCCAAGCTGGCCTATGAGGGCGGCGGGGGCCTGAACGTGGTGAATGTGACCCTGGTGGACATCCGCGCCTGGGACACCTTCGGGGAGATTTCGGTGTTGGCCGTCGCCGCGACGGGCGTGGCCAGCCTGATCTTTGTGCGGGGGCGCGGACAGCGCCTGGCCCGGGCCGAAACGGTGGCCACCGGCAGCATCGGCCGCATTGGCGGGCCGGGCAGGGTCCCCAGTCCCGTCGCCAGGCTGGCCAAGCGATTTGCCGTGGTGCCCGCCAACCCCTGGCTGGTGGCGGGACGCACGTTGGCCCCGGAGCAGCGGTCCATCATTTTTGAGGTGGTCACGCGGCTGGTGTTCCACAGCATCATCGTGCTGTCCATCTACCTGTTGCTGGCGGGCCACAACGGCACCGGCGGCGGCTTCGCCGGCGGCCTCGTGGCGGGGCTGGCCCTGGCCATCCGGTACTTGGCCGGCGGCCGCTTTGAACTGGCCGAGGCGACGCGCGTCTCTGCCGGGACGCTGCTGGGGCTGGGCCTGGCCGCGGCGGCACTGACCGGGATCGTGCCGCTGTTCCTGGGCGGACAGGTCTTTCAAAGCGCCATCTTCAGCTTTGGGCTGCCGGTCTTCGGCCATGTCAAGTTCGTCACCTCCACGCTGTTCGACATTGGCGTGTACCTGGTGGTGGTGGGGCTGGTCATCGACGTGCTGCGCAGCCTCGGTTCCGAAATTGACCAGCATGAGGAGGACGGGATGGGTGCCATCACGCTCATCGAGGACGACGAACCGTTGGAGGTGGTCCGGTGAGCGTCAACCTGACCCTGCTGCTGGTCATGGGGGTGCTGTACGCCATCGGCATCTACCTGCTGCTCGAACGCAGCCTGACCCGGGTGCTGCTCGGGTTGATGCTGCTGACCAACGCCACCAACCTGCTGCTGCTGGCCACCGGCGGCTATGCCGGGCTGGCGCCCATCTTCAGCAAGGATATTCCCGCAACGGAATATAACGACCCCCTGCCGCAGGCGTTCATCCTGACCTCGATCGTCATTTCCTTCGCGGTGACGGCATTCATTCTCAGCCTGATCTACCGCTCGTGGCTGCTCAGCCGCGCCGACCACATCCAGGACGACCGTGAGGACCGCCGCGTCGCAGCGCAGGACGCCTTCGACGCCGAGGAAGACTCCGAGATTGCCGTGGAGGTCTCCGACTTCCATGAAAACAACCAGCCCGCGGCCAGCCGCGAGATGATCCGGAAAGTGACCTTGAAAACTACGGCACGGAAGAATGCGGCAACCGGCATGGAAGGCCCGCGCGAGGGACCGGACGCGGGGGCCGGCGCATGAGCATCGCATCCCTGGCCCCGCTCGCCGTCGCCCTGCCCATGCTCGGTGCGGCCCTGGCCTTTGTGCTCATCCGCCACCCCCGGGCGCAGCGCCGCGTCAGCCTGGGCATCCTGGCGGTGACGCTCGGCCTGGAAGTGCTGGTGCTTGCCGTGGTCTGGACCTCCGGCCCCGTCGCGGTGCATCTCGGCGGCTGGGCGCCGCCCTTCGGCATCGTCATGGTGGCGGACCAGTTTTCCTCGCTGCTGCTGGTGGTTTCCTCCGCGGTCAGCCTTGCCGTGCTGGCCTATGCCTCCGGGCAGGGCGCGGCGGACGGTGAGGAAAGCGGGCCCGTCTCCGTTTTCCACCCCACCTACCTGATCCTCGTCGCCGGTGTGTCGAACGCCTTCCTGGCCGGGGACCTGTTTAACCTCTATGTGGGTTTTGAGATTCTGCTGACCGCCAGCTATGTGCTCATGACGTTGGGCGGGACGGGCTCACGCATCCGCGCCGGCATCACCTACGTGGTGGTCAGCGTCGTCTCCTCACTGCTGTTCCTGATTGCCATCGCGATGGTTTACGGGGCCACCGGAACCGTGACGCTGGCGGACCTGGCCGTGAAGCTGGGCCAGCTGGATCCCGGCACCCAGCACTTGCTGCATGTGCTGCTCCTGGTGGCCTTCGGCATCAAGGCCGCCGTGTTCCCCCTGTCTTTCTGGCTGCCGGACTCCTACCCGACGGCGCCGGCCCCCGTGACGGCGGTGTTCGCCGGGCTCCTGACCAAGGTGGGCGTCTATGCCATCATCCGCACCGAAACGCTGCTGTTTCCCACCGACCATTTCAATGCCGTGCTGCTCTGGGTGGCGCTGCTGACGATGATCGTGGGCATCCTGGGCGCCCTGGCCCAGACCGACATCAAGCGCCTGCTGTCCTTCACCCTGGTGAGCCACATCGGGTACATGATCTTCGGCGTCGGGCTCTCCTCGGTGCTGGGCCTGGCCGCGACCATCTTCTACGTCATCCACCACATCACCATCCAGACCAGCCTGTTCATGGTCACCGGCCTGGTGGAGCGGCGCGGCGGGACGTCCGCCATCGCGCGGCTGGGCGGGCTGGCCAAACTCTCACCCGTCCTGGCCGTGCTGTACTTCATCCCCGCCATGAACCTGGCCGGCATCCCCCCGTTCTCCGGCTTCCTGGGCAAGCTGGGCCTGCTGCAGGCCGGCGTGGCGGACGGCTCGCCGCTGGCGTACACGCTGGTGGTGGGCGGCGTTGTGGCCAGCCTGCTGACCCTGCTGGTCATGGCCCGCGTGTGGAACCGGGTGTTTTGGCGCAGCACCGCCGACGCCGAGGAACCTGACCCCGTGCTCCTGGCCACCGCGCCGGATGCCGCCGGCGGACGCAGCATGCGCGCGCTGCGCACCAGCCTGCACGTGGACGCCGTGGAAGGCCGCTTCTCCGGTGACAACGAGATTCCCATCCTGCCCAAGATGATGGTCCACTCCACCCTGGGGCTGGTGGCGCTGGGCGTGGCCCTGAGTGTCTTTGCCGGACCCCTGTTTGCCCTCAGCCAACACGCGGCGGAGGGCATGGTGGCCCGCACTCCCTACATCCAGGCAGTGCTGGGCACCGGGACGGTGCAGCCATGAGCCGGCCGGCCGCGGGGGGAAAATGGCACCGCTTCTGGCAGAAGCTGCCGCTGCTGGTGTGGCTCGTGGTGGTGTGGGGCGCCCTCTGGCAAAACTTCAGCCCCGGCAACCTGCTCTTTGGGCTGGCGATAGCCTGGGGCGTGTCCCGGGCGCTGTACCTGCCGCCGGTGGAGCTGAGCGGGCGCTTCAACCTGCCCCGGGCCCTGTGGTTTGCGTTGTGGTTCCTTAAGGAAATCATCGTGGCCAGCTGCCAGGTTTTTCTGTGGGCGGTGGCCAAGGGGCCCCGGATCCGCAATGCCGTGGTGGCCGTGCCCCTGCGCAGCCGTTCCGACCTGGTCATGACGGCCGTGGGGCACGTGCTCTCGCTGATACCCGGCTCCCTCGTGGTGGAGGTGGACCGCGGCACCTCCACCTTGTACGTGCATGCGATGAACGCGCCTACACCGGACAGCGTGGAGAAGGTGCGCACGGGCATCCAGGACATCGAGGTAAAAATCATCCGCATCATGGGCAGCCGGCAGGAACTCGCCGCCCTCTCCGAAGAGGCGCGGACCCCTGGCCGCCCGGCCCAGGGAACACCGCCCAAGGAGGCACAGTGACAGGCTTGCACATTGTGGTGGTGATTGCCGCCGTCGTACTTTCCCTGGCAGCGGCCGGGACCATCTACCGCATCGCGGCGGGGCCCTCGCTGCTGGACCGCGTGATAGCCGCCGACGTCCTGCTGGCGATCTTTGGGGCGGGCCTGGCGATGGAGATGGCCGTGAACCGGGACACGGGGAACCTGGTGCTGCTGGTGGTGATCAGCGTGATCGGCTTCATCGGCTCCGTCACGGTGGCCAGGTTCGTGGCGCACCGGAAGGGGGAGGCGTGAGCGTCCTTGACGTGCTGACCGCCATCTGCCTGCTGGGCGGGGCGCTGATGAGCCTGGCCGCGGCGATCGGGCTGTTGAGATTCCCGGACTTGATGAGCCGCATGCACGCCGCGACCAAGCCGCAGGTGCTGGGCCTGTTTTTGATGCTGGCCGCCGTGGGCCTGCAAATGCGGGCCTGGGCCCTGGTGCCGCTGCTTCTTGTGGCGTGGCTGTTCCAGCTGCTCACGGTCCCGGTGTCCGCGCACATGGTGGGCCGTGCCGGGTACCGCACCAAGCACCGGCGCCCGGAACTGCTCAGCACGGACGAGCTCAACGACGTTGTGGCCGCCGTCGTGGACGACCGGGACGAAGAGTAGCGCCGCGGCTGCCAACCGTTCGGGCTAGACCTCTTCGGGGTGCTTGTTGAACCGGGCGATGGCCTTTTGCGTGGTGCGCCCGGCAATGACCTGGATGATGGCGGCCACGGCGGAGGACACCAGGGCGAAGGCCAGGGCCGAACGCAGGCTGTTTTCCAGGTCGGCGCCGTCCTTGGGCGGCTTGTTGCCGGTGCCCTTCTCCCAGGCGACGTCCACGATCTTGCCGGCGGCAAACCCGGCGGCCAGGCTCACGCCCGTGCCCAGCAGCTTGAAGACGATATTCACAATGACTCTCCTTGGTGTGCGGCGGGCTTGATGCGCTGTGAAAGTTCCCTGCCAGCCTAACGGGTCAGCGGGCCGGGGCAAGCAGGATGCGGCGGTACTTGGACGGAATTCCCTGACCACTTGTCGACAAGCCTCCCGCCCGGGTGCACCATGGGAAGTGCGTGTTCGCGGGCTGTCAGTTGTCCTTGACGGCGCTGCGGGTGCGCCGGGCAGTGGCAGCACAATGCCCCATCATCAACGCCCCGCCCGCCATGGCGGGCGGCGCGCATTGGACCCGGAGCTCAGGGGGTTCCATGCGCATCCGGTCCCGCCGGCATGCCGGCCGGACAGAGCGGGCCCCCTTGAGGGAGGGACCATCTCGCGCGGCCGCCTGGCCAGGGGGCCTCAGCTTTCGAGAAGGGAACGACCCATGAGGCGTCGTTTGGAAAATCTTCGCTTGAACCATCTTTCTTCGCGCAAGGTGCCGGTGCTGGTTGCCGCACTCTTGGCGCTGCTGGTGCCGCTGGCACTTTCGGGCCCGGCAGTCGCCGACCCCGGCGCAGGAGGGCAGGGCCCGCAGACCTGGACAGTCCTGGCTGGAAACGAGTCACCGGACCAGGCCATCCAGAGCATGGCGTTTTTGCCCACCGACGTCTATGTCGACGCGGGGGACACCGTCACCTGGCAGGCGAACTCGGCCGAGCCGCACACCGTCACCTTCCTGCCGCCCGGCGCGCCGTTGATGGCCTTCAACCCCGGTGACCCGACGCAGCTGTTCCCCATTGGCGGCAGCACCTACGACGGGGCGTCCTACTACAACTCGGGCATCCTGACCAACGTGTCCGACAGCGGCTTTCCTGCCGTGGCGAGCTACAGCCTGCAGTTCCCCACAGCCGGCGACTTCACGTACTACTGCCTGGTGCACGGGGCGATGATGAAGGGCACCGTCCACGTGGCGGCGGCCGGCACGCCGTACCCCTACACGCAAAACGACTACAACAGGCAGAGCCGGCAGCAGGCACAAGGGATCCTGCTGGACGGGCGCATGCTCTGGAATGCAACGGCAGCGCAGGCTGATTCGCACCACGTCTACGTCGGCGCCGACGACGGGGTGGCCATGGTGATGCGCTACATCCAGCCCACGGTGCGCATCCATGTGGGCGAAACGGTCACGTTCATCAACAGCGGAATGGCGGCCCCGCACACGGTCACCTTTGGGACGGAGCCGGTGAACTTCTATGCCCCGGTGGGCGATCCTGCGGCGTTTGCCGGCGGGGACCTGAATTCCGGGCTCATGCTCCCGGGATCCACGTTCACCGTCACCTTCACGAGGGCAGGGACCTTCAGCTACATCTGTGCCCTGCATGACTACATGGGCATGGTGGGCACGGTGGTGGTGGGGTAACGCCGGAACCCCGCCCAGCCAGGCACGACGGCGGGCGGCCGGCCACCCGGGCCGGCCACCCGCCGTCGTGCGCCAGGAACGTTGGCCGAGGCACGCCGCCGCGGGTAGACTGAAGCCGCAATTCAACACGACAGGGGAGCGTCCCGTCCCGGATCCCGGAACAGGGCGCTGAGAGTGCGGTCCGCCGCAGACCCTCGAACCTGCTCCGGCTAGTACCGGCGAAGGGAGTCGAGTTCTCTTCGGTGCGCGGAGATACCGCCGCACCGCCCCTCCTGCAAAGGAGGAAACATGAGCGAGTCAGTCGCGGGCAATTCCGCAAACCCCAAGGCAGCACCCAAAACCACGTGGCGCGTGGTGGACATTGTGGTGGCCGCCGTCCTGTCCGTCGCCGTGGGCGTCATCTTCTGGCTGTGGTCTGCCGCCTACGGCGTGATCGCGGCTGCCACCGCCGCATTCCCGCCCCTCGGCGGACTCTACGGCGGCGGCTGGCTGATCGCCGGCGTCATCGGCGGCCTGGTGATCCGCAAACCCGGCGCGGCGCTGTTCTGCGAAATCGTGGCGGCCATTGTGGAGGCGCTGCTGGGCAGCTCCTTTGGCTTCACCGTCCTGCTCTCCGGCCTGGTCCAGGGCATCGGCGCGGAGCTCATTTTCGCCGTGGTCCGCTACCGACGCTTTTCGCTGCCGGTGGCGCTGCTGGCTGGCGCCCTGTCCGGTGTGGCGATGGGCATCAACGACTCCCTGGTCTGGAACGTGGAGTGGGCGTTTGTCTGGAAGCTGGTCTACACCGTCTTCGGTGCCATCTCCGGCGCCGTCATCGCCGGGCTGCTGTCCTGGCTCGCCGTCCGCGGGCTGGCACGCACAGGCGTCCTGGCCAACCTGACCTCCCGCGGCGCCGCCACCGAACCGGTGGTGTAGCCGTGGGGGCAACGGCCCCGGCTGGCGGTCCGGGCCGGGCCGCCGGGCTTGGCGTGGCACCCGCCCGGATCAGCGCCAAGGGGTGGGGCTGGCAGCATTCGGGCCGCGCCGCCAAGGCCGTCCACGACCTCGACCTGGAGATCGCGCCGGGCGAACGCGTGCTGCTGCTGGGGCCTTCGGGCGCCGGAAAGTCCACGCTGCTGCACGCGCTCGCCGGCGTGCTTGGCGTCGATGAGGACGCGGACGAGTTTGGGTCCCTGCTGATCGACGGCGCACCCGTGGCGGAGTCTCGCGGACGCACCGGCCTGATGCAGCAGGACCCCGATTCCCAGGTGGTGCTCTCCCGCATCGGCGACGACGTGGCCTTTGGTGCCGAAAACCTGGCCGTGCCGCGGGAGGAGATCTGGCGCCGCGTGCCCGCGGCGCTCGAGGCCGTGGGCCTTCGGCTGCCGTTGGACCACCCGAGCTCCGCGCTGTCCGGTGGCCAAAAGCAGCGCCTCGGACTGGCCGGCATGCTGGCCATGCGCCCCGGCCTGCTGCTCCTGGACGAGCCCACGGCAAACCTGGACCCGGCCGGGGTGGTGGACGTGCGCGACGCCGTCCGGAACAGCCTGGATGAAACCGGCGCCACCCTGGTGGTGGTGGAACACCGCGTGTCCGTGTGGCTCGACGTCGTGGACCGGATCGTGGTGCTGGCTCCCGAGGCGGCGGGGGAGCCCGGCGGCGTGCTGCTGGACGGCCCGCCCGCCGCGGTCCTGGCCCAGGCGGCGGGCATGCTGTCCGCCGCGGGCGTGTGGGTGCCCGGGCACGTGCCCGCCGTCCGTCCGCGCACCGGCTTTCCCCCGCACGACGACAGCACGGACCTTTTGCTTGCGGCGGAGTCCCTGGCGGTGTCCCGGGCCAAGGGCCGCCGGCGGCACCCGGCCGTGCCGGCCGCCGTGGTGCCGTCCGTGCGGATTTCCGCCGGGCGGGCGCTCAGCGTGACGGGGCCCAACGGGGCCGGGAAATCCACGTTGGCACTGACCCTTGCCGGGCTGCTGCCTGCGGCGGGCGGACGGCTCGAAGCCCTTGAGCCGCTGGCGCGGGGCGCCGGCAGCGCGCCGCTGAAGTGGCGCGGCCGGGAGCTGATCAGCCGGATCGGCACCGTGTTCCAGGAACCGGAGCACCAGTTTGTGACGGGCAGCGTGCGCGAGGAACTGCTGTTCGCCCCACGGCTGCTGGGACACGGCGAAGACGGCGTGGACGGCCTGCTGGAGCGGCTGCGGCTGGCCCACGTGGCGGGCGCCAACCCCTTCACCCTCTCCGGCGGCGAAAAGCGCAGGCTGTCCGTGGCCACGGTGCTGGCCGCCAGCCCGCAGGTGCTGGTCCTGGACGAGCCCACCTTTGGGCAGGACGCCAACACCTGGGCGGAGCTGGCCTCGCTGCTGACCGAACTGCTCGACGCGGGCACGGCCGTGGTCTCCGTAACCCACGACGCCACGTTCTCCCAGGTCCTGGGCGGGGACCGGCTGGTCCTCGGCGCCCCGGCCGGGGGGGCTGCCCCGGTTGAGGCCCGGGACCATGACGGCCCCGCGGACCGCTCGGCGGATCCGGCGGTCGCTGCGCCGCCGGCCAGGGCGGCCGGCAAGGCGGTGCGGCGATGAGCGTGGACATCCTGGCCCAGCCCCGGTCCCGGGCCTGGCTGGCGGGCGCGAATCCCCTGGCCAAGCTCGGCGCCGGACTGGCCATCACCCTGGTCCTGCTGGTCACCATCGACTGGGCGTCCGCCACGACGGCGCTGGTGCTCGAGTGTGCCGTGCTGCCGCTGGCCGGCCTGGGTGCCGGCATGCTGCTGCGGCGTGGCTGGCCCATCCTGTTTGCCGCCCTGGTGGGCGGCTATGGCACGGCCCTGTTGGCCCCGAAGACGGGGGAACTGCTGCTGGCGGCGGGCCCGCTGGTCTTCACCACCGGCTCGGTGGAATCCGGTGTGGCGATCGCGCTGCGCAGCCTCGCCATCGCCCTGCCCGGCGTCATCGTGCTCGCCAGCACCGACCCGACGGACCTGGCCGACGCACTGGCGCAGAAGCTGCACCTGCCGCACCGCTTTGTGCTCGGGGCCCTGGCCGCGATGCGCCTGGTGGGCCTGCTGGTGGCGGAGTGGCAGACGCTGGGCATGGCCCGGCGGGCCCGGGGCGTCGGCGGGGAGCCGGGCTTCTTCAGCGGGCTCAAGGCCTCGCTGGGACAGGCCATGGCACTGCTGGTCCAGGCCATCCGCCGCGCATCCCGGCTGGCCGTGACCATGGAGGCGAAGGGCTTTGGCGCCGGGCCCCGCACCTGGGCGCGGGGGTCCACCTTCAGCCAGCGGGACGCCTGGGTGGCCGCCGCCGGAGTGGTGATTGCCGCGACTGCGGCGGTCGCCGCCGTCGTGCTGGGCACCTGGAACCCCGTGCTGGGGTAGCCTTGGCGTGGCCGGGGCCATGACCCTGTTGAACCATTTATCGCACACAGTGATTAACGGCACGGATAATTCGACATTCACAGCGAATGCGTCACTAAATACCAGGCAAATATGCGTCCCATGATATAAAAGTTTCATGACTCAAGTGGCTGCAGAAACCGTAGGTGTAATGGTCCGGGATGCCCGCAACGACAAGGGCTGGACCCAGCTGGAACTCGCAGCGCAATTGGGCACCAGCCAGAGTGCCGTGGCACGCATGGAACAGGGCAAGCAAAACCTGAGCCTGAAGATGATCCAGCGCATGGAGTCGCTGCTGGGCCGGCGGATCGTGAACGTCGGCAATTCGCCCAAAAACGTGGTGACGCACCTGCGCGTGCACGGCGGCCGCGAACTCTCCGGCAGCGTGGAGGTCAACTCCAGCAAGAACGCCGGTGTGGCCCTGCTGTGCGCCAGCCTCATCAACCGCGGCACCACCACGCTGCGCCGCCTGGCCCGCATTGAAGAGGTCAACCGGATTGTGGAGCTGCTGACCAGCATCGGCGTTGAATGCCGCTGGCTGAACGCCAACGACCTCCAGATCCGCCGTCCCGCCGTCCTGGACCTGGCGTCCATGGACGTTGAGGCGGCCAAGCGCACGCGCTCGGTCATCATGCTGCTGGGTCCGCTGCTGGACCAGGAGGACGTCTACCGCATCCCCTACGCCGGCGGCTGCGACCTCGGCACCCGGACCGTGGAGCCGCACATGCAGGCCCTGCGCGAGTTCGGCCTGGCCGTCACGGCCCACAACGGCTTCTACCAGGTGCAGGCACCCTTCAGCGATGGCGAGGACAGGACCTTTGTGCTGACCGAGCGCGGGGACACGGTGACGGAAAACGCCATCATGGCCGCCGCGCACCGGGTGGGCACCACCGTCATCCGCAACGCCAGCCCCAACTACATGGTCCAGGACCTTTGCTTTTACCTGCAGGGCCTGGGCGTGGAGGTGGAGGGCATCGGCTCCACAACGCTGACCATCCGCGGCAAGTCACGCATCGACGTTGACATTGAATACGCGCCGTCCGAGGACCCGATCGAGGCCATGAGCCTGATCACCGCCGGCATCGTGACGAAGTCCGAGGTCACCGTCACGCGCGTGCCCATCGAGTTCATGGAAATTGAGCTCAAGGTCCTTGAGCAGATGGGCTTCCGCTACCGGAAGTCGGCGGAATACGTGGCCCGCAACGGCAAGACCCGCCTCGTGGACGTCACCACGCTCCCCTCCGAACTGCACGCGGCGCCGGACAAGATCCACCCCATGCCGTTCCCGGGGCTGAACATTGACAACCTGCCCTTCTTCGCCGTCATCGCCTCCTGCGCCGAGGGCACCACGCTGATCCACGACTGGGTCTACGAGAACCGCGCCATCTACCTGACCGAACTGAACCGCCTGGGCGCCGGCGTGCGACTCCTGGACCCGCACCGCATCGACATCAAGGGCCCGACGGCGTGGCGCGCGGCCGAGATCGGCTGCCCGCCGGCGCTGCGCCCGGCCGCCTGCATCCTGCTGGCCATGCTTGCCGCCAAGGGCACCAGCGAGCTGCGCAACATCTACGTCATCGAGCGCGGCTACGAGGACCTGGCGGAGCGCCTGAACACCATCGGCGCGGAGATCGAATACTTCCAGGACTAACCCGCCGGGGACGGCGGCGTTCGAACTAGATCGCGGCGAGGGCCTGCGCCAGGTCCTGCTTCAGGTCGCCCAGGTCCTCCAGGCCCACGGAGAGGCGCAGCACGCCGTCGGACAGGCCGATGGCGGCGCGGCCCTCGGGGCCCATGGCCCGGTGCGTGGTGGTGGCCGGGTGCGTGATCAGGGACTTCGTGTCGCCCAGGTTGTTGGAGATGTCCACGATCCGCAGGGCGTTCAGGAGCTTGAAGGCGGCGTCCTTGCGGGTGCCGGACGCCGGCTCGGCCAGTTCAAACGTCAGCACCGTCCCGCCGGCCTTCATCTGCTTCCGGGCCAGCTCGTACTGCGGGTGGGAGGGCAGCAGCGGGTACTTGACCCAGCTGATCTGCGGCGCCGCTTCCAGGAATTCACCCAGGGCCAGGGCGCTGGCGCAGGAGGCGTTGACACGCAGGCCCATGGTCTCCAGGCCCTTGGTCAGCACCCAGGCGTTGAACGCGGACAGGGCCGGGCCGGTGTGGCGCATCAGGTTTTTCACGGGGCCGTCAATGAAGTCCTTCGTGCCCAGGATGGCTCCGCCGAGGACCCGGCCCTGGCCGTCGATGTGCTTGGTGCCCGAGTACACCACGACGTCCGCGCCAAAGTCGCCACAGCGCTGGAGCAGGGGCGTGGCGAACACGTTGTCCGCCACCACCTGGGCGCCCGCGGCATGGGCCAGCTCGCAGACGGCGGCGATGTCCACGATCTCCTGCATGGGGTTGGATGGCGACTCAAAGAACACGGCAGTGGTCGGCACGGCCAGGGCTTCGCGCCACTGGTCCAGGTCCGGGCCGTCCACAAACACCGTTTCCACGCCCCAGCGGGGCAGCAGTTCATTGAGTATCACGAAGCAGGAACCGAAGAGGGACCGGGAAGCCACCACCCGGTCCCCGGCACCCAGCAGCGCGCCCAGGGCGGTAAAGACGGCGGACATGCCCGACGCCGTGGCAAAGCAGGCCTCCTTGCCCTCCAGCAGGCGCAGCCGCTCCTGGAACGTGGCCACCGACGGGTTGCCATAGCGTGAATACACAAACCGGTCCACCCCGCCGGTGAAGGACGCCTCGGCGTGTTCGGCAGATTCGTAGACAAAGCCGGAGTTCAGGAAGATGGCCTCGGACGTCTCCTGGAAGTTGGTCCGGTCCAGCCCTCCCCGGACCGCCTGGGTGTCTTCCGCCCACGTGGCGGCGTGCTTATTAAAGTTGCTCAAGTGTGTGTCCTTAGCTTTCGCTGGTGGGGCCGGGTTCTGAGGGTGCGGGGCGGTTACTTCCAGGGCAGGCGGCGGTTCTTCCAGCCGTTGACAATCCTGTCCCCGTAGCCGTCCGGCACGCCCTCAAAGCCCTCAAGCACGTTGAAGGCCGTGTATCCGGCGGCCGTGGCTGCCTCGGCGGCGGCAATGGAGCGGGCGCCGGAGCGGCACAGGATCACCAGTTCCCTGCCGGCGGGGACTGCCTGCTGCAGTTCGGCCAGGAAGTCCGGGTTGGGCCGGCCCGTCGCATGGCTCCACTGGATGAAGACCGGCTCGGCGTCGAGTGCGGACAGGTCCGGCACGCCGATGTGCGCCCATTCGCCGTCGGTGCGCACGTCGACCAGGACGGCCCCGGCGGCCACCTTGTCCCAGGCCTGGGCGGGTGCCAGGTCGCCGGCGTAGCTCATGCGATGCCCTCGCCGTCGAACTCCTCGGGGTCCTCCAGCTGCGAGACGGCGTTGGCGATGGCGGCGTCGGAGGCGGCCACGGCGTGGGGGAGGACCACGGCCTGGGCGCAAATCACGGACGTGCCGTTGAAGGTCACTGCAGGGCTTCCGTGCAGGATGTAGCCCTCGGCCAGGGCGGCGGAGATCCGCTCGCAAAAGGAGCTGTCATCCGGGCCGGTGATCAGCCGGTAGGCCAGCGGGGGTGCGTCAACGCTCATGGGTACTCCTCAAAGCAGGTGGCCGCGCCTGCAAGCGGGTACCGGGCGGTGGGAGGGCCGGAGGGACCGGGCACGCCGCGGGCAGTTCGCGCTTGCAAGCCGCAGCCGTGGGTGGCCGGGTTTGCCGAGTAGTCACCTGAGGCACCCCGCCGAGACAGAGGGTTGCCGTCCAGCAAGTCAGGGCTTGGCGCTGGAACTCGTTACTCACTTGAAAACTAACATACCGCCCCTGGCTGCGGGTCGAACCGCCGGGGAAATGTGGCGCAACATGACGTCCCGGCGGCCTTAGGGGCGTCAGTGCACCTGCGCCAGCAGCGCGCTGAGCTCGGCCGTCAGCCGGGCCCGGACCTCCGCCGTCCCGATCTCCGTGCCGTCAATGGTGTTGACGGGCGCCAGCAGCCGGATGCTGGAAACCAGCCAGACGGCGTCGGCGTCGAGCAGGTCCGCCGGCACCAGCGGGCCGTAGCCAAGCTCCCAGCCGGCGTCCCTCGCCGCCGCAAACAAGGCGCCCTGGGTGGTGCCGGGCAAAATGCCGCTGTCCAGGTTGGGTGTGACAAGCCGCTTGACGGGCGCGCCGCCGTCGTCCTGCACGTGCGCCAGGAGGACGGACGACGTCGGCCCCTCCAACACGTGTCCGTCACTGCTCGTGAAAATCACGTCGTCGGCGCCCTGGGCGTGCGCATGGCGCAGGGCGGCCATGTTGACGGCGTAGGAAAGCGTCTTGGCGCCCAACAGCAGCCACGGTGCCCGGTGGGCCACGGTGCTGTCATAGCCGCGGTCCAGCAGGATCACGTCCAGGCCCTTGGCGCGCTGCCCGGCCAGGGCGGGCGGGACGGCGGCGGCCTGCACCCAGGCCGTGGGGGTGTCGGCCCCCTCCGGGCCGCGGGTGGCGAACAGCTTGATGACGATGTTGGTGTTGCCGTGCTCGTCGGGCACCTGGAGCGAGGCGGCCGCGAAGGCGTCGACCGCCGTCGTGATGGCGCGCAGCCAGGCGTCGGCCTCGGGCACCTCCAGCGCCAGCGACTGTGCCGACGTGGCGAGGCGGTGCAGGTGCGCCTGGACCTTGCGGGGCGCGCCGTTGACGGCCAGCAGGGTTTCAAAGATGCCGTCGCCGCGGGTGGCGCCCTGGTCCGTGGCCAGGAGGGCGGGGGCCTCGGCGTCGGCGAGCCGGCCGTCGGGATGGGAGGGGTCCAGGAACACCAAAACAGTCATGGCTCGAGCTTAGTGCCCGGCACCGGTGCTTTCCTGCCCGGCCGGGGCGCCGCGAGCCGGTAGGCTAAGGTCACCTGACGCGTCATGGGCGCCCAACGAGGAGGCACTGCTTGATCTGGACAGCCTTCAGCCTTCCCGCCGGCCCTGCCTGGCTTTCGGTGCTGCTGATGGTCGTGGACCTGGGGATCCGCATCGCGGTGCTGGGCATCATCCCCGGCAACCGCCGCCCCACCACCGCCATGGCCTGGCTCCTGTGCATCTTTTTCCTGCCCTACATCGGGCTGGCGCTGTTTTTGATGTTCGGCAACTTCCGGCTCTCGCGGCGCCGGCGGGAGATGCAGGAGGCCGTCAACGTCCGCGTGGTGGAAGGGACGCGGGGGATTGCCGCGCAGGTGAAACCCTACGACGGGCCGTCGTGGATCAACCTGGCCGTGGAGCTGAACCGGAACCTGGGCTCCTTCCCGGCCCTGGGCGCCAATTCGGTGCACCTGATCGAGGGGTACCAGGAGTCCCTGGACGCCATGGCCGACGCCGTCAGCGAGGCGCACGACTTCGTCAACGCCGAGTTTTACATCATGAGCTCCGACTCCTGCACCGAACGGCTGTTCCGGGAACTGGAGGCCGCGGCGGCCCGCGGCGTCCGGGTGCGGGTGCTGTTTGACCACATCGGCTCGCTGCGCGTGCCGGGCTACCGGGACATGATCCGGCGGCTGAAGGCCAGCGAAATCCAGTGGCGGCGCATGCTTCCCCTGATGCCGGTGAAGGGCCAGTGGCGCCGCCCGGACCTGCGCAACCACCGCAAGATCCTGGTGGTGGATGGCCGCGTCGCCTTCACGGGTTCCCAAAATGTCATTGAACCGTCCTACCGCAGCAAGCGCAACGCCAAGGTGGGGCGCAAATGGGTGGAGCTCATGGCCCGGCTCGAGGGGCCCATCGTGGGTACCTTGAACGTCATGTTCGCCACCGACTGGTCCAGCGAGACCGAGGAAAGCCTGGAAACCCAGCTGGCCGTCCACCACTGGGACTCCTTCGACGGCCGGGTGTTGTGCCAGGTGGTGCCCAGCGGCCCGGGCTTTGTCACGGAAAACAACCTGCGCCTGTTCAACACGCTGCTGTATTCGGCCGAGGAACGCATCACCATCTCCAGCCCCTATTTTGTCCCGGACGATTCCCTGCTCTACGCCATCACCACGGCCGCCCAGCGCGGGGTGGTGGTGGAACTGTTCGTCTCCGAGAAGGGCGACCAGTTCCTGGTCCACCACGCCCAGCGGTCCTACTACGAGGCCCTCCTGAAGGCCGGGGTGCGGATCTTCCTCTACCCCAAGCCCCTCGTGCTCCACGCCAAGCACTTCACGGTCGACGCCGATGTGGCCGTGATCGGCTCCTCCAACATGGACATGCGCAGCTTCTCCCTGAACCTGGAAGTGTCCGTCATGATGATCGACCAGGAACTGGTGCAGGAAATGCACGCCGTCGAGGAACAATACCGGGCCGTTTCCCGCGAGCTGCAGCTCCACGAATGGGTCACCCGGCCCGTCCTGGCCCGCTACGTGGACAACGTGGCCCGCCTGACGGCCACGCTGCAGTAGCTTTGGGTCCGGACGGCGGGTTCGGGACGGTTCTCGCGGCGGGCCGGCATTCCCTTGGCTGCTATCCGACCGGCGGCCGCGGGCGGCCTTTCGGTCTCCTTTACGCAGCCTGCGGGAACGCCGGACCCGCCGTCTCCCGGGCGGTTCTCGCGGCGGGCCGTCAGCCCGGGAACTCCGATCCCAGGGTGGACAGCACGCCGTAGGCCTTGGCCTGGAGCTCCTGCCATTCGGCGTCGTCGTCGGAGTCGGCCGTGATGGCGCCGCCGACGCCCAGCGACAGGTGCGTGCCGCCGTCGTCCGTGTCCTGGAGGACCAGGGTACGGATCGTGACGGACAGGTCCATGGCGGCGTTCAGCGAAAAATAGCCGATCCCGCCGGAATAAATGCCGCGCGGGCCCGCCTCCAGGGAATCCAGGATCGCCATGGTGCTGATTTTCGGCGCCCCCGTCATCGAGCCGGCAGGAAAGGCAGCGGCCAGGGCCTCGGCGCGGGAACTGCCCGGGGCCAGCTGCGCCTCGATCGTGCTGACCAGCTGGTGCACGGTGGCGTAGCTTTCAATGGCACACAGGCGCGGCACGGTCACGGTGCCGGGCACGGCGTTGTGCGAGAGGTCGTTGCGCAGCAGGTCCACGATCATCACGTTTTCGGCCCGGTCCTTGCGCGAAAGGGACAGGTCCGCCTTGAGCGCAGCGTCCACGGCGGGGTCCGGGTCGCGGCGGCGCGTGCCCTTGATCGGTTCGGCGCGCATCAGCCCGGCCGCGTCGATGCGCAGGAACCGTTCCGGCGAGGTGCTGCAGACGGCCGTGCCACCAAACCGCAGGAAGGCGGCGAACGGGGCCGGGCTGCGGCGGCGCAGCGCCCGGTAGCAGTCCCACGCGTCCACGGGCAACGGGGTGCGCGCCTCCAGTTGCGTGGTCAGGCAGATCTCGTAGGAGTTTCCCTCGCGGATCTCGGCCAGGCTGGCGGCGATCATGGCCTTGTACCTGGCCTCGCCGTCGCGCAGCGTGAAGTCCGGGGCGGGCAGCGGGGCCGTGGGATCCTCCGGCACCTGCGGGAGTGCGGCGATGACGGCACGGACGCCGCGGGCCCACTCCGCGGCCTCTTCCCGGGACGCCGGGTGGCCGGCTTCGGCCAGGGTGAGCAGGAACAGGCACTTTTCCTGGTGGTCGACCACGACGGCGCGGCCGGCGAACAGGAGCGCGGCCGCTGGCAGGGGGGCCGGGCCGGGAGGTGGCACGGCGCCGCCGGTTTCAGCCTTCAGCCCGTAGCCCAGCCAGCCCAGCCAGCCCAGCGTGAAATCACCCGGGTAGTGTCCGGGGGCGCGCACCGCGCGGCGGCCCCACACGGTGTCCAGCCAGCGGAAGAACGGGCCGTGGATCCGGGCGCTGACCTGCCCGGCGGACACAGTGGTGGTGCCGGCGGCGTGGCTGGCGGTGCAGCCAAAACTGCCGGACGCGTCCGCCAGGATGGAAAACCGGGCGCGGCCTGCCTGGGGGCCGTGGACGGGCTGCTCCGCGATGGAACTGTCCAGCCACACGGCGTCCGCGGAGCCGCCGTACAGGGCCGCGAACAGCGCGGGCCCGGACGGGAAGGCGTCCACGCGGGCGGCGGAGAATTCGAGCCCCCGGCGTCGCGCCAGTTCCGGCGCCATCAAGGGTTCCAGGGCCGGAAACCCGCACAGGGCCTGGAGCACCTGCTCCGGCACGCCGGCCACGCCGGGTGAGCCGTCCACCACAACGTCCGCCGCGGCGGCCGTGTCCCCGGCCGCAAAAAGGAGGTCCTCCTGCGCGGCCCACCGGTCCCAAAAGGGCGCGTAGCTGTCGCCGTCGCGGGCCAGGGCCCGGCGCTTGCGCTGCGGGGCCGGGGCCTCCACCCAGACCACCACGTCCAGGAATTCCCGGGCCGCGGCGTGGGCGGCACCCACCCCTTCCACCAGCACGACGTCGGCCGCGGCGGTGGTGCGGGAGCCGGCGTCGTCCGCGGTGTCCCGGTCCCCGGACGCCCAGGTGCCCGCCGTCCAGTTCCAGGGGGTCCAATGGGCCGGACGGCCCTGGGCCAGAGGGGCCAGCACCGTGGAGACATAGCGGTCCACGCCGTCGGCGAGGCCGTCCCAGCCGGGGTAGATGTCCTCGAGGTGGAACAGGGACACGGTGCGGTGGCGGCGCAGCAGGGCCGCCAGTTCCAGCGCGATTGTGGTCTTCCCCGCACCGGAGCGGCCGTCGACGGCAATGATCACCGGCCGGGGGTGCCGGGCATCAGCCACGGGTGGTGCCGTGTGCGGTGGCGTGGGCCAGGATGCCGGGGATGGCGGCGGAGATCAGCTCCCAGCTGGCTTCAAAGTCGCTGCCGTCCCCGTACCAGGGATCGTAAATGCCCTGGGCGTCGAGGGGCGCACCGGCCACGGCAGGGTCAAAGGAGCGCAACATCCGCACCTTGGCGGCGGCTTCGGGACTGGGGGCAAGTGCCTGCAGCGCCTTGAAATGGTCGGTGTCCAGGGCCAGGATGAGATCCCGTTCGGCGAACCAGGCGGGGATGAACATGCGCGCCTCATGGGACGCGGCGGCGACGCCGTGACGGGCCAGGGTGGCCACGGCGCGCGGATCCATGGGATTCCCGGCCTCCCAGGCAGTGGTCCCCGCAGAATCGACCACCACGTCCAGGCCGGCTTCGGCGGCAGCCCCGGCCAGCATGAATTCCGCCATGGGGGAGCGGCAAATGTTGCCCGTGCAAACGGTCATGATCCGGTAGGGATTGCTCATGCGGCCAGTCTATCCAGCCGCGGCGCCCCGATGACCCGGGCGGTCAGAACGGCGGGTGCCCGTGCTGCCGGACGTACTTGCGGTACCAGGGCCAGCGGACGGCGCCAACGACGGCCAGCCAGAGGCCCAGGCCGGCTGCGATCAGGAAAATCGGGATGCCGGCGGCCAAGGCGCCGGCATCCGCGGTGGCCACGAGCGCCACGATGCCCAGGGCAATGAGCACCACGCCGTAGCTGAGGGAGCCGAGCGGGTATTGCAGGCCGGGGAGCCGGTAGGC
The DNA here is from genome assembly GCF_013376095.1 of Arthrobacter sp. SDTb3-6. Taxonomy (GTDB): domain Bacteria; phylum Actinomycetota; class Actinomycetes; order Actinomycetales; family Micrococcaceae; genus Specibacter. The sequence continues at coordinate 56,896 of NZ_JAAMFN010000014.1, read as the reverse complement.
CCCGCCGGTGCGGCGCCGGCTCATCCACGGCATGGGTTCGCGCAGGCTCGCTGCGTCGTTGGAGGAGACGGGCGGATGGCCAAAGCCGTTGGTGCTCACTGGGCAGCCTCCGCCGGCAGGGCCAGCAGCCCGGCAAGCCGGGCCAGGAGCTCCTGGGTGCCCACGCCGTCGGTCCGGTCTTGTTCCCCCGGCTTCTCCACATGGGCAACGTCCCACAGCCCGTCGCCGGAGGCCCGGACGAAGAAGTGGTCCTTGGGCAGGCCGGCAAGCTGGGAGCCAAAGTACATGGCCGCTTCGGGGTGGCGTGCCAGGTTGCTGTCCATGACCTGCTTGAGCATCCGGGCGTCGCCGGCCTGCGGATCCGTGACCACCATGAACCACGTGCCCAGGGCCGCCGGCTGCAGGAACACGGACACATCCCGGGACTGCACATAGAGTGCCGCCTCCACGCCGGTTCCGTTGACCATGGCCACCTCGGTCCACCGCACGGCGGCGTTGAGGGCCTGGTTGAGGATCCGGGCGCCGCCGCGCAGTTCCATGGTGCCGCCGTCGGCCGTGATTTCGCCGCGGGCCAGCAGGCTGGAGGCCCCCAAGGCGGCAATTTGCTCGGTCATGGCCTCGGGGCGGACCTGGAGGGCGGCCGCGTTCCTGTCCCGCAGGGCGCCGGAACCCTGGGAAATGAGGTAAACGATTTCCGCGGCCCCGTAGCCGGCCACGGCCGTTGTCTGGGCAGCGTCCGCTGCGGCCGGGGCGGTGTTCGTTTCAGGCATCGTGTTCTCTCCCTGCAATTGAAAATGAATGTTCCCGGTGCCGGATCAAAAGGGCCACAGGTCCTTGGCCACCTCGGCCACCCCGTGGCCAAGGTCGGAGGCTGCGTCCCCGACCGCGCCGGCCGCGTCCCCCACGGCGGCCACGGTGGTGTCAACGGCGTCGTGCACGAAGGGGATGTGGTCGTAGGCCAGCTGCCCCACGGCCATGGCGCCGGCCGCGGCCCCCAGGGCAAGGTCGGCGGGCGGCGGCGTGCACAGCGCCGCGATGCCCAGGCCGGTCACCACGCTGTCATAGCCGGCGCGGCCGTAGTCGCCGTTGGCGATGTCCGTGCCGACGGTCAGTACGCCCAGGACTGCACCGGCAGGACCCAGGGCCTTGCCGACCGTTTCGAGCGGGGCGGCCAGGGAACCGACCTTTCCGGCCAGGGCGCTGTCGCCCATCAGCTGGCTGGCCCGCTGCGTCAGCGCGCCCCAGTTGCTGCCGGCCGCAAAGTCGTCCAAGGTGGCGAAGGCCCCGGCCATGCGGGAAACCTTCATGGCCTGCTCGAGGGAGTCGAAACTGCCGGCCAGCCGGAGGCTGCCGGCCAGGTTCAGTGCATTGGTGCCGCCGGCCAGTGCCGTGTACCAGGTGGCCAGCGTTTCGCCTTGGCCCAGCACCCCGTTCGTCAGCAGCGCCTCCAGCAGGCCCGGTGGAGTGGTGCCGCCGGGGAAGCCCGGCAGGCCGGGGAGGCCCGGCAGGCCCGGCAGGCCCGGCAGGCCGGGGATGCCGGGGATGCCTGGCATGCCGCCGGGGCCGTCCACGGCGCTGGCTTGGTCCTGCTCCGTGGCGTTGCGCAACAGGGCCGCCGCCGTGGCGTCGAAGCACTTGTTCGCGGCCATGATCTTCTGGCGGAGGCTGGTGTTCCACTCGTTGCGGAAGCGGTCCGCGTCGGGGCCGTTCCAGCCGCCTGGCCGGTTGACGCGCTGGGTCAGCGAGGTGCTGAGCAACGTGAGCTGTTGGGCGGCGCGGGAAAAGTCCTTGGCCAGGTCGCGCAGTTGTTGCGGGTCTGCACCGAGCATCGTGTCGTTCACCGAAGGCGCCTTCCCTGCCTGTGTGTCTGTCGTGTCGGCTTCCAGCCAAGCATGTCCGGCTGCGGGAGCCAATGGGCAGCACTGCCCATCGCGGCTACACCAACGCCAGCAGCACGCCGACGCCGATGAACAGGACGCCAAAGATCCGGTTCAAGGTCAACTGCCCGCGTTCGCTGGTGGTCAGGTGTTTGAGCTGTTTGGCGCCCGCCGCGAAAATGAACCACATGACGATGATGTCAATGGCCACCACGGTTGCGGTGAGGATCACGTACTGCGGCAGCAGCGCCCGGTCCGGCCGGATGAACTGGGGCATGAACGCCAGGAAGAACACAATGGCCTTGGGGTTGAGCAGGTTGACCCACAGCCCGCGGCGGAACATCGAGAACCCGGGCTCGAAAATGGCCGGTGCGCCGCCGGCCTGCGGCTGCTCCGCCTTGGCCAGAATCTTCCGCACACCCAAATAGACCAGGTAGGCGGCGCCCGCATACCGGATCAGGTGGAACAGGAACGGCGAGTTGGATACTATCAGGCCCACCCCGGCGGCGACGATGACCACGTGGACCACGAGTGCCAGCTGCTGGCCCAGGATGCCCCAGAAGGACCGGCGGAACCCCGAGACCAGGGCGTTGGACATGGTGTTGATGGCGCCCGCGCCGGGCGTCAGGCTGATCATGGCGCCGGCACCGGCAAGGGCCAGCCACAAGGAGAATTGCACCAGCCAATCCTACGGTCTGCGGCGCCTACAGCCGCAGCTCCACCAGGATCGTGTCCCGCCACGAACCCGCGTACGGCCCGTAGCTCATAAGGCCGATGCGCTCGCGGCGGCCCACTGTGCGGAACCCTGCCTTCCCGTGCAGGGCCAGGCTGGCCGGGTTTTCGGCCAGGATGGATGACTGGATGGTCCAATATCCCAGCGCGCGGGCCCGCCCGGCGAGGCCCCGCAGCAACGCCCCGCCCACGCCCCGGCCGGCCGCGGCGGGATCGACGTAGACGGAATGCTCAATGACGCCCCGGTAGACGTCCCGCGTCGACGTGGGCGTCGCCGCGGCCCAGCCCAGCACCGCACCGCTGCCGTCCACCGCGACCAGGCTGAGTCCGGGGATCCGGGTGGCCAGGAACTCCTCCCACGGCGGCGGGGACTCGGCAAAGGTGGCGCTGCCGCCGGCGATCCCCGCAGCGTAGATGCGTTCGACGGCGTCCCAGTCGCCCGCCGCCATGTCCCGAAGTGCGGTGCTCACAGGCCCGTGATGCTTTCGGACGCTGCCTCGAGGGCTCCGGGCACCAGGGAGTAGTAGGCCCACGTGCCGCGCTTCTCGCGGTGCAGCAGCCCGGCGTCCAGCAGGACCTTCAGGTGGTGGGACACGGTGGGCTGGCCCAGCTCCAGCGGCTCGGTGAGGTCGCAGACGCAGGCCCCGCCGCCGTCGGCCGCCTTGACAATCGAGAGCAGCCGCAGCCGGCCGGGATCGGACAATGCCTTCAGGACCCGGGCGCGACGCTGCGCTTCCGCTGCGTCGAGGGCGGGCCGGCCGCTCGGCACACAACAGTGGGAGTCCGTGGCGGGGGCCGACAGGGGCGCAGTGTTCATGCGTCCATTATGCCGCTACATTGACAGTTGTCGATATGGCGGCCGATACTGTGTATCGACAACCATCAATGAGTGCAGTGCAGTGCAGTGCAGTGCAGTGCCGGCACCAGGAGACCCGTGACCATACCAACCGCCACCCGCCCGCCCGACGGCGGCTCCGCCGTCGCAGGCAGGCTCTCCACCCTGGACAGGCTGCTGCCGGCCTGGATCGTGGCGGCCATGGCCGCGGGGCTGCTGCTGGGCAGGTTCATTCCGGGCCTGGGAGCCGTCCTGGATGCGGCCAAGCTCGGGTCGGTGTCCCTGCCGATCGCCGTGGGCCTGCTGGTCATGATGTATCCGGTGCTGGCGAAGGTCCGCTACAACGAGACCGGGCGGGTGGCGGCGGACCGCCGGCTGATGGCCACCTCCTTGGTGCTGAATTGGGTGCTGGCGCCGGCGTTCATGTTCGCCCTGGCCTGGATCTTCCTCCCCGACCTGCCCGAGTACCGCACGGGCCTGGTCATTGTGGGCCTGGCCCGGTGCATCGCCATGGTCATGGTCTGGAACGACCTCGCCTGCGGGGACCGGGAGGCCGCCACCGTGCTGGTGCTCATCAACTCCGTCTTCCAGGTCGCCGCCTTCGGCGCCCTGGGCTGGTTCTACCTGCAGGTGCTGCCCGCCTGGTTGGGGCTTCCGACGACGGCCGCCGACTTTTCCTTCCTGGCCATCACGGCCTCGGTGCTGGTCTTCCTCGGAATTCCGCTGTTGGCAGGTTTCCTGACCCGCACCATTGGCGAAAAGGTCCGGGGCCGCGACTGGTACGAGGGGACGTTCCTGCCGAAACTGGGCCCATGGGCGCTGTACGGGCTGCTGTTCACGATTGTGCTGCTCTTTGCCCTCCAGGGCGGCGCCATCACCTCCCGGCCGCTGGACGTCGCCCGGATCGCGCTGCCGCTGCTGGTCTACTTCGCGGTGGTTTTTGGCGCCGGCATGGTTGCCGGCCGGGCCCTGAAGCTGGGCTACGCCAAGACCACCACCCTCGCGTTTACGGCAGCCGGGAACAACTTCGAGCTCGCCATCGCCGTCGCGATAGGCACCTTCGGCGTCACCTCCGGGCAGGCCCTGGCCGGCGTCGTCGGCCCCCTGATCGAGGTGCCGGCCCTGGTCGCACTGGTCTACGCCGCCCTGTGGTCCCGCAAGCGCTTCTTCACCCACTAAGGAGAACCATGGACACCGCCAAGAAACCCTCCGTCCTGTTCGTCTGCGTGCACAACGCCGGGCGTTCCCAGATGGCCGCCGCGTACCTCACCGCCCTCTCCGGCGGCGCCATTGAGGTCCGCTCGGCCGGTTCGGAACCCGCTGGTTCGGTCAACCCGGCCGCCGTGGCTGCCATGGCCGAGGACGGCATCGACCTGTCCGCCGGGACCCCCAAGGTGCTGACCGCCGATGCCGTGAAGGCGTCCGACGTCGTCATCACCATGGGCTGCGGCGACACCTGCCCCGTGTTCCCCGGCAAACGCTACGAGGACTGGGACCTGCCGGACCCAGCCGGGCAGGGCGTGGACGCCGTCCGGCCCATCCGCGACGACATCAAGTCCCGCATCCAGGCCCTGGTTGCCGAATTGCTGCCTTAAGCGGCGTTTAAGCGGGACAATGAAAACATGGAATTTGAAGTGCGCGCCATCCCCGGTTGCCCGCACGGCGCCTCCGCCCGCGTGCTGTTTGCCGACGCCCTGACGCTGGAAGGCCTGGGCCCGGCAGCGCCGGCCGTACGCGAGATTGACACCGACGAGGACGCCGCCGCCCTCCGCTTCCACGGCTCGCCGACGTTCACCATTGACGGGAAGGACCTTTTCCCGGTGGACACCGAGCCGGCCGTGACGTGCCGCGTTTACGCAACCCCGGACGGCCTGGCGGGGCAGCCCGGGCTGGAAACGCTGCGCGGCGCCATCCGCGCCGCGGTGGCTGGATCCGCCGGCAGCGCAGGCTAAGGCATCCCATGGACGTGCGGGGGGAGCGGACCACTGCGGATTACCGGCGCGCCTGCCGCGAACTGGACGCCTACCTGGCCGGGGCAACCCCCGCCCAATTGAAGGCGCGCAGTGCCGGGACCCGCTGGAGCAATGAGGAACTGCTGTTTCACATGGTCTTCGGGTACCTGGTGGTGCGGACGCTGGTGCCGCTCGTCAAGGCCGTCAGCCGCCTCCCGCGGCCCTGGGGCAGGGCGTTCGCCCGCGCCCTGGACGCCTCCACGGGGCCCTTTGACACGGTCAATTTTTGGGGCTCGCGCGCCGCCGCACTCGTGTTCAACCGCCGGCGGATGGCACGGAAGATGCACGCCACCACACGCCACCTGGCGGCCGCGCTGGAACGTGAGTCGCCGGCGTCATTGGCCAGGACCATGGACTTCCCCGGCCGCTGGGACCCCTTCTTCCGGCCGTCCATGACCCTGGCGGACGTGTACGCCTACCCGACACTGCACTTCGACTTCCACGCGAAGCAGCTGTCCCTGGGCGCGGACGGCTAGTCCCCGCCGCTTTGCAGCATGCGCTCCATCCCCCGGTCCGGCACCAGCCAAATGGCCGCCACCACGGCGTAGGCGGCCAGCCCGAAGGCGGGCGAAACGAAGGACAGGGCGCACCCCGTAATGTAGATGGCGGGGGAGATGCGCGCCTTGACGTTCCGCCCCAGGGCACCGGCCAGGCGCCCGCCCGGGCCCTGCTGGCGGATGAAGCCCGCCTGCAGGATGGCGTAGGCGACGGCCGCCAGCAGCAGGTTGACGCCGTAAATGAAGACCGGCACCACGGCAAACCCGGACTCATCCATCCAGCGCGTCATGAACGGCACCAGGGACAGCCAAAACAGCAGGTGCAGGTTCGCCCACAGGATGCCGCCGCTCACCCCGTCCGCCAGCTTGATCATGTGGTGGTGGTTGTTCCAGTAGATGCCGATGTAAATGAAGCTCAGCAGGTAGCTCAGCAGCGACGGCAGGATGCTGGCCAGCCCCGCCCAGTCGGCCGTCCCCGGGGTCTTGAACTCCAGCACCATGATGGTGATGATGATCGCCAGGACGCCGTCGCTGAGCGCCTCGAGCCGGTTCTTCTCCATGCGGGCCCCGATGTTTGGTCGGGCTGTCAGGCGCGGGCGATGATCTCGCCGTTGGGCATGAGGAACCAGCCGTCCGGGGCGGCACCCCAGCGGCGCCAGCCGGCGGCGAGCTGTGCCAGCCCGGCGGCGTCGGCCATCCCGTACGCGAAGGCCTGGTCGGCAAACGCGGACTTTTCCACCCGGTCCGCCCACACCCCGGACAGCCAGGCGCGCTGGTCGTCGGTGGCGTAGAGCCAGTTGGCCGACGACGGGGCAATGTCGGCCAGCCCCGCGGCCCGGGCCCAGTGGACCAGGCGCCGCCCGGCGTCGGGCTCGGCATTGTTGTGCCGCGCCACCCGCTGGTATACGTCCATCCACTCGTCCAGTTCCGGCAGCTGCGGGTACCAGGACATGCCGTGGAAATCGGCGTCGCGCACCGCCACGATCCCCCCTGGCTTAGCCACCCGGCGCATCTCACGCAGCGCCTCCACCGGGTCGGTCAGGTGTTGGAGGACCTGGTGGGCGTGCACCACGTCGAAGGTGTCATCGGGGAAGTCGAGGCTGTAGACGTCCCCCGTGTCAAAGGTCAGGTTCGCCAGGCGCCGCTCGGCGGCCAGGGCCGTGGCCGCCGCCACCACCTCGGGGGAGCGGTCCAGGCCCAGCACCTCCCCGGGGGCCACCAGCAGGGCAAAGTCGGCCGTGATGGTGCCCGGCCCGGACCCCACGTCCAGGACGCGGAGGCCATGGGTCAGGTGCGGAATCAGGTAGGCGGCCGAATTTGCCGCCGTCCGGGAGGCATGCGAGCGCAGCACGCTTTCGTGGTGGCCGTGCGTGTAGACGTCGCCGGAACCGCCGGCGTTTTGAGCGTTCATGGTCGGGAGCCTACGCCCGCTGGGCCCCACAGGCCAGAGCTGCCCGGAGCGCGGACCCGGCCGGCGTCGTGCCGGTACGCCCTGAGTGAAAGTTGAGTCAACTACACTCAACTTCGTTTGACATGGAAGCGAGGCTGAGTAAAGTTGAGTCCAGAACGCTCAATACCCGCTGGTTGGGCGACCCGGACACCGCCACGGTGGCCGACTTGTTCAGGCAGCGGTCCATGAAAGGAACCACTTATGTCACGTGCCGTAGGTATTGACCTCGGAACCACCAACTCTGTCGTCTCCGTGCTCGAAGGCGGCGAGCCCACCGTCATCGCGAACGCCGAGGGCGGCCGCACCACCCCGTCCGTTGTTGCCTTCGCCAAGAACGGCGACGTCCTGGTCGGCGAGATCGCCAAGCGCCAGGCCGTCAACAACATCGACCGCACCATCGCCTCCGTCAAGCGCCACATGGGCACCGACTGGACCAAGTCGATCGACGACAAGAAGTACACGCCGCAGGAAATCTCGGCCCGCATCCTGATGAAGCTCAAGAACGACGCCGAAGCGTACCTGGGCGAGAAGGTCACCGACGCCGTTGTGACCGTCCCGGCCTACTTCAACGACGCCGAGCGCCAGGCCACGAAGGAAGCCGGCGAAATTGCCGGCCTGAACGTGCTGCGCATTGTCAACGAGCCCACCGCCGCCGCCCTCGCCTACGGCCTGGACAAGGGCAAGGAAGACGAGCTCATCCTGGTCTTCGACCTCGGCGGCGGAACGTTTGACGTCTCCCTGCTCGAAGTTGGCAAGGACGAGGACGAGTTCTCCACCATCCAGGTCCGCGCCACCTACGGTGACAACCGCCTCGGCGGCGACGACTGGGACCAGCGCGTTGTTGACTGGCTGCTGAACCAGCTCAAGGTCAAGGGGATCGACCTCTCCAAGGACAAGATCGCCCTCCAGCGCCTGAAGGAAGCTGCCGAGCAGGCCAAGAAGGAACTCTCCTCCTCGACCAGCACCAACATCTCCCTGCAGTACCTCTCCGTCACCCCCGACGGCCCGGTGCACCTGGACGAGCAGCTGACCCGCGCCAAGTTCCAGGACCTGACCAAGGACCTGCTCGAGCGCACCAAGAAGCCGTTCCACGACGTCATCAAGGAAGCCAACATCAAGGTTTCCGACATCGACCACATCGTGCTGGTTGGCGGTTCCACCCGCATGCCCGCCGTGGTTGACCTGGTCAAGGAACTGGCCGGCGGCAAGGAACCGAACAAAGGTGTCAACCCGGACGAGGTCGTGGCCGTTGGTGCCGCACTCCAGGCCGGCGTGCTGAAGGGCGAGCGCAAGGACGTCCTGCTCATCGACGTCACCCCGCTGTCCCTGGGCATTGAAACCAAGGGCGGTGTCATGACCAACCTGATCGAGCGCAACACGGCCATCCCGACCAAGCGTTCGGAGACCTTCACCACGGCCGACGACAACCAGCCGTCCGTGGCCATCCAGGTCTTCCAGGGCGAGCGTCAGTTCACCCGCGACAACAAGCCGCTGGGCACGTTCGAGCTGACCGGCATCGCCCCGGCCCCGCGCGGCGTCCCGCAGGTTGAGGTCACCTTCGACATCGACGCCAACGGCATCGTGCACGTTTCCGCCAAGGACAAGGGCACCGGCACCGAGCAGTCGATGACCATCACCGGCGGCACGGCGCTGTCCAAGGAAGACATCGAGCGCATGGTCCACGAGGCCGAGGAGCACGCTGCCGAGGACAAGGCCCGCCGCGAGGCAGCCGACCTCCGCAACTCCGCCGAGCAGCTGCACTACTCGGTGGACAAGATCCTGGCCGACAACGACGACAAGCTGCCCGAAGAGGTCAAGACCGAGGTCAAGGCCGACGTCGAGGCGCTCAAGACGGCCCTGGCCGGCGAGGACGACGACGCCGTCAAGACCGCGTTTGAGAAGCTGCAGGCTTCCCAGTCCAAGCTCGGCGAGGCCATCTATGCCAACGCTTCCAAGGAGGGTGCCGCGTCCGACGCCGGTGCATCCGAGGGTGCCGCATCGGACGGTTCCGCCGACGAGGACATCGTTGACGCCGAAATCGTTGACGAAGAAGCAGACGAGAAGAAGTAGCCATGTCTGAATCCGTAAACCCCGAAGAGGGCAAGCCGGAGAACGATCCGTCGGTTGAGCGTGCCACTCCGGAGGTCGGGCCTGTCGAGACCCACGGCGACGCGCTCTCCCAGGCCGAGGATATCCTCAACGACGTTGAGGTCCCGGCCGAGGGCTCCGTGGCGCAGGGCACCGACAAGGCGGAGGCCGCGGAGTTGAAGAATGACCTCCTTCGCCTCCAGGCCGAGTACGTCAACTACCGCAAGCGCGTCGAGCGCGACCGGGCGGTGGCCGGCCAGATGGCGGTCATCGGCGTGCTGAACTCGCTGCTTCCGGTGCTTGACGACATCGACGCGGGCCGGGCCCACGGCGACATCGTGGACGGGCCGTTTGCCGCGATCGCGGGCAAGCTGGAAGCCGCGCTCCAGACGTACGGGCTGGAACGGATCGACGCCACCGGCGTCCCGTTTGACCCGACCGTCCATGAGGCGCTCATCCAGCAGCCGGGCAGCGATGTTGAAGTTGACACCGTCAGCCAGGTGCTGCGCAACGGCTACAGGTCCGGCGAACGCGTGCTGCGCGCCGCCCAGGTGGTTGTTTCCGTACCTGAATAACCGCATCCGGCGGCGGCCGGGCACCCGTTGGTCGCGCTTGTCGCGACCAGGGCGGCCCGGCCGCCGCCGATCCGGTGGTTGAGCTTGCCGAAACCACCACATGAAACACAACTAAGCGTAAAGAAGGAGGCGTCTTGGCAAGTCAAGACTGGGTCGAAAAGGACTTCTACAAGATTCTTGGTGTCGCCAAGGATGCGTCGGACGCTGACATCAAGAAGGCCTACCGCAAGCTGGCACGCAAGTACCACCCGGACACCAATCCCGGTGATGCCAAGGCGGAAAAGACTTTCAAGGACGTCTCCGAAGCGTATTCCGTGCTCTCCGACAAGGAAGACCGCGAACAATATGACGCCATCCGGGCCATGGGCGGCGGCGCCCGGTTCAGTGCCGGCGGAGCCGGCGGCCAGGGCGGCCCCGCCGGATTTGAGGACGTGTTCGGCGACCTGTTCGGCGGCGCCCGTGGCGGCGCGCGCCGCGGATCGCCTGGATTCGGCGGCGCTTCCGGCCTTCCGCCCGAGTTCGCCGACCTCTTCGGCAACGGCGGGTTTGGCGGCTTCCAGCCCACACCCACCAAGGGTGCGGACCGGACGGCGTCGACCAGCATTTCCTTTGGGGGCTCCATCCACGGCACCAAGATCGGCCTGCGCGAGCCCAACGGCGACGTCATCGACGTGCGCATCCCGGCCGGCATCAAGGACGGCCAGAAGGTCCGGGTCAAGGGCAAGGGCCAGTCAGGCGCGGCCGGACCGGGCGACCTCATGGTCACCGTCCACGTCAAGCCGCACGAATTTTTCCACCGCGACGGCAACAACATCCGCGTCCACGTGCCCGTGACCTTCCCGGAAGCCGCGCTGGGGGCGAACATCAGCGTCCCGACCCTGAGTGGCGAGTCCGTGCGCGTGCGTGTCCCGGCCGGAACCCCGTCCGGACGCACCCTGCGCGTGAAGGGTGCCGGCGTCAAGACGTCCAAGGCCACCGGCGACCTGCTGGTCACCATCGATGTCTCCGTCCCGCAAAAGCTGAGCAAGGAAGCCCAGGAGGCCGTGCAGGCCTTCGCCGACGCCACCGCCGACGGCGATCCCCGCGCAACCTTGAAGGACAAGGCCAAACTCTGACCCCGGCCATCCAGACAGACTGGATCCGGGATTCCGACAAAGCCGGCCGCCGCATGAAAGGAGATCACCATGAATCTTGACCCCTACGCTCCCATCTTTGTGATCTCCGTGGCGGCCGAACTCGCGGACATGCACCCACAGACCCTGCGCCAGTATGACCGCCTGGGCATCGTGAAGCCCAGCAGGGCCCCGGGCCGGTCGCGGCGGTACTCCCCGCACGACGTCGACATGCTCCGCGAGGTGCAGCGGCTGTCCCAGGAAGGCGTGTCCCTGGAGGGAATCCGGCGGATCATGCAGTTGGAACAGCAGGTGGAGGCACTGCGGGCCCAGGTCCAGGAGCTGGGCACGCAGCTTGCAGCCGCTGCCGCGGAAGTGGACTCGCGCCCGGCACGTCCCACGGGCCGCGTCTTTGCCGCGGGCCTCTCCGGCGGGGACATTGTGGCCCTGGCGCGCGGCCAGCGTCCCCGCGCCCGTAGCCAGGCCGTCGTCGTCTGGCGCCCCCAGCGCTGACGGCGTGCCAGGCTGCCGGTGACGTGTGAAATTTGCTACGCCGCCGCCGGCTTGGCACGTCGTCACTGCCTGGGGTTCGGCGGGAGTGCCGCCGTGCGCCTGCGCGCAGCCTGCATGGCCGCCACGATCCGCCGCTGCAACAGTGCCGGATTGCCCAGGTCCTTCCACTCAATTCGAATGAAGCTCCAGCCGTCCTCCATGAGCTCGCGTTCCCGCCGGCGTTCCTCGTAGATCGCCTCGTCGGTGCGCTTGTACGCGAAGTACTTGGACTTTCCATCGAATTCCAGGGCCAGCTTGATGTCCCGCCAGGCACCGTCCACCCGGTAGTTGTTGCCCGCAGCGTGCAGGGGTACCTGGTATTCCGGCTGCGGGATGTCCATGTCGCCGACCATGAGCCGCAGCCGGGTCTCGCCGGCGGATTCTGAACTTTTGTTGAGGGAATCGATGACGCGGCGGGCGGCGCACACCCCGCGCCTGCCCGGGATGGCCTCGAGGAGTTCGCCCAGCGCCGGCAGGCTGGCACCCCAGTGCAGGCCGGCGTCGCCGATGATGACGGCCGTGACAAACGGCTCCGTTCGCGCACAGTCAAGGATGGTTTGCTCCAGGGTGGTGGTCCTGACCGGGCCAAGCCAGCGGTGGCTGATCCGCGTTTGCGCTGAGGCAGGCAGGCTGCGGCGGTGCACCTTGACCCCCGGCACGGCACTTTTTGCGGACACCGACGACGGCGTGGTGACGTGTACGGCCGGCCCCGCATTCCAGATGTACAGTCCAAGAAGCCGCGCAGCGCTCACATGGCTGTAGAGGGCACGGCCGCGGGTGGCCCGGAAGTGTGCCGTGATTCGAAGCATGTCCTTTTCCGACGGATGTTTGCCTTGCCACACGGCCATCCTGACGTACGCGCCGTGCCGGACCCTTACCAGGAGCCCGTGCCGCACGGCCGAGGTCAGCAGCCGTGGGCCGAGGCCTGCCCGTCCCAGATCTGCCGTGGTGCCGATTTCAGTTCCGGCGGGCCAGTCCCGGGCAATCTTTGCGGCCAATTCCGATGTTTCCATGCCCCAAGCCTTGCCGCGCGCGGGGCCGACTTCAACGGCCGCCGCCCGGATTGTGGATAAGGCCCGGGGGCCGTAAATCCGGCGGCGTGCCAAGCTGTCCGGGGCGTGTGAAATTTACCACGCCCCCGGCAGCCTGGCACGCCGTCGGCGGGGAACCGCTGCTATTCGCTGAACAGCCCCGCCAGGTCCGTGGCCGTGAGGGCCCCGCCGGAGAGGGCATCCCCGCTCATGACGTCGGAGAACAGCTGGGACTTCTTGGCCTTGAGCGCCATGACCTTTTCCTCGATGGTGTCCTTGGCCACGAGCCGGTACACCATCACGTTCTTCTTTTGCCCAATGCGGTGCGTGCGGTCCACGGCCTGCGCCTCGGAGGCCGGGTTCCACCAGGGGTCCAGGATGAACACGTAGTCCGCCTCGGTCAGGTTCAGGCCGAAGCCGCCGGCCTTGAGGCTGATCAGGAACAGCGGCGCCGTGCCGTTCTTGAACTCCTCGACGACGGCGGCCCGGTTCCGGGTGGAGCCGTCAAGGTAGGTGAAGTCGATGCCCTCCGCCACCAGCCTGTCGCGCACTTTTCCCAGGAAGCCCGTGAACTGGCTGAAGATCAGCGCCCGGTGGCCTTCCTTCACCACGTCCTCCAGCTGCTCAAACAGCACGTCGAGCTTGGAGGAACGTACGCCCGCCTGGCCCTCGTCCACGAGGGAGACGTCAAGGCTGAGCTGGCGCAGCAGGGTCAGCGACTGGAAGATGGTGAAACGGTTCTTGTTGACATCCTCCAAGAGGCCCAGGATCTTCGCCCGCTCCCTTTGCAGGTGCGTCTGGTAGACCTTCTGGTGCCGGGCGTTGAGCTCCACCTCCAGGATCTGCTCCTGCTTGGCCGGCAGGTCCTTGATGACCTGTTCCTTGGTGCGCCGGAGCATCAGCGGCTTCACGCGCGTGCGCAGCCTGGCCAGCAGCTTGGCGTTCCCGTTGCGCTCAATGGGGCGCTGATAGAACTCGGCGAAGCGTTTGGGGCTCGGGAACAGGCCGGGGGCCACGATGGACAGCAGCGTCCACAGCTCCATCAGGTTGTTTTCCAGCGGCGTGCCGGTCACGGCCAGCTTGAACGGCGCCTTGAGCTTGCGGGCGCACTGGTAGGCCTTCGACTGGTGGTTCTTGACGAACTGGGCCTCGTCCAGGATCAGCCCGGCAAAGTCCTGCCTGCCGTATTCGGCAAAGTCGATCCGGAACAGCGCGTAGGAGGTGATGACAATGGCAGCACCCGCGAAGAACGCGGCGGAGTCGAGCCCGCTCTTGGCAAACGTCTCCGAGACCGTCGCCACCTTCAGCCCCGGCGCAAACTTCTCGCTTTCACTGGCCCAGTTGCCCACCACGGACGTCGGCGCCACCACCAGGAACGGCAGCCCGTTCGAGCCGGAGGCCCTGACCTGTGTGACCAGCGCCAGGGTTTGCACGGTCTTGCCCAGGCCCATGTCGTCGGCTAGCACTCCGCCCAGCCCATGCGTGTACAGGAAGTTCAGCCAGTTGAAGCCCTCGCCCTGGTACGGCCGCAGGGTGGCGTTCAGCGCGGGAGGAGTGGGCAGCGGTTCCGCCGGGCCGCCGTCGAGCAGCCCGGACACCGACTTCCGCCACGCCTCCGCCTGCTCGTCCACAATCCCCAGCTGGGCCAGCTCATCCCACAGCCCTGCCTGGAAGCGGCTGATCCGCAGTTCGCCGTCCTTGAGGTCGTTCAGCCCGCGGGCTTCGTCGATGAGGGCGCGCAGCTCGTGCAATTCCGGGCGGTCCAACGAGAAGTAGGCGCCGCTGGGCAGCAGCATCCGGCTTTGCCCCGCGGCCAGGGCGGAGAATACGGCGGCGAAGGAGACGAATTGTCCCTCCACCGTGATCACGATGCCCAGGTCGAACCAGTCGCGCTCATCCGTGGCATGCGTGGAGATCTTCACGATCGGCGCCTCGGTGACCTCGCGGTAGCTGGCAATGTCGCCGCTGGTTTCCACCGTGACTCCGGGCAGTTCGCGCAGCCGCGGCAGCACGGTCTCGGTGAACGCCATGGTGTCCAGGCCCGTTAGCGTGGCCGAGCCGGCTAGCTTCGGCTCGCCCCAGGCACTGTTCGCGGCCACCCCCATGGCGGCGACCTCCAGCCACGGCTGGCCCACACTCTTGACGATGCGTTCCTCGGCGCCGGCGTCACGCACGGCCGATTCCCCCGGTTCGGGCCACAGCGGGCGCGAATTCACCCGGTTGCCCACCCGGTAGTGCCATTCCCAGTGCAGCCGCAGTGTGTGGTCGTCGCCATAGGCGGCCAGCAGCGACAGCTCCGGCTCCACATATTCGGGCAGCTCCACCGACTGGTCCGCGGAGACCACCGCGGCCGACTGCTTCAACTGGGGGTAAAACTGCGTGAGGAACTTTTCCTCGCCGTCCTCCGGCACATGCACGGCCTGCCTGCGCAGGGCGAACTCGAGCATCTGCGCGGGCGTCCCCGCCGCCAGCGGCGCCAGCGTGATGGTGCCACGTACGACGGCGTTTCTCCCCGAGGTGCCGCTGGCCACGTTGGGCAGGGTGTCCGTCTGCTCGCTGAAAAACAGGCCGTGGACAGGGTTTCCGATGGTGCCCACAACGTCCTCGTTGACGGGGGTGCCGCCCACCTCGATCAGCGGGCCCACGTCCAGCCCGCCTGATTCGGCGCGGGAAACGTCCAGCTGGACGGTAGCCTCGTCGGAGGAAATCCGCACGGGGTCCCCGGTGCCGGACTGGACCAGGGCCACGCCGTGCTTGGGGGCCTCGGCCAGCAGCTGCCACAGGTTGCGGCCGGCAAAGTCATTGACGGCCAGCCAGGAGGAGGCGTTGCTGTGGCTGTACTGCCGCGGGCTGTGGGCGGCGAGAAACTCGCTGAGCCACTCCAGCTGGGAGGGATCGTGCTGGCGGCCGTAGCTCAGGTAGCCCAGCGTGTTCCAGCTGACGCCCGTCTTGACCCATTTGCCCCGGCTGCCCATCACCACGGGCCGGACATTGAGGATGGGCGCCGCGGCCACCTTGCCGCCGTGGCCGCGGTAGGAGAAGCGCGGGGGCGGCAGCTGCAGCTCAAACTGCAGCCCCAGTGCGGGGGTGTCGGATGACGGTGCGTGCACGGCCGGCGGCAGCAGCTCCGCCAGCGAGGCTTCCCAGTCGGCTGTTTGCGCACCTGCCGCGCCGGGGGCCTTCCCGGCAGCCCCGGCCTTGCCGCCCTTGGCGTTGGCGAGCAGCGTTTCCAGGTAGGTCGGTTCGTGGACGGTTTCCTCGGGGACAAAAAAGTCCTGGAAATTGGGGTCGGACTCGGCGGCCGCAATCAGCGCCACCACGTGCTTGCAGTTCTGCCGGACGGGGCAGTTGCAGATGCCCACCCGGCAGGCCACCACGCCGTCGTGCTCCCGGACCAGCTTGGCCGTTGAACGGTAGGGCGCCGTGCCCATGACCTTCCCGGACAGCAGGCCCGTCGCCGGTTCCAGCGTGATGTCCTGGACCCGGCCGTCCGCGGCGTAGGCGCGGCCGGCCGCAATGGAATTTTCGGTAAACTCGGCGATCCGCGTCAACAGGCGCGAGCCGGCGGTGGGATACGACACGTATGGAGTCTTCCTGGCGGATTTGCGCGGCCCCAATCGGGGAACCACATCTAACCAATCTTACGTGGCAATGCCCCTCGGTTTCATCCCGCGCCCGGCCCGGGCTCCTGCAGTGCCGGCCCGGTCAGGCGTTGGCGCGGTAGGCCCGGAGCAGGATTGCGGCAACTTCCGCCGTGACGTCGGCCGTCGTGCGCAGGCGGACCCTGAGGCGGAAGGCGTCGTCGGGACGGGTTTTGACGGCCTCCAGCAGGCCCCCGGCCGGTTCGTCCAGGCGCAGGAAAATGTCCACAGCCGACTTGCTGGTGGGCGTGACCTGGGCAAATTTCCGCCGCGGCGTGTTGAGCGAAACGTACGTCTTGCGCAGCTGGACGGTGGCTTGGCCGGTGCCGTCCCCGGCCCAGCCCAGGGCCAGGGCAATGACGGCGTCGGCAATGGGCCGCAGCTGCGGCCGGTCCGCGTACTGGCCCTCAAGCAGTTCGGCGGCGTCCTTGAGAAAGAAGTCCGGATAGCCGAACAGTTCCCACATGACGGGGTTTTGCGCGTAGCCGGTGACCCCGTTTTCCGCCAGCCACGCCCGGGCGGCGGCTTCCGAGGCAGGCCCTGCACCGCGGACGGCGGCCAGCCACCACGGCACATCGTGTCCGGTCCGGCGCAGCAGCAGCCCCGCCATCCAGTCCAGCATTTCCTGCCAGCTGCGGATACCGGGCTGCGGGGCCTGTGCCACGGCGCCTACTTCCGCCGGAAGGTGAGGTCGAAGATGACGCGCCCGGCCTTGTGCGCCTTGTTTTCAAAGCTGGTCAGGATGCGCCCGTCAAAGCGCGGCGCCCACCCGCCCTCGGCGTCCGGCTCGTCGCTTTGTTCACAGTCGACGCCGGTGAGCCGCGCCCGGGTGAGGGGGCTGGCGGGGCCGGTGCGTTCGCCGTCGTGCACGTTCACAAAGTCCGGGGAGCCGGCGCCCACGGCACGCATCTGCCCGGCATAGGCGGACCAGTCGGTGGCCAGGCGCCAGAGCCCGCCGGGGGCCAGCACGCGGGCCACGAGCGGGGCGAAGGAATCCTTCACCATGCGGCGCTTGTTGTGCTTCGTCTTGTGCCACGGGTCCGGGAAAAACACCCACACCTCGCTGACGGAGCCGGCCGGGAGCATGGTGCCCAGGACCTCGGGTGCGTTGGCCTGCACGACGCGGACGTTGCCCAGGTCCGCGGCAACAATCTTTTGGATGGTCTGGGCCAGCCCCGGCGTGTAGACCTCCACAGCCAGGAAGTCCTTGTCCGGGTTTTCCGCCGCGGCGTGCACCACGGCCTCGCCCAGTCCGGAGCCGATCTCCACCACCAGCGGTGCCGTCCGGCCAAATTCCGCCGCTGCGTCAAAGACGTAGTCGGGGTGCACGGAGGTGTCGGCAATGTGGCGGGGGATGTCCACCGCGAGCCGTGCGGAGTGGTCGTCCCAGGCCTTTTGGCGGCGCCCCTGCAAGCGGGTTCCACGGCGCACAAAGGACACCGGCTGGGTGCGGTAGGTGCCTTCCGCCGCCTGGCTGCCCGGCGTGATGGGGCGGGCGCTGCCGTCCTGGCTGCGTGGCGCCTTCGGCGGGTTTTGCGGGCAGCGGTGTGCGGAGGCTGGGGTTTCACTCATCGCAGTCAAGCCTACCGGGGCAGCCGGACTTTGATCCCGCGCGAGGTTTGATCCCGCGCAAAAGGGGCCGCCGGCAATGCGCCACTTCACGAGTGGTGCATTGCCGGCGGCCCGGGCAGCTCGGCTTCAGTGCCTCATGCGGCCGCTGCCACCGCGGGGTCCTCGGACAGGTCCTTGCCGCGGGTCTCCGGGATGGTGAAGATGAACACGGAGCTGATCAGCAGCAGGACCACGGCGTAGACGCTGAACATGACGCCCAGGTGCATGGTCCCCAGCCACGACTGCAGGTACGGTGCCGTGCCGCCAAAGACCGCCACGCAGATGGAGTAGGGGACGCCCACGCCAACGGTGCGGATGCTGGTGGGGAACAGTTCGGCGTAGACCGCCGGCACAATCGCGGCGCTGCCGGCGATGAAGATGAGCATGACGGACATGCTCACGGCCAGCTCCCACGGCTGGTCCTTGAGCAGCCAGGTCATCGGGAAGTGCATGACGGCGGCGCCAAGGGCGCTGATCCACAGCACCTTCTTGCGTCCGATCCGGTCCGACAGCATGCCCCAGAACGGCAGGGCGGCGATGAAGACGAGGTTTCCGATGACACTTGCCCACAACGCGGCACCGCGGTCCATGCCCAGGTCCGTGGCCGCGTGGCTGGGGGCCACGACTCCCCAGATGTAGTAGACAACGGTCAAGCCGACGGTCAGGCCGATGACCTGCAGGGCCTGCTTGCGGTAACGGACAATTTGGGGCCAGATCGGGGCACGCTTGGCCTTGGTGTCCTCATCGGTGAAGACCTCGGACTCATGGAGGCGTGAGCGCATGTACAGGGCGTACAGGCCCAGGGCCGCACCCACGGCAAACGGCACGCGCCAGCCCCACGCCTGCATGTCCACCTTGGGCAGGACCAGCGTCATGGTGGCGCCGAGCAGCGTGCCGAACAGGATTCCGGCGGTGCCGGAGGTGTAGATCAGGGTGGCCCACAGGCCGCGCTTCTCCTTCGGCGCCATCTCGGACAGGTACGTTTGCGACGACGGCAGCTCGCCGCCGTGCGCCAGCCCCTGCAGGAGGCGGGCCACCAGCAGGGTGGCCGAGGCCAGTGCGCCCACCTGGGCGTAGCCGGGGGCGACGGCGATCAACAGGCTGCCGGCCGACGCCAGGCCGACGGCCAGGGTCATGGAGGACTTGCGCCCGATCCGGTCGCCGATCCAGCCGAACACAAAGCCGCCGAAGGGCCGGGCGATGAAGCCCACGGCGAAGATGGCGAGGGTCGCCAGCACGGCCGACGTCTTGTCCGCCTTGCTGAACAGGGCCCCGGCCAGGAAGGGGGTGAAGGTGGCGTAGACGGCCCAGTCGTACCATTCGACGGCGTTGCCGATGCCGGTGCCGACGAGCGTCTTGGCCAGTCCGCGGCGCTTCGTTGGCGTGCCGGACACGGTGCCCGTCCCGGTGGTGGGGTGGATTGTTGATTTCATGGGGATGCCTTCGAAAAGTTAGAGTGCGGCGAGTGCCGGGGAAGCGGTGGAGAGGGAAGCCAGGCGGCTGGTGGCCAGCTCGGCGTAGAGGGCGGCACCGTCGGTGAGGACGGCGTCGTCGAACGTGGCGTGGGGGGAGTGGTTGAAGGCCGTGGCGGTGTGGTCCGCGCCCGGTGCAACGGCGCTGAGGCCGATGAACGTGCCGGGCACGGCGGCCATGACGTGGGAGAAGTCCTCGGAACCGCTGATGGGGGTGGCCAGGCGGGTCAGGCGTTCGGAGTCGAACATGCCGGAGATGATGCGCTCCGCGTGCCCGGTTTCGGTGGTGTCAGTGATGCTGACGGGGTATTCCGTCTGGTAGTCAACATCCACGTCCAGTCCGTGGGCGGCGGCAATGTTTTTCACCAGCCGCGGCACGGCCAGGCGCATCCGCTCGCGGGATGCTTCCGAGAAGGTGCGGATGGTGGCTTCAAAGTGGGCGGATTCCGGGATGACATTGCGCTTGGTGCCGGCCTGCAGCAGGCCCACACTGAGCACCACGGGGTCGAACATGTCGAACTGGCGGGTGACCATGACCTGCAGGGCGGTGACGATTTCGGTGACGGCGGGCACCGGGTCCTTGGCCATGTGCGGGGCGGAACCGTGGCCGCCGGCGCCCAGCACCGTGACCACCAGGCCGTCGGAGGCGCTCATCATGACGCCGGGCTTGGTGACGAACTGCCCGTGTGGGGCGAGTCCGGAGAAGACGTGCATGCCGAACGCGGCATCGGCCCGGCGGCCGGCGGCGTCCAGGACGCCCTCACGGATCATGACTGACGCGCCGTCGAGGCCTTCCTCGCCGGGCTGGAACATCAGGACCACATCGCCGGCCAGCTGTTCGCGACGGTCCGCCAGCAGGGTGGCGGCACCGGTGAGCATGGCGGTGTGGAGGTCGTGGCCGCAGGCGTGCATGGCGCCGTCAATGCGGGAGGTGTAGCTGACGCCGCTGCGTTCCTGGACGGGCAGGGCGTCCATGTCCGCCCGGAGCAGCACCACCGGCTTGCCGCCGTCCACCGATGCGTGGCCGGGGGCGCCGCCGCGCAGCACGGCGGTGACGGAGGTGGTGTCCGTGCCCAGGGAAATTTCGTACCCCAGCCCGTCCAGGGCCGTCAGGACACGCTCCTGCGTGCGGGGCAGGTCCAGGCCGATTTCGGGATGCCGGTGCATCTCGTGGCGGAAGCGCACAAGATCCTCGGTGAGGTCTGCGGCGGATAATGACATGGGAACTCCTGAAGGGATGGGCTGTGGTTAAAAGTGTGGGGTGAGTTGAATCATAGCTGCCCAAATCCATGAAATTATGCAAAGATTTCATCAAATGGCAAAGTTTCATGCACCGCTGAGCGAAGAGGACCTGTCGCTCATCCATGCCCTGCAGATTGATCCGCGGGCCGGGTGGGTTGACGTGGGCGCCGCGCTGGGAGTGCACCCGACCAGCGCGGCGGCCCGCTGGGACCGCCTGGCCGCGTCGGGTGCCGCCTGGGTTACGGCACACGCGCTGGGTGACCCCCAGGAAGTGTCGTTGTCCTTCATTGGCGTGGATGCCGTCACGGAGGGCCAGTCAGGGGTGGTGGACGCGCTGTGTGCCATTGCCGAGGTCATCACGGTGGAACAGACCGCCAGCAGCCGCGCCCTGATGCTGACGGTGATTACGGACTCAATGGCCCAGCTCAGCACGGAAGTCATACCCCGCATCCGGGCGATCGACGGCGTGCTTGGCTATGACGTGTCGCTGTGCACGCGCCAGCATTTCAACGGCAGCTCCTGGCGGCTGAATGCACTCTCACGCGCCCAGCAGCAGCAATTGCGCCCGCCTCCCCGGCCGGAACGCCAGCCCGGCCGCCTTCCCCCGAGCCACCTGGACCTGCTGCCGCTCCTGGCACGTGACGGCCGCGCCACCGCCGCCTCAATGGCACGGGGGCTGGGACGGACGCCGGCCACGGTGCAGCGGCAGCTGAACCGGGTCCTGGGCTCGGGCACCTTGTCCCTGCGCTGCGACATGGCACAGTCGCTCTCCGGCTATCCGGTGACGTGCCAGTGGTTTGCCAAGGTGCCCGCCGGGCGGCACGAGGCGGCCGCCGCCACCCTGCGGCAGCTGCCCTTTGTCAGGTTCCTGGCCTCCACCACGGGACGAAGCAACTTCACCATCATCATGTGGCTGCGGTCGGTGGCGGACATCATGGACGTGGAGCTGACCCTGCAGCAGAACATTCCGGACATTGAACTGCAGGAAACCGTGGTGATGCTGGCCTGCCTCAAGCGGGTCGGCAGGAGGCTGCGGCTGGACGGCACGGCGCTGCCGCCAAGGTGAGATGCCCCACCAAGGTGACGGCCCGGCGTCGTCCGCCTGATAGAATGTGAATACTTAATGCGTTTACGGCGCATTCTGCGTCGATGAACGCATTCAACTTGTCCCGCATCGGATGTGCTGCGAAGCGCCCGCGGTTGACACGCTCTGGCATTGAATCGGCGAACCCGTGGTCAAAACCGGCCGTGGGCCGTTGAACCGCCTTAAGAAGGATTCCCTCTTTACATGACAACTTTTGCTGCCCTTGGCGCGCCCAAGGAAATCGTTGCTTCGCTTGCCTCCAACGGCATTGAGGAAGCATTCCCCATCCAGGTCAAGACCCTCCCGGACACGCTCGCCGGGCGCGACGTCCTGGGCCGCGGCCGCACCGGCTCCGGCAAGACCGTCGCCTTCGCGATCCCGCTCGTCGCCCGCCTGGCCGGGCGCGAGGCGCCGTACTTCCGCAAGCCCGGACGCCCCATGGGCCTGGTGCTGGCCCCCACCCGCGAGCTGGCCACCCAGCTGAACAACACCATCGAGCCGCTGGCCAAGGCCATGGGGCTGAACACCACCGTCATCTACGGCGGCGTCTCGCAGGCCCGCCAGGAAAAGGCGCTGCGCGCCGGCGTTGACATTGTGATCGCCTGCCCCGGCCGCCTCGAAGACCTGATGAAGCAGCGCATCGTGTCGCTGGAAAGCGTGGAGGTCACCGTCCTGGACGAGGCCGACCACATGGCCGATCTCGGCTTCCTGCCCGTGGTCAAACGCCTGCTGGACACCACGCCCACGCAGGGCCAGCGCATGCTGTTCTCCGCCACACTGGACAACGGCGTGGACAAAATTGTCCAGCGCTACCTCTCCAACCAGCTCACCCACTCGGTGGACGAGCCCAAGGCAGCCGTCTCCACCATGGAGCACCACGTGCTGGTCCTCAACGATGCCACCGTGAAGAAGCAGGTCATCGTGGAGCTGGCCTCCGGCGCGGGCCGCCGGATCCTGTTCATGCGCACCAAGCACCACGCCCGCAAGCTGGCCAAGACCCTGACCGACGCCGGGATCCCCGCCGTGGACCTGCATGGGAACCTCTCGCAGAACGCCCGTGACCGGAACCTGGCCGAGTTCGCCTCCGGCGACGTCCGCGTCCTGGTCGCCACCGACGTTGCCGCCCGCGGCGTGCACGTGGACGACATCGAGCTCGTTATCCACGTCGACCCGCCGACCGAGCACAAGGCCTACCTGCACCGCTCCGGCCGCACCGCCCGTGCCGGGCACGACGGCGTGGTGGTCACCTTGACGCTCCCCGAGCAGCAGAACGACGTGAAGAAGCTGATGCGCGCTGCCGGCGTGAACGTCACCTTTGAGCGGGTTACGGCCTCCTCGCCGTCCGTCGCTGCCTTGGTGGGCGAGGTTGCCGAGAAGGTCGACCCCCGCACCCGCGCAGCCCTCCTGGCAGCCAAGCAGCCCGCCCAGGGCGGCGGCTCGTCGACCGGCGCCAACGCCGAGCGCAAGCGTGCCCGCCGCGGCGCAGCCCCCAGCGCCGGCGGCCGCGGCGGCCGTGGCGGCCGCGGGCGTGTATCCGCCGACGCTCCGGCAGCCGGAAACCGTTCCGAGCGCCGCGAAGGCCAGCCGCAGGCTGCCCGCTTCGGCGGCGCCGCCCGCCCGGCACGTTCGGGTGAAGGCCGCCCGGCACGCGACGGCGACGTGGCCCGCGGAAAGCGCGCACCCCAGGGTTCCTCGCACCGCAACGACGCCCCGCGCAGCGCTTCGCGCGGCACCGGCTCCTCCGCCGTCTGGTCCTCCACCACCGGCGGGACGTCCGGCGGCAGCTACAACGCCAACGGCGGCGGAACCGGCGGATCCCGCTCCGGCGGTGCACGCTCCGGCGGTTCGCGCCGCGCCTCGGCACCGGCGTCAAACCAGCGCCGCGGGCGCTAATCCCCACGCTTCGTGCAAATGACGACGCCGGCACCCAACTTGGGTGCCGGCGTCGTCCGTTAACGACCGGCCCGGCCAGGGAGGCGATATCCGCCGGGGGCTTGAACCCGGGCCCCGGAGGATTTAGCGTGGGAACCACAGCCGGCCTGCCGCGAGGGGGTGCCGGCGCACCGATGGACGGGAGCTAGGACCATGGCTGCAGGCGATGTCGAGATTTCAACACTTGTTCCCGAAGGCGAGTGGACGCAGGAGTCCCTGGCCGTCCTGGTGCAGGGCTACGAGCGCAGGATTGCCGAGATGGGTGCGCTGCCCGCCGAAATCAAGACGAACATTGAGCACACCGACCTTGGCGGCGTGAAGATCCGGGTCGTGTGGGAGAAGGGCGCGGCCGCCGGGTAGGCTGCGGGGCCTGGCCCTCAGGTTTGGGCCCTCAGGTTTGGGCCCTCAGGTTTGGGCGTTCAGTTTTTGGGCGTTCAGCCCGCGGCGGGGTCGATGCTCAGCACGGCCAGGAAGCCGCGGCCGGAGAGGTGCGGCATGTTCTTGGCTCCCGCCACGGCGTCGAACCTGCCCAAGGTGTCGGCGACCAGCGTGCCCGAGGGGTTGCCGGCGTCGTCCAGCGATTCCTGGACCACGTCGGCGCTGCCCTGCAGGAGCACGGCAAACTGGCCGTCAAACACGGGGTGCGGGCGCTTCTTGGACAGTTCCAGGATGGTGGCGTAACCCTTGAACACGCCTCGGCGGGTCATCAGGTTCAGGTCCGTGAGCGGGCCCGTGGGCAGGCTGGCGGAGGTGTCCGAGTCGCCGGAGAAACGGAACGGGCGGAACTTTTCCAGGGCCTGTTCGGTGCCGTCGATGCTCAGCGCGATGAGCTCGCCGTTGATGATGGTCAGGATCCGGTCAATGCCGGGGAGCGCCGAAAACGGGCCCGCCTTCCCCACCTCGGCAATGCTGATGCGCCAGTCCCAGGCGTCGCCCTTGGCGCCCGCGCCGAGCGTGGTTGAGCCCGGGGTGCCGGCCGCGAGCTGGCGGGTGACGCCGCCGCCGTTGGCCCAGGGCGCGGGCTTGAGTGAGGCGTAGCGAATGATTTCCACTAGTTTTCGTCCACATCCTTGATGCTGTACACATGCATGCGCTTGGGTTCGGTCTGCCGCCGGCGCGCCTGCCGCTTGTAGTAGGCCCAGGCGCCGGAAATGGCGATTGATATGCCAAAGGCCAGCACGATCTTCAGCGGCAGGGCGAAGCGGGTCAGCGACAGCACCAGGCACATGGCCGCGAAACTGGCGAACTGGACCGTCAGGTCCAGCCAATCGGCTTTTTTACGCATAGGCCAAGCTTACGCGTCCCCGTCCTGCTGTTCCCGCCCCACGGACACCCAGGAGCGGTCCCTGGCACGGAAGCCCACGACCCGTGCCGCGGCCCGGCCCAGGACCTCCAGCTGTGCCGGGGCCAGCTCAAGGGCCAGGGCGCCGAGGTTCTCGTCGATGCGGGCCGCCCGCCGCGTGCCGGGAATTGGCACAACTGTGACATTGAGGCTCCGTCCCTGGGCGTACAGCCAGGCCAGGGCCACCTGGGCCGGCGTCACTGCCCGGCCCGACGCCGCGGCGAGCTGTTCCGCGACCTGGCGGACGGCGTCGACCACGGACTGGTTGGCGTCCATGGCGTCGACGGCGAAGCGGGGGATTTTGTGCCGGAAGTCGCCGGGACCCAGGTCCTGCGCATGGACGGTGCCGGTGAGGAATCCGCGGCCCAGGGGAGAGTAGGGAACCATTCCCACACCCAGCTCGGCGGCGGCCGGGACCACCTGCGCTTCGACGTCGCGGCTCCAGATGGACCATTCGCTTTGCACGGCCGCAATGGGGTGGACCGCGTGGGCGGCACGGAGTTCGGGGGCGGTGACCTCGGACAGTCCCAGGTGGCGGACCTTGCCGGCCGTGACGAGTTCAGCCATGGCGCCCACGGTTTCCTCGATGGGCACCCGGACGTCCCGGCGGTGCATGTAGTAAAGGTCAATGGTGTCCGTGCCGAGGCGGCGCAGGGATTCGTCGATGGACTGCCGGACATGGGCGGCGTCGCCCCGGATGTCGGAGTACCCCGCCGCCGGGCTGCCCACCAGGGAGAACTTGGTGGCCAGCTGGACCTCGCCGCGCCGGGTCTTGAGCAGTTGGGCGATCAGCTCCTCATTCGAGCCCGCCCCGTAGATGTTCGCGGTGTCGATGAAGGACACGCCGGCGTCCACGGCATGGTGCAGGGTCCGCAGGGCCTCTGCGGGGTCCACCTCGCCGTACACGGGGGTGAGGGCCATGCCGCCGAAGCCCAGGGGGCTCACGTGGAGGTTGTCTCCGAGCAGGATCGTGTTCATGCGCCCCAGCCTAGACGAGTGGCGCTGCCGGTGGGCACAATTTGCTTGCCCAGCGGCATGAGCGAGACGGGGATCAGCTTGAGGTTGGCAATGGCCAGCGGAATCCCGATGATGGTCAGCGCCATGGCAACGGCGGTGGTGACGTGGCCGATGGCGATCCAGATGCCCGCCAGCAGGATCCAGATGACATTGCCCAGGGTGCTGGCCAGGCCGGTGCCGCCGGGCTTGTCCACGACCGTCCGCCCGAACGGCCACAGGGCGTAGCCGGCGATCCGGAAGGAGGCGATCCCCCACGGGATGGTGATGATGAGGGCGCAGCAGATGAGGCCGGCACAAAAGTAGCCGAGGGCCAGCCACAGGCCGCCGAACACCAGCCAGATGACGTTGAGGATGGTCTTCACCGTTTCATTCTTCCCTGTTCCGTCCGCGGCCGCATCAGGGACCACCCTGAGCCGGCCCCTGATCTTTGGCCCAGCCTCCGGTGCTACGCTGATTGGCACCGAAGGTGGGCCCGCTGCACAGGTAAGGAACACAAAAACCATGGATTTTGGCACTGCCGTCCTGATCATCGCCCTGGTGGTGATCGCCGTCGTCCTCGGGGTGGGCATCACGCTGGCGGTGCTCATTTCCCGCGGCGTGCTGGGCCTGGTGAACCGGTCCCGCCCCCGGTACGAGCAGGCCAGGCGCAACGCCCTGAAGGTGCGGGCGCAGGCCACAGGCGGACCCCTGGGCGACGTCATGAAGCAGCGGATCCGGCTCCAGGAATCGCTCGAGGCCACGCAGCGCAGCCTGGCGGTGGCCCAGGGCGCACGCCAGTACACGGGCAACCTCAATTCCATCTTCGGCACGCTCCGGCAGGCAGGCACCGTGCTTGAGAACCAGCTGCTCGTGGCGCAAAGCGAGCCGGACCCGGCCGTGCAGGCCGCCTACGCCAAGACGCTCGGCGGCCACGTGGAGCAGGTGGTCCAGACGTCCACCGGCATCCGCAGCGCCCTCGCCGCAGCGGCCGCGCCTATGACCGACGTCGACTTCAAGGACCTCACCCGCACCCTGGAAATTGAAGCCATCATGCTCAAGAAATGGTCCGCCACCTACACGGACCTCGGCGAATCCTGACCGGTGATGGCTGTTTTTGGGCGCCTTGGCTCCGTGTTTCGGCGCACGCCGCCTGCCGGGAAGCACGACGCCGTCCCCTCCGGCGACGGCCAGCTCACCGTGGGTGACGCGCAGCTTAAGCAGCTGGCCGCCCTGGCCCGGATGCGCCGGGGCGTGGCGGATGTGTCCGTCAGCCGGCAGCGCCTGGACCTGCAGGCCGCAGACCTGAAAAAGGCCATGGATGCCCTGGCGCCGCAGGCCGCCGGTGCCGACCCCGGGGCCGCGCAGACTGCCCGCAGCCGGATGGCCATCATGGCCGAACAGCACGGCGACCTGCTCTCACAGCGCGACGCCCTGGCCGCGCAGGAGGAGATGCTCACCGCACAGCTGGTCCAGCTGCAGGCGCGTGTTTCCGGGTTCAACGTCACGGCGGAGACCCTCAAGGCGGCCCAGGCGGCGGCCGAGGCCCGGCACAGCATCGCGCGGTCGCTCAAGGACCTGCACCACCCCGGCCCCCCACCATCCAGGTCGCAGTAGTTACCGGTTTTGCACCATTTTTCGGGGCAAAACCGGTCATAAGTGCGACCTAGTTGAGGTGCGGGGGAGGGGTTTCGGTGACGTCCCCGGTGGTCGCATTGAACGTGAACGACTTGGCAGCCGTTTCGGTGCCGGATTCAAGCGTGAACGCCACCGCTGCCTGCCCGCCGGCGAGCTCCGCCTCCGTCACCGTGTGGTTCGCCGTGAACCCCAGGGCGGCACCTGGTTCCAGTGCGTCCGCCGCCACGTGGCTGCCGTTGATCCGGACCTCGACGCCGGCTGGCACCGTGCCGCGGTTTTCCACCCTGCCGCTGAACGCCAGGACGTCCCCTGCCTTGTAGCCGGGGATGGCGGGGCCGTAATTGAGGTCCTGTGATTCACGGTTGGAGAGGACCTGCGGTGCCTGCTCCGTGTAGCCCTGCCCCACCTCCTTCCAGGCGGAGGGGTCCCAGCTGCCGTCGCCCTGGTCCAGCGCGTGGCTTTCGCCCAGGTTGCGCCACACCTCCGGCCGTGCGGGCGTGACCGAACGCAGCACCACGTCCAAGGCGAGCCGGCCGGCGAAGGAGGTGCCGCCGTCGTGCGTCAGCGCGGCGGCCGGGGAGGCCGTCAGCTCCTTCGGGTCAACGGTGGTGAACACGATTTCCTGGTAGCCCTGGCGTTCATAAAGCACGCCGATCCGGCCGTCCGGGAGCCGGGCGGCCGTGGAGTATTCCGAGCTGCCCGGGCAGAGCACGACGGCGCGCGGCCAGCTGGCACCGTTGTCCTGCGAGAGCGTCAGGACGGTGTTGCGGCGGAGCCGGGAATCGTGGTTGTGGGTGGCGATGAGCCAGTGGTCCGTTGCGGGCGTGGCGAGGGCGGGGACGTTGGGCAGGCCGTCGAAGCGGGCCAGCGAGCCGTTGTCGCCGGGGTCCGGCAGCTCTGGGTGCGGCCGGGCGGGCGTGTAGCTGTGCCCGCCGTCGGTGGAGGTGGCCGTGAGCCGGTGCGGGGTGGCGCGCGAATGCAGCAGCAGCGAGCCGTCGGCAAGGCAGGCCACCTTGTTTTCATTGGCGCGTGAGGCGCCGGTGGTGGGGACGAAATCCCCCAGCGTCCACGTGTCCCCGTGGTCATCGGAGTAGGCGCTCGCGGCCTTGATGTCGCCGTGGTGGAGCACCACGAACTGCTGCACCAGGCGGCCCCGTAAGGAGCCGGTGTGGATCTGGATGCCGGCACCGGCGGCGGCAAACAGGCCGGTGATGCCCTCGCGTTTGAGCATGGCGGTGAGGCGGCGGTGTTCCCAGGTGGCGCCGTCGTCGTCGGAGAAGCTCAAGTCCGCATGCTGGATGGCATCCTCGGGTTCCAGCCCCTCTGCGGCCTCGAAAAAGCCGGCGTGCGTCCCGGCGGCATGGAAGAGGAAGATGCGGCCGGTGTGGGTGTCCACGAGCAGGCTCGGATCGCCGAAGCCGGCCAGGCCGGTGCCGGTGCGGACCGTCTGCTGCGGGCCCCAGGTGCGGCCGTTGTCGGTGCTGCGGCGCAGCAGCAGGTCGATCGGGTTGGGGAGGTCGTCGAGGTTGGGACGGCCGTCGTAGGCAGCCAGCAGCGTGCCGCGTGTCGAGACGGCCAGCGCCGGGATGCGGTACTGGCGGTGGCCGCCCGTGCCGCGGCGGGCCAGGACGCATTCGCTGGAGGTAGGACGTAGGCTCATATGCCGATTCTAGGCGGCCCGGGGCCGGCGCCGCTATTTGTACAACGTTTTCAGGCCTGCCTCGTCGTAGCGGGTGCCGGCCGTGCCCCCAGCCGGTGCGGCGGCGTCCAGGGCCGCCAGGTCCGCTGCGGAAAGTTCGATGTCAGCGGCCGCGACGTTCTCCTCCAGGTACGTGCGGCGCTTGGTCCCGGGGATGGCGCACACGCCCTGGGCCAGCACCCAGGCCAAGGCAAGCTGGCCTGCCGTGACGCCCTTGTCCGCAGCGAGGGCCTTGATGCGGTCCACCAATTTCAGGTTTGCCGTGAGGTTTTCCGGAGTGAAGCGGGGCATGGCTCGGCGCCAGTCGCCGGCGGGGAGGTCGTCCGGGGTGCTGATCTTGCCGGTCAAAAATCCCCGGCCCAGCGGCGAGTAGGCCACGTAGCCGATGCCCAGTTCGCGCACCGTCTCCAGCACGCCGTTGCCCTCCGGGTCGCGTTCAAAGATGGAATATTCGGTCTGCAGGGCCGTGATGGGGTGGACGGCGTGGGCACGGCGGATGGTGTCCGGGGCCGCCTCGGACAGGCCCAGGAAGCGCACCTTGCCTTCCTCGACGAACTCGGCCATGGCGCCCACGGTCTCCTCGATGGGCGTGTTGGGATCCACCCGGTGCAGGTAGTACAGGTCCACCGCATCGGTGTGGAGGTTTCGCAGGGACCGCTCCAGGGCCTTGCGCGCGTAGGCGGGGCTGCCGTTCACCGGCCCTCGGCCGCCGTCGTCGGTGATTTCGCTGCCGAACTTGGTGGCGAGCGTGAACTCGGCCCGCCGGGCCCCGATGGACTTGGCGATGAGCTGCTCGTTGAGGAACGGCCCGTAAAGCTCGGCGGTGTCGATCAAGGTGACCCCAAGGTCAAGGGCGCGGTTCAGCGTGGCCGAGGATTCGGCGTCGTCCCTGCCTCCGTAAAACGCGCTCATGCCCATGGCGCCCAGCCCTTCGACGGAGACTTCCAGGCCCTGGCTTCCCAATTTCATCGTTTTCACGGTGTTCCTGCCTTCGGTGTGGCTGCCCCGGACGGATGTGTTCCGGGCGGGTGGTTTCATGAGAATGTTCCTGCAGTTGGGACTGTGGGGCAAGGGGTGTCCGGCTGGCAGTCCGCTGGCAGTCCGGGTTGCGGGGCATGGCCCGGTTCAGGCGACGGTGATCCCGAGGTGCGCGGCCAGGATCGGGGCCAGCAGGCCGAGCTGGTACTCGTCGATCACGGCGCCGGCCAGGGATGCAATGCCGTTCAGGGTGCGGAAGTCGGTGCTGCGCAGGTCCACGTCCTTCAGCGTGGCCTGCTGGATGTCCAGCGTGCCGATGCGGCAGTTTTTCAGGGCCAGGCGGGTGGCGGTGGCGCCGCCCAGGTCCAGTTCGCGGATGATGCAGTCGCTGATTTGGAGGTCGGTGATCTTGGCGGCGCGCAGGTTCAGGAAGTCCAGCTTGCCGCCGTCGATGCGCACATTGGCCCAGGTGCTGTCGTAAAGTTCGGCCGATCCCCAGCGAGGCGTGGTGATCTCCACGTCGCGCCAGCTGGTGCGCGATGCCTTCAGGACCGGCGCGAAGCAGTCCGTGAGGATGGTGTCCCGGAACCTGGTGCCGCGCAGTTCGGCGCCGTCGAACGTGGGGGCGGCAAGCTCGCACTCGAGGAAGTCCGTGGAGCTGAGGTCGGCCCCGTCGAAGGAGGGCCGGCTGAAGTGCCTCCCGTCGTAGGTGCTGCCCGGGCCAAAGAAGGCGTCGGCATTCTCCACCAGGTTGTTCAGCTGGACGGGATCAAGCCGGGGCGGGCGGGGAAGGGGTTTTGATGCCATGGCACAACACTAGCGAGCGGGGGCCGGCGCGGCGCTACGGCAGCCGGGTGATGACGCGGAAGCGCTGCAGCACCAGCAGCGTGGTGTCCGTGACGGTGAATCCGGGTTCGTTGAGGGCCTGCCGCATGTCCGCAGAGTGCCAGAACGCCTCATGGCCCGCGCGCCACTCGGCCACCGTGCTGTATCCCTCGCCTTCGTCCAGGGCATGCTGCAGGTCCACCTCCGCCAGCCGCGCCAGCCGCACACCCGTCACTTCAATGACGGCCACCGGTTTTCCGGCGGAATCGACCACGGCCGACCGGTCGCCGACCCGTGGCAGCGCTTCCCCCGCTGCCCCATACTCACGGACCGTGCCCGTGGTGGAAGTCTTGGAACCGTCGAGAATGGCGGCGACCAGCTGGTCCCGCAAGGGGCCTGGGAAGGCAAATTCGGCATGGGGCAGTTCGTTGGCGTCCGGCATCCAGCCAGCCTACTGCCTGTTTACTTAACTCAATTGCACTATTTCCAGGCGGAGGTTGGACCGTGCCCGTTCGGCCCATAGTTCCCGGCCCCTGGACGTGTGGAAGAGCGGTTCCAGCGCCATAAGCCGGCGTACGACGGCGGCCCGCCCCTTCGTGAAGTCGGCGTCGGGCACGTGGGCGTAGTCCGCCCGGACGGCGGCAACATAGCGGGCGTATGCTTCCGGAAGTCCGCCAAGGACGGCGAGGTCGGCGTCGCACAGGAGGGCGCCGGCGTGGTCCTCCAGGGCGGGGGAGTGTGAGGCGGTCAGGCGGACCAGGCGCGACACCTCCCGGACCTCCGCTGCCGGAAGCAGCCCGTTTAAGCTCGCTTGTGCCAATACCGCCGAGTCCTCCTCGTCCCGCCCGGCCACCCCGTTGTACACGGCGTCGTGGAACCAGGCCGCCAGCGCCACCGTGCGCTGTGGGGCGCCTTCGGTGAGCTGGTCCAGGGCCTCCAGCACGGCCAGGAGGTGGGTGGAGGAGTGGTAGTGCCGGTGGGGTTCGTTCCAGCGGCCGAACAGTTCGGCGCCCAGCCCCGGCTGCCCCGGCAGGAGGGCGTCCCAGCGGTATTGAAGGGCGGTGGCGACCGACCTGCTGCGGTGCCGGGCCTTGACCCGCAGGCCCGATGCGGCAAGGGCCCGGACCAGGTCCTTGCCGGAGACCGGCGTTGCCCCGGCCCGGATGAGGTCGTGGTAGAGGCGCTCAGGGACGTCGTAGTGGTCCAGGTCGAAGGCCCTCTCGGTGATGCCTGCCGCGGCAGCGAACTCGTGGAGCTCGGCCAGGGAGGTGTCGGAGACCAGGTGGGAGAATTCGGTCCCGTGGGCCGGCCAAAACGGCGGATCGATCAAGATCATGGCCCCAGCTTAGGCCTTGCGCGCCACTACACCACGCGAACGCCGGCACGGTAGACGGCCGCGACATTGTGAATGTCGGCGATGTTCGCCAGCGGATTGCCCGTGACGGCCAGCAGGTCCGCTTCCCGGCCGGGGGCGATCCGACCAACCACTCCGGACAGTCCGCAGGCCGCCGCCGCCGTCTGGGTGGCCGCAGCCAACGCGGCTGCCGCCCCAACGCCGGCCCCCGCAAACTGCTCGACGGCGTACGGCAGCACAGTGTGGGGTTTGGCCGGGTTAAGTCCGCTGTCCGGCCCGAGCGTGATCCTGACGCCCCGGTCCGCCATGTCCTTCACGTGGGCAAGTATTCGGGGCGTCAGGCTCTCCATGAGGGGGCTGGCGTGCACGCCGGGCAGCAAGCCTAGGGTGATGGAAACGATCACCCCCGAAGCGGCTATGGCGTCGATGATGCCTGGGTCCGGGTCGATGCCGGTGGCCGTCATGAAGCTGACATGTTCCAAGGTGTCGAACCCGCCGGCCATGGACGTGGGCCGCCGCCGGAAGTCCGTGAAAGTGTGCCCGGTCCGCCGCGACGCGGAGTTCCTTCAATGAATACTGTGACTCATGGGGGACTGTAGTGGGAGTCATTCGCCCGCCCGTGGCCATGACCTTGATGACGTCGACGCCCCGAAGTGCGTGGTCGTCGACAGCGGCAGTGACGGCTTCAGCGTCGTCGGCCTCGCAACCCAGGAACCAGCAATGCCCGCCAGTGGAAGTGATGGGAGGGCCTGCCGCAACAATACGAGGGCCGGCTGCCGGCTGTTTGGCGGTTTCCTCACGCAGCATAAGGGAGAGGTAGTCCCGGTCGCCAAGGTCGCGGACAGACGTTATGCCGTGGTCCATCATGGCCCGGGCCCTGAGGCGCATGGCGGCCGCGAGGTCCCGGTGCACCGCGGATTGGACGTTGACGGCTGCCGTGTCGCTGGCATCGAAGACCAGGTGGGTGTGGGCGTCGATCAGGCCGGGCAGCAGTGTGGCATCGCCCAACTCGTGGACCGGCATGTGACCTTCCACCCGGGTCCCGCTGGTTTCGATGGCGCTGATGAGGCCCTTGTCCACCACCACCGTCGTCCGGCTGGCGGGCAACAATGCCGCGCCATCAAAAATGCGGCGCGCACGGATCGCGAACCGTTCGGCTGCTGGTTCTGTCCGAGCCATGGTGGTGCGTCCAGTGAGATTGGTGCCGTCTAGCCACACCGGCATGGTGGATCGATCAAGATCATGGAATCAGTTTAGGCCCTTTGGGTGCCGCGGCAGCTTGCAACCGAAGGCTTCGGGGAAACGCCCCGGTTGCAACCGAGGGTCGCGGGAAATCGCCCCGGTTGCAACCGAGCGTTGATGGGTGGGGCTAGAGGTGGTGCTCCGCGTAGAGGGCCAGGGCATCGCGGACGAATGCGGCGCCGGCCGCCCCGCCGTTGTTGGCGCCGAATCTCGGGTCGTCCACGTACATTTCGCCCAAGCCGGCCACGTAGCCGCGCACGTCCGCGCCGGGTTCGGAGGCCGGGGTGCCCGGAACGGCGCGCAGCCACTCGACGTGGCGCCGTGCCAGCTCCTGGGCCGCCGCCGAATCCGCCGGTGCACCGGAGTCAAATGCCGCAATCCAGTCGCGGTTCAGTGCAGCCACCCGCCCCTTCCAGGCGGCCTGGCCGGCGGCGTCCAACCCCCGCCACCACGAGTCGCTGCGGGCATAGGCATCCTTGCCCCAGCGCTGCTCCACCTCGTCCTTGTAGTGCGTGTGGTCAAAGCCGTCAAACATGGTCTCGGCCATGATGGCCCCTCCTTCGTTCAATGCTGCAATGGTCTTCTCCACGGACGCAATCTGCCCGGCCAGCCTTGCCTGCTCGGCCCGCAGCCAGCTGACATGCGTGGCCAGGGCGGCCGCGGCCGATTCCTGGTGGTCCAGGATGGCGGCAATCGCCGGCAGGCCCAGCCCGAGTTCGCGCAGCAGCAGGATCCGCTGCAGCCGCACCAGCGCGGCCCGGTCATAGTGCCGGTAGCCGTTGGCTGCGGTCCTGCTCGGTGCCAGCAGCCCCACGGAATCGTAGTGCCGCAACGTCCGGCTGGTGACGCCGGCCAAAGCCGCTATCTCGTGGATCGGCCAGTCGTTGACTTCCATGGAACAGACTCTAAAGGTTGACGCAACGTCAAGGTCAAGGGTCAATTTCGCCTAGGAAGAAATACTTGGGGAAACGCACAAAAATGAAGTTGAGCGTACTAGACTCAACTTTGGCAGCATTGAACCAAAACCGCTTGTGAAAGGACCTCTCTTGGACGCCAAATTCACCACTAAGAGCCAGGAGGCTCTTTCCGCAGCAGCCATGAACGCCTCCACCGCCGGAAATCCCACCGTGGAGCCGGCCCATTTGCTCAAGGCCCTCATGGACCAGCGCCAGGGCGTCGCCGTGGCACTCCTGAGGGGCGCCGGCGTCGACCCTGACGTGGTCAGCGTCGCCGCCAGCACCGCCATCCACAACTTGCCGGCGTCGTCCGGCACCTCCGTGGCCCAGGCCCAGCTGGGCCGCAACACGCTGCTTGCGGTGCAGGCGGCGCAGCAGGCTTCCGAGCGCATGGGGGACAGCTATGTCTCCACCGAGCACCTCCTGCTGGGCCTGGCGGACGACGCCGGCGCCACGGGCAAGGCGCTCCGTGAGGCGGGTGCCACCCGGCAGGCGCTCGACGCCGCTCTGCCCACCGTCCGCGGCGACGGCAAGGTCACCAGCCCCGATCCGGAAAACACCTTCAAGGCGCTGGAGCAGTTTGGCACCGACATGACCGCCATTGCCCGGTCCGGCAAGCTGGACCCGGTGATCGGCCGCGACTCCGAGATCCGCCGCGTCATCCAGGTGCTCAGCCGCCGCACCAAGAACAACCCCGTGCTCATCGGCGAGCCCGGCGTGGGCAAGACCGCCGTCGTCGAGGGTCTGGCCCAGCGCATGGTGGCCGGCGACGTGCCCGAGTCCCTGCGCGGGAAAACCCTGGTCAGCCTGGACCTGGCGTCCATGGTGGCCGGCGCGAAGTACCGCGGTGAATTCGAGGAACGCCTCAAGGCCGTGCTGGAGGAAATCAAGTCCTCCGACGGGCAGATCGTGACCTTCATTGACGAAATCCACACCGTGGTGGGGGCCGGTGCCTCCGAAGGGTCCATGGATGCCGGGAACATGCTCAAGCCCATGCTGGCGCGCGGCGAATTGCGCCTGATCGGCGCCACCACGCTGGATGAATACCGGGAGAACATTGAAAAGGACCCCGCCCTGGAGCGCCGCTTCCAGCAGGTGTTCGTGGGTGAGCCCAGCGTCGATGACACGATCGGCATCCTGCGCGGCCTCAAGGAACG
Organism: Arthrobacter sp. SDTb3-6; assembly: GCF_013376095.1. GTDB lineage: Bacteria > Actinomycetota > Actinomycetes > Actinomycetales > Micrococcaceae > Specibacter. Next base: position 20,969 of record NZ_JAAMFN010000014.1, on the reverse strand, counting down.
CTATGAGGCCCACCACAAGGTGGCCATCGCCGACTCCGCGCTGGTTGCCGCCGCCACGCTGTCCAACCGCTACATTTCCGGCCGGCAGCTGCCGGACAAGGCGATCGACCTGGTGGACGAGGCCGCGTCCCGCCTGCGCATGGAGATCGACTCGGCGCCGGAGGAGATCGACCAGCTCCGCCGCGCCGTCGACCGCCTGACCATGGAGGAGCTCGCCCTCAGCGGCGAGACGGATGAAGCCTCCGTGGAGCGGCTGGAGGCGCTGCGCGCCGACATGGCGGACAAAAAGGAAGAACTTGCCGGGCTCAATGCACGCTGGGAAGCGGAGAAGGCCGGCCTGAACAGGGTCGGCGAGCTGAAGGCACAGCTGGACGAGCGCCGTTCCGTGGCGGAGAAGGCCCAGCGTGACGGCGACCTGGAGCTGGCCTCCCGGATTCTCTACGGCGAACTGCCGGCATTGCAGCACGAGCTGGATGCCGCGGCGGCCGAGGAGGCGACGGAGAAGAAAGACCTGATGGTGGCCGAGGAAGTCACGGCCGACGACATCGCCGAGGTCATTTCCGCCTGGACGGGCATCCCCGCCGGGCGCATGCTGCAGGGCGAAAGCCAGAAGCTGCTGAACATGGAGCAGGTGCTCGGGGCCCGGCTGATCGGCCAGTCGAAGGCGGTCACGGCCGTTTCGGACGCCGTCCGCCGCGCCCGGGCCGGCATCAGCGACCCCGACCGTCCCACCGGTTCCTTCCTCTTCCTGGGGCCCACCGGCGTGGGCAAGACCGAGCTGGCGAAGGCACTAGCGGACTTCCTCTTCGACGACGAACGCGCCATGATCCGCATCGACATGAGCGAATATTCGGAGAAGCACTCCGTCTCCCGGCTGGTCGGTGCCCCTCCCGGATACGTCGGCTACGACGAGGGCGGGCAGTTGACCGAAGCCGTCCGGCGCCGCCCCTACTCCGTGGTGCTGCTGGACGAGGTGGAAAAGGCCCACCCCGAAGTCTTCGACATCCTGCTCCAAGTGTTCGACGACGGACGACTCACCGACGGGCAGGGCCGCACCGTCGACTTCCGCAACGTCATCGTGGTGCTCACCTCCAACCTGGGCTCCCAGTTCCTGGTGGATCCGGCACTGAACGACGACGAGAAGCACAAGGCCGTGATGTCCATTGTGGAGGCGTCATTCAAGCCCGAGTTCCTGAACCGGCTCGATGAAATTGTCATGTTTGACGCCCTGAGCGTGGACGAGCTGTCCCGGATTGTGGAGCTGCAGGTCCAGTCGATGGCCTCACGGCTGGCCGGGCGCCGCCTGACGCTGGAAGTGACCGACTCGGCCAAGGCCTGGCTGGCGCTGACCGGCTACGACCCTGCCTACGGGGCACGGCCGCTGCGCCGGCTGGTCCAGCGGCAGATCGGCGACCGCCTGGCCCGCGAACTGCTGGCCGGGGAGATCGTGGACGGCGACACGGTGCTGGTGGACACGGCCGCGGACTTCGACGAGCTGACCACCGGCGACGTTCCCGCCGGCGAATCGGGGCTGACCGTGCGCCGCAAGTAGCCGGCCCCGGCCTACTGGACCAGGCTCGCCGTGATGTTGTTGCCCGCAGGGTCGACGGCGATGCACTGGACCAGGCGGTCGCCGGTGCTCCACGAATTGCCCGTGGGGAAGTACTGGAACACCTGGAGCCCGCTGTATTTCCTGGCCGCGTCCGTGATGGGGGCGTCCTTGCACAGCTGGCTGGCCTTGGCCCTGACGGCGGCGTCTCCGGGGAAGGACGCGGCCTGTCCGTACTCGGAGGAGGCAACCACCTGGGCGGAGTGCGGTGAACTGCACAGCACGACGTCGGTCGGCGTGATTTGGGTTGCGTTGAAGCTGCGGAGGCAGTCGCCGTCGAGCCAGTTCCCCGGCTGCGCCTGCGGAACGATGATCCCGCCCGAGCCACCGGCATCCGCCGGAGCGACAGCCTGGGAACTGGCGGCACCGGACGCCGGGGCCGCGGCCTGGGTGCCGCCCTGGACCAGGCCCACCACCAGCCAGATCAGCAGGCCGACGAGGATGAGCCCCGCAACAACGATGGCGAGCACGATCAACAGCTTTCCTGCGTTTCCCTGCTGCCTGCCCGGCTCGGGCAGGGGAGCAGGCGGGCGCGACTGGGCCGTGCGGGGTGCTCCGGCCGGCTGGTCCGGCTGGCTCGGCTGAACGGCCGGCTGGGGCGTGTCCGGCGGCGGTGCGGCGTCGCCCTGGGCCTGCTGGCCCGGCGACTGCCACGCATTCGCCCTGGGCTGCCACGGGGTGGCCGACTGCTGCCACTGCGTGGTGGGCTGCTCCCACCGGGTCTCGGGGCGGCGCCAGCCGGACCCGTCGTCGACCCCGCTGCCCACCCGGTGCGGGCCCCCTTCCGGTGCCGCCTCCGCCGCCTTCGGAGCTTCAGTTGCCTTCGGGGCCTGCTGTGTTGCCTTCGGGGCCTGCGCAGTCCCGTCATCCGCGTCCCAGTGGTGCTCGGGCGGGGGCACGGTAAAGTCCACGTCGGCGGCAGGCACGGAGGAGATGACCTCGGCGGCTCCCAGCTGCGTGGAGCGTTCGGCCTCGCGTTCAACCGCGGCCGCCTCCGCCTCCACCTGGTCCAGGTCGGCGCTGTCGGCAGCCTCCGCGCTGATCTTGGCATCCCCCAGTTGCGGTTCGGAAAACTCAAACTCGTCCCCGGGCACCTCCGGCTGCACCGGCGCCGCGTCGGGCGCAGCGGTCCCGGCGGACCCGCCGTCCGGCGACCGGCCCTCCGCGGGTGGTTCCCCGGCAGGGGTCCCGTTTGCCTTGTCGTGTTCGCTCATGAAGAACTGGCCTTCCCTGGTGCGCCGGCTGCCGGCGCACTGCTTTGCCTGGACACAAGGAAATGTGCTTCGCCCAGGGCACAAATTATGGTCCCCCTGCAGGGGATAATTCCCCGTCTTATTCGACTCTATCGAATATTTCCCGGCCGTCACGGAAAAATAAGGGACCGCCCGTGGGCAGAACGATCCGGCGGCGGGAGCAGCCGCTGCGGATGTCATGTAATCTAGGAGTACGACAAATTGACCGAATATTCCGGAGCCTCGCTCTCAGCCCGAGCGACCACCTCCGGTCCAAGTGTAAAAAGGGGGTCACGCCATGGGGCGCGGCCGTCAAAAGGCGAAGGCAACCAAGCAGGCTCGGGACATCAAGTACTACTCCCCGAACACTGACTATTCAGCTCTGCAAAAAGAGCTCGGTGGAACTACTCGGCGAGCCCCGAGCCGTCACATTGAGGTTCCTGCAGAGCCTGACTACTCGGCATATGAAGACAAATATGCGGATCAGTTTGAGGACGACGACGAGGCAGACTCCCGCCGTATCGGCTAGGGGCGCTTAGCCCGACAAACGCAACAAACCCTGCACCATGCCTGGTGCGGGGATTTTGTTGTTCCCCAAATGCTCCCTAACCTCGTACCTCGGCCAGGGGCCCTCGCATTTGTGGGCCCACCCAATCCTCCCTAACCAAGAAGGACGGCGCTTGCGGAATACGATGGCGCCTTGACGCTGTCCATTCCGCAAGCGCCGTCCTTTGTGCGGAGGCGGCCGGTGAATCCAGTGAAACTAGGCCGCGTAGTCGCCCACGAGGCGGACGGCGCCGCCGTCGACGCCCTTGGCGCCCTGCGTGTAGTCGGAACCGGAGCGGTCCGCGTCGGAGTCCTCAGCGGCCACGGTGCCCATGACCCAGGACGGCAGGCCGCGGGCGTTCAGGCGCTCCACGGCGGCGTCGGCGGCGTCGGCGGAGACAACGGCCACCATGCCCACGCCCAGGTTCAGCGTGCGCTCCAGGTCGGCCAGCGGCACATTGCCCAGCTGCGAAACCAGGCTGAAGATGGCCGGCAGGCTCCACGTGGAGCGGTCCACCGTGGCCACAAGGCCCTGTGGCAGCACGCGGGCCAGGTTGGCGGCCAGGCCGCCGCCGGTGACGTGGCTGAAGCCGTGCACGGCCTTTTCCGCGGTGACGGGCAGCAAGCGGGCCAGGTCCAGGCAGTCCGCAGCGTACACCCGCGTCGGTTCCAGCAGCTCCTCGCCCAGGGTGCGGCCAAACTCGGAGACCTGGCGGTCCAGGGCCCAGCCGGCGTGGTTGATGACGCGGCGCACCAGGGAGTAGCCGTTGGAGTGCAGGCCGGAGGAGGCCATGCCGATGATGACGTCGCCGGCGCGCACACGCTCGGGCCCCAGCAGAAGGTCCGCCTCGACTACGCCCGTGCAGGCGCCCGCGACGTCGTATTCGTCGGGGGCCAGCAGGCCGGGGTGTTCGGCCGTCTCCCCGCCCACCAGGGCGGTGCCGGCCACGGTGCAGGCGGACGCGATGCCGCGGACAATGTCCGCGATCCGCTCCGGGACCACCTTACCGGTGGCAATGTAGTCGGTCATGAACAGGGGTTCTGCGCCCACCACCACGATGTCGTCCACCACCATGCCGACCAGGTCAAAGCCGATGGTGTCGTGGATGTCCATGGCCTGGGCGATGGCCACCTTGGTGCCCACACCGTCCGTGGACGTGGCCAGGAAGGGCTTCTTGTAGCTGAGCAGCCTGGAGACGTCGTAGAGCCCGGCAAACCCGCCGAACCCGCCCACCACGGAAGGGCCGTGCGTGGCCTTGACGGCTTCCTTCATGAGTTCGACGGCGCGGTCCCCGGCTTCGGTGTCCACCCCCGCACTGGCGTAGGTGATGGCGGTGTTGGATTCCTGGGAGGCGTTGGTCATGGCGTCTCTTCCTTGCAAGATTCTTAGGAACCGTCTGCGGCAGAACGGTCTTGGTCGGTCAGGATGGATTCCAGTTCCGCGTCAGGTCCCGGGTCGCAGCCGGTGGAAGTGGTGGAATCGCCGTCCCTGGTGCGTTCGAGCAGGTTCTTGCCCAGGCGGTCGCTGGAGGGCAGCTCGATCGGGTAGTTGCCGGTGAAGCAGGCCGTGCACAGTTGTTCGCGCGGCTGCAGCGTGGCGTCGATCATGCCGTCCTCGGAGATGTATGCGAGGGAGTCGGCGCCGATCGACTTGCTGATCTCGTCCACGGCGGCGCCGTTGGCGATCAGTTCGGCACGGGAGGCAAAGTCGATGCCGTAGAAGCATGGCCAGCGCACGGGCGGCGAGGAGATCTTCACATGGACTTCGGCGGCACCGGCCTCGCGCAGCATGCGCACCACCGCACGCTGGGTGTTGCCGCGGACAATGGAGTCATCCACCACCACAATGCGCTTGCCGCGGATCACCGATTCCAGGGCGTTGAGCTTGAGCCGGATGCCCAGCTTGCGCAGCGTTTCGCTGGGCTGGATGAAGGTGCGTCCCACATAGGCGTTCTTGACGAAGCCGTGGGCAAACGGGATGCCGGACTGTTCGGCATAGCCAATGGCTGCCGGGGTGCCGGATTCGGGCACGGGGATGACGAGGTCTGCCTCGGCACGGTTTTCGCGTGCCAGCTGGCGGCCCATCTCCACGCGGGATTCGTAGACGGAGCGTCCGGCAATCGTGGCGTCCGGACGGGCCAGGTAGACGTATTCAAAGACGCAGCCGGCCGGCGTGGCGGCGGCAAAACGCTGGGTGCGCACGCCATCTTCGTCAATGGCGATGAACTCGCCGGGTTCGATGTCGCGGATGAAGCTGGCGCCCATGGTGGCCAGGGCGGCGCCCTCCGAGGCCACGACCCAGCCGTTTTCCAGCCGGCCCAGCACCAGGGGGCGGACGCCGTGGGGGTCGCGGGCCGCGTAGAGCGTGTGCTCGTCCATGAAGACAAAGGAAAACGCGCCGTGGACCTTGGGCAGCAGCTCCATGGCCGTGGCTTCGAGCGAACGGCCCTCCCCGCCCCGGAGCAGGGTGGTGACCAGGGCCGTGTCCGTCGTGTTGCCCTGTGCCATTTCGCCGGAGGTGGGCACGCCGTACGCGGCGATCACCATCTCATGGAGTTCGGCGGAGTTGGTCAGGTTGCCGTTGTGCGCCAAGGCAACGGTGCCGGTGCTCGTTGCGCCGAGGGTGGGCTGGGCGTTGGCCCAGTTGGCGGCACCGGTGGTGGAATAGCGGCAGTGCCCCACTGCCATGTGCCCGGTCAGGGTGTTCAGGGTCGATTCGTCAAAGACCTGGGACACGAGGCCCATGTCCTTGTAGACGCTGATCCGGGAGCCGTCGCTGGTGGCGATTCCGGCTGATTCCTGGCCACGGTGCTGCAGGGAATACAGCCCGTAGTACGTTAGTTTGGCGACCTCTTCGCCTGGGGCCCAAATGCCCAGGACACCGCAGGCGTCCTGGGGGCCCTTTTCGCCGGGCAAAAGGTCATGTGATAATTTTCCGTCTCCGCGTGCCACGAGAAAATTGTCTCACGTAATGCCGGGCCCCTCTACCGCGTGACGCGGGCCACTCAGGCGGGCAGTTCGCCGGATTCGTCCTCCGGAACGGACTCAACCATGGCGGTGCCGGCGCGGCGGACGCTCTGGCGGTCGATGACCAGGGCCACCACGGCGCCGAGGCCGACCCCCGGGAGCATCAGCAGCACGGCGAAAAAGCCGAAGACGCTGCCGGCGTCGAACTGTTGCGCCCCGTTGGTGGTGAGTGTGAGGATCGCCGCCACAATCACGCCGACCACGGCACCGGCGATCATGAAGGGAACGTACTTGGGTGCACGGCGGACGGTGAGTTCGCGGCGCTCAACTGGCTGGGAAGTCATAGCTACAAGGGTACCCGCCTAGCGCAGCGGCAGTTCCCCGGAGAGGTCGGCCCGGAGCCCGGAGGCCGCCAGGAGGCCGCGTTCGACGGCGTCCCCCCAGGCGAGCTGTCCGGTCACCAGCGCAAGCCAGGTTCCGGCGTCGCACTCCACCACATTGGGCGGGGTGCCGCGCGTGTGGCGGGGGCCGGCAATGCACTGTGTGACCCCAAAGGGAGGCACCCGCACCTCCACGGAGTTCCCGGGGGCACGGGCGGCAAGCTCCTCCAGCGCGTACCGCACGGCCATGGCGGTCACGGCGCGGGACGCGCCGCCGAGGGTCCAGGCAGCGAGGGCGGCGCTGCCCTCGGCAGGGTCAATCCGTCGTCGGGCAGCCACCGGTGCGCCTTTCAGTCCAGGAGGGCACTGACGGCCTGGCCCAGGCGAAGGCTGCCGGCAGGCCGGCCGCCGCCCATGACCGGCGGCACCACCTTGTCCAATACGGCGGCCACTTCCGGCACGTCCAGGGCGCCGCAGGCCGCCAGCAGGGTCAGTGCCACGAGGGTGCCGGCGCGGCCGTTGCCGTCGAGCATCTTCACGGCCACGGAGGCGCCGGACGGGGTGGCCATCGCCAGCACGCCTTCGGCCCCCAATTTCGCCAGGACACCCAGTTCTTCCATGACCACGGTGTTTGGCCGGCCGTGGCCTTCCACGGCCCAGGGGTAGTCCAGCATGGAGGTGGCCACGGTGGCTGCGCGGGCGTTGGCCGACGTGTCCGACGGTGCCTTGGCCAGCGTGGTGAACGCCCGGGCCAGGCCTGTGAGCGTGACGGACATGACGGGCGCGCCGCAGCCGTCAACGCCCGTGTGGCGGACAGGCTGGCCGGTGTACTCCTCCAGCACCGTGCGCACGGCGCGCTGCATGGGGTGGTTGGGCTCCAGGTAGCCGGCCGTGTCCCAGCCGTTTTCGGTGCACGCCCACAGAAAGGCCGCGTGCTTTCCGGAGCAGTTCATGGCGAGTTTGGATTTGCCGCAGTCGCTGCGCAGCAGCCGGGCGCGTGCCGCGGGGTCGGCGGGCCAGGCGGCCGGGCAGCCCAGGTGTTTTTCGGTCAGCCCGGCGGCCTTGAGCATGCCGGAAACCACGTCCATGTGTTCCATCGAGCCGCTGTGGCTGCCGGCGGCGATGGCCACCTGCGCGCCGCGCAGCGGCACCCCGGACTGCATGGCGGCCAGGGCCTGGAAGGGCTTGACGGCGGACCTCGGGAAGATGGGGGAGCCGACGGCGCCCAGCTTCGTCACCACGGAGCCGTCGCCCGCCACGACCACGGCGGAACCAATGTGCCTCGACTCGACAAATCCACTGCGTTCCAGGACGGCGAGTTCGACGGCGTCGTGCGCCCGGAAGGTCTGGATCATGGTGTCATCCTAACGATTATTTTCGCCCCCGTGCCGGGCGGCGCGTCGCGCCCTGGCGTTATGTCCTATAGGGGGGTGGCCGGACCCGTGGAAACCCTGATGGCCAGGGGGACCTTTCCGGCGGGACGGGCCTGCGCAGCCGCGGCGGAGATGGCTTCGAGCTGCCCGGCGGCAACATAGATGGTGACGGTGCCGCTGCGCCCGTCCGGGATGATTTTGTAGATGGCGGCTGCCTGGTCGGGTGGCAGGGATGCCTGCCAGGCCGCAACGGACTTCAGGGCCGATTCCAGCTCGGCGGCATTGAAGGTGACCAGCTTGGGGATGGCGCCGGCAGCGGCGACGGTTTTCTCCGCTTCCGGGGTGGTGACCGCCACATGCAGGCGGCCACCCTCGATCCAGGAGTCGGAGTAGGCGCTGCCCAGCTTCGATTTCAAGGTGTCCTTGAGCGCCAGCAGCTCGGTGGAGGTCCGGGTTGCCGGGGTGGTTTCACTCGATTGCGGGCCCGTGGTGGACGTGCCGGGGCCGGCCGGGGCCTGCTCCTGTCCACATCCGGCCATGGCCAGCGCTCCCGTCATGGTGGCGGCAACGAGGACGGCCGCCATCTTCCTGCCTTTCATGTCTTGCTCCGTACTGTTGAAGGAGTGCTGCTGTCAGTGTGAGGCGTTGCGGCGGCGGAACAGCAGCAGCGCTGCCCCTGCCAGCAGCAGCACGCCGCCGGCGGCCGTGAGGGGGCCGGTGCCGGACGCTCCGGTCATGGCCAGGCTGCCGCCGTCCACCGAACCCTGGGCCGCCGGGGCGGCGGGCGCGGTGGGCTGCCCGGCGGCCGTTGGTGCGGCCAGGACCGTGAAGGACGACGCCGCTGCGGCGGACGTGAGCCCGTCAATGGTCTGGGTGGCCGAGATGCTGTGTGTGCCGGGTGCGAAAGAGGCACCGAGGGTGAGCTTCCACGTCCAGCCGGACACCTGGGCCTTGTACATCTGGCCGTCGACGGTGACGGACACGGAAGCGCCGGCGGCGCTGCTGCCGGAGAGGGACGACGGCGCGGCGGCCGCCGCAAAGCGCTGGCCGTTGGCCGGCGCGGTGACGGCCGGGGCGGCAGGGACAACAGTGAACCTGGCGGTGGCGGCCTGGGAATCATTCCAGTCCGCCAGTGACTGCTTGGCCGTGACGGAGTAGCGGCCCGCCGCAAGGGCGGGGGAAACCGCCACGGACCACTTCCCGTTGGCGTCCGCCACGGCGGTGCCGGTGATGGCGCCCAACGCCATGGCAGTGCCCGCGGCAGGCACGGCGGAGGTGCTCAGCGTGATGGTTGCGTGGGGCGTCCCGGTGCCCGTGACGGCCCGGACGGGGGCCGCAGCCGAGCCGTTGGGCGCGGGCGCGGTGATGGCCGGTGCGGGCAGCGTGCCCTTGACGACGGCCAGCGTGAAGCTGGAAGCCGCGGAAAGGCTGAAACCGTTCTTGGCCTGCGCGGAAAACGTAAAGGAACCGTAGGACCTTGGGGCCGCGAACGTGAAGTTGCCTGATGCGTCAACAGTGGCCGTGGTCTTTTTGCCGGCAAGGGTGATGACTGCCACCGTGCCCGCCGGGGCGCCCGCCACCGTGCCGGTGATGGTGCCGCCGGGGCGGATGGTCCCGTGGTTGGCGGGGGTGTCCAACGTGGGGGTGTTGAGATGGATCTTGACGGTGTAGCCGTCAGTTGCATTCAACGCGGTCACCAGGTCGGCGCTGTAGGCCCAGGCCGTGCCGGATGGGTCCGTGCCGCCGGCACTGGTCATGCCCACGGCCGTGGTGCCGGAGATGACCGGGCCGCCGGAATCGCCCGGACCGCTGGCCATCGTGGTCGAGCCAAAGCCCCGCACGGCGCGGACATCAGCGATGCTCTGGGGGTCCTGGACGCCGCCGACCAGGAAGACGCCCACCTCCGCAACGGTGCCGCAGGTCCAGCCGGTGGTGCGGCCGGACTTGCAGATGTCGGAGCCAATGATGGCGGAGGAAACCCCGGTGACCTTGGTGGCCGGGGCCGTAAGGTTGGCCGGGTCGGACCAGTGCGTGACCAACGGAAGCTGGTTCAAGCCCGGGGCCAGGCTGTCAATGACGGAGACGTCGGTGCCGATGTTGCCCAGGTTGTTCTGGCCGGTGGTCGGGTCAAAACCAGTGACGGCGCTGTTGCCGGGACCGCCGAACTGGGAAAAGCCAAACGTGCCCAGGGCGCCGATCAGGCCGATGGTCGGGCTGCCGGACCTGCCGGCCGGGTCCAGCCGGGGATCGGTCAGCTGCGGGTGCTTCAGCGCCCCGTCCTCGGTGCAGTGCCCTGCGGAGATGATTGCGGGGTTGCCGTTCCTGTCAAAGCCGTTCCAGCCGACGGAGCAGGTGTCATACTCATTGCCGGAGACCTGGGTGGCGTAACCCTGTCCGTTCACCACGTCGCCTGCGTAGGCGGTGGCCGGTCCGGCGGCCGCCTTGACCACCACGTTTCCGTAGTGGGCGGCAAAGGCAGCCACGGAATCCGTCGGTGCCGTGGCCGCGGCCATCGGGGCCGCGGTGGGCGGCACCGTGGCAGGTGCGGCGTCGGCCGTGGCCGGATCGCCGGTGCGGATGACGTAGTCGCCGGCGGCGTTGACCATGATGGACTGCAGCTTCCGGACGCCGAAGGCCTTGACATATTCAGCGAACAATCCGTCGATTCCGGGGGCGGCGGCCTTCGCCGCAGCGGCATCCGGCGCCTTTTCCGGCACGATGGTGACCTTGGTGGTGCCGGCTGCCTGCCGGGCCGCCGCGGGGGATGACGTCACCACTTTCAGGGCGTTCCCGACCACGGAAACCACTGACGCGGGGTCGCTCTTCCTGAGCTCGGCCTCGACGCCGGCCGCCTTGCCGGCCAGCTCGCCGTTGGCGTCAAACTCGGCAACCGTCTTGCCCAGGTCGCGCTTGATGGCCTCCGCGAGGCCCTCCTGCTGCGCGGCCGGGCTTTCGGTGGCGGCCGCCGCGGGCGTGCCGGTCGTGGGGGAGGCACTGGCGGTGGCGGCACTCGTGGGGGAGGCCGCCGTCGTGGGGGAGTCCGTGCTGGACTGGGTGGCCGCCGTCGGCCCGCTTTGCGGCTCGGCGTAGGCGGCGCCGGCAGCAAAGGTGCTGCCGATCACCACGGCAACGGCGGCGCAGGTCGCACCTCCGCGCCCAAGGAAAGCGCGTGTGGTTGCGTGCATGAACTTGCCCCCCTGAAAGTTTCGGTCGGGCGGATGGCATTCAACGCCCGGGCGCCCGGTCCTCGTAAGCTATCAAGCCGGCCTGTGCAGGGCAATGACATCGTGCCGTTGCGGTGGCATGTTGCGTGCGGCCGCAACGGTTCCGCGGGGGCAGCGGTGCCCATTGACGGGGCGGCCGTCCCATGCCTGCGGCACTTTACGGGCCCGGGCGCGAAGCACAGTACCCTTGTAGCGTGAAGGTCCTAGTGATTGGCCCGGGCGGCCGCGAACATGCCATTGTCCGATCCCTGCTGAGTGATCCCAGCGTGACGGAGGTCCATGCGGCTCCCGGCAACGCCGGAATCTCCGAAATTGTGCCCACGCACAGGATCGACGCCAACGATCCGGCTGCCGTGACGGCCCTCGCGGTGAAGCTCGAGAGCGACCTGGTGGTGGTGGGGCCAGAGGCCCCGCTGGCCGCGGGCGTGGCCGACGCCGTACGGGCGGCAGGCATCCCCGTGTTTGGCCCCAGCCGGGAGGCAGCGCAGCTGGAGGCCTCCAAGGCCTTTGCCAAGGCCGTCATGGCCGAGGCCCAGGTGCCCACCGCCATGGCCAAGGTCGCCGCCACCCCCGACGAGGCGGCAGACGCCCTCGACACCTTCGGGGCGCCCTACGTGGTCAAGGACGACGGGCTGGCCGCCGGCAAGGGCGTGGTGGTCACTTCCGACCGTGCCGAGGCACTGGCGCACGCACAAAGCTGCTTTGACGCCGGAGGCACCGTGGTCATCGAGGAATTCCTGGACGGGCCCGAAGTGTCACTCTTTGTCCTCGCCGACGGCCGGACCGTGGTGCCGCTGGCACCTGCCCAGGACTTCAAGCGCATCTTCGACGGCGACGAAGGCCCCAACACCGGCGGCATGGGCGCGTACTCGCCGCTGGAGTGGGTGCCGGAGAACCTGGTCCAGGATGTCATCGACCGTGTTGCCCAGCCCACCATCGATGAAATGGCCCGCCGGGGCACGCCGTTTACGGGCGTCCTGTACTGCGGGCTGGCGCTGACCAGCCGCGGCACCCGGGTCATTGAATTCAACGCCCGCTTCGGCGACCCCGAGACGCAGGCCGTCCTGGTGCGTCTCAAGACGCCGTTGGGCGGCCTTCTGCTGGCCGCGGCGAAGGGCCAGCTCGGGGAAGTGGACGAACTCCGCTGGTCGCCCGAGACCGCCGTGGCCGTGGTCCTGGCCAGCGCCAACTACCCCGATTCCCCGCGCACCGGCGACCGCCTCCGCGGGCTGAAGAAAGCGCGGCGCCTGGAAGGTGTGCACGTGCTCCATGCCGGCACGGCCCTGGACGACGACGGCAACACCGTCAGCGCCGGCGGGCGCGTCTTGGCCGTGGTCGGCCTGGGCACCGATCTCGAGGATGCCCGTGAGCGGGCCTATGCGGGCATCGCGCAAATCTCCCTGGACGGGGGCCAATACCGGACCGACATCGCAGCCAAGGCCGCGCGAGGCGAAATCACCGTGGCCGGCCCGGCCGCCCAGGCATAAGGACGAGAAAAGATGACTTCGGCACCAACGACTGCAACCCAGCTGCCCGGCTGGGAACACATCTACTCCGGCAAGGTCAGGGACCTCTACCGGCCCGCGGCCGGCGGCCCAGGGCCGTTCGCCGGCCGGACCGACGTCGTACTGGTGGTGGCAAGCGACAGGATCAGCGCCTTTGACACCATCCTGGCCACCGAAATCCCGGACAAGGGGCGCGTCCTGACCCAGCTGAGCCTGTGGTGGTTTGACCAGCTCGACGTCCCGAACCACCTCGTGGCCACCACGGTGGCCGACGGCGTCCCGGCGGGGGTTGCCGGGCGGGCCATGGTCTGCAAAAAGCTGGACATGTTCCCCATCGAGTGCATCGCTCGCGGCTACCTGACGGGATCGGGGCTGCTGGAGTACCGCCGGCAGCAGACCGTGTGCGGGCTGCCGCTGCCGGCCGGGCTGGAGGACGGCTCCCGCCTGGAGCAGGCCATCTTCACGCCGTCGGCGAAGGCCGAGGTGGGCACGCATGATGAAAACATCACCTTTGAAGCCATGGTGGACACGGTCGGCGCGGAATCAGCCGGCACGCTGCGCAGCCTGACGCTGGAAATCTATGCCAAGGCCGAAGCGGTGGCGCGCAGCCGCGGGATCGTCCTGGCGGACACCAAGGTGGAGTTCGGCACCGACCCGGCCACCGGCACCGTCACCCTGGGCGACGAGGTCCTCACCCCGGATTCCTCGCGCTTCTGGGACGCCGAACTGTGGTCCCCGGGGCGGGCGCAGCCCAGCTTCGACAAGCAGTACGTGCGCGACTGGCTCACCAGTGCCGCATCCGGCTGGGACCGGAACTCGGACACGCCGCCGCCGGCGCTGCCCGCCGACGTCGTCGAACGCACCCGCGCCCGGTATGTGGAAGCCTATGAGCGCCTGACCGGCAGGACGTTCAGCTAGCTGCCGCTCCGGCTGCCGGACCGGCGTAGCGACTCGATCTCCACAATGCTTTCCGTGACCTGGGAGATCTTGTCCGTGGCGCCGGCCTCAGTGAACCGGGCCTTGGCCTCGTTGAAGGCGGCCAAGGCCTCTTCGGTGCGGTCCTGCGCCTTGAGCACCTTGCCCAGCAGCATCGCGGTGTCCCCGGCGATGTGCGTGGCCAGGGTTTCGCGTTCGGAGCCGATGCTTTCCAGCAGCGCCAGAGCCCCCGTCATGTCGCCGTTGAGATAGAGCCAGCGGGCCCGCAACAGCACCACCTCCAGCGTCTCGGTGCGCGTGGCGCCCACCACGGAATGCGCCAGTTCGCTGCGTTCGATCGCCTCGAGCGTGGCCGGCTCCACAATCCCGGCGGCCAGCCGGACCCAGGCGGTGGCCTTGTTGAACTGGGCCCACCGGGCCAGGTCCTGCGTGGGCGAGAGCAGCCGGCCGGCCTGGGCGTGGTGGAACAGCCCGGTGTTGACGTCCTGGCGGATGAACGCGACGTTGCCGATGACCCAGTGGATTTCCCCCGCCAGCTGCGACGGCGTGGCATCCGTGACAGCCTCGGCCAGCGTCAGGCAGTGCTGCCAGGCAGCTTCGAGGTCGCCGGCCTCGGCCAGCGCGCCCACGAGGGTCTGCATGGCAATCAGGTAGGCGGTATATTCCTCGTCGGTGTCGCCGGAGCCGATTTCGACGGCGAGCGTGGCCTCTTCGATGGCCTCGGGCAGGCGGCCCAGGCTCAGCAGCGCGGAGGACATGCTCTGGCGGGTGCGCAGCGTCAGCGCATCGCTGTCGGAGGTAAGGGCGTGGCCCAGCAGCGCCTGGAGGACCTCGAGGGCCTCGGCCTGGCCCCCGCAGCGCAGCAGCGAGTTCGCCTGCAGGTAGGCCATGTTCCACCACGTGACGGCGTCGTGGCTGGCAAGTGCCTTCTCGGCGGCGGCACCGGCGCTTTGGGCGGCACCCACATAGTCGCGGGTGTCCCAGCACTGGCGTGCGTATAGGGAGGCAATCAGGTAGCCGCTTTCCTCCGCGGAGATGGGCTGCATCCATTCCTCGATGGAGTGCGGTGCCAGCTGCAGCTGGAGGGAGAGCTGCTTGATGATTTCAACGGTTGGTTCCCGGCGCCCGTTTTCGAGCAGGGAGATGTAACTGGCCGAGTACAGCGCACCGCCCAGCTCGGACTGGGTGAGGTTCCTTGCCAGGCGTTCCTGCCGTAGTCGAACGCCAAAACTGCTGCCCACTATGGTCTCCTCTTGCAAACCGCCGTGCCGACAAACTGCGGCATCAGTGCGAATCTTATTAACAACTCTAAACGCTATGACTAGTTTGTGATAACCATCTACAAATGTTGTCAACCAGGCTTGTCAGGGCAGCGACCCTCCGGTGCGCCGCAGCGGTTTGGAACGGGGCCTACACGGGCACGCCGGCGCACAGCGTCAGCTTGTACAAGGCGGCATGTCCGTCCCGTGCCACGAGCGTGAAACCCTGGGTCCCGGACGCCAGGGTGACGCCGGGGTACAGAGAGCGGGGGTTGTTGAAGGCCGGGATGTAATCGGTGCCAAAGTCCAGCAGGTACGTCACGCCCAGGCGCTTGGCGGCGGCGCACACCGCCTGGTCGCTGCCCACGCGGTTGAGCCAGAAGCGCAGCGTGTATTGGTCTGCCGTGAGGCTGCCCTGGGAGCTGTAGGGAAAGAGCATGTGCCGGCCGGCCAGGGCCATGGCCAGGGCCGAGCCGTTGTACGGGTTGTTGGCGATGACGTCCTTCGGCGTGGTGAGGGAGTCGAGCCGGTGGATCAGCGCCAGCTCCTGGGCATCCACCTGGGCCAGGCTGTCCGGCTTCGCCGGGACGTTGTACATCTGCCCCACGGCGCCGGCCATCTGCCAAAAGCCGGGGTTTGAGAAGGCGAGGACGACGGCGAGGGCCGCTGCCGCCGTCGTCGTCCCCCCGCGCCGGGAGACCAGGCGGACGCGCGGGTGCCTGGTGGGGAGCCAGCCGGCCAGGCGGTCCACCCCCAGGGCGGCGAGGGGGACGGCGACCAACGGCATCAGGGCCGCGATCCGTTCCGGGTTGTCCCACCACGGGGCCATGACCACGTTGGCCGCGGGCAGGTTGGTGCCGGAGGACAGCGGGTAGGTGAAGGCGACCAGCAGCAGCGAGGCCGGCACCCAGCGCCTGCCGTGGACCTTGGCCGCCGTCCACGCACCGGCCAGCACCAGCAGGAGCAGGGCTGCGGCCGGGAACCAGATGGGGGCCGGTGCCTGGGTGATGTTGCGCAGGAAGGCCAGCGGGAACGGCAGGAACGCCGGGCTGGTGTAGTTGAACAGACCCCTGACTTGGGGCAGGGACAGCAGGCCGCCCGCCACGGCGGCCACCGACGCCGCCAGCACGGCGGCGCGTGTCCAACCCTGGCCGCGGCTGTCCGCGAACCCCTTGCGCAGCCACAGCCACACCCGCTGGACCAGCAGGGGGGTGAGCACCAGCAGGATGCTGAACACGCCGTTGGGTTGGGCCATGGCCAGCCCCGGCAGGAACAGCACAATTGCCGCCAGCGCCAGGGCCGGTTCCAGCGGCGGGCGAGCGGATGGGCTGAGGATCAGCAGCACCAGGGCCGCGCCGGCGGGAACCAGCGCGTTGGAGAGCATGTTCGGGTAGGCGGAGCCGTATTGGAGCAGCAGGTAGGGGAACGCGGGAAACGCGGCGGCGAGGGCGCCTGCCGCCAGCAGCATGACGCGCCGTTCGCCAAACACGGTCCGGGCCAGGAACACGCAAGACAGCGGCCAGACGAGCCCGGCCACCGCCAGCCAGAGGATGTTCGTGGCCGCCGGGACGCTGATCCCGGTCGAGATCACCAGCAGGCTCGCCAGCCCGTGCCAGGCGCCGGGGTAAAACACCGAGGCTCCGGCAGGCAGGATGAACCCGGAGATGGCGAACGACGACGCATTCCGGGTCTCCACGGCATATTCCGTGGCGTTGAGATGGAACACGGAGTCGTAGCCCTGGGTGAACTGCCCGGGGCTGGGCGAGACGACCACCAGGAACACCGTGGTGACGGCCAGCGCCACCAGGACACCGGCGACGGCGGCCTGCAGGGTTGCGCGGGACGCCCTCCGCCGGTGCGGGGCGGCGGGGCCGGCCGGGACCGCCCCGGCCGCCGGCTGCAGGGCCGGAATGAAACGGCGGGCCAGCCAGGCGGCCGCCGTGGCGATGGCCGTGCCCAGCAGCAGCACGGGCCAGCCCCACGGCAGGTGGATGAGTGGTGCCACCACCGCGCTGACGGCCGCCACCGAGACGGACACGGCAGGTGCCAGGCACAGTGCGGGGAGGCCGCGGATGCGCAGCGCCGTGACGACGGCGGCGCCGGGCACGCCAAGGATCAGCAGGGCCATGCCGAACGCGGGCACGGCCTCGAGCCATGAGGTCACGCCGGTGCCCCTGAACTGTTGAGGTCGATGTCAGGGCACCTGGAACGTGGCGGGGGCACCGGGCCGGGCCGGCGTGCCGGCCCGGCTGCCATTCCGGGCGCCAGTATCGTGGCCGCCCATCGGTGCCAGTGTCTCAGTCATGCCCCCCATTGTATCCGGGCAGCCTAGACGGCCAGTTCCTCCTCGTCGCGCGACTCCTCCTCGGCGTCGTCGATGTACTGCTGCACCTTGGCCAGCGGCAGGTGCGAGTTCAGGGCGAGGATGAAAACCACCACGGTGATGACTGCGTTGCTGAGGAAGGCCCACCAGAACAGGACCGGGTGCTCGGCGGGATCCATCAACCAGCTTTGCACCCCGACCAGGACGAGCCACGGGATCAGCCAGATGGCGCCGGCCCTGAAGTCCAGCTTCGGCTTGGTTTTGCGGTCGCCGGTGAATTCGAAGATGACCAGCAGGATGTAGCCGAGCAGGATGGTGATGAAGATCTTCATGTTGGTGGTCCACCCGCCCCAGTACACGATCAGGTTTGCACAATAGAACGCGATCAGCGGGATGGTGTAGCCGCCCGGGAGCTTGAAGGGGCGGGCCCGGCCGGCCATTTGACGCCGCAGCGTGGCCACCACCAGCGGGCCGGAGCCAAAGGACAGCACCGTGGCGGAGGTGATGAAGCCGACCAGCTGTTGCCAGCTCGGGAACGGCAGGAACATCACCAGCCCCACCAAAAAGGTCAGGAAGAGGCTCCAGTGAGGCACGCCGTGGCTGTTGGTGCGGGCCAGCCAGCGCGGGGCATTGCCGTTTCGGCCCTGCGCGTAGGAGACGCGGGCGGCAATGGTGGTGTAGATCAGGCCGGTGTCGGTCGGGGAGATGATGGCGTCGGCATACAGCAGGTAGGCCAGCCAGGTCAGCCCGCCCATCGTGGCCAGGGCCGCGAGCGGGCCAAAGTCGTTGGTGAACGTCAAGTGCGACCAGCTGCCTGAGCTTTGCAGCACGTGCTCGGGGATGCCCATGGTGAAGGCCACCTGCAGCAGGGCGTAAATGACGGCCGTGATGCCCACGGAGCCGATGATGGCGAAGGGAATGTTGCGTTTCGGGTTCGACGTCTCACCGGCCAGTTCAATGCCCTGCCGGAAGCCGAGGAAGGAGAACGTGATGCCTGCGGTGGCGATGCAGGTAAAGATTGCGGGTGCGCCGGAGGGCGCAAAGCCCAATGATGTGAAGTTGTTCAGCGTGCCCATCTGCGTGGTGCCGAAGGCCATGACCAGGAACGTGGCGATGACCAGCAGGATGATGACGAGCTTCCACCACACCAGGACATTGTTGATCTGGGCGAACAGGCGAACACCGTAGTAGTTGATGACAACAAAGATGGCCATCAGGATCACGGCAATCAGGATGCCCACCGGCGTCAACGTGTGCACGGTGGTGTTGGCAACCCGCTGGGCGATGGTGAAGGGCGCGTATTTGGTGGCGTAGGTCAGTGCACCCATGACCTCGATGGCCGGGACGGCGGCGGAGCTGATCCAGGTGATGAAGCCCAGTGAATAGCTGGCGAAGGATCCCCACACCAGGTGGGGGTACCTGACCACGCCGCCGGAGATCGGGAACATCGGGCCGAGTTCGGCATAGCAAAGGCCGATCATCAGGACCATGAGTCCGGCGATCAGCCAGGAAAAGATTGCCGCGGGCCCGGCAATTTGTGAGGCGTTGTAGGCTCCGAACAGCCAGCCCGAGCCGATGATGGAGCCGATGGCGGTAAACAGTAGTCCGATCGGCCCCAGGTGCCGCTTGAGTTTGGTTCCTTGTTCGGGAGCCCCTCCCTGCTGTTTGCTTTCTTGTGTTGTGCTCATGGGAAAACCATCTCCTTTGGCGGTTCCGGTGCTGCGTGACCTAGGCTACACCCGGCGTTCGGCGTGCATTGGAGAGTTTGCTGGAGGTTTGCCATGAATTGTTTCGGTGCTCTTTGGGCGGCGTGTGGGGGTAGCCGTCATGTTTGCCGCATGTAAGGCGCAAGCGCGCAGGGGCAGCGCTGGGTGGAGTGTTTCGACGCGGGCGCGAGGCAGCCGGCGGGGCCGGAAACACTGGTCCCGGAAACACTGAAGGCAGCGTCCGTGCGGACACTGCCTTCAGTTCTTGGTCGGGGTGACAGGATTTGAACCTGCGGCCTCGTCGTCCCGAACGACGCGCGCTACCAAGCTGCGCCACACCCCGATCCATTGCCCTTGACCGGCCATCAACTGATCCGCAAAAGCAACCTCTCAAGAGTAGCGGACGGATGCCCCTTACGCGAAATCGCCCGGCACGGCGCCGCGGCAAGGAGGCTTCGCTGGCGGTCCCGTTGCCCGGGAACGATGGGGGACTCCGGCAGGATTTCTTCCTTGCCGCCAAAGTCATGGCTCCGGGGCGGTGGCGGATGGAAAATTCGGCGCCCGTATTCCGCGGAGTGCGGCGACCCCCTCGAGCACATCCGGTCCCAGGAACCCGAGCATCTCGTAGGCTGCCGACTGGTCGAAAATCGGTCCGGCGGCGCGGAGCCAGCCGTTCATGGCCCGCTTGGTCAACTGGATCGCCGTTTGCGAGCCGTGTGCAAGGCCTGTGGCCACGCGCAGCGCCTCATCCAACACCTGCTCCCGGGGGACAGCCCGGCTGACCAGGCCAATCCGCTCGGCCTCCGCCCCGGTGAGCATCTCGCCGGTCAACAGGTAGTAACGGGCCTTGGCCATGCCCGCCAGAAGCGGCCAGATGATCGCTGCATGGTCGCCGGCGGCCACGCCCAGCTTGACGTGGCCGTCGCCGAGACGGGCGTCGTCGGCACAAATGGAGATGTCTGCAAGCAGGGCAACGGCGAGCCCGGCGCCAACGGCCACCCCGTTGATGGCCGCGACCACGGGTTTGTCGCAATTGACGATGCCGTAGACCAACTGGCTCATTTCGGCGAGCATGTGCCTCACGCGGTCGGAATTGCCGGCCAGCCGCTCCACCATGTCGAGGTCGCCGCCGGCACTGAAGGCCGTGCCGGCGCCGGTAATGACGGCCACGCGCGTTTGGGGGTCGTTGGCGACGTCCCGCCATACCCGTGCGAGTTCGCCGTGCATCTGCTCGTCGGTGGCGTTAAGCTTCTCCGGCCGGTTCAAGGTGACCAGCAGGATGCCGTCGCCAGGCCGGCTGAAGGCCAGCTGCTGGTAAGTGGACGGCATCATGTGCATCGCCTCTTCGGGTCGTTTCCGTAGTGACGTGCCGGCCAGCCGCCGCGCCCTGCTGACGGTGCGGGCGTGATGGCTGTTTCGGCACTTGTGACGTCTGCTGCATACGCAATGAATTTTAATTCGGTGTTGCGTGGCTGTCGATGAATTTGCGGCTTACATGCATAGGCCGGCGCCAGGTTCTTGATGCAGGCGGAGGGCGCGCTGCCGATTCAAGAGTGCCCCGCCGTCGTCCTTGCAGTGCGGCCGGACCCCCTACATACCTGCCGGCGGGCGGTCGGAACAGCAGTTTGGCATCCGCCAACAAGAATCGAAAAGTCCTTTGATTACGTAAAAACATCCTAATGTCAGGACAAACCCTTGACTTTAGTGACGGGGATCACGATGATCTATGTAGCGGAATATACGGGCCGGGCGCGGACGCTTGGCAGAAACCCCAAATGAAGGAGACCGCAAGTGAGGAAGATCCCGTGGCGGAAGGTGGCGGTGGTTGCCGTCGTGGTGCCGATGTTGGCACTGAGTGCGTGTTCAAGCAGTGGCGGGCGGCCGGCTGCCAGTGCCGCAGCCGGTGGCA
>NZ_JAAMFN010000139.1 GCF_013376095.1 Arthrobacter sp. SDTb3-6 | reverse complement strand
GCCTCGCACTTGGTGAATGGCCGAACGTTCCCACATTGGCGCCACGAGCCCGGGTATGAATCCTGCCGAATCCTAACGTTCCACTCGGACGCTCAGCAGCCGCACTCCGTCGGGAAGCAGCCGGCGCAACGCGTCAATTCCGTGACGATAGTCGGTGCATTCGGACTCGGTACGCTCAATGGCGCCGGTCTCGATGGTCTCCAAGGCGCCGATGATCTTCATGACCCCATACTAGGTGAGTATTCGATCCATGTTCTATGTCAGTGATAGAGCGCATGCTTGTTCCGTGAATAAGTTCGATCCTGATTCTAAGCTCTTGGAGATCGTCGCAGCCGAGGACCGCCACCCCGACCGCAGCGATGGCAAGCCTCAGCGCTTCTCTCCCTGGCAGCAACCTCTGGTCAAGGTCGGCTACCTTTACGGGAAGGCCGTCGCGTACACACGTTCCTACGGGCTCGTTGAATGGTACGACCCAGACAGAACCTACCGAATCGAATGGTTCCCGGCCGACCAGATCATGCGGGTTGAACGGGCAGTCTGGCACGGCAAATAGCCCGAACCAACGGGATGGCTCTTAGGCGTCTGTGTCCATGGCCTTGTGGATCTGCACGGCGGTCCAGGCCTTC
>NZ_JAAMFN010000138.1 GCF_013376095.1 Arthrobacter sp. SDTb3-6 | reverse complement strand
TCGTTACCTGCCGGCGGTGCCGAGGTGCTGGTACGGGACCCGGTCACGGTCGTACGTGATTGACGTGTAGCCGTGGGGCGCCGGCAGGCCGTCGTCGTCCAGGTTCACGAACACGATCTTTTCTATCGTCAGGATTGACTCTCGGGTGAACATGTTGCGCACTTCCGCGCGCATCGTGAGTGAGGTGCGGCCAAAGTGTGTTGCCGTCAGGCCCATTTCAATGAGGTCCCCCTGTACCGCGGAGGAGACAAAATTGATCTCCGACATGTACTTGGTGACCGCGTTGCCGTTGCCCAGCTGGACGATCGCATAAATCGCCGCCTCCTCATCAATCCAGCGCAGCAGGCTTCCGCCAAACAGCGTGCCGTTGGCGTTGAGGTCCTCGGGACGGACCCATTTGCGGGTGTGAAAGGTGATGTCGCCGGAAGTCATGGCTTGATCCTAGCCCCCTGGCACCCCGCGGATTCACCGCATCATGGACCACGACCCGTCGACACCCGCAACCGTCTATTTGTTCGACATATGAACCTCTGTACAAAAAGCGAACAATTGCTGTACCGTAATTTGTGTCACCGGCGTGCCAGGTCATGCCCGTCTGGTGGACCAATCCGAATGACCACGGAAGGAAGCGCCACATGCCAGGCACCAGGCC
>NZ_JAAMFN010000137.1 GCF_013376095.1 Arthrobacter sp. SDTb3-6 | reverse complement strand
TGGCTCGGTTGAGGGGTGGGGGAGGTTGTGGTGGTAGGGGTTGTATTGGTCTTTTTGGTGGGGGTCTTGGGTGTTGGTGGGGGTGTAGAGGGCGGTGCCGTTGTGGAGGCGGACGGTCCAGAGGCCTTGGTGGATGAGGTGGTGGTGGAGGGGGCAGGTGAGGGTGCCGTTGTTGGTGTTGGTTTCGCCGCCGTCTTGCCAGGGGGTGATGTGGTGGGCTTCGCAGTCGCTGGCGGGGCGGGTGCAGTGGGGGAAGGTGCAGCCTTTGTCGCGGGCGATGAGGAGTTTGCGTTGGGTGGGGGTGAAGAGGCGTTGGGTGCGTCCGGCGTTGAGGATGGTGTGGCCGTTGCCCAGGATGAGGGTGGTGATGTCGGCGTCGCAGAGTTCGGTGTCCCAGAGGGCGAGGTTGCTGGGGCCGGTGTAGGGGAGGAAGGCGATGCCGCCGGCGTTGCCTTGGGTGCGGTTGGTGTGGATGTCGGCTTCGGTGGTGGTGATGAGGAGGTGGGGTTTGAGTCCGCCGTTGAGGGGGAGGTGGCCGGTGCGGGCGGCGAGGTGGAGGGTGTCGATGAGGGCGTCGAGGAGTCGTTGGGGGCGGGTGCGGGTGTCTTGCAGGGCGGGGTTGGTGCAGTTCGGGTCGATGGGGTCCAGGCCGGGGAGCTCGTGATCGGTGCCGGGT
>NZ_JAAMFN010000136.1 GCF_013376095.1 Arthrobacter sp. SDTb3-6 | reverse complement strand
TTGGCCAGTGCCACGGCGTAGCGGAGCGTGACATTGGTCAGGGCGTACGTGGACGTGTTCGGCACCGCGCCCGGCATGTTGGCCACGCAGTAAAAGACGGAGTTGTGCACCGTGAACGTGGGGTTTTCATGCGTCGTGGGATGGGTGTCCTCGAAGCAGCCGCCCTGGTCCACGGCGATGTCCACCAGCACCGAGCCCGGCTTCATCCTGGAAACCAGCGCATTCGTGACGAGCTTGGGCGCCTTGGCCCCGGGGATCAGCACCGAGCCGATCACCAGGTCCGCCTGCAGCAGCGCACGCTCGATCTCCAGGGTGTTGGAGGCCACGGTCTTCAGCCGTCCCTGGTAGTGGTCGTCCAGCTGGTGGAGGCGGTCGATGTTGATGTCCAGGATGGTCACGTCCGCGCCGGCGCCAATGGCCATGGCCGCGGCGTTGGTGCCCGAGACGCCGGCACCGAGTATCACCACGTTGGCCGGGCGGACACCCGGGACGCCGCCAAGCAGGATGCCCTTGCCGCCGGCCGGTGCGGTGAGGCACTGGGCGCCCACCTGGACGGACAGGCGCCCCGCCACCTCGGACATGGGGGCCAGCAGCGGCAGGACACGGCCCTGCTGCACGGTCTCGTAGGCGATGGCGGTGACGCCGCTCTCCATGAGCGCGTGGGTCAGCTCCGGCTCGGCCGCGAGGTGCAG
>NZ_JAAMFN010000135.1 GCF_013376095.1 Arthrobacter sp. SDTb3-6 | reverse complement strand
ACGGGGGTGTTCGTCACCGGGTCCACCAGGAGGCGCAGGAACGTCCCGGCCCCGGCCAACAGCTTGCGTGCGGTTTCTTCGGTGATGGGGCCGTGTCCGGCGAGTTCGCCCGGTTCATTCCTCACCCCGGGCAGGCCCAGCACCGGGACGGTGACGATGAGCTGTGCCGCCGGCAGGGGAGGTTCGGCCACGACAGCCCCGTCCCGCACCGCATCCAGCTGGTCCACGTGGTCCTGCACGGGGTCCTCCAACACACCATCGACCACCCCGCCGGCCACCCCGGCGGCCAGGCCTTCCACGACCCCCGCCAACCCCGCACGCCCAGCAACCGGCCCACCACCGGGCACCGGAACCCCGCCATCGGAACCGGCATCCGAAGCCACCAAACTGCCAGCGACAGGGCAGCGACAGGGCGGTCCCCTGCGGCGGGGTTCTCCGTACCGGGACGGTGACGATCGGCAGGGTGGTTCCCTGCGGTGGCAGGTCCGGCGTTGGGTCTGAGGGTGCCGGTCTGGATGATGTTTTCCGGTCGTTTGGCGCGTTTTTCGTCCAGGGCGTCCTGTTTTGGGGTTTGCGGGCCGAGAGCGGGCGCCCGTGGCGGATCGACCCAGTCCGGGAGCACGTCAATGAGCTGCAACCCCGCATACGCACCCCCACCGGCACCACCGGAACCACCGGGCCTGTCGGGGCGGGTGGGGTGGGAGGGGTCCGCCAGGGCCGAGG
>NZ_JAAMFN010000134.1 GCF_013376095.1 Arthrobacter sp. SDTb3-6 | reverse complement strand
CCAGGCGGCCGAGAAGCTGAACATCGCACAACCCGCGCTCAGCCAACAGCTCCGCCTGCTCGAACGCCGGCTGGGCGTGGGGCTTTTCGAACGCGACGCGCGCCCATACCGGCTCACGGAGGCCGGGATGCTGCTCAAGGACGAGGCGGAACGGCTATTGTCTGACTTCGAGGACTTGGTTGACCGGCTGCAGGGCCTCGCCCAAGGGAAGAGTGGGCGTCTTCGCATCGGCTTCACCCGCTCCGCCATCTACGGAGTTATGCCGCCGGCTATCAAGGCATTTACGGCGTTGCATCCGGATGTGGAGCTGCAACTTCATGAGATTCTCACGGAGGACCAGCCGGACGCCCTGCGGACGGGCGTCATTGACTTAGGGATCGCACGGGATCCGGCGGTGTCGCCGCAGATCGCACAGGAAGTCCTCCTGCGGGAGCCTTTCGTTGTTGCGGTGCCGGTCGGCCATCCGTTGGCGGGGTTGGATGTGGTGCCGTTCGCTGTCTTGGAAACGGAACCGTTTATCCTCTTCCCCAGGGGAGAAGCAGCCAATTTTCCTGCCCGGGTCAAGGCCTTGTGCCGCGGAGCCGGATTCGAGCCCAATGTCGTGTACCAAAGCTATGAGATTGAGTCTGCCCTCGGCCTGGTGGCCGCCGGAATGGGAGTCTCCGTAGTAACCTCCGGCCTTGCACCCTTCGGACGATCCGACGTCCGCTTTCTGCCGCTTGACGG
>NZ_JAAMFN010000133.1 GCF_013376095.1 Arthrobacter sp. SDTb3-6 | reverse complement strand
TCCCGGCCCTGGCGGACCCCTCCCACCCCACCCGCCCCGACAGGCCCGGTGGTGCCGGTGATGCCGGTGGGGGTGCGTATGCGGGGTTGCAGCTCATTGACGTGCTCCCGGACTGGGTCGATCCGCCACGGGCGCCCGCTCTCGGCCCGCAAACCCCAAAACAGGACGCCCTGGACGAAAAACCCGCCAAACGACCGGAAAACATCATCCAGACCGGCACCCTCAGCCCCAACACCGGACCTGCCACCGCAGGGAACCACCCTGCTGATCGTCACCGTCCCGGTACGGAGAACCCCGCCGCAAGGGACCGCCCCGCCGCAGGGGACCGCCCTGTCGCGGCCCTGTCGCTGGCAGTTTGGTGGCTTCGGATGCCGGTTCCGATGGCGGGGTTCCGGTGCCCGGTGGTGGGCCGGTTGCTGGGCCGGTTGCTGGGCCGGTTGCTGGGCGTGCGGGGTTGGCGGGGATCGTGGAAGGCCTGGCCGCCGGTGTGGCCGGCGGGGTGGTCGATGGTGTGTTGGAGGACCCCGTGCAGGACCACCTGGACCAGCTGGATGCGGTGCGGGACGGGGCTGTCGTGGCCGAACCTCCCCTGCCGGCGGCACAGCTCATCGTCACCGTCCCGGTGCTGGGCCCGCCCGGGGTGAGGAATGAACCGGCTGAACTCGCCGGACACGGCCCCATCACCGAAGAAACCGCACGCAAGCTGTTGGCCGGGGCCGGGACGTTCCTGCGCCTCCTGGTGGACCCGGTGACGAACACCCCCGG
>NZ_JAAMFN010000132.1 GCF_013376095.1 Arthrobacter sp. SDTb3-6 | reverse complement strand
AGCTCCGTGGCCACGGTCAACTGGGCGTGGCGGGCCATCTCCGTGCCCTGGTCCCAGGTCAGTGAACCGCGCATCAGCGCCGGCAGATCATTGACCCGGTCGATCAGCACATCGGCGAGACCGTCAGCCTTCTTCCCTTCGGGCAGCCCCAGCATGATCAAGAACCTGCTGTGCCTCTCCACCAGGGTCGCGATAGCGCTCTTGCCGCCCTTGCCGACCACCAAATCCCCTTCCCACGCCCCAGGAACACGGCGATCTGAGGCTTCCTCGGGCCGGTCGTCGATGCTGACCATCCCGACGATCCTCCCACCCGTGCGTTCACCTAACGGCTTCACCGATTTACGCTTGGTGCGCTTGGACTGCAGCAGGATCCCGGACTTCGCCAACTCGCCTTTGGGCAGGGCGTAGATCCACCGGTAGATGGCCTCGTGGGACACGGTCCGCCCCTGAGCGTCGGGTGATTTCGTCATGGTCTCAACGCTGGCGTCCGTGGCCTCCAAACGCAAACGGCCAGCTATCTGCCGGGGCGTCCGGGACCTCGCCAAGTCTTCCCTCACCCGCGCGGCAAGGACAGGATCCGTCTCGATCTTGCGCGCCTGCGGACGCTTGCGCTTCCGCTCCGCGGCACAGTCCGCAGTCACGGGCCGGTAGCCGCGGGTCTTCGTCGAGTTCCGCCGGCGTTCCCGCCAAATAATCGTGTGGTCCCGGCCGAGATCAGCGCCGATCTGCCGGTCCGTCCTGCCAGCCTGGATGCCTACGGCAATGTCCGCCCGATCCGAAAACGACA
>NZ_JAAMFN010000131.1 GCF_013376095.1 Arthrobacter sp. SDTb3-6 | reverse complement strand
CAGCACGTAGCGGCCGATCACGGCCAGGTTCGAGGGCGCATCGGCCACCGCCGGCTTCTCCACCAGGTGGTTGACCTTCACATACGCCTCCCCGTCCACCACGGTCATGTCCGCACACCCGTAGGCGGAGATCTTCTCCGGCGGCACCTCGATCAATGCCACCACCGACCCGCCCGTGCGGGCCTGCACCTCGATCATCGTCGTCAACAGCTCATCACGTTCGTCAATGAGGTCATCACCGAGCAGCACCGCGAACGGCTCATCCCCCACATGGGTCTTCGCCCGCAGCACCGCATGCCCCAGGCCCTTCGGGTCCCCCTGGCGCACATAATGGATCTCGCCAAGGTCCGTGGCATGCTGGACCGCCGTGAGCTTCTCCGTGTCGCCCTTGGCCTCCAGCAGCTGTTCCGTGACCGGGACCCGGTCAAAGTGGTCCTCCAGGGCCCGCTTGTTCCGCCCGGTAATCATCAGCACATCCGTCAGCCCGGCACTGACGGCCTCCTGCACCACGTACTGGATGGCCGGCTTGTCCACCACGGGCAGCATTTCCTTCGGCATCGCCTTCGTCGCCGGGAGAAAACGGGTCCCCAACCCGGCCGCAGGAATAACGGCTTTACGTACACGTGATGATGAAGTCATAGACATATGTTAACTGACATTTTCCATGCAACTTTCAGGGAGGACCCAGTATGACCTCGGGTGGTGGGGGCTGTCCTGTCCTTACAGGACGTCCAGGTCGCCGTGGGCCTTGAGGCCGTCGACGGCGCGCTTGACGAGTTGGGCGTGGGCG
>NZ_JAAMFN010000130.1 GCF_013376095.1 Arthrobacter sp. SDTb3-6 | reverse complement strand
GATTCCCGGGCAGACCCTCCTGGACATCCCCGCCACCCCTGACCCGCCCCGCCCGGACACACCGCCCGCCACCACCCAGGCACAGCCCTGGCCCCGCCTCGTCAACGGAATTTGGGTCCCGGAACCCGGATCCGACCAGGAACTGCCCGGACTGGACCCCATCGACCCCGACTGCACCAACCCCGTCGTGGCCGACCGGCGCACCCGCGCCCAAAAACTCCTCGACGGCCTGATCGACTGCATCAAACTCGCCGCCCGCACCGGCAAACTCCCCATGAACGGCGGACTCAAACCCCAACTGTTCATCTCCACCAACGAAACCGAACTCCAACGCCGCACCAAGGACGGCCGCCCCGGAGGCATCGCCTTCCTCCCCTACAGCGGACCCCAACCCCTGGCCCTCCTCGAGGAAGAACTCTGCGACGCAGACATCACCACCATGATCCTGGGCAACGGAGAGAACATCCTCAACGTCGGCCGCACCCAACGCTTCTTCACCGACACCCAACGCAAAATCCTCATCGCCCGCGACAAAGGCTGCTGCTTCCCCCACTGCCGACGAACCGCCATGACCACCGACGCCCACCACATAATCCCATGGTCCCAAGGCGGCGGAACCGACATCTCAAACGGCGCCCTGCTCTGCACAGTCCACCACCACGCCGTCCACCAAGGCCTGTGGAGCATCGAACTCATCAACGGGACCCCCTGGTTCACACCCTGCTACAAACTCGACCCCACCCAAACCAAACTCCGAAACCACTACCACCACGGCCTCCCCGGCACCTGACCGACCACCCGATCATTGAACCCGCCCC